>CABYSI010000007.1:0-55596 GCA_902521635.1 uncultured SAR86 cluster bacterium | reverse complement strand
AACACTACTTTATCGGGAAAGAAAAAAGCTTTAATTGAGTTAGTTGCCTTATTGGAAAAGAAATTTAAATTAACTATAAAAGAAGAAACTTGGTCTTCTTCTGAGTCATTACCTTTCAAGAGATTAAAAATTAAGTGCAGAAATAGATTGCTACCATTAAAGGGTGATTTTGATCCAGTCACTGCAAGAGGTAAACATTTAAATCATCTGGATTGGAATAAATTAATTACAGATCCCAATACAATTATTCTTGATGTCAGGAATAATTACGAAACAGAAATAGGTACCTTTAATAACTCTATTATTCCTAAGATGGATAATCTAACTGAATTTCCTGATTTCATTGATAAAGAGTTGTCTAATGTTAAAAATAAAAAGATAGCTATGTTTTGCACGGGAGGTATTAGATGCGAAATAGCCTCTTCTTTCATGATGAACGAGGGCTTTAAAGATGTTTATCAACTAGACGGTGGTATTTTAAGATATCTCAAAGATGCTCAAGATGAAAACTTATGGGAAGGCGAATGTTTTGTTTTTGATGAGAGAGTAACTGTAGATAAGAATTTAAGACCAGGAAATTTTCTTCAATGTTTTGGTTGCAGAAGACCTCTATCAAAAACTGATCTTGAATCAAAACATTACGAAAAGGGAGTATCTTGCCATAAGTGTTACAACGTTTCTTCTAAAAAAGATAAGGAAAGATTCTCTCAAAGACAATTGCAGATTGATTTAGCTGAAGAAAGAGGGCACGTGCATATGGGTGCTAATGCAAAACAAGATAAAATATAAAGATGTCTAAGGTCTTTTCTAAATTCATTACATCTTACCCAAAGATACTTTTTATTTCTTTTCTTATCGCTTTATCTTTCTCTGTATTAAATCTTAATAACTTTAAGCTAGATGCCTCATCCGATTCTCTAGTATTAGAGAGTGATGATGATCTCAAATATTATAGAGAAGTAAATTCTGATTATGCTTCATCTGACTTTTTAATCGTAATCTTTAAACCAACAGAAGACCTATTTTCTAATGAGACTATTTCTCAAGTGAGAGAAATGGTAGATGTTTTTGAACAAATCGAAGGAGTAGATTCAGTTCTTAGTTATTTAGATGCACCTTTACTTTTCAGTCCTAAAATGAGTATGAGTGAACTAGCTGATAATCTTCGGACTATTGAAGATGAAGGCACTGATAAAGATTTAGCAAGGCTAGAATTTAAAAATAGCCCCTTATACACAGAATTACTCACGGACAAAGATGCAACTTATACCGCAATGCAATTATTGCTAGAAAGTAATGATTCTTACGAAGAAGCTATTAATAAACGTTATCAAATTCTTGACTTGATAAATTCTGAACAATATTTACCTTCTACTCATGATTTACAGCTAAAAAATATAAATGAGGAAATAAAAACACTCAATTCACAAGCATCTATAGATAGAGACGCGCTAATTGAGTCGACAAGAAATGCCATAGAAAGTTTTAAAGATAACGGTGATATATACCTTGGCGGCACCGCAATGATTGCTTCTGACATGATTAGTTTTATAAAAACCGATCTTCAATATTTCGCTATTGGTGTACTGATTATGTTTGTTATAACTTTGAGTATCATTTTTAAAAAATTACGTTGGGTTGCAATGCCCTTAGTTTCAAGTGCTTTAATTGCTCTTTTCGTTATTGGCTTTCTGGGCTGGATGGACTGGAGGGTTACAGTAGTTTCTTCAAATTTCATCTCACTTCTATTAATAATATCAATCTCATTAACAATACATTTAATTGTTCGATATCAAGAGCTATACGAGATTAATCCTTCACTCGAAAAAAGGGATTTAGTAGCTTTAACTGTAGAACAAATGTTAAAACCTTGTTTTTATACTGCTCTAACTACAATCATAGCTTTTGCCTCTTTAGGAGTGAGTGAAATTAAACCTGTAATGGACTTTGGTAAGATGATGGTTGCAGGAATATTTTTTGCTTTTATTTTTTCCTTTGTTCTTTTTCCAGTATTCAGCCTACTTTTTACCTCTAGTCTTGACCAAGAATCGAAAGATTTCAGCAAAGGGGTAACTGTAGCTTTTTCTAAGTTAACTGAAAAATTAGGGAATTACGTTAGTCTTATCGGAATTATTTTATTTTGTATATCGATATACGGCATCAACCAACTTACAGTGGAGAATAGATTTATAGACTATTTCAAGCCATCTACAGAAATCTATAAAGGCATGGACTTACTTGATAACAAACTTGGCGGTACAGCACCATTAGATGTTGTTATCAATGCACCCAAAAATTGGATAACTGATATAGAAGAAGAGTCTTTTGATGATGACTTTGGTTTTGAAGATGAAGAATCAATTAATAATGGCTACTGGTGGAATACTATTTCTTTAGAAAAGCTTGAGCAGATTCATGACTACTTAGACTCTTTACCGGAAATAGGAAAAGTTCTTTCTGTTGCAAGTGGTATAAAAGTAGCTACTGAATTAAAAGATGGTGAACCTTTGTCGGAGCTAGATTTAGCTCTGGTTAAAAACATGCTTCCAGAAGAAATTAAAGAGAATTTATTGAGTTCTTATATTAGCAACGATGAAAATCAAGTACGGATATCTGCCAGGGTGATTGAGTCTGCCGAGGGCCTGAATCGAAATGAACTCTTGTATGAAATTTCTGAGACTTTAAAAACAGATTACAGTTTGGAAGAAGAACAATTTAGACTGACTGGCTTAGCAGTGCTTTATAACAATATGTTACAAAGCTTATTCGATTCGCAGATAGGAACTATTGTTATTGTCTTTAGTATTATTTTTTTAATGTTTTTAATTCTTTTTCGTTCTTTGTATTTATCCATTATTGGGATTATTCCTAATCTATTGGCAGCAGGAGTTGTATTGGGAACTATGGGTATTTTTTCAATACCACTGGATATTATGACCATCACTGTTGCCGCTATCAGCGTTGGTATGGCTGTAGATAATACAATCCACTATATTCATAGATTTAAAAAAGAATTTAAAGTTTCTGGAATCTATGTTCAAGCCATGAAAGATAGTCATAGAACCATAGGTAGGGCAATGTTTTATACGTCATTAACAATAATTCTTGGGTTTTTAGTATTTTCAACTTCTAACTTCAATCCAAGTGTCTACTTTGGGTTCTTTGTATCATTAGCGATGATTATGGCATTATTAGGGGCATTAACGTTGTTACCCCAACTGATTCTTTATTTTAAACCGTTGGGAAAAGAAAAATTGACAGGAGACTAGTATGGGACCACTAAAGGGATTCAAGATTATTGAAATGGCTGGAATAGGCCCTGGACCGTTCTGTGGAATGATCCTGGCTGATCTTGGAGCAGAGATTATAAGAGTTGACAGAGCTTCGGCTGCAGGGACAGGTTCAAGAGAAGAACCAGCAAACCGTGGGAAGAAATCAATCGCTGTAGACTTAAAGAGCGAAGACGGAGTAGAGGTAGTATTGAAGTTAGTCGAAAGTGCAGACGCTATTTTTGAAGGTTTCAGGCCTGGTGTAATGGAAAGATTAGGGCTAGGACCTGATGTATGCCAAAAAAGGAATGAGAAAGTAGTTTTTGGAAGAATGACTGGATGGGGTCAAACTGGACCATTAGCGAATGCAGCTGGACATGATATTAACTATATTGCTTTGTCAGGAGCTTTAGCTGCAATAGGAAGAAATGATTCTCCACCCGTTCCACCTTTAAATCTCATTGGAGATTTTGGAGGCGGTGGTATGTTATTGGCTTTAGGTATTGTGGCCGCTCTCTTAGAGACTAAGAATTCCGGTAAAGGGCAGGTCATTGATGCAGCCATGACTGATGGATCTTCTCTACTAATGACCATGATGTATTCAATGCATCAATCAGGATTCTGGAACCTGGAACGTCAAACTAATCTTTTAGATGGAGCAGCTCATTTTTATGATACTTACGAGTGTAAGGATGGAAAATATGTATCAATTGGGTCGATTGAACCTCAATTTTATGCCTTGCTTTGTGAAAAGGCAGAGTTGTCTCAAGAGGACTTTGGAGATCAAATGAAAAGAGATACTTGGCAAAATAAAAAACAACTTATCAAGAATGTTTTTTTAACAAAGACAAGAGAGGAGTGGTGCGATCTTATGGAAGGAAGTGATGTATGTTTTGCACCTGTATTAGATATGAGTGAAGCACCTATGCATCCGCATAATATTGCACGACAAACATTTATTGAAATTGAAGGAGTAACCCAACCCGCACCTGCACCAAGATTCGATAGAACTCAAAATGAAATTACATTACCACCCGCCATTGCAGGTGAACATTCAAAAGAAATATTAGAATCAATAGGTATTGATAGAAATGAATATGAGAGATTAATTTCTTCGGGTTCTATAGTTTGAAGGAGCTTATCCTAGTCTCTGGAAAAGACTGTAATTTATGCAGAGAAGCTCAATTATTACTTTCTCAGATAAATCTTAAAGACTGCATATTGACTACTGTAGATATATATTCAAAAAGAACATATGTTGAGAAATACTGGGATAAAATTCCAGTTATTCTCTATGGTGAAAAAGAGTTGCTATGGCCTTTCGATAAAGAGAAAGTATATAAACTTTTAGACTGATATATCAAAAAAGTCTAATGAATTCATATAAATAGCAGTAAATACTAATTCTTCACTTTCTTTTCTAAACTCTGCAACTTTTCTTGCAATATGATTTAGATATTTTGGTTCATTTCTAGACGAATTATCTATTCCCATATCTCTAGGCAGAAGATAGGGCGCATCAGTTTCAATCATTAATTTTTCTAATGGTATTAGAGATATAAGCTTTTCCAAATGTTTTCCTCTTCTTTCATCACATAACCAGCCTGTTATTCCTATATAGAATCCCATATCAAGATATTTTAGTAATGCTTCTTCTGTTCCGGTGAAACAGTGCACAACACTCTTAGGCAAATCTTTTAAATATGGTGAAGTAATTTCAACAAATTTTTCATGGGCATCCCTCTCATGAAGAAATAATGGTTTGCTTAATTCAATGGATAATTCAAGGTGAGCTTCAAAGCTCTTTTGTTGATCTTCTGGAGATGAAAAATTTCTATTAAAATCTAAACCAGTTTCTCCTATTGATTTAACCAAATCATTTTTTAATAGATCTTTTATTTCACTAAAGGACTCATGAGAATATTCCTTTGCATTGTGTGGATGTATTCCTGCGGTAGAAATACAAGTTTCGGGATACAGTTGACTAATTTCGAAAGCCTCTATGCTCTCTTTCAGAGAACTTCCGGTAACAGAGAGTCTTCTAACTCCCAGTTTATTTGCTTCTGCTAGCACAGAATCTAAGTCTTCCGTAAAGGACTTATGTGTCAAATTGGCTCCGATATCAAAAAATTGTTCTTGAATAAGTGGCATTATGAGCACTATTATAAAACACTATATTTTTTAGGGGGAGATATGAGCGGACCATTTAAAGGAGTTAGAGTACTTGAATTAACTTCAACAGTCTCGGGACCTTTTGCTGGAATGATGCTTGCCGATCAAGGCGCAGAGGTCATAAAGATTGAACCACCAGGTATTGGAGACCTTGCTAGGTTTATGGGAACTATTAAAGATGGTATGGGAGCCATGTTTTCTACTCTAAATAGAAACAAGAAATGTATATGCCTAGATTTCAAAAATGAAGAAGATTTATCAGTTTTACTGGAACTAGTGTCAACTGCTGACATATTAATTGAAAACTATAGGCCAGGTATAGTTAAAAAACTTGGAATTGATTATGAGACTTTGAAAAAGATTAAACCTGATTTGATATATTGTTCGATATCAGGTTACGGACAATCTGGACCCTATAAAGAAAAGAAAGTATATGATCCATTGATCCAAGGAACTGTTGGAATTCCTCATGCTCAAAATAGTGAATTTCCCGAATTGATAAGAACAATTATTTATGACAAGGTAACTGGATTAACAAGTGCTCAAGCAATTTCAGCCGCTTTATATCAAAAAGCCAATGGAGAAGGAGGTCAATATCTTCCAATATCTATGATGGAATCTGCACTCTACTACAATTGGCCCGATCTAATGATGAATCATACATTTGAGGAAGGCGGTATAAATTTAGGTGAACTTGCAGATCTATTCGAGGTTTATGAAACTAAAGATGGAGGGGTAGTTTTAATAATTATTGCAAATGATGAAGTATTCACAAAATTTTGTGAAGTATTTAGCCTCTCATTACACTTAGACGAAAAGTATAACAATCTTGTTTCTAGAATTATTAATAAAGAAGAATTAACAGAGGAAATAAATAAAATTACTAGGAATTTATCTTGCAAAGAACTCGAAGATAAAATGGATAATGAAGGAATCTCAGCTTCACTTTGCAATGATTTAAACAAAGTTCATCTTGACCCTCAGGTCATTGAACAAGGTTCAATTGTTGAAATAGACCATCCCGAGTTAGGTAAAATGAGAATGCCAAAACCCCCAGCTAACTTAAAAGGACAAAAAGAGTTTCCACGAACTCTAGCGCCTATTCTAGGCTTTGATAATAGACAAATCCTTGAAGAGCTTAAGATTGAGAATGGTATAATAGAAAGAATGGAAGAAAGAGAAGATCAAAACAGGATGTTGATAAAAGCTATGATGGAAGCTCAAAATCAATCCCAAGATGATTAGAACTTTCTTTGATCTATTATTAGCTGCCTTAGTTGTAACAATACTGGTTGTAGTTGTATCAACATCAAGCAATCTTCTATGGCTCAGTTCTCTGAATATGCCAATAGATTTTAATTTAGTAACTTCTACTTTCTTGAAAGATGTAGTTGGTATGAACTTTAACTCTCAGATACCACTCTATCTACTAATTTCAATACCCTTGATTCTGTTTTTGTTTTGTACAAAACTAATATCTAGAAAAATTTGGATGAATAGGACATTTCCTTATGTTCTTGCAGGCGGAATGTCTATGCTCTTTTTAATGATTTTCCTACCATTCGCTTTAGACAACTTGGAACCCATCTCCGGATCAAGAACAAATATCGGCAAGTTGTGTATGACAATATGCGGATGCCTTGGTGGATACATCTATAGTCTTATGCAAACCAGTAAAGGTGAAAATGAAACATAACAAATTTTTATTTGTAATACTGATCTCAGTGCTAACTCTATTTCTTAGATCAGAGGAAGCTGATTACAACTACACAGTAATAGCTGAAGGTCTTGATAGGCCTTGGAGTCTCGCTGTGATTGATGATAGGAATATTATTTTTACAGAATTATCGGGTAGCTTAAGGCAAATAAAAGATGGTAAGTTACTTTTAGCTCCAGTAGCAGGCACACCTGAAGTTCTTTTCAAAGGGCAAGGCGGAATGTCTGGTGTGGTTTTAGATCCAGATTTTCAAAATAATAAAGTTTTGTACTTAGCATTTTCTGCCCGTGATGAAGGCACAAAAACCAACACTTTGAAAGTTATCAGGGCCGTCCTCTCCAATAATGAGCTAAAAGATATTAAAGAAATTTACAGCGCCTTTCCTTCTCGAAATACCGCTCTTCATTATGGAGCCAAAATGGTGTTCATGAATGATGGTACTTTGCTTATCACCAATGGCGATGGTTTCAACTATCGCGAAAAAGCCCAAACACTAGATAATCATTTTGGGAAGATTGTAAGGATCAACTCCGATGGTTCTTTGCCTGAAGATAATCCATTTTCTGGAAACTCAAATGCTCTTCCTGAAATTTGGTCTTATGGACACAGAAATCCCCAAGGCATAATAAATTATCAAGGAAATATTTATGGTTTAGAGCATGGACCAATGGGTGGAGATGAAATAAATATTATCAAACCAGGAAACAATTATGGCTGGCCTGCTATAACTTATGGTAAGGATTATAATGGTTCAATCATTTCTCCATTCACTGAGATGAAAGGAATGGAACAGCCTATAAAATACTGGGTACCTTCAATAGCACCCTCGGGAATGATGCTTTATGACAAAGAATTATTCCCTGAATGGACAGGAAGTATATTTGTCTCTTCTATGAAACCTGGAAGTGTTAGAAGGTTAGAGTTAGAAGGTAATCAAATAATTGAGGAGCATATAATATTTGATGATTTAAGCAGGATAAGAGACATAGCATTTCTTCCAAATGGGGCAATCCTTCTGGCGACTGACGGAAGCGGAGGAGAGATTATAAAAGTTCAACCAAATTGAGGATAAAACATGTGGGCTAGGTTAATTCCCGGAATCATAGGGGCAATTATGATGCTATCAGCATTTAACTGGATAATAGATCCTTCGTCGGCAGCTGCTGGATTATCGATGTCTTTATTGGAAGGAGAGGGAGGTAATACTCAAATAGGTGATTTCACTTCATTCTTTTTTACTGCAGGTCTTATGTCCATCATAGGTGCTTACAGAAATGAGCATGTTTGGATTTATGCTACTATTTCTCTACTAGGCTCTGCAGCAATATTTAGAATATATGCAGCCCTTATTCACGGAACTGAATTTTTAATGTCAGCAATATTTATTGAAATCTTCTCTTCAATTCTATTGCTAATGAGTGTAAGAAAGATTAAGTCAGCAGATTAATAAAATTGTTAGTTTCAACATAGTAAATCTTTATTATTTGGAAGGTCTATCTCCCCAAAAGATGGCTAGTGATTTTTTTAGTTTGTGATAAAGTCACGATAATTTTTAAAAGGAACAATTATGAAATTTAAAGGGACTGATTCTTACATCTCGACTGAAGATCTTAGTATGGCTGTTAACGCTGCTATAGAGCTTGAAAAGCCGTTACTTATCAAAGGTGAACCTGGCACTGGTAAGACCATGCTTGCTGAGCAGGTTGCTGAATCACTCAATATGCCATTAATAGAATGGCATATAAAATCTACAACTAAAGCAAGACAAGGTCTTTATGAATATGATGCAGTAACAAGATTACGTGACTCACAACTTGGAGATGAAAGAGTAAAAGATATCTCAAACTACATTCAAAAAGGAAAAATGTGGGAGGCCTTCACTTCTAATGAAAGGGCTGTCTTGCTTGTTGATGAAATAGATAAGGCAGATATCGAATTTCCAAACGATTTGCTTCAAGAGATAGATCGCATGGAGTTTTATGTTTATGAAACCAAAGAAACAATTAAAGCCGTTCAAAGACCTCTAGTAATTATTACAAGTAATAATGAGAAAGAACTCCCTGACGCTTTCTTGAGAAGATGTTTCTTCCACTATATTAACTTCCCAGATAGACCAACTATGGAAAAAATTGTAAAAGTTCATCATCCTAAGGTTAAGAAGAATTTGGTAAAAGATGCATTAGAGATTTTCTTTGATATCAGAAAAGTCCCTGGGATGAAAAAGAAGCCATCTACTTCTGAGTTGATTGATTGGTTAAAACTTCTCATGGCCGATGATATTCCTGATGAGATTTTTAAAAATAGAGATCCTTCAAAAGCAATACCACCTTTATATGGAGCTCTTGTGAAGAATGAACAAGATGTTCAATTATTGGAAAGATTAGCGTTTATGGCAAGAAGGGAAGGTAATACAAACTCTTAATGTTTATATCTCTTTTTAATACTCTAAAAGCTACAGGAATCCCTTGCTCGTTAAGGGAGCTGCTGGACTTAATTGCTGCTGTAGACAAGAGACTTGCCTTCGCAAATATGAATGAGTTTTACTTTCTAAGCAGAGCTATTCTTGTTAAAGATGAAAAGCACTATGATAAATTCGATAGAGCTTTTGATATTTATTTTAAAGGGATTGAAAGTCTAGACGATATATTGGAAATGTTAATTCCTGATGAATGGCTAAAAGCTGAATTTGAGAAACACCTAACTGAAGAGGAACTCAAGGAGATTCAATCGCTTGGTGGGCTGGAGAAACTTCTTGAAGAGTTTAAAAAGAAGCTTGAAGAACAGGAAGAGAGACATGAAGGTGGTAGCAAGCAAATAGGTACGGGAGGTACTTCTCCGTTTGGTAACTCTGGTGAAAACCCAGAAGGTATAAGGGTTGGCGGAGAAGGCGGAAAAGGTAAAGCAGCTAAAGTGTGGGAAGCAAGAGACTTTAAAAATCTAGATGATGATGTAGAGCTAGGCACTAGAAATATGAAAGTTGCTCTAAGAAGACTTAGAAAGCTTATAAGAGACAGTGCCAATGAAGAATTTGATTTAGATAACACTATTGACTCGACAGCAAAAAAAGCTGGACTTCTAGATGTTAAATTCCGCCCTGAAAAAAGAAATGCTGTAAAAGTACTCGTTTTGTTTGATGTAGGCGGTTCCATGGACCCTCATATTAGGGTCTGTGAGGAACTATTTTCTGCTGCAAAGACCGAATTTAAAAATTTAGAATACTTCTACTTTCATAATTTTATATACGAGACTGTATGGAAAGATAACAGAAGAAGACAAAATGAAAGAGTTTATACAGAAGACATAATTCATAAGTACTCAGGTGACTACAAAATTATTTTCGTAGGAGATGCGACTATGGCTCCGTATGAAATCACTAATCCAGGAGGAAGCATTGAGCACTGGAACGAAGAGGCAGGAGCTCTTTGGATGAAAAGAATGGTAGGAATATATGACAAATTAGTATGGCTTAACCCAGTTCCCAAAGAACATTGGGAGTATAGTGCATCTGTTGAACTTACTAGAAGCCTTGTTGAAGATAATATGTTTCCCTTAACCATTAGAGGTCTTGAAGAGAGTATGGCTTATTTGAGTAAGTAACTCATGAAAGCCCTATCTATCTCTAATCTAAAGAAGGAATACTCAGGAGGCTTACAGGCATTAAAAGGAATTGATTTAGAGGTCAATCAAGGCGACTTCTTTGCATTGCTTGGACCAAATGGCGCGGGCAAATCTACAACGATCGGAGTAATAAGCTCGCTTGTCACTAAAACATCAGGCCAAGTGAAAATTCTAGATATAGATATTGATGAAAATCACTCTTTAGCAAAAAAGAAACTCGGTGTTGTCGGCCAAGAAGTTAATTTTAATCAATTCGAAAAGGTTGGTGATATTATCAGGAATCAAGCCGGCTATCATGGATTAAGCTTTAAAGAGGCCAGAGAAAATGCTAAATACTATATGCAGAAGCTTGATATCTGGGATAAACGTAACGAGCAAGCCAGAAAACTTTCTGGTGGTATGAAAAGAAGGGTTATGGTTGCAAAAGCTTTAGTAAATAATCCTGAACTTCTGATATTAGACGAACCAACTGCAGGTGTGGACATAGAACTACGCAGATCTCTGTGGGACTTTCTGACGGAAATCAACAACGAGGGGACTACAATAATTTTAACCACACATTATCTAGAGGAGGCTGAAAGATTATGCCGCAACATAGCAATAATAGATTCAGGAGAGATTGTTGAAAATACGAGCATGCAAGAACTTTTAACTCGTCTGGAAGAAGAGACTTTTGTTTTTGATCTTAAGAATCCTCTACAAACTTTACCTACTAATCTTGGATATGATGCCGTATTAGAAAATCCTCAAAAACTTAAAGTAACTATAGGAAAGGGACAAGGTCTCAATACTATTTTTGAAGTTTTATCTAATTCTGGAATTCAAATATCAAGTATGAGAAATGATACAGGTCGTTTAGAAGAATTATTCATGGGGTTAGTTGACTCAAACTTGAATGGAGGTGAGAGATGACTCCATTAGAGCAATATAGAGCACTACTGACAATTTTATATAAAGAGATCCATAGGTTTATGAGAATTTGGACACAAACTCTTATTCCACCAGCAATCATGATTATGCTTTATTTTGTTATTTTTGGAACGCTCATTGGTAAAAGAATTGGACAAATGGGAGGCTTCGACTACATGCAATTTATGATCCCAGGTTTGATCATGATGTCAGTCATAAGCAATTCTTATTCCAATGTCGTCTCTTCTTTTTTTGGTCAAAAGTTTGCAAGAAGTATTGAGGAATTATTAATTACTCCGTTACCTCACTATTTAATTTTACTTGGTTGGGTTCTTGGAGGAGTAGCTAGAGGGCTTTTAGTTGGAGCAATAGTTACGATAGTATCTTTATGGTTTTATGATTTGTCAGTAAATAACTGGACTTTGAGTATATTCGTTGTCATCTCCACATCTATTCTGTTTTCATTAGGAGGATTTTTAAATGCTTTGTTTGCAGAATCGTTTGATGATATATCAATTATTCCAACCTTTATAATGCAACCTCTAATCTATCTTGGTGGAGTTTTCTACTCTATTCAATTATTACCTTCTTTTTGGCAGACAGTTTCATTGGCTAATCCAATTCTTTATATGATTAATGCTTTTCGATATTCTATTTTGGGAGCCTCAGACCTTGAAGCTCTTGGGTTTTCGATTAACTATGCAATTTTTATGATTATTGGATTTATAGTTTTATTTGCCTCTATTTGTTTATGGTTCCTGCATAAAGGACGTGGTATCAGAACTTAGGTAATGGAGAATACAATCCTTGGTCGAGATTCAATCATTCCTTTGCAGTATGATCCTGCGATTCTTTCACCAATAAGCAGATTAGATTCAAGGATAAAAAATGGTTTAAATGAATTTTCTGATTTTCATGGTAGGGATTTTTGGACTTCCTACGAAACCTCATGGCTCAATGATGTTGGCATCCCTCAAAATAAGATTCTCAATATCTCATATGATTGCAACTCAAAATATTTTGTGGAATCAAAATCTTTAAAGTTATATTTATACTCTCTTAATAATAAAAAATTTAAATCCTTGGATTCTCTAAAAAATCTCATTAAGTATGATTTAGAGAAAGCATTGAAGGCAGAAGTTAATGTTGATTTAGACATGTTACCAAGATCAATCTCAGACAGCTCAACTTCTATAGATGAAGAATATCTAGATAAGATAGATTCTTACCCTAATTCTCAAGTAATCCAACCAGGTGAAAAAGAAAATACTAGCGAATATTTATCATGCAGTCTTTTTAGAAGTTTATGCCCTGTTACCTCTCAGCCTGACTGGGCAACGATATATATTTCTTATAATGGAAACTCTATTCTACATGATGGACTTCTTCGTTATCTGCTTTCCTACCGAAATCATCAGGGATTTCATGAGGAGTGCGTGGAAAGAATCTTCACAGACTTATTGAAAAGGTGCAGATTAAAAGAACTTTCAGTAAGGGCAAATTTTCTTAGAAGAGGCGGAATTGAAATTAATCCAGTCAGAACGACACCAAATTATAATATTGAAATTACAAGAGATATTAGACAATAAACTTTTATAAATGATAGATTCAGAAAGCAAAAGATTAAATGAATTGGAAGCAAGAGCGACCTTTCAGGAAGATACTATAGAAAAGCTAAGTAAAGAATTGAGCATTCAACAGAAAGAGATTGTTTTATTAAAAGAAGAATTAAAGTCTTTAAAAGAATCTAACGAAAAGAATATTATTGAAGATACAGCTGAAAAACCTCCACATTACTGATAGACAATTTGTTATTCAGACATTTCTATAAAAAACACTATAATGCCGCAACAAAAAAGGAGAGATGGCAGAGTGGTCGAATGCGCACGCTTGGAAAGCGTGTAAGGTGTCAAAGCCTTCGAGGGTTCGAATCCCTCTCTCTCCGCCATTATGAAAATATATGAATGCAAGCATAGATCTAGGATGGGAGGAGTGGGTGAGTCTCCCTGCAATAAATCTTCCATATATAAAGGCTAAAGTTGATACTGGAGCACAAACCTCTGTACTTCACGCTAAACACATTGAAGTATTTAAAGTAAAAAAGAAAAAGTTTGTTAGATTCGAAATCTCTCCTCTTCCGGAAAAACCAAATTTTACTATTTCCTGTTCGGCACCATTGATTGGTAGAAGAAAGGTTACAAGTTCTAATGGAGAATCTGAAAAAAGATACTTCATAAAAACTGATATTGAAATCTCGGGGCAAACTTGGTCAGTTGAAATATCTCTAACGGACAGGCATAGCATGCAATATCGTATGTTATTAGGTAGAAGCTCAATAGGCGCTGATATGACAGTTTTTCCTAACGAAAGTTTCTTAAATGGCCAACCGCAATCTAAAAATCCTTACTCAACCAAAAAGAAAAGAGTTTTGAAATCACGAAGAGCATTACGGATCGCTCTTTTAACAAGAGAACCAAATAACTATACTTCTAAGAGGATAGTTATTGCCGGTCAGCAAAGAGGTCATCAAGTCGAACCTATTAATTCCACCAGATGTTTTTTGGATGTAGATACCGGAAATCCTGAAATATTTTATGACTCAAATCCCCTTCCTAAATATGATGTGGTAATTCCAAGAATTGGAGCATCAATTACGTCTTATGGTCTTGCTGTAACAAGACAGTTTCAATTGACAGGTGCCTTACCATTAAATGATCCTCAAGCAATTGCTAACTCAAGAGACAAGCTTTTAGCACATCAATTACTTGCTTCAGCTAACATTAATATGCCTGTTACAGGGTTTGCTTCTTCTCCTAAGGATACTATGGGAGTAATTAATACAGTAGGAACAATGCCTCTTGTTATTAAATTATTAGAATCTTCTCAAGGAAAAGGTGTAATTTTGGCTGAAACTAAGAAGGCTGCTGAGACGGTCATAAATGCATTTAGAGGATTACAAGCTAACTTTTTAGTGCAAGAGTTTATAGAAGAATCAAAAGGAGAAGATTTAAGATGTTTAGTCATAGACGGTAAGGTTGTTGGATCCGTTTTAAGGTCCAATAAAGAAAATGACTTTAGATCTAATCTACACCAGGGTGGCGTGGCTCATAGTACATCTATATCTCCAAAAGAAAGAGGAATTGCAGTAAGAGCTGCTAAGGCAATAGGGCTTTCCGTTGCTGGAGTTGATATACTGAGAAGCAATAGAGGTCCATTGGTCCTAGAGGTAAATAGTTCACCAGGTATTCAAGGTATAGAAAAGACATTAGAGATTGATATTGCAGGTCAAATCATCTCATTTTGCGAAAAAAAATTAGGGATATCACCAAGTTAAAGGAGAAAAATATGAACGATCTTAAAAATAAAACTTTATTTGTTTCAGGGGCCAGCAGGGGCATAGGCCTCGCAATTGCGAAGAGAGCTGCTAAAGATGGAGCAAATATTATTTTAGCTGCAAAAACAGCCGAACCTCATCCCAAACTTCCAGGTACTATTTATACCGCTGCAGATGAAATCATTGAAGAGGGCGGTCAGGCATTACCTGTAATTTGCGATATACGAGACGAAGAAAATGTAAGAGATGCAGTAAATAAAGGTTTAGATCATTTCGGTGGTATTGATATTTGCGTAAACAATGCATCAGCAATTCAACTGACTGGTACTCTTCAAACTGACATGAAAAGGTATGATTTAATGAATCAAATAAATGCTAGAGGCACTTTTTTGGTTAGTAAAGTTTGCCTTCCGCATCTGCTAAAGTCTGATAATCCTCATATTCTAAATTTGTCACCTCCTTTGGACATGGATCCAAAATGGTTCGGTCCGCATGTTGCATATACGATGGCTAAATTCGGTATGAGTCTTTGCGTTCTTGGTATGGCAGAAGAATTCAAAGAAGATGGGGTTGCTGTAAATGCCCTGTGGCCCAGAACTGCTGTTGCGACTGCAGCTATAAAGAATGCGTTAGGAGGAGACAGTATTATGAATATATCTAGATCTCCAGAGATAATGGCCGATGCAGCTTATGTAATATTAACTAAAGATTCCAAGGAATTTACAGGGAATTTTTGCATTGATGATAATTTGCTTGCTGAAAATGGAGTGACTGATTTCTCCCAGTATGCTGAAGTTCCTTTTTCAGAATTGGCACCAGACTTTTTTGTTCCTGATGACATTGAACCACCTGAAGCTGCAAAAAATAGTTAATGAAAAGATAATTGAACACTACACTTTGATAGCAAACGTTAAAGAAAGACTACCTTGTTTGGATTTTTGTTTTTAAAGATAAAAGGTGAAAAAAATAAAATACGAGTAAAAATTAGGAAATCTATGAATAAGATAAAAGAGAAAAGGGAGTTTGAAGTTCCCCCCAAAAGTATTTGGAATATTGTCAGTAACATCTCTAGAAGTGACTGGGTGCCGGGAGTTGAGAGTATCGAACTTGATGGCAATAAGAGGATCTTCAAGATGACAGGTATGGGCAGACTGGTTGAAGAAATAATAGAATGTAATGATGAGAATATGGAGCTTTCGTATTCTGCAATAGAGACCGTGATTCCCATTCAACATCATCTAGCAAAAATTAAATTATCAGAAACTGAAGGTAATACAATTTTTGAGTGGACTACCGAAATTGATCCTCCTGAATTTTCAGAAGCTATCAGGCAAGGTATGCTTTCATCTCTAGATCAACTCGAAAAAGTACTAAAAAACACTTAAAAAACCTTTTTCTTATCTTTCATAACTGATAAGGTTCTTACAGATACATAGATTACTGGGGAGGGTTTATGTTAGTACTAAGCAGGAAGGCTGAAGAGTCAATGTACATTGGCGATGATATCAAAATTACGGTTTTAGATATCAGAGGAGGACAGGTAAGGATAGGTATTACTGCTCCAAACAATGTCAAAATTCATCGAGAAGAAATATACAATCGTATCTCAAGTGAAGATTAGATAGCGAATGAAGTTATCTGAATAGGAGTTATAATCTATTCTAGGGGCTGTAGCTCATTTGGATAGAGTGTCTGGCTACGAACTAGAAGGTAGCAGGTTCGAATCCTGCCAGCCCCGCCAAAAAAACATTGAACAAGGATATAAAAATGAATGCAGTGGATAAATGGCATGATGTAATGAAAAGTGGCGGTTCGGGATCAGATCATAAACTAGATGAGCTTCTTCACGAAGATGTCATATTTTATTCGCCAGTAGTATTTACACCTCAAAGAGGAAAAGAAATTACGAAGTTATATTTGTCTGCTGCTTCAGGCGTATTTAGTTCTGAAAAAACAAATAAAGATTCAGATAAGAAGAACTCTAAGTTTAAGTATGTGAAAGAGATTATTAGCGGTAATTCTGCATGTTTAGAATTCGAAACTGAAATGAATGGTATATACGTTAACGGCATCGACTTAATAACTTGGGATGAAGATAATAAAATCACAGAGTTCAAGGTAATTGTAAGACCTTTGCAGGCAGTAAACACCTTACATGAAATGATGGGTAAAATGCTTGATAAATTGAAGACTTAGCACTTTGAAGGTTTTTTTATCTTACTTAGTTCATCTGTTTACTACATCAGGTGTTCTGCTTAGCTTTTTCGCTTTAGTTGCCAGTATTGAGCAGAACCTAGAACTAGTTTTTTTCTATCTTGCGTTAGCTCTTTTTATTGATGGTATTGACGGATCTCTTGCAAGAATGGTTGATGTTAAAAAGCATACTCCTCATATCAATGGAGAAAATTTAGATAACATTATCGACTATTTGAATTATGTTTTTGTTCCTGTATTTGTAATCTATTGGTTAGATTTTGTTCCTGCAGACCTTGAAATAATTTCAGCTTCCATCATCTTAGCGGTTTCATGCTATACATTTGCGAATAGTAATATAAAAACTTCAGATTTTTATTTTTCAGGTTTTCCAGCCTTATGGAATATTGTCATTCTTTATTTTTATATTTTAGATACTGACCCTTTTATAAATTTTCTTACTATATGTTTCTTAGCAATTTTTACCTTTATTCCAATTAAGTACTTACATCCTTTCAGAGTAAAAAAATTTCGACAATTATCTCTTTCGATCTTAGCTGTTTGGATGATTACAACTGTTATTATTCTTTACTTTAAAGAGTTAAATGAGAATCTCTTAAAGACTGCTTTCACATTGTGGGTAATTAGTAATATTTATTTTATTATCCTCACATTAATAAGGTCTTTTAGTAAACAAAAATTTAATTAGTAGGAGTGAAGTGGCAAAATATATTTGCAAAACTTCTTCCCTTTAGTGGCATAGGCCTTCCATGCAATAGTCTAGCACTTTCATAGAAAATAACCTCGCCTGGTTCTAGGTAAATAAGGTGCTTCCTATAAAAATGATCTTCTATCATCAAGGGCCAATCTTCGTCTAAGTCTTTATCAACATTGATTATTGCACTTATTATGTGTGTATTTTCTCGATCTCTGTGAGGAACTAAAACCGCCCCTTTCTTGTAATCTCTGATGCCATAAACAAAAGTAGGCTTGAGGCTTGATCCACTCCATGTCTCTAATGGTTTTTTTAAAGACTCATGTATGTCTTTTTTTAAATCTTCATTCAATTCTAGCAATGTACTAGGCACTTCCTTTGAATTTGAATGTATAAAATTTCCTGAAACAAACTCATCTTTCACTCGATCTTTATTATTTTTATAAAATTCCTTTATCTTGCTTAGTAATTCCTTATCGAGCGAGGACTTTTTAAATCCTTTTTCAGTATATGTCTTAATATGTTTATTTAGTGCTTGAGAAGTTTCTGCGCTGAGACTGTTTTGCCTAAACCATTTTGTAATGATTGTTTTACTTCCTTTTTTAACAGGATGAGCCTGATGCATAGTATTCTCATTAGGACTTCCATCTTCATTTAAGTTATTCCAAATTAAAGCTTTTCCTTGAACAGGAGAGAATACTTTATTTAATTCGGGAAATTCAGTTTCACCACCCTCTAAAACATTATTTAAGTAAATCATAAAAGTGTATGTTCTTTGTCCTCTGCCACGATCATGTTCCAATAATTGTGTCTTCTCAAAATAATCAGTGTGAGATTTAAATTCCTGATCAACTAAATAGTGTTGACCTTGAAGAGTTTCACCATACCCAGAACTTATTCCGATAAAATTACATATTCTACGGTCTATGTCTTTTAAAAAATTATTATCGATATTTCCTAAGTCACATGTACTGCTCGTACGATAACCATCATCATGTTTTCCTGCATTTGCTATAGTCGAGGGGCGAAGCTCAGAACCAATCTCTTTAATAAGTTGCTCACATTCAGAGATAGATAAAAAATTATCAATCTCATAAAATTCGGCTGAGACATTTCTTAAAGGTTCGACACTTATGAGCTCATTTGCATGATGAGCACTAGCGCTATCATCTTGAATTGGTACTTGAATGATATCTCCTTTTGTAAGATCCAGCCCTAGAGCAACTCTACATTGGATAGTATCAAATCCCTCGTCTAGAAGAGTCGATAATAGTTCGTTTTTATCACAACCTTTTTGAATATTCTCAAATATCCAATTTAACCAATCTTGAGGTAAATCTTTTTGCATAAATCAAGAGTCCGGTTTTATAAGATATTTATCTCCAGTAGCTTGTTTTGTATATGAGAGGATATTCTCTGCATTTAAGGTTTCTTCCAAAGAAATTATCTTAGAGTATTTACTTTCAAAGGTAGTACTGATTTCATCGGCTACTTTTTTTCGTAATTGCCCGAATCTTTCTGACCCAATTTTTCCTATGAAAGGAGTAAGCAACCAGCCACCTAATCCCCAAGAGAATCCAAAAGAACGCGTAAGCATAGTTGGATTTCTATCTAGTCCACCATAGATATAAACCTGTTTAAATTTATCTGAACCATATCTACTGTATTCAGTTGCAGTTTTATTTGCTGCAACTTCCATAGCAGTTAATATTTGACTGGCTAGTTTTCCACCTCCGGTTGCATCAAAACCTAATGTAGATCCTGATTGAACAAGAGCTTCTACCAGATCATCCATAAAACTATCCAAACTTGAATTACAAACATAATTTGCTCCAAGAGATTTAAGCATATCTACATGTTCTTCTTTTCTAACTACATTCACCAAAGGAATATCTTCCGATAAGCAAATTTTGATTAGCATTTGTCCTAGATTAGAAGCTGCTGCTGTGTGAACAAGGCCGGTATGATTTTCCATTCTCATAGTCTCTACCATACCTAGAGCAGTCAATGGGTTTACAAAACAAGATGCAGCTTGTTCTGGTGTAGTCCCTTCATTCATCACCAAGCAACTTGAAGCTGGAACACATCTATATTCAGAATACATAGCGCCTCCAGCTAGACCTACAGTTTTGCCTATTAAATGCTCCGCTTCTTTGCCTGCAGATTCGACAATTCCAGCACCTTCATTACCGACAGGTAAGTTTTGATCAAATCTTGCTGCAACAGATCTAATTAACCCATCTGGAACCTTCATTTCTACCACGGAACCTTTTTCAACTTCTTTTAGTGAAGAAATATCTGCTGGTCCAACCAAAAGCCCCAGATCCGATGGGTTTATAGGAGTAGCTTGAACTTTAATCAGAACTTGATCATCACCAGGCTCAGGAACCTCCACTTCATCTAAAGATATAGTTAGTAAACCTTCCTTGGAGATTTTAGACTTGATTTGTTTTGATAATGTCATGATTTATTTAATTAAGGCTAGTAACTTGATAGCTTTCAACTAATTTTCCGTATTTCTCTTCATCAAACCACTCCATTCGTTTCTCTAGCCATTCGGCATCACCTTCTAAAGATGTAAGAGATTTTGCCTGGTCTTCTTCTGAAGTTGATAACATAACAAATTGATAATAATTTTTACTACCCAAACCATGCTGCCAAAGATCTATAAGAAAACCGTGTTTTTCAAATATAATTTTTGCTTCTTCTAGAGCCTCTAACGTTTCAGCTGTTTTTCCTTTCTTTGGATCCCATACCCAAACCTGAACTATGTAATCTCCTGGATCTATATCATCTAAAGAAGTCATCTGATAGCTTCTTACAGGTTCAAGAATCTCTTGGCTATTAAATTTTTCTAGATATGGTGTCCAAGCTTCTGCAGTATATGCTTTTGCTCTATCTTCATATGTATTGAAGAAATCAACCCATAAGAACATTTTTTCTGCTCCTCTACCGATATTTTGTTGATGTACAATTACCAGTTGGTCATTTGCAAGACCAATATCTCTTCCTTCTCTCATCAATTCTGCAGCTTCAGCTAATTTACCTGGTTTGGCTTTATAAAAATAAGCATCAGCATAACCAGCAGAATATGTTGTTGAAAGAAAACCTATGCATAAAACTGCAACATAATATTTAAGTGATTTCATAAAAACTCCAATTTTTTTGGGATTATAAGATAACAGACAATGGTACCTTCATGTAGTTTTTTAAAAGTCTTCTTTACACGTAGCAACAAAAGAGTAAGGTGGTTCGAGGAGAAAATTTATGAAAAAAATATTAGCAATTCTAGTTTTATTATTACCCCTAACAATCTTTTCATCTACTTTAGTGATTCTTGAATGTGAATTAATTGAGAATGGAACAATGGAAGACGTGAAAAGAATCAATTCAGCTTGGGTTGAAAGTGTAAATAAACTCAATGATAAACAGGTAAGCAGTCAAGTTTTGGAGGCAGTATTATCAGATAATATGGAAGGTTTTATGTATATAGATACTTATGAAGATTCCATTCATTGGGGACAAATTAGATATGAAATTAAAAATGGTACTATCCAAGATATTGACGAGCAATTTGATGCAGTTTCTAAGTGTACCGCAGGTAAAATGTTTGATGCCGAAGATAGTTAATTATTCAAATTCTCAGCAAGAGTAGCAGGTTCATATTTAGAATACATTTACAGATTTATGTATAATGCAAAGCCCTTTTGCGGGTATCGTATAATGGCTTATTACCTCAGCCTTCCAAGCTGATGATGTCGGTTCGATTCCGACTACCCGCTCCAATTTAAATAAGTTTTTTTTATTAGATGATAGTGACAATAGATATCAGTATGTATCCCAATAAGGATGAATTTATTGAACCAATAAATGGATTCATCAAAATAATAAATACCTTCCCGGAAATCAAGGTTAAAACTTTTCCAACTAGTACAGTTATTCAAGGAGAATATGCCTACACAATGAAAGCCGCACAAGTCGCGATATCTGAAGCTCACACCAAATATGGCAAAGCAGTTTATGTTATGAAAGTTATACCGGACTATGAAGCTTTATAAGGATATTTTTGATTTACCTTGTCTTAATTAGTTACTTGCTTTGGTTGGCTATTCCAAATATAGACTAAAGAGTAGAACCAAAATCCATTTAGCAAAGGCTCTATGATGGCATCAAGAATTGCTTTATCTAGAGCAAAACCCAGTAAGAAGAAACTCCAAGAAGTTGCAATAAGAAAATGTCCTAAGGTATAGATGACAGCCAGTGTACCCGTCTTAAGTTTTTTGTGCGCGTATTTGTGAAGTAGATAAAACCAAAAACCATTAATTATTGGTTCTAAGATTGCGTCAGCAGATGCAACTAGAAAGCTAGCATTGAATATTAAAGTAGCGCAAGCCCAGGCTATGATAACGTGACCAACTGTATAAAGAATAGAGAGCCCAAAACTACTAAGTGAATGGATAAGTGAGTTGATCCTACTTATTTCAACTATAAATTTATTCAATTTTTTTCCTTTAAGATTCTTTATAACTACTTATTAATTCAATGAATATAACTTTAACAAGATTAAAAAAAATTTCACTAAATAAACGTAAAAATTTCCAATTACATTATTTGTTTCCACAGTTCTAGTTCTTCGATTCTAAGGTAGCTATTTATTTCTTTTACTTTTTCTAAAGTCTCAGATTCTTTGGGACCGTAATTGTGTCCAGGATAGATAATAGTTTCGTCTGGAAGGTCCGAAAGCTTTCTGAGACTATGGAACATATCTTCTGAATTAGAACCCGGCAAATCAACTCTTCCACATCCTTGAACGAAAAGGGTATCTCCAGAAATAAGATTATTATTTACCTTAAAACATTGAGAACCTGGAGTATGTCCTGGTGTATGAAGAAACTCTATATCATTATCTCCAATCTTTAAATGATCGCCAGAATCCACTTCGTTCATATCGATGTTGGATAATCCAGTTACTTTTTTTAAACCCTCAGCCTCATGCTTATTCACAAAGGTTTTAACGGATTCCCTCTCTAATAACTCTGCGAGACCCTCAATGGAGTGTCCTCCCATACCACCACCGACATGATCTGGATGGTAATGCGTTACCAAAACACATGAAAGCTTCAGATCTCTAGCTTGAATATGATTTAGTAAACCCTCAACATCCCATGCAGGATCTATCAACGCAACTTCTCTTGTTCTTTTTGATCCAATTAAATAAATAAAATTTTCCATTGGACCGACCAGTATTTGTTCTAGATATAAATCATCATTTATCATATTAATTTTCCGTTTTAAATGTTTCTTCTAAGATCAATTTATCTTCTTTATACTTTATTCCAGCTAAATAGTAACAGGGTATAGAAACTATACTAATTATTGAAAAGATCACCAACATTATAGTGTAGGGCTCTGAATAGCCTGAAGACCTCAGTAGATCTGCACAAAAACCTCCTCCCAATGACCCGATAGTTAATCCTATTAGATTTAGAGTAAGTATATAAAATGAAACCACTGTTGCTTTTATGTTTTCAGGCACTAACTCTTGTACGGTAGAAAAAGTTGGACCAAAGAAGCAACCTAATTGAAAATATCCTATGATTATTCCAATCCAGAAAACCGATGTGCCGGGTTCTACAAATCTATAAAAAATCCCAATCGGTAAGGTTAGCAGGGCAAGCCAGAATAAAAACATAGGCCGTCCTTGATTAGTATTTTCTTGCCACCAATCGCTTAATAATCCACCTATTAAGTTTCCTGAAAGACCAGCGAATACTCCAATCCAGCCAACAAGCTGAGCTATTTCGGATCTTTCAAATCCTCTTTCTTGCACTAACCAAAGTTGTTCAAAACCAGAGGCACCAAGAACTATATGATAAAAAACACCTGCAATTATTGTGAATCTTAATGCAGATGAAGTTTTAAGAGCTTTTACTAATGTTCTTATTATATTAATGGTACTTTCTTTGGATAAGGTTTGATTCATATCACCTGAGACATTACTTTTTCTTTTTCTATCTTTGAAAAGAAGGGCACAAAGACCCAAAACGAGTCCAATTGCGCCCAATAAATAGAAGCAATTCCTCCACCCTAATGATTCACCTAAATAACCTGCAATTAAAAGACTGACACCCACACCAATAGGGACACCCATATAATAAAACCCCGCTGCAAAACCCATTTTTTTCGATGGAAATGAGTCTGATAGAAGAGACATAGATGTTGGAGTTAGAATTGACTCACCCACACCAATAAACATTCTTGGAAGGGCCATTGATATGAAACCTTTAGCTGCACCTGTGAGAGCAGTAAAAATACTCCATAAAACTACACCAAATGCTATGAGTTTTGGTCTATTCACCATATCTGCAAGAACGCCCATAAACAGACCTGCAATAGAATAAAAAACAATAAAAGGAACGGTTGTTAAGAATCCGTATTGTGTATCCGTGAGGCCTAAGTCTGGGACAATAAAATTTGCAAAGCTAGCAATAAGTTGACGATCTACAAAATTAAGAAGATTGAGAAGCGTTAGGAAGAATAAAAGCCTATATGCGTTCATAGGAACCCCTTTTACTAAAGATCATATCATAGAGATTAACTTTAATAATATTTGAAAAAATCTAATTCTAAGTGTTATAGTTAAGTAACACACTCGGGGCACTTAAATGAAAATAAAAAGAGATTGGTCAAATTCAGATATGAGATCAGTAATGCGAGGAGAAGCTATGCATTATTTTTCAGGAGGTCAACATTATTATGTTTCAAAAGATTGGTATGTTTGGTTTCTGGGCAACTCAACAAGATATTCAATTTTTCATACTTTCCTTTGGAATTACGGAAATGGCGAAATGGTAAGTTATACAGACTTAACTAGAACAGAAAAGATTGGGTCTCAAAGATTAAAAATAGACTCTATCAAAGCGACAATAAGAGAGGGCTTAAACTTAGGTTATATACAAGCATTTAAATCTGAAAAGGACAGAAGGGTGACCATGTATTCTTTCGATGATTCTATCTTACAAGAAGTAACAGATTATTGTTTCATGATGAGACGAAATCGAATGTGGGAGTCGGCATCATTTATTAGCCAAGGCTCCACTGCAACTATCAATAAAGAACTTGCTAATGCAGGAATGAAGAAAGAATGGTTTGATTCAATAAACAGCTTCATTTCTCTTTTAGCAGGAACAGCTAAAGCCGTTTTTGGTCAAGAACAGCTTCCGAATGTGATTGCTATAGATAAAAACAAAAATAAAAGCTAAGTAATTAGTTGTAACTTTTAGTCTCTATAAATCTTGTAGATGCGTAAATTTTCTATAAATTAGACTTGTTACAAGGTTGTAACTTGAGTGGGCTCATTTTCTAGATATCACCCATCCCTTCCCAGGATATAGTCTTTATTTTGGGTCCACTTTTTTAAATTAAGAATTCTCATTGAACATAGCTGTTCTACCGCCATCAACTACGATATCTTGGCAACTAACAAAACTTCCTGCATCACTAGCCAAATAGAGTGCAGCTTCCGCTATATCTGATGCTAGACCTGATCTTTTCAACGGTACTGCTTGAGCAAGGTTCCCTTCGAGTTTTTTTAATTTTCTCTCATTCTCTTCAGCGCTGAGTGTATTAGATATTCCTGAGCCTCCCCAGAATATTGGAGTCGCAATAGCTCCAGGTGATATTGCATTTACTCTTATATTATCTTTCCCAAGTTCAACTCCAGACATTTTTGTGAAATGAGTAACACCTGCTTTTAAAGCAGAATAAAGTGGATCCCCTTGTCTGTATCTAATTCCTGCAATACTTGAATTATTGATAATACAACCTCCACCATTCTCTCTCATGGGACCAATGGCATATCTGGTACCAAGGATGACACTAGCCAGAAGTAAATGAACCCCATAATCAATATCCTTTTGAGTCACATTCTCAAGACCTGCTCCAACTGGCCCACCGGCATTATTAAAAAGAATATCCAACTGGCCTAATTTATCAGTAGTAAAAGAAATTGCCTTTTTTATATCTTCTTCTTTTGTTATGTCTGATAAGCAATAAGAGGCATTTTCACCCAATTCTTCAGCTAATTTGGATCCTTTTTCTTCAGACCTACCTGAAATAACAACTTGTGCACCTTCTTTAATAAATAATCTAGCTGTCTCTGCTCCAATACCACTGGTTCCACCTGTAATAAGTGCTACTTTTTTTTCTAGTCGGGCCATACTAATTTTCTCCCTTTAAACATCTGTATGTTTCGTTTATGAGTTCTAATGATCTTCCATCGGCTGCAAAATTATTTTTCATGTTATTCATGACATAAGAAATACCAATTTTGTTGATAGGATCCCCAAATCCACATGAACCCCCCCATCCGGAATGGCCAAAAGAGCTTTCCTCTGGACCGTATATTACTTTATGCATATTCATAATAAATCCTGAACCCCATCTTGTAACAACATCTAAAACTAAATCTCTATTGGTTATTCTTTCCTTTGTCATGGCATCAATTGTTGAATCTTTAAGAATTTTTTTTGATTCTTCATCAGTAACAACTAGGCTATAAAGCTTAGCAATACCCGAAGCGCAACCCTGACCATTGGCCGATGGTATTTCCGCAGATCTCCATTCTTTTGTATTTTGATGTTTAAGCAGGTTAGGACCTCTACCAGATGCAATTTGAGCTTCATTTGGATGATTATTTGCTTCATTACTCTCCTTTGCGAATGGAACCATTTCAGCAACTCTATATTCTTCTGCTTCAGGTAGACCGATATAAAAATCTATATTGTTTGGATCACCTATCTCACTTCTAAAATAATTACCTAAAGATTTTCCAGAGACTCTTAAAATTAATTCAGAGGTTAGCCATCCGTAGGTCATGGAATGATATCCTGAAGCTGTTCCTGGCTCCCAAATTGGTTTCATTAGAGCAAGTTCATTAGCCATTATTTTTTGGTCGTAATAGTCTTCGGCTTTCGTTGCCATGGAACCACAAATACCGGCTTGATGGGATAGAAGCATACCTACAGTAATTCCCTCCTTTCCGTTGCAACCAAACTCAGGCCAGTATTCACATACTTTCTCTTCGTAATCTATTAAATCGTTTTCATACGCATGAGCTAGCGTTATGGCAGCTACACCTTTGGTGGTTGACCATACGTTAGCTAAGGTATTTTGTTCCCATTCCTTTGTTTTCTCTTTGCTTGAGAAACCTCCCCATATATCAACTATTGGATCTCCATCTTTATAAACTGCAAAAGAAGATCCTATTTCTCTATCCGTATCATGCAATTCATCAAACAATTCTTTTACTTTTAAAAATTTATCTTCACATGTTCCCTTTATATTCATTTCTTCCCTTTTTTTATTTAAAAACAATAAGTTATAGAATTTTCTTAAATTCTAAAATATTATCTAAGTCATCTATATTGTTCTGTATATCTGAAATTATAATTAAACCATATTCATTAATCTCTATTTGATCATTTTTGATATTTATATTTGATGAAATATTACTATCCATACTTAGACCACCTGTATCAATGATGTAAGCATTCTCACTCAAATTAAATATACAAAGTGTTTTTAGATGTTGAATCTCTCTATTGAATACTAGTAAATCCTCGTGTTCATTCAATAAAATATGCTTTCCTACTGATAAAGCTGGATTGGACTTTCGGAAAAGAATAAATTGTTTATAAAAATTTAAGATCGAATTCGGTTCATCTTCTTGAAGGCTTACTGATCTATTGATCTGTTTCTCCTTCACCGGTAACCATGGAGTTTTACTACTAAAACCGGCATTGATCTTTTGATGGTCCCAAGTCATAGGTGTTCTGCAGCCATCTCTTCCTTTATTTTTCGGCCAAAATCTGATGCCTGGAGGATCAGTTAATTCATCAAATTCTAGTTCTGTCTCTACCTGACCAATTTCTTCACCCTGATATAAACATGGAGTACCCGGAAGTGAAAGGAGTAGGGCACAACTTAATTTTGCAAAACTATCACTTTCATTTGTATCCCATCTTGAAAGATGTCTTGTGACGTCATGATTTGAAAAACTCCAACAAGGCCAGCTATCATTACCCTCATTATAAAATTCCTTGATGGTTTCTCTAAAAAAAGGAGCCGAAAATTCTTTACCAAGAAGCTTAAAACTATAGGCCATATGAATCCTTGAACCTTTGGTATATTCCTTCATTAATTTAATCGCTCTATGTGAATCCCCAATTTCACCAATTGAAGTTGTTTCTGGGTAACAATTTAATAAATTTCTAAATTTATTTAAAAATACTAAGTTTTCATCTTGATTAATAGCAAACAATTGATTTTGCATATAGTAAGGATTTATTGGTGGCTTCTTGAAAGGTATTGGACTTTTTGGATTATCCCTCAATTCCTGATCATGAAAGTAATAATTGACTGTATCTAGCCTAAAACCATCTACCCCTTTTTTGAGCCAAAATTCAACTTCTCCTAGTAAGAAATCTTGAACCTCTGCATTATGAAAATTAAAGTCAGGTTGGCTAGGCAGGAAGTTATGAAGATAGTATTGTCCTCTAAGGGGCTCCCATTCCCATGCGGAACCACCAAAGACAGATAACCAATTATTAGGTGGAGATCCATCTTCATTGGCATCAGCCCATACATACCAATCTGATTTTCTCGAAGATTTACTGCTTTTACTATCAATAAAAGCTTCATGCTTGTCTGAGCTATGAGAAAGAACTTGATCAATGATGACTTTTATATTTTTTTTATGTGCCTCATCAAGTAACTCATCAAAGTCATCCATATATCCAAATAAAGGGTCTACTTCCACGTAATTACTGACGTCATATCCCATGTCCTTCATGGGAGACATAAAAAAAGGTGATAGCCAGATAGCATCGATACCTAGAGTGGAAATATAATTAATTTTTTTTGTAATGCCTTTGAGGTCACCGACCCCATTATTAGAAGTATCTAGATATGACCTAGGATAAATTTGATAAATAATTGCCTTCTTCCACCAATCATTCATTTTTTGATTTTAGCCAGTTTATTAGACTCTCTTCAAATGGTTTGATAACTTTGTAAGTCTTCATACTTTCTTCAAGATTTTGTATTGCTTGAATAAGATCAAAAATAGCTTTTTTATTACTTATTATGGCTGTTATGGGATTTACATGAACTCTTACTGCGAATAAGACTGCTCTTGAATAATCTAACCTTCTAATCGTCTGCCTTTCAACTCTGATGAATAATTCTTCAGGTTTAGTATTTTTAATTTCTACTAAGCTCTTATTACTAATGGGTTGAAAAAGTTCAGGACTATCAAAAATAGACCAATTGTATCTTTCAAAGATTTTCTGATCTGGCAGATTTTTAAATATGGTGTTAACCCTTGAATCTATTTTATCTTTATAACCAGGAACAGATTGATGAAGTTCTGAAAGAGATTGTTGAAATTTTTCTCTTAATGACCATCTAGTCGGCGCACAAAGTGAAGCTGAATCAAGATAAAAGATATTTTCTATTGGTTTCATGATGATCAGATCTTCTTGAACAAGAAGTGATGCCAATTCTAAAGGATCTTGAAAATCATCAAAATAATATAGATGGTTATTTCTTTTTGATTCGATGGTATCCGTCTTTAGTTCATACGAATCATTATGATGATTCTTTAGATGTCCTAATACGAGATTTAAAACCTCCTTTTGAATATCTTGCGAATTTGGAGAAGTTACTAAAACCTGATCTTTCTTTTCTAGATATAATTTTTCTTTAAGGGCAATTTCCTCTGAAAAAAGATGATCTATTTCTAACCAAGAACTCTCTTCAATCGGCCTTAAACCAATATCAACCCCACCTTTTCCATCCTTAAAGGGCAGGTGGATAGGATCATTCAAGATTAATTCAATCCTCTTTTTTTAAGAAGAGGTTCTATCTCAGGTTCCTTACCTCTAAACCTCACATACTGAGTCATCAGATCATCTGTATTACCAGCTGAATAGACGTACTTTTTAAGTTTATCAGCAGTTTCTTTATCAAATAGTCCTTTGTCTTTAAAAGCTTCAAAAGCGTCAGCTTCGAGTACCTCTGTCCATAAGTAACTGTAATATCCCGATGAATATCCACCAGCGAATATATGACCAAAATAAGTGCTTCTATATCGGGCTTCTATTTCGGTTATTAAACCAAGATCCTCTAGAGCCTGGTCTTCAAATTTATCTATATCCGTGATTGTATTTTTATCTGTATGGTAAGCCATGTCCAAATGAGCTGCAGCTACATACTCAGTTGTTGCAAAACCTTCATTGAATGTACCAGCAGCGGATATCTTATCTAGCAATTCATCAGAAATAACCTCACCTGTTTGATAGTGTTTTGCAAAAGTTTTAATAACTTCTGGTTCTCTAGCCCAATTTTCCATCATTTGTGACGGGAATTCCACATAGTCTCTGGTTACGGAAGTTCCAGATAGGCTTGGATATTGAGCATTTGATAGTAGGCCATGTAGCCCATGACCAAATTCATGAAATAAGGTCTCGACTTGTTCGAAGGATAGAAGAGAAATACCATCAGCATTTTCTGGAGGAAAATTACATACATTGATAACGATGGGTATGACATCCCCGTCGAACTTACTTTGACTTCTAAAAGTACTCATCCATGCACCGCCCCCCTTATTTGGTCTGAGTGTAAAGTCTGTATAAAAGATACCAATAACTTTATTGTCAGAGTCCTCTACAACAAAAGAACGAATATTATCGCGGTATTTTGGTAAATCATTTCTTTCGGTAAAAGTTATATCAAATAATTTATTAGCAACATCAAAAGCTCCCTCTAAAACCTTTTCTTCACTGAAGAATGGCTTGACTTCTTCTTCTTTAAAGTCAAATTGCTCTTGCCTTAATTTTTCTGAATAGTGCCACCAATCCCACGCCGCTAATTTAAAATTAGCTCCTTCTTCAGAGATTAATTCCTGCATTGACTGAACTTCCCCTTTAGCTTTTTCGATACCAGGTTCCCAAACTGTTTGAAGAAGTTTGTTAACATTTTCGGGAGTTTTTGCCATGCTATTGTCTAATACATAGTCAGCATGATTATCAAAACCGAGCATTGAAGCTTTTTCTTGGCGTAGTGCAATCATTTCAGAAATTATTTTTTTATTATCAAATTCATTATCATTGTCTCCGCGTTGTATATAAGAATTGTAAAGTTCTTCTCTAAGATCTCTTTGAGTTGAATAGGTTAAGAAAGGATACATACTCACCCGAGTAGGTTTGAAAACCCATTTTCCATTCTGACCTTCAGATTCAGCTAAAAGAGCAGCTTGTCTTATTTCCTCTTCAGGTAGGCCATCTAAATCATCTTCGTTATCAATAACCATGCTGAACGAGTTTGTTTCTTTAAGAACATTTTGGTCAAATTGAACAGATAAAGACGATAAAGAGCTGTTAATTTTAGTTAACCTGTCCATCGAATTTTGATCCAGATTTGCGCCTGATCTAATGAATCTTTTATAAGTCTCTTCTAGTAATCTATTTTGTTCTACAGAGAGACTTAGAGATTGTCTATTTTCATGAATCTCTTCAATTCTTTCGAAAAGTTTTTTATTTAATAGAATTGAATCATTGTGGGAAGATAATCTTGGACTTATGCTCATGGCAAGAGAATCCATATCATCATTAGTATTAGATCCCAGAAGATTAAAAAAGACATTACTCACTTTATCTAATGTTTTACCTGACCTCTCTAATGCTTCAATAGTATTTTCAAACGAGGGCACCTCAATGTTAGTAGCTATAGTGTCTATTTCTTCGAGGTGCTCCTTCATACCCTGATCAAAAGCTGGTTGGTAGTGATTAAACTCAATGGCCTCAAAAGGAGGAATCTTAAAAGGGGTTTCATATTCATTTAGAAAAGGGTTCATGGAATTATCCTTATTTGTACAACTAAAAATAAAAAGCAAAAGAAAAGGTACGTACTTCTTAAACATGACGTAATATTACTCAAATATCCTGTCTTGTGAATAAATATTTAAGAATGTATAAATCATGAAAAATCCCGCACTTATTTTTTCTTTATTAAAACGTTTTATGGGAATAATCTTTTTAATTCTAAATTATCTTTGCTACGGGTTGATGGTAAAACTTGCAGCAGATTCTAGTCTGTCTGCTCTTGAAAGAATAATCTATCCATCTTTAGTTTATTTAATTAGCTGGATATTTGTCATTCTGGGTATTTATCTGGCTGGACCTGAAATTGTTGCTAAAATTAAGGTGTTCTTTATATATGTTAAAAATAAATTCTTGAGGAAAAAAAGTGATCAATAGACTCGACCATTTAATAGTCTCTGTCAAAGACATTGCAATAGCTGAAGATAATTTTACTAAATTTTTTGGCTCGGAACCTGTCTGGAGAGGCGAACACTCCGAGCTTGGAACCATAAATGCTATCTATAATTTTAGTAATACATACTTTGAGATCTTAGCAGCCAAAGGGGAGGGAATAGGCGCAACACTTGTAAAACAGTCTATAGAAGAAAAGGGTGAAGGATTAACTGGCATAGTGCTTGGTACAGATAATATTCAAGATTGCGAGAATCAAATCCTAAATAAAGATTTTAAACCTTCAACTATCTCAAACGGAGAGGGAATGGATTTTGATAATGGTGAAGTACGAAGATGGAAAAGCTTGTTCCTTCCAAGTGACCTCACACGCGGTTTGTTTGCTTTTTTAATACAACACACCGAAGGAAATTTACCCTTGCCAAATAAATTCTCTGATACATCCGTAAATAAACTGGATCATGTTGTTATAAATACAAATGATCCAGATGGTTTTATAGACGTTTATCAGGATACTTACGGAATAAGACTTGCATTGGATCAGACAGTAGAAAAATGGGGCGGTAGAATGCTATTTTTTAGACTTAACAAAACCACAATAGAAGTCATAGCGAAAAAGGATGAAAATAAAATAGAGGACAAATTATGGGGTCTTGCATGGGATGTGGAAGATATCAAAAAAACTCATTCAAGACTTTTAAATGAAGGATTCGAAATTACACCTGTAAAGGAAGGTAGAAAACCAAATACTTTAGTTGCGACTGTAAAATCAAATGTCTACAACATACCAACTTTACTCATCCAACATCTTTCTTCTTAAATCTATCGTATATCCAATAGGGTGAGTAGATTATAAAAAATAGTATTGCTCCTATAAAAATCAACAGCGGTATATGTAAAGGAGGTTCTGGAAAAAAGTCTAAAATACTTTCACCAATCGGTTTTGTGCCTAGATACCAATAATTCGCCGGGGGTCCTAAAATCATATTAACGATATATATGATTGGTAGAATCGATAAGGATACATAAATCCCATTTCTTACAGAGCTAAGGGTGGGTCGATTTTTTAAAGCTATGCAGGCATAGGCTATGGCAATTATTAAAAGCCCATGGCCTATAAAAAATAATATAAATTGTGGATCTGGAAAAGTTTTAGGAATATCAGGGGTAATTAATGCATTAATTCCACCTCCGATACCCCAAAAAAAAGATACCTCAAAAAATATTCTTTTTTCCGTGAGTAAAAATATCCCAATAAACAGTGTAGATAAATTGCACATATGAATAGGTATCAACTTGATCCAGGGAAAATCCATCCAATAGTGCCAAATAAAAGGTTTAGTTAATTCCAGAGTAATAACAGAGAATCCTAAGACTTTAGCAATCAAAACTTTATTACTTAGATCACTATTTTTTATAAACAGTGGAAATAAGAAGGCTGCAGCTAATATCAGTAGTAATGTAACTAAGTGAGAATTCCCAAAAATCTCAAAAGGCTGCGCATCCATAAATTTAGTATAAAAATAAATTTAGTTATATGGTAGTTAAGAATTTCGACAATATAATGACAATATGGAAAGAAATTTGATAAGTTTTTTACCACGAATAGAGAAAAATGAAAAAATAATTTTGCTAAGAGCTTTCTTATTTTTCTTCTTCGTTTTGGCTTCATGGTATGCATTAAGACCAGTTAGAAATGAACTAGCAGTTCAAGGCGGAATTTATAATCTTCCCTGGCTTTTGATGGGTGTTATGTTGGCTATGCTGATTATAAATCCCATATATTCATGGCTAGTTTCTAGAATCAATCAAAATCGGTTAATTCTTTATATCTATTCATTCTTCATTATAAATTTAATTCTGTTTTTAATACTGTGGACATTTGCAGGAGATGAAGGACGTATTTGGACCGGCAGAGCTTTCTATATTTGGGCTAACGTATACTCATTTTTCGTTGTATCTATTTTCTGGGTAACAATGATTAATTTCTTTTCTCATACAGATTCTAAAAAATTCTTTGGTATCATCAGCGCAGGGGGTTCATTAGGGGCTTTCTTTGGTTCTACTGTTGCTAGATATTTTTCTACCGAAATCTGTGGCAATACATCTATTTCTGATTTGGGGCCTATGAGCCTGATAATTTTTTCAATTTTTTCACTTCTTTTCGCAATATATTTTTCTAGAACATTCAAGCCAAGAATAATAGATAATGAAAATTCTTCTCAAGAGCTAGGCGGATCTAGCTTCGAGGCAATTCAAAATATCTTCAAAGATCCTGCGATAAGAAATATCGGTCTTTATGTAATACTATTTACTATGCTAATGACAACTTCTTGGATGATTTCTCTTGGCATTGTTCAGGAATGGTCGCAAGATCCATGCGAAAGGACAGGTTTTTTTGCAAGAATAGAGCAAATTGTTACCCCATTAACCCTGTTAATGCAGCTCTTCCTTGCTTCCTATATCTTACGTAGAGTAGGTTCTTTGACTGTGTTATCTATATACGGAGTTCTTTTTGCTATTGCTTTCATGGCCTATGCTTTTTATCCAACAATCACTACAGTTATGATGGTTGTGATAAGCCTGAGAATATTTGAATACGGACTTAATAAGCCTACTAGAGAGTCTATTTATACAAAGTTAAAGCAACAAGATAGATACAAATCAACCGTTTTTATAGATACTTTTCTTGCAAGATCAGGTGATGTCATTGGAGGTTGGTTTGTAAGAGGTTTAGTTGGAACTGGAATAGCTGTCCTGTCAGTCACTTGGGCTGCTTTACCTTTTGCCCTTTTTATTTCTTACATGGGTTTTCAAGTAAATAAGGCAGTTAAAGATGAGTGATGAATTTATCAATGTTGCGGACATAACAGATATAGATATCAACCAATCTCAATCTGTCCAATTAGATGGAATAGATATTTTAATTTGTCATACAACCAAAGGTGTATTTGCTGTAGAGGATAAATGTAGCCATGCAGACATTCCACTTTGTGGAGGTCAAATAATAGATAATTTTATAACTTGTCCCGTACATGGTGCAGTGTTTGATTTAACAGATGGATCTGTACAATCACCTCCCGCCTTCGAGGATTTAGAAACTTTCGAGATATTAATTGAGGGTACCTCTATTAGTGTTAAAAAAAGGATTTCAGAGTAATATCCATTTATGGACTATGAATTTATTGAATGTATCGAAATTAAACCCTCGGTAAGGCGTATTCTTTTAAACAGACCTGATAAACGGAATGCCTTATGCAATCCATTAAGAAAAGAGCTTTTTTCTTGCTTAGAGACTTTAGATAGCGATCCAGAAGTAAAAGCTATCATCATATCCGGTAAGGGGTCTTGTTTTTGTGCAGGTTATGATCTCTCTTATGATAATAGTAAAGATCTGCCATATCACTCTAGTAAGACAGATGGCTTTTGGCCTCGTCATGTTGTAGAGGGGGCATTTAAGATATGGGATCTTTCAACACCTGTTATAGCCGAAGTTCATGGCTATTGTCTTGCGGGGGGAACTGAACTTGCCGCTTCCTGTGATCTAGTTTATTGCTCAGATGATGCCGAAATAGGGTATCCAGTAGTACGATCAATGAGCCCTCCAGATAATCAATTTTTTCCTTGGTTGTTAGGAATGAGGAATGCAATGGAGATGATGCTTACTGGAGAAACGATATCAGGAAAAGAAGCAGCAAAAAATGGTTTTGCAAATAAATCTTTCTCTGAAAATATTCTGTCAAAAGAAGTCGAAAAGATTGCCAGTAAAGTAGCTAAAGTACCTTCAGACATCCAAGCAATCAATAAAAGATCCATACATAGACAGATGGAGATAATGGGCATGAGAGATGGCATAAGAGCAGGGACTGAATTACAAGCGCTCGCAATGCATAGCAATTCAACCAAAGAACACCTCAAAGAGCTTTCATCAGGATTAAAAGAAGCATTGGATAAAAGAGATAAAGACTTTGGTGACTATAGGACAAAAGATAAAACATAAATCGGTAGTTTTCATAATGAGTTGTATTTTGGGCTCTTGCACAAATTCATCTCAACCAAATGGTGTTGAGTGGAGTGGCCCACTTAATTTCATGCATGTTACTACAGAAAAAATGGAAATGATTTATTCAGTTGATGTCACCGGACAAAAAGTTTTTATGGATGGTTTTTATGAAGTAACAAGAAAGAATACGGATGAAGTTTTATTTCGTTTAAAGGTCGTAGAACTAGAGTTTGGAAATAGAGAAGACGGAAGAACCTTCTGCAGAGTATGGGGCGATATTGATGAAAGTAATATACAAAGTTATTTGTTTGCCTTAGATTGTAAGCCTTTCAAGTAGATGAAGTCTGATTTTTTAAAATCACAAAAGATAATTCATTGGATTATGGCCATCATCATTATGTTGGATCTCAATATAGCCCAAAAATTTGGTGGAGAAATGGATATCTTAGATAGACTGGAATCAAGGATTGATCATACCAGTATGGGACTTATCATAACTTTTCTTTTTATATTGAGAGTTTTCTTAAGATATAAATATGGATCTCCAGGATATCCTGAATCTATGCCGAGATGGCAAGTGATTTCAGCTAAAATTGGTCACTACGGACTTTACTTCTTGATGGGTGGATTGGTTGTTACCGGTATTTTAACGGCCAGGTATGCAACTGACCCGATACTTGCTTTTAATGCACTAAATTTAACGACGGGTAATGGAGACCTGCAGATCTATGATGCTATTAGATTTTTTCATGAGATTTTCACAAATTTAATTATAGCCTTTGTTGTAATTCATATTCTTGCTTCTCTATATCATCATTTTATTGCTAAAGATCTCACCACCATCAACATGATCAAATTTTGGAAGAATTGATTTTAAGCCCAACTAAATTTAGCCTATTAATTCATTATTCTCATTTTTAAATCATTGATAAGCATATCAATAGAAATATTTGAATTTGTTGATCCAAAAATATACCTATCAGGTCTAACAAGATAAGTTCTATCCTTTTCCAATAGAGGTTTCATCCAAGGATTTTCTGCAATATATTTCTTTTCAAGAGTGACTAACTTGCACCCTAATAAATCAAGAAATTCATGATTATCTTCAGAAATTTTAAATGGAGAGTTTGATATTAAAGAAAACCCTTTTCCTAAAATATGATCCATTCTCCTTACTATTTCTTTATTTTCAAACTCTACGGGTTGGGGGAAAATCTCTCCAGCATTCATTGACTCATCTGCTTTTCCACCGAAAAATAGACCTTTTGTTAGATTAGGTAATATAAAGGATCCATAACCCTTTTGAACTAAATCTTGTGAAACCTGTTCTGGAGTTTCTGCCTCAGCATAAGCTTCCATTAATTCTCCAATACCTGCAGAATTTTTCACAACAAATCTAGAGTGAGGAATTCTCTCTATTTCGTAGGTATCTATTAAATTTGCATTCAATTTATTTTTAATTGATGTCGCGATTTTCCAGGATAAGTTTACTGCATCTCTGTAACCAGACATCATTCCTTCTCCCATAAAAGGAGGAGCTTGATGTGCAGCATCGCCTACGAGAAAGCAGTTCCCTTTTTGAAAATTCTTAGCAATTACTGAATGGAACTGGTAAACAGCCTTTCTTATGATTCTATATTCTTCTGGCTTCAACCATTTACTTATTAGTTCATGAATAATCGTGTCTTCTAAGAAGCTCTCCTTATCCTCATGCTCATGAATGATAAATTCCCATCTTCGAAAAGGTAAGTGAGAAGGAACAAAAGTTGCAAGCCTTTCCTTATCGCAAACTTGTATTAATTTATCTCCAAGTTTATCTGGGTTGTTAAGCTCTACATCAATTACGACCCAATCACGATTGTAGTTTAAGTCTTCTTGAGGAATATCTAGTTGTTTTCTTACAAAACTTGACCCACCATCAGAACCTATTAAATATCTAGAAGTAAATTCTTTTTCTTCTTGATTCCTTAAATTGATAGTTTTAAAACTAACAGATTCTTGATTTTGATTTAGACTTATGAATTCATGTTCTAAAATAATTTCAACGTTTGAATTTTCTAATTTATTTCTAATATCACGGTCTGTGAAGGGCTGATGAAATAGGCTTGATGCCGGCCAACCATTTGCTGATACAAAACCTTTTAAATCAATAGAACCACCAATAATTTCCAAATTCTTATCAGAGAAGTAAGCACCTCCAAGAAAAGTGCTATTTTTTAGGTAAATGTCATCAATTCCAGCTAATTGACACATTCTAAAGCCTTGATCACTAACAGTTACTGCTCTTGGTAGATTGTAAATATCCTTTTCTCTATCGATGCACAGAACTTTCATTCCGTAAGATTCTAAGAGCAATGCTGCCATGCTGCCGGCAGGTCCCAAACCTATGATAGCAACATCAAAATGATTCACTAATTTAAGGTACTCAGTTCCTCATGGAAGGACTTAAGAAATTGATTATTTTGAATGGCAAGTTTGAGATCTTTAATGCCCTTTTCAAGGTTTGGATTATTTTGATCAACTATTCCTTTTTTGAAACTATCTCTTTCTTTAATTTTTCCATAATAAGATTTAATGAATGGTTTTTTCTGAAATAATAGATCGCTCCAACCACACTCATCAAGGCGATGAAGGATAACTGACCAGCTTATATCTGCGAGAGAGAAATTATCAGATGCGAGCCATTCTTTTTTACTCGATGACAATTCAGTCTCTAACTCGTACAAATGTTTATTCAATTCCTCAAAAGCAGATTGAATAAGATTTTGAATCGGTGGCAATTTTATGAACGTAAACCCAAATATTTTTAGGAGCAAAAAAATTAATACTCTCTGTTTCATTGGGTGTGAAATTAATCCTTTCATGACTTCTAGGATGGAGACGTTTTTTAACATAGTTGTAAAAAGTGGAAAGGTAAGGGGTCCAATCGTATTACCTGCATATTTTTTATGACCTTTTACTGGATTACCAACCATCGACGCTTTATCAGTCCAATAATCTATTGATTTCACATCACGGTCTTCAAGCGTATTTAAGTTTTCCTTACTATTGAATATGAATTTAATTTGTTCATGTGATTCGTATATTGGCCTACCTTTATTGAGCAAGACAGGAACTGTTGCTCCTGGATTTATTTTTAAAAATGATTTTGAGGTCACTTCATACTTTCCTGTTTCAATAAGATCTATATGTTTTGAATCATATTTGAAACCTACCTCGTGCAGACAAATTCTTACTTTCCTAGAACAGAGTGAAAAATCATTATGATAAAGGGTCCATTCTGCTGAGGTTTGTTCGACTGCGTAATCTTGAAGGCCTACTTGCATCCTTTGCATTTATTTTAGAACAAAATATTAGACAATAAGGTGATGCCCACCATCCATGAGCATTGTTTCACCAGTTACTACTTTTGATATTTCAATAAAGTTATATATACCCTCAGCAACTTGTTCAGGAGTAACAGTAAGTTTTAGTGGAGTACTAGATGTTAAATTCTCCTTTGCTGCATTATAAAGATCGTCACCCATGCCTTTTTTTAACCAATCCCCTTGAATAAAACCAGGGCAAATTGCATTGACTCTGATAGGACCGAGATTTCTGGCCATAGATTTCGTCATTGTATTTAACGCACCTTTTGATGATGCATAGGCAAGAGAGCTACCAATTCCTTTAATCCCGGCAATGGATGAAATATTCACAACACTTGGATTCTCACTTTTCATTAGCATTTCTTTACAAGCCTTTACCATCTGGAAAGGTCCTACAACATTAACTTTGTATATATGTAAAAAATCATCTGCATCTAAACCATCGAGATCGGCATGATTGAATACAAATTTTGTTGTTCCAGCATTATTTACAAGCGCGTCGATTCGTCCCCATTTTTTGATCGTTTGTTGGGCTGTTTCTACACAATCATCATTCTCAGAAACATCTGCCTTTATGGCTAGAGCTTCGACTCCTAATCCCTCGCATTCTTGGACTACTTCATTTGCATCTTGAATAGAACTTGTACATGTTATGGTCACGTTCCACCCCTTTGAAGCGAGCAATTTTGCTGTAGCTGCTCCTACGCCTCTACTTCCGCCAGTTATTATCGCTACTTTATTGGATGTTGTATTAGTCATATTTAAATCCCATCAATTATCTATTCACAAACTCTTTTGTACTTTCTTCTTTAAGTACAAAACCTGGTTTATCTTTGAATGTATTCTCTACCCATTTTAAGGCATCTTTTTCGTCTAACTCCGGATTCCAGGGCTCACCTTGGGGTTGTTCTACATCCCAGGGAGTATCTAAAAATATCTCCATACCATTATTCTCAGGATCATTGAAATAAAAGGATAGTGCATTTCCATGGCATAAAGGCATGTATTCATGATTGATCGCATCAAATTTCTTTTTGAACTCTTTCAATTCTGAATATGTTTCAACTCTAAATGAAATGTGGTTCAAAGCAGTTGGAGTCCCTATATCTTCTCTACCTAGGACAAATGCTAATTGATGATGTTCATCAGGATTATAGCTAATAAAGATAATTTCAGGACCATTTTCAAAGATTGGACCACTATCACTAACTTTAAAGCCCAAAGTATTTATATAAAAATCTAATATTTTTTCTTTATCTTGAATATTAAGTACTGTGTGTGACCATCCTAGTTTCATCTTTTCACCAATTTAATTATCTATTTATTCTATCTAAGCAAGCTTGTCTTACTCAACCCCCGAATGATTTGTAATTCTTTTACATATATTTTCTAATGAACCAAGACCGTCAATATTTGTCGTGAGAACATCGCCTTCTTTTAGAAATTTACCTTCCATGACACCAACGCCTCCAGGTGTACCTGTAAAAATTACATCGCCAACATTAAGAGTAACTATCTCAGATAAATATTTAATAATAGATGGAATATCGAATATAAGATCATTTGTGTTGTCATTTTGCCTTATTTCATCATTAACCTTACATTCTATCTTGAGTTTTTCCTTATTTTCCAAAGCATCTAATGAAACAAGATATGGACCCATGGGTCCAAAAGTATCAAACGATTTACCTAGATTAAATTGAGGTGGTTTAGCAGCAAATTGGACTACTCGGTCAGAGATATCTTGACCTACACATAATCCAGCAACATGATTCCATGCATCATCTGCACTTATATCCTTTCCAGACTTACCAATGACAGCTACTAATTCAGCTTCATAATCAACATGATCACTTCTCATTTCAATCTCTGCATGCGGCCCAACTAGGCAACTAGTATGCTTTGTAAATATCATGGGTACACTAGGTATTTCCATACCGGCTTCTTCGGCATGATTTCTATAATTTAAACCTACTGCATAACAATTTTTTGGTGAAGAAATAGGAGCATCTATTTTAGCTTCTTCTAATAAGCCAGTAGGCGTTTTTTCATCTAAAATACCATTCAATTCATGCAGTTCGTCCAAACGATTTAAGGCATTGAGTGTATCTTCATCGAAAGTATCATTTGATATTACTTTCAGATCATAATAATGTTCACCTTTTACAAGAGCTGCTTTGCCAGATATGTTGGCTAATTTAAATGCCATGAGATCTCCTATCTTTTAATAAATTGATTATAGGCAATTCTTAATATTTTATAAGCTTTATATACCGATAAAAATTGATGGAAAGGAAAACTTTTACAAATAAAGAAGGTGAAGACTTCTCTTACTTGGTTCATAAATCTGAAGGTAATAGTAAGAATTTTGTTTTCTTTCACGCAACAGGTTTTAACTCTGAAACTTATAAGATTCTTTTCGACAAACTGCTATCTCATTATGACAATGAAATAAATATTTATGCTTTAGACCAAAGAGGGCATGGATTATCTGCTGCTAAATCGAATCCCGACGAGTTAAAGACCTGGGATGTTTTTGTCCGTGATGGCGAGGAATTTATTGAGAGTATAAGCGGAACCGTAATCCTTTCAGGACACTCTATGGGATCTATCATTGCTGCAAAGATAGCTTCTTTAAAACCCAGAAAGGTCTCACATTTATTCATGATAGAGCCAGTTTTATATGGGCCAATGGAGTCTTTAAAATTTAGATTAAAGTCAATGCTCCGTATCAATCGAGAGTTGGCTATTGCTGGTGGTGCAGCAAAAAGAAGAAGAAACTTTTCTTCGATTGATGAGGCAGTCACTTCTTATACTGGAAGAGGCGCTTTTACCACTTGGTCACAAGAATGGATAGAAAATTATTTAAAGGGGGGAACTCAAACAACTGAATCAGGTATTGAATTATCGTGCTCTCCTAATTGGGAAGCAGCAACATTTAGATCATCCTCCATGGATACCTGGAGATACATCAAGAAAATAAAAATAAATGTTAAGGTAGTCTATGGAAGCATTGGTTCGACATTTTCATCTCAAGCCAGAGAGGCATTATTTAAAATTGGTCCAAATTGGAATTCTAATTATTATAAAGAAGCTTCCCATTTCCTCCCTATGGAATATACCGACTCAATTATCAAAGATTTAGAATCTTACTTAGAAAATAATTAAAGACTTTCCACGAAATTTCTTAAAGCAGCACCTATTTCTTCTGAAGAATCTTCCTGTATAAAGTGATTTCCACTCACTGTTATCTCTGTCTGATTCTTCCAACTTCTAGCAAATTCTCTCTGATCGCCAATCAGAATTGAACCAGGATCAGCATTGATAAACAATTTAGGTATATCCGATTCTTTATGAAATTCAGCATTAAGTCTTACTTCTTCAACAACCTCGCTCGGCTCACCGTCCAGAGGAATTTGTCTAGGCCAAGTAAGAGTAGGGCGTCTGTCTTCTCCTGGATTAATAAAAGGTCTTATGTACTCAGATTTTTCTTCTTCTGTGTAGCCAGTTGAAGAATCTGCTAGAAGTATTCTTTCAACAAAAAAGTTTTTTTCTAGTACAAGTTCCTCTCCAGCTTCAGACCTAAATAATCCAAAAATTTTAGTTGCAGGATCGGGCCATTGATCCCAAGTTAGTGGCATAACGATAGCTTCCATGTAGGTTATAGACTTAATTCTATCTTGGTTTTCTCTAGCAAATTGGAAACCCATAGCCGAACCCCAATCATGAATAATGAGATGGATATTGTCTCCTAAATCTAGCTCGTCCATCAGAGCTGTTAAATAACTATACTGACCATGATACTTGTAGCCAGGATTATCCACTCCCTCGAGTTTATCTGAATCACCCATCCCAATTAAATCCGGGATAACTATTCTTCCAATATCTTCTACATGGGGAGCAATATTTCTCCATAAAAAAGAAGATGTTGGATTGCCATGTAGAAATAAAAAAGTATCACCACTGCCTTCATCAATGAAGGCCATCTTACTGTTATTTATATCTTTGTATTTTTTTGTATATTTCATATTGTTAATCTAAATTAGGAACGACAAAGGCCTTGAATTCTTCTTCGTAGAGTTCAGCAAATTTTATTGTTGTCTTATCTTCATAAGCCCCACCAATGACTTGCAGACCTATTGGCATACCATCCCCTGATAGACCTGTTGGAAAAACGGTACTTGGTAAATGAGCATTTACCGCAAGACCTGGCCAGAAGATTTGTTGAAAATATCTTTGTTCTTGATTATCTACCATGACAGTTCTCTCAGAGATTTTTCTGTGATCGTGCTCAATAGCGGTTGTGGCGAGCTGCGGACAAATTAAAACATCCCATTCTTCAAAAAACTTTGACCAAGATATTTTAATTTGTTCTCTGGCATAGTTCTGTCTTATCCAATTTCTGTGAGATAACACAGTACCTTTGGCTAAGATTGCGTCTACTGACAAATCATTTTTATCTAAACTTGTAGCCAATTTTTCTATTTTTTGATATTCATCTTCAGGTAACCCACTTTGCATGACGGATTGTAAAAGTAATTGATAATTAATTTCGGCTTTCATAAAGTCATGTTCAGGTTTTGCTGCAAAAGAAACTGTTGTTCCAACAGAATTCAGTTGATTGCCGACTTCTTCACATCTTTGAGCTATTTCCTTTGAAACTGGAGCCAATTCATCATTACTCCAAATAGCCACTTTAAAATCTTTCAGAGAAGTTTTATTACATTCTGCTAGATTGAGTTGCCATCCCTTAGATCTTCTTTCCATAGGACCTGCCATTACATCTAATGCTATTTCTAAGTCTTTTGCACTTCTAGCTAAAGGACCACAGACCGATAGATCAGGTTCAGGAACATTAGGAATTAATTCATGACCTGATGAAGGTATGATACCGTGACTTGGCTTATGTCCAAAAACTCCGCAATAGTGCGCAGGATTTCTTATTGAACCACCGATGTCGGATCCAGCCTCCAATGAACAAAACCCAGCCGCGAGTGCAGCAGCACTTCCTCCTGATGAACCTCCTGGAGTCTTTTTCAGATCCCAAGGATTCCCTGTAATTCCATAGATATCGTTATAGCTTTGAAAGTCAGCTAAATTCATAGGAACATTAGTTTTACCTAAGAAATGAGCTCCAGCTTTTTTTAATCTCTGTACAGCCAATCCATCTTCTTTGGCTATATTTCCTTTGTAGTCAGGTACACCCCAACTCGTGCATTGTCCTTGTATATTGTAAGACTCTTTTATAGTCATCGGTATGCCATGCAGCGGACCTAAAGAATCTTGCTTCGAAATGGCTTCGTCTGCTTTTTTAGCAGCTTCTATAGCATCTTCAAAAGTTCTTACTACAACGGCATTTATCTTGTCATCATATTTCTCTATTCTATCTATGAAATGTTGGGTGAGCTCTAGAGAACTTATCTCTTTATTTTTTATTTTGTCAGCCAATTCATAGGCAGGTAAGTGATGAATATCCAAAACTAACTGTCTCCTGGTTTCCAGTCTTCAAATCTTTCTTGAAGTCTTTGCATGCCAGTTATCCAGCGATCTCTATCATTTCCTTTTCTAGATACATATTCCAAGACCTCTGCATGAGGAGTCACGAGAAATCTTTCTTTTTCAATGGCATCAAGTACATCGGCAGCTGCCTCATCTGCTTCAATCATCCCATCAACTCCAGCTACTCCAGCACCTTGAGCTGTCATGGCTGTTCTTACAGCTTGAGGACAAAGACATGAGACACCAATTCCTTTATTTCCATAAGTAATTTTTATCCACTCCGCAAAACTCACTGCAGCTGCTTTAGTTACTGAATATCCTGCAGAACCTATCTGAGTAAGTAAACCTGCAGCAGATGAAGTGTTCATTAAATATCCTTCGCCTCTCTCTAGCATTTGAGGCAGAACATGCTTGGCTGCAAAGATATGAGACTGTACATTTACTTCCCAGATATTTTGCCAATCGCTAGTCTCTACTTCAAAAAATCCATGTACTCCACCAATCCCTGCATTAGAACAAAAAATATCTATCCCACCTGAATATTCATTTGCCTTATCTATTACATTAATAATGTCTGCTTCTTTTCCGACATTAGCTTGGACCGCTAAGCCATTGATATCATTGGCAGTTTCGGTGGCACCTTCTATGTTCATATCAACACAAACAACTGATTCAGCTCCTGCCTTATTAAACGCTTCACACAAGGCTTTGCCTATTCCGCTAGCAGCTCCTGTCACCACAACTCTTTTATCTTGTATTTGCATTAATCTAGTCCCAATTCTTTTATGGCATCTTCTCGCATTTGTTTTTTTGCAATTTTTCCAGCTGCTACTTTTGGTAATTCCTCGGCTTGAAACCATGTATATTCAGGTATCTTAAATTTAGCTATTTTTGCTGCTAAAAATGATGAAAGATCTTCTTCAGAAAGTTCTGCTCCAGGATTAAGAGATATTCTTGTAGCTAGTTTTTCTCCTAGCCTTTCATCTGGAATACCAAAGACGGATGCTTCTCTAACAGAAGGATGCTCATAGATTGCAGCTTCTATCTCTAAACAAGCTATGTTTTCTCCACCTCTTATGACGATATCTTTTATTCTGTCTTTAATATAGAGGAATCCATCTTCATCTATAATGCCTACATCACCACTTCTAAACCAACCTTCACTGTCTAAAACTTCATTAGTTGCCTCTTCATTCTTAAGATAACATCGGAAATTACATGTCGATTTAATGGCCACTTCTCCAAGTTCATTGGGTCCCAGCTTATTACCTTCTTCGTCCATAATTTTTATGAGATTTAAAAAAGGAGTAGGGTAGCCGGCAGTACTTGGTCTCTCATACAAAGTCATTCCACTTGCATTCGTCGCATGAGCATTAGTTTCAGTAAGTCCATAGCCTACGGTAGCAACTTTATCTGGATGTTCTTTCTCTTGAGCTTTAATTTGTTCAGGAGGTCTTGCTGCTCCTCCAGAACCTAATCCTTTTAGGCTCGAAATGTCTATTTCTGGATTATCTTTATGTGCTTGTAGAACTTCTGCTGACATAGTTGGTACGCCAGTCATATCAGTCACTTTATGTTTTTCAATAAGACGTAAAGCTTCTACGGCATCCCATTTATACATAAAAACAATCTTTCTCGCTGTTACCAAAGATAATAAAAAGACAGCATGAGAACCTGTTACATGGAATAAGGGTACTGCAGCAATTGTGCAAGGATTTTCACCAGAAATTGGAGACGGCAAAGGCTCTCCGTCAACTTCAATTTGCGTAGCTAGTTGACCCATAAGCGCCCAGGTAATTGGTGCAGATACTACTGCTCTATGGGTAGAAACTACACCTTTTGGATAACCTGTACTGCCAGATGTATACATAATACTTGCATCATCTTCAGGATCAATTTCAACCTCAGGAAAAGCATCCATTGGCGATACAACTTCATCAAAAGCTGCTGTGTTTGTAAATTTACTTGCATCACAACGCACTGCTATACGAGGCATCTCTTCAACATGACCTTCTAATCTTTGAAGTCTCTCTTCATCAGCTATGAATATTGAGGATTCACTATGGGTTAAACCATAATCAAGTTCCTCACCTTGCCACCATGAGTTTAAGGGAACTGCTACAGCTCCGATTGAGGTAACTGCAATATAGCTGTATATCCATTCTGGATAATTTCTCATAGAAAAGGCAACCTTATCTCCTTTTTTGATGCCGTATTTATCCATAAGGGTATGTGCTAGTCCTGCAGCAGTATTTAGAACCTCTTGATAACTATATGTTTCTTCCTCATACGCCAAAAAATCCCACTCTCCATGTATTAGTGGAAATTGAAAATAATCTCTTAATGTTTGAGGTAAGTTAGCAAATACATGATATTTGTTACCTCTAATGGTTTCTTCTTTAAGTTCGAACAAACCTTCTTTTGTAAATTCTTTAGTTAAACTTTCTCTGCCTTCTATTTTAATAAATTCTTTTATATCCATGATTCTATTTCCCTGTAAATTTTGCTTCTCTTTTTTCTACAAAATGTGAAACACCTTCTTTGAAATCCTCAGACTTAAAACTATCAAGCATTGCTTGCATTGAACTATCTAGATTCTCTTGAATTGTTTCTCCCTGAGCGTTATAAATTTGCTGCTTCATAATTCGAAGTGATCGTGGTGAAACATTTTTTGCTAGATCAGCTGCATAATTAAAAACTTCGCTATCGAATTCATCTTCAGAAAAGGTTTTGTTGACTATACCCATATTTTCAGCCTCTTCAGCAGTAAACTTTCTTGAAGAAAACAAAATATCATTTGCTCTCGCAATACCTACGAGTCTAGGAAGAATCCATCCAACACCCCATTCAGCTATAAGTCCTCTTTTAGAAAATGCACTGGAAAAAATAGCACCTTCTTTGGCAAATCTTATATCTGCATAAAGTGCCATAATGAAACCAACTCCTGCAGTAGGTCCATTTATAGCTGCAATAATTGGCTTAGGGACTGTCGGAAAATAACTAAATCCTCCATCAAAGCCCTTTACTTCATTTGCCGCATACTCTCTTTCTTCTGCTTCGACTTGAGAGTCTTGTGACTCACCTTGACTTGTAGCTGCAAGTCCATCCATATCTGCTCCTGCACAAAAACCTCTTCCTGCACCAGTGACAATAATCACTTTTACATCAGAATCTTTTGCAGCATCGTCTAATTTCTCTCTTAGTCCTGCCCTGATCTCATCGTTCACAGCATTGAGTCTTTCAGGTCTGTTTAGGGTAACTGTCGCTACACCATCTTTTACTTCATAAAGAACCGCATTATTCATATTCTTCTCCTTTTAGGCTGTCGATCCGCCGTCTATGACAAGGGTGTGACCATTAACAAATGTTCCGGCTTCGGATGCTAGAAAAACCGCCGCTCCTCCTATTTCATCTGGTTCACCAATCCTTCTGAGGGGACAAGTTGCTGTTGATTGTTTTAGAATTTCAGGATTTTCCCAAAGTGCTCTGGCAAAATCTGTTTTAAATAATCCCGGAGCTATAGCATTAGTTCTGACATTTTGTGGACCAAATTCAGCAGCAAGATTTTTCACTAACATGATGTCTGCTGCTTTTGAAATATTGTAAGTTCCTATGACTGTACTAGATTTAAGTCCACCAATAGAAGAAACAATTATTATGCTTCCATCTTTTCTCTCGGTCATCTCAGGTATGACCATCTGACATAACAAATGATTACTTTTAATATTGTTGTTCATTACTTTATCGAAAGCATCTTCTGGAATATCCATCATCGAACCAAAAAAAGGATTAGACGCTGCGTTACAAACCAAGATATCAATTTTCCCTAGTTGCAATCTCGTTTCATCTACAAGCATCTGCAAAGCTGCTTTGTCCGATATGTTACAAGGTATAACTATTGCTCCACCTTCAGAATCTGAACAAGCTTCATTAATTTCATCAGCAACAATCTGACAAGCATCTGCTTTTCTACTTGATACGACAACTTTGGCACCGTGCAGTGCCATCTGCATAGCAATTGATTTACCTATTCCTTTGGATGAACCAGTAATAATTGCTGTTTTTCCTGTTAAATCAAACATAACTCTCCCTATTTAAGAAGGGAATACTTTAGAATTAATTGGTAAAAATTACTATAGATAAATTAATCATTTCGTTTGATAGAATACTTCAATGATAAGAAAAGCTATTTACTTCGTTTTATTTCTCTTTCTTATATTTTCATTTTTTGTATACCTCATTTCAGAAGGTCTTCTAGGAACCTATGAAACGAATAGACCAATTAACACTAGTCCTCAATCTACAGATTTCTTAATTGAAAAGGCTCAAAATCAATTAGAAGCTAAAGGAGGTCTAAATATTAATAATGAAAAGGTTATCTTGTTTGGTGATTTACATGTTCACACAACCTATTCGTCTGATGCTTTTCTTTTAAGTCTACCCATGTTGTCAGGTGAAGGTTCTATGCCTCCATCTGATGCATGCGATTTTGCAAGGTTTTGTTCTAGTTTAGATTTTTATGCCAATACAGATCATGCTGAAGATTTAACTCATATAGATTGGCAAGAAACTAAAGATGCAGTTCGACAATGTAATTTAATTTCTGGCGATAATGAATCTCCAGACACTATAGTTTTTTTAGGATGGGAATGGTCACAAAATGAGGGCTTTGGAATATCGCATTATGGACATCGGAATGTAATTTTGAAGAGCCTTTTCGATGATGAGATTCCTGCAAGGCCAATAGCATCAACTTCTGGCGGTTTTATGGACATGCCACAGTCGGTAAGACTAGGACTATCTGGCATGCGGTCATTAGATACCAGAATACATGACCTAATGAGATTTATAAAAGATGGTCAAACAGTTGCGTGTCCCGGTGATGTTCCAGTCAGAGACTTACCTCTGAATTGTAAAGAATATGCCAAAGATCCAGGCATCTTGTTTGATAAGCTAAATGATTGGGGTCATGAAGTTATTGTTATTCCCCATGGTACATCTTGGGGAACTTATACACCTGATGAATCGGATTGGAAAGATCAATTAAATGATGACTTTCATGACCCAAATTTACAAAATCTTGTAGAAATTTATTCTGGTCATGGAAATACAGAAGAGTACAGGTCATGGAGAAGCGTAATTTTTGATAATGATGGAAATGTTTCTTGCCCAGATCCAACAAAGAGTTTTACTCCAGGTTGCTGGCAAGCTGGACAAATAATAAAAGATAGATGTGAGGCAGAAGGAGAATCAGCACGAATATGTAAAAAACGTTCGGAAGAAGCGAAGTTAAATTATGCTTTGGAGAGCTTTGCAGGTCAGTCTGTCATAGTAGGAGAAGATCCTTCTGAATGGTTGGATTCAAATCAATGCCAAGATTGTTTTCTGCCTCCTTTTAGTCATAAACCAAAAGGTTCAATTCAATACTTATTGGCATTACAAAATTTTAATAAAGACGATCGAGTAAGTAAGTTTAGGTTTGGTTTGGTTGCCTCAGGTGATAATCATAATGCTAGACCTGGAACTGGATATAAAGAAATAAATCGACGGGAAATGACGGAAGCCGCTGGTCCTGCTGATCCAACTGGATACCTTTTGGGTTTCAGAGAGGGTGATGGTCCCTATGGAGAGTCAGTAAGAAGAAATTGGACTAGACAAACTCTACCACCTGGACCAATAGAGATGGAGAGAACTTCATCTTTTTTCTATACCGGTGGTTTAGTAGCTACACACTCTCAAGACAAATCTAGAGAATCAATATGGAACTCTCTTAAGACAAAAGAAGTTTATGCGACGAGCGGAACTCGAATTTTATTGTGGTTTGATTTATTAAACTCTGGTGAGGGTATTATTCCCATGGGCTCTGAAACAAAAATGAAAACCAATCCAAGATTTATCGTTAGAGCAGCTGGATCATTCAAACAAAAACCTGGTTGTCCAGAATATGCAATTAGTTCGCTTGGCAAAGAAAGGATCAATGATCTGTGTAGAAACGAATGCTACAACCCTTCAGATCAAAGAAAGAAGATAGATCGAATAGAAGTTGTAAGGATTCTTTCTCAATTAAATGAAAATGAAGAGGTATCGGATCTTATTCAGGATCCGTGGAAAGTTCATAAATGTAATGATAGCGAGTCATGTGAATTTACATTTGTTGATAATGAATTTGATCAGTCCGAGCGAGATGTTGTTTATTATGTAAAAGCAATTGAAGAAACTTCTAAAATTATCAATGCAGGTAATCTTAGGTGTGAATACGATGAGTTTGGCAACTGCAAATCTGTGAATATCTGCAGTGGTAGTTCAATGCTTACACCATACGAAGACGATTGTCTCTCTGAAGAACAAGAGAGAGCCTGGTCCTCACCAATATTCGTTGATTATAAAAAATATTGATGAGGATATAACTTATTTACCTTTCCAGTTGGGAGCACGCTTTTCAGCAAATGCTACCGGACCTTCAATGAAGTCTTCGCTCGTGAATAAATCGTGCACAGCAGTATATTGGCCTTTCATCGAGTTCTCCAAACTTGCATCGTTTAGACTTTCATAAGCAACTTGTTTTGTTGCTCTAATAGACATTGGCGAACAGGCTTCTATTTGTTTTGCCCAGTCTCTTGCTCTATCCATCAAATCAGCCTGAGACTCTACAACTTCATTTACGATACCAAGTTCTTTCGCTTCCGCAGCTTCTACATGTCTACCAGTAAGCATCATTCCCATAGCATTTTTCATACCTATCTGTCTGGGTAATCTTTGCATACCACCAGCTAGAGCAGCTAATCCAACTTTTGGTTCTGGTAAAGCAAACCTTGCATTAGAAGAAGCAATAATGAGATCACATGCAAGAGCAATTTCCATTCCTCCTCCCATAGCAACACCATTTACTGCGGCAATTATTGGTTTATTCAAATTAAAACGACTGGTCAGACCGGCAAAACCAGTTTCAGGCATTCCAGACCTATCTCCACCGGAGGCTTGGTATTTTAAGTCATTGCCAGCTGAAAATGCTCTATCACCAGCACCTGTAATAATACCCACCCAAAGATCTTCATCATTTGTAAATTCACTCCAAACCTCATCAAACTCTCTATGCGAAGGAGGATGTAATGAATTCATTACATCAGGTCTATTTATAGTGACTTCTAGAATATGTCCGTTTATTTCCGTTGTTAGAAATTCGTAATCAGTTTTCATAATATCTCCCTTAAATTTTTGATAAAGAATATCAGGCATTGAATGATCAGTCATGTTTTATAAGTTAAGATTTACAGCAGTGAGCGAATTAACAATAGGAATACTTTTGACAGATCATGTTTTAGAGGATCTTCAAATTAAACATGGAGATCAAAATGACTTTTATAACAAAATATTCACTGAAGCAGATCCTAATATAAGACTTAAGATTTATGACGTAACTGAAGATGTATATCCTCAGGATATACATGAGTGCGATGGATATTTGATAACGGGCTCTAAATTGAGCGTTTATGACGATGTTAAATGGATTAGAGACCTGGAAAGTTTTATTTATCTCCTTCATGATAAGAAGAAATCTTTACTGGGTGTTTGCTTTGGTCATCAACTCATTGCAAAAGCTCTTGGTGGAGAAGTTAAGAAGGCTGAAGTAGGGTGGGTATTAGGACTTCAAGAATACACATTCCATAATCATTTTCCTTGGCTTGAAAATCCAAATAAAGATATAAAACTTATCCACTCACATCAAGATCAAGTTATTAATCTTCCTGAGGGAACGACTTTAGTAGCCTCTAACGACTCTGTTCCTAATGCGATGTATTTTATAGGCGATCATATAATGTCTATACAAGGACATCCTGAGTTCACAAACGAGTATGCTTATGACGTCGTTTGTAAGAGAAGAGATCTTCTAGGAGAAGAAAGTTTTCAATCTGCAGAAAAGAGTTTGTTAAATGAACAATCTAATTATCTGGAAGTAACTAATTGGTGGATAGATTTCTTTAGATATCAGTTCAAGTCTCAACAGTAATTCTTTCCATTCTTCTAAGCTGAGGCCAATAGTCATTAACGGGCTTATGGAGAACAGATCTATTATCCCAAAAAGCTATAGAGTTATTTTCCCAAGAAAACCGGTATTGATATTTTTCTTGATGAATATGATCAAATAAGAAATTTAAAATCGAACCTTGAGCATCATCTCCTTCAATGTGCGAAGTGAAGAGTCTATTAACGTAAATTACCTTTCGTCCAGTAACAGGATGTTGTTTGATTACAGGATGGGAAACGGGTGGATTTTCTTTAAGTGCCTCAGCTAATCTTTCACGGCCACCTTCTTCTTCAAGACTTTCTTTAAAACCAAATTCAAAGCTATGAATAGCATTCATCTCTTCAAGCCTTTCCTTCCATTCTTGCGAAAGATCATCATAGGCTTTTGATAAGCTTGAGAACATAGTGTCTCCACCAGTCTCAGGAATAATTTTGCCAATTAATATACTTCCTAAAGGAGGATTTTTTTTAAAGGTCATATCGGTATGCCACTCTTCAATCTTGGATGGATTTTCTTTGTCATTTTCAAGGATCGTAATTTCAGGAAAACCCTCTACAGTAGGGTAGGCTGGATGGGTTTGCATTGATCCAAATGCTGATGCAAATCTTCTATGATTATCAAAGCTAATTTTTTGGTCTCTAAAAAATAAAACCTCGTATTCTGATAAAGTCTTGTAAAGACTCTTAAAGTCTTCATCACTTATCTTCTCTGTGAGATTTAAATCATTTATAAAGGCTCCTAATTGATAGCCTGTTTGCTCTATTTGAAACATCAAATACTCCCTCAGATATTAAATAAAGATTCAATTATTCAGTCAATCAAATTATCATGCGTGATTAAATTACACTATCTATGAAAAAAGGGATTACATTCGGCGCATTTGATTTATTTCATGCTGGGCATGTACTTATGTTGCAAGAGGCTAAAACGGTTTGTGACTATCTCATTGTATGCATACAAACTGACCCAAGTTTTGATAGAAAATCTAAGAACACACCTATTCAGTCATTATTGGAGAGAGAAATACAAATCACAGCATGTAGATACGTGGATGAAGTTATGGTCTATGACACAGAAGCAGATCTAATTGAAATTCTTGATTCTGTTGAATGGGATGTGAGAATTCTAGGAGATGAGTATCAAAACAAAGATTTTACTGGTAGGGATAAATATTTAGAGAAATGCTATTTCAATAAAAGACCTCATACATTTTCAAGTTCTGAATTAAGAGAAAGAGTTGCAGAAAAGGAAGCCAGCAAAAGCTCTTAACCAATTATTACTGTTTTGTTTACATATTTGTCACAAAGTGACAGTATGATTCGCCTATGTCAAAAAGAATTCTTATTGTTGAAGATGAGCTAGATCTTCGGTCTACTTTAGAGTTCAAATTCAAATCGGAAGGTTACACAGTCAATGCTGTTTCCAAAGGTAAGGATGCTATAGATGTAATAGCAAGAAAAAAACCGGATCTTATTCTTTTAGATCTTATGCTTCCGGATATGTCAGGCTTAGATATATGTAAGAAGATAAGGAATAATTCAGATTCCTTTGATATAGCTATCATTATGCTTACGGCTAAAGGGGAAGAGGTCGATAGAGTGTTAGGCTTTGAACTGGGCGCTGATGATTATGTTGTAAAACCTTTTAGCGTTCGGGAGCTTGCTCTTAGAGTCTCAACGGTACTTAAAAGAAGAGAAAAACAGGAAGAGACTAGTAAAATCTCTTTAGGTGATATTGAAATAAACCTTTCCTCTTATCGAGTTTTTATCAGCGATACCGAAATACAATTAACTGCTAAGGAGTTTTTATTATTTAAGCATTTGGTTCAAAAAAATGGTCGCATACAACCTAGAGAAGTTTTACTTGAAGAGGTGTGGGGCTACAATTCCTCAGTGACCACAAGAACAGTAGATACCCACGTTAAAAGACTGCGCAGTAAAATAGGTGATATAGGCTCAAAAATAGAAACAGTTCGCGGCGTAGGTTATAGATTTAATTATGTTGTCTAAAATCTTACGTCTCTTTGTAAAAGAAAAAAAAATAGAATCTAGTAACATTGTTAAAAATGGTAATTTAACCACTAAAGAGTTACCGCAAATATTAGATAAGACGGGTATCGGCCTTATTGTCTTAGATGCAAATGACTGTATCGCTCAAATTAATTCAGTATCTTCTATGGATTTAAATATTCCTAAAGACTATGAAGGTAGCAAATTAGTTGAGGTTTTTAATAACGGCGAGATAATTAATTTAATAAAAAGTGCAAAAGTTGATACATCAGCAGAAGAAGAAATCTTTGGTGTTGATCCAGGTAATAAAAGTTTCTTGGTAAATGCTACCTACGACTATGAATCACTTGAAACAACACTTGTTTTTATTGACATCACCCGAATAAAGAAATTAGAGAATATTAGAAAAGATTTTATTGCTAATTTATCTC
>CABYSI010000006.1:0-56708 GCA_902521635.1 uncultured SAR86 cluster bacterium | reverse complement strand
ACTGAGCGGCAAACATCTGATGTTGACCCACATCTGATGTGACGAAAGCCTCTCCATTTGTTTCTTTATAGAGAGATTGTATAACTTGCTGAGGAAGTATCTTTCCATTTTGTGCTCCCATCTCTAATAGAGAATGGTTCAGGCCATGTGCATCTCGCCAGTTTTTAATCTGTTCGTTCCACTCAGAAATATCAGATTCATTAGTTTTCAAATCTCTAGATTTAAGTTCTTCAATAAGTGAAGTTAATGATTCTTTTGCAGAACCAATGATTGGTACATCGGCATGAATAATCTTTGAGACAGATGCAGGATCCACATCAATATGGATTTTCTTGGCACTGAGGGCAAATTGTTTTGGATCATTTGTGATTCGATCATCGAACCTTGCGCCTACTGCAATGATTAAATCTGCATTATGCATAGCCATGTTTGCCTGATAAGTTCCATGCATACCCAACATACCCATAAATTGTGGGTCTGAACCTGGGAAGGCACCTAATCCCATCAAAGTATTGGTAACTGGAAAATTTAAAAGTTTTGCTAGAGCAGTTAATTCTTCAGAAGCATTATTTTGATTTACCCCGCCACCAGAATAAATGACAGGTCTTTTAGCTGTTGCAATCATATCAGCTGCTTCTTTTATCCTCGACGTATCTGCACCATCTGGAGGATTATACGAACGCATATTAACTTCTGTTGGATAATTGAATTCGAATTTATATTCAGGATCGGTAAAGTCTTTAGGGATATCAATTACAACCGGGCCTTTTCTTCCTGTTGTAGCTATATGAAAAGCCTTTTTTACAATATCAGGTATATCTTCTGCTCTTTGAACAAGAAAGCTATGCTTAACAATAGGTCGCGATACGCCAATCATGTCAGTTTCTTGGAAAGAATCTGTACCAATTAAATTGGATTTAACTTGTCCTGAAATAACTACGATGGGCGTGGAATCCATATAAGCGGTGGCTAAACCTGTAATGGCATTAGTGGCTCCTGGCCCTGAGGTGACTAATGCGACGCCTGGTTTTCCAGTTGCTCTTGCATATCCATCAGCAGCATGGACGGCTCCTTGTTCATGTCTAACAAGAATATGGTCTACATAGTTTTGATTAAATATTGCATCATATATATGCAGTGCTGCTCCACCTGGATATCCAAACATAAGATCTACCCCTTCAAGATGAAGAGAATGAATTAATGCTTCAGCACCAGATTTATTACTTTTGTCCATTTAATATTTGTATAAAGTTCCTCCAAATCTAAGGAGGTTGAGCATTGTGACATTTGATATGTCTAAGTCAAGAAAACCTTATATTAACTGCTTCTAAGGGGTTTTTGAAATAGTGAATTTAAAATTGCCATCTCTTGCTAAGACAATATCAGAAAATCTAGGTAGTTCTTCTAAAATATAGTGCGTTAAACGCTCATAATGCATTACAAAACGGTATACCTCTTCTTTTGTCATTATCTTATCTTTTAGATCTTTATCTTTAACAGTCTTTGCTAAAGTTTGCTCTTGTATCCACCGACTTTCATAAACAAAATCCATATTAGGTACTTTGATCATTAAAAGTAAATCGAATAAAGAAAACATCGTCTGATAGTCCTTTGATAGTTCCTGATTACTCCATTTAGACCAAATTCCATCTGGATCTTCTTCCTTTTCAAGCTGATTTAAGGGTGGAAGCCAATCCTCTTCTGGCAATGGCTTAGCCCCACCACACCAGGCATCAAAGAAAATAAAATCGGGTTTTCCTTTATAGATAGGCCATTCTTCTGCAGGATAATGGCGATCTTTAGGTTTACAAAAGGCAGGGATCTTTGTCTCTGTCTCAGGATTTGCATTGGATAATTCATTAATTAGATCCAAACCCATTTTAATATCATGGGTGCCTGGCACTCCTCTTACATAACAAAGTGGATGGATTTCATTTGCGAGAGATCTTCTTTCTTCTCGGGACTTATAAATATCGTCAATAGAAAATCCCATAGCAGGTCGTTTAACTATCTCATTTAGTACTTTTTGTACAAAAAAAGAAAGTGTAGTCTTTCCAGAACCTTGTCCCCCCGTGAAACAGATGAAATATGGTTGGTTTCTTTTAGGAAATATCTGATCCAGATATAAAGAGATTGGAGTGACTATTTCAGCTAAAAATTCTTCACTTAATTTCTCTATTTTCATTTGTTCAGCCAAATTGAATAAATGACCTTTGGACTGATCTAATAGGCGTCTTACGGCTTCATCGCTAGCATTTGGGAAGTTAGTCATTATTTTGTAATCTTTTCAATAAGCTGGAAGTGTCCCACCTGCTGCCACCCATGTTCTGGATATCTTCGTAAAATTTATCTATTAGTTTAGTAATTTCAAGGCTAGCACCTTGTTTTTTCGCTTCTTGGATAGCTATATTTAAATCTTTACGCATATGATCAACAGCAAAACCATGATCATAATGATCTTGCGACATAGTTTCCCAGCGGTTGTCCATTTGCCATGATTGTGCTGCTCCTTTTGATATAACTTCTATTACTTCTTCAGTTACTAAACCAGCTTTTTCTGAAAAGTTGATACCTTCAGCAAGTCCTTGAACTAATCCAGCTATACATATTTGATTCACCATCTTAGTAAGTTGTCCTGATCCGGAGGAACCCATTAATTTTGTAAATTTTGCATAACAGTTCATAGTGATATTTGCTTTATCAAAGGCATCTTTATCTCCGCCTGCCATAATCGTAAGAGAACCATTCTCCGCGCCCGCTTGGCCTCCCGAAACAGGAGCATCTATGTAATGCACACCTTTCTGTAGACACATTTCACTCATCTCATTTGAAAGAATAGAAGATGTGGTAGTGTGATCAACGATGATACCCCCCGGTGATATTGAACTCAAAATACCATTTTCTCCCGATATAACTTCTCTTACATCATCATCATTTCCTATACACATATAAATCTCTTCACAGACATTACCTAGTTCTGCTGGGCTATTACTTACCTCACCTTTATAGGTTTTAACCCAATTTTCTGCCTTTGCAAGAGTACGATTGAAAACGTGAGTGGGATACTCTTTTGATATATAACCAGCCATTGGAAATCCCATTGTTCCTAATCCTATAAAACCTCTAGTTTTCATTCATTCCTCCAAATAATAGAAAGTATTCTATTTACAGTTTGATCTCTTCTGTAAGAGAATAATGATTCTGATTCGAATGTGCACTCCGAGGAAACATCTACATTGATATCGTATTTGCCCAAAATTCTTTTCGCCTCCCCATGAAGGCTAAATAGCCATTTATCATTACCTTTCTCTATAAAGTTGGATTCTGATCCATCATCCTTATCTATAAAAGATTCATATAGATTATTGCCAACTTCATAGTTTTTTTGAGATATTGAAGGCCCTATCCATGCAGACACATCAGAACAGCCTTCGGTGAATGATGTTAATGTAGACTCAATTACTCCTGATAAAAGACCTTTCCAGCCTGCATGCAGCATAGCAAACTCACTACCATCATTTTTTGACAAAGCGATAGGTAGACAGTCTGCAGTCAAAACACCCAAGGCAATATTACTGGTTGAAGAAAATAGAGAATCTGTTTCATTTATAGGTAATGATGAATGGGAGAATATTGTTTCTAAGTTATTTCCATGAACCTGATTCATATACTGAATAGGGATATCTTCGAATTTAGTAAAAACCTCTAGTATTCGAGATTTTTCTGGACTTATATTATTTTTGTAAAAATAATCTTCAGTGAATGATACGCACTGAATTTTTTCTCCAAGGGGTGTCTTGGGTTTTAAGTAGTCAGGACCCATTTACTTTTATTTGATTTAGCAGTGTTTGCATATCTGAAGGCATAGAAGCTTTAAACGATAACAACTCTCCACTAGCAGGATGGTTTAATTGAAGTTCCTCAGCATGCAGAGCTTGTCTTTTAAATTTAGAAATTATTTTTTTTAGCTCTTCACTTGATCCTCGAGAAAATTTATTTCTACTGCCGTAGAGAGGGTCACCAATTATTGGATAACCTATATGAGATAAATGAACTCTTATCTGATGAGTGCGTCCAGTTTCTAGATTTACCTTTAACAAAGAATACCCATCTAGGTTTTCGAAAATACTAAATCTTGTAATTGCTTCCTTTCCATTTTGATTAACAGCTTGCTTTGTCCTTATTTTTGGATGCCTTCCAATAGGCTCATTTATTGTTTTATTTATAACCGGCACTCCTACGACCATTGCTAAATATGTTCTAGTTACTAATCTTTCCTTGAGTTGCTCCACTAAATTTAGATAAGAACTTTCTGTTTTAGATATAACCATCAAACCAGATGTGTCTTTATCCAGTCTATGAACTATTCCTGCTCGGGGCAGGAAGCTGAGATTCTCATCATGAGATAATAAAGCGTTCACCAAGGTGCCCGTTTTATTCCCCGAGCCTGGATGAACAACCAAGCCTGCAGGCTTATTAATTATTAGTATTTCTGTATCCTCAAAAATTACCTCAAGAGCAATATCTTCAGGAAGATCGGTTAATTGAGATTCTTCCAAAAAATTTACTGAGACAGCATCATCTGTTTGCATAATATATTTGGATTTAACTTCCTTACTATTTACAAGTAAGTCGCCATCTTTGATCCACCTCTGAATATGTGCTCTTGAATAATCAGGAAATTGTTTTGCAGTTATTTGATCAACTCTTTGTCCTTGGTCGGCAGGAAGAGCGATGTAATTAAGTGATATCTTTTTTTTATTTTCCATTGAACCAAATTGGAACCCATCAAACCTTTTTCTGTCCAAGAACTAGTCTGATCTGTAGAATTCGTAAGTTAAATGACAATCCTTCACAATTTTATTAATTCTAGCAAGAGAAATCTCAGTATTTTAGGGATTTTTATGCTTTTGCTTTTAGTTTCTTCTTGTTCATCAAATGAGGAAATGCCTGATGAGCGTTTAGTTGAAAAAGAACTTTATGATCAAGCCCAAACTCGATTAAAAAATGGAAGCTTTTCAACTGCTATCTTGAGCTTAGAAGCCCTAGAATCGAGATTCCCTTTCGGTAGATATGCAGAGCAAGCGCAAGCAGAACTCATTTACGCTTACTATATGAACTCACAATTTGAAGCCAGTCAATCAGCTTCTGAAAGATTTATAAATCTTCATCCAAGACATTCCCACACTGGTTATGCCTTTTATATGAAAGGTCTTGCAGCCTTCACAGATGATTCAGGCTTATTCTCAAGATATTTTCAATCTGACTTAGCAAAAAGAGAGGTCGTGATGGCTCAAACCTCCTTTGGTGAATTATCAGAATTTATTTCCAGATACCCAGAAAGTAAATATGTACCTCATGCAAAACAAAGAATGATTTATTTAAGAAATCTTTTAGCTGAGCACGAGATATATGTTGCTGACTTTTATATGAAAAGAGGTGCCTATCTAGCTGCAATAGGTAGAGCAAAATATGTAATAGAAAATTTACCTAATACCCCCCAGACTCCTTTTGCACTTTCAATCCTAGTTGAGGCCTATGAAATACTTGAGTATGAAGAGTTAAGAAAAACAAGCTTAGAAATACTCAACGCTAATTATCCAAGCTTTGATTTTCAAGGGAATGAGTCAGTTAAGGAGAGGTCATGGGCTAATATTCTTACCTTAGGCTTAATTGGCAAAGAAGATATAAAAAGACCTAATGCCGAGACTCCTTAAAGATGTGGCAATTGATTATCCTAATAGTGGTAATCCTATTGGTTTACATAACATCAAGACTGACGGGTAATAAGAGAATAGAATCAACAAACAACAAAATAAAGATTGTTAAATGTTGCGTATGTTATTTAAATACTCCATCTTCAGAATCAATCAGAAAAGGTGAATATTGGTATTGTTCTGAGGAGTGTGTGGTTAAAAACGATATCTAACTTTTACAGTAAAGGTATCTGACTGAGGTTCGTTCCAAGGCCTCTTGTAAATTACCTCTAGATCATCTTCTAAATCAGTTTGAATGATGCGCCCTCCTTTAGAATAAACTACGTATAAATAAGCTAATGGAAGTATCTCATATCTGTATCTTATCTGAAAAGCTAGGTCACTAAGTGTGAAAGGATCTAATAAAAAATTAACAGGATTAAGATTACCATTAGAATCTCCAAGATAAGGTTTTGGATCTCTTGCAGTAAAAGCAACCATTTGTGCCTTTACTCTTAACTCATGCCTATCACCTCCGAACCAATTCATATCTGCAACTGTTGTTCTCTGTTTTCTGGAATAGATACCTAATAGATTATCTTGAATCCAGTTTAACCATTCCTCTTCTTCTAAATGCTGATAATAAATTGAGAAGTTGAGATTATCTCTGGGTGCAAAACTAAGTTTTGTAGCATATGAATTAGCGAAGCTAATAGCAGACCTCCATTGGCTTCCTTTTTCTCTTTTTAATTCTATAAAGTAATTAAAAAAACTTTTCGATGGGCCAGAAAATTGGATATTTGCCCCATAATTTTGTGGTTTTTTAATAAAAGGTGCGGTTGGATCTTTTCTTGTTATCCAATAATCCTTGCTAGAAGTTCTATAAAAATTTGTCAACTCCAAGTAAGAAGTATTTTTGAAATAACTTTTATAAGTAAGATAGGAAAAGTCAGCAGCTTTATCAAGATCGCCGTTAGCCTCATGCCCAATTCCTAATTCAAGTTGATTAGATTGGAAAATTGATGAGTTATCATAATCTGTAAACTTCAAACCATTTTGTGACCCCACAAACAACCAGTTATTTTCCATTTGATATCCCATATCTGTAATGTCTAGGTTTTCATCAAAATAAAAAACACCGATATCATGATATCTCTGTTTATTTGGAGAAGATGTCATTCTAAAACGAAAAGCATTTCCAGAATCTTTGTCTATAAGAGGGTCCTCCACTTGTGAATTTATGAAAATTGCATCGAATCTCAATGTATCTTTTGGCCTGTAAATTACATCTATAGAGTTAACATTAGCTTCTCTATTTAGAACTGGTCTTTTGGTATATGTTCCCAAAAAGCCCAGAGATAGTTTTTTTTCAGATTTTCTTAATCTTAAAGAATAAAAATCTCTTCCTTGACTGAATTCTTCGTCAGATTCTGAAGCACCCAAGAAACCGAAATCAAATGTCTCATTTTGTTGAGTGTAACGAATGGCATAATCTATATCAGATATTCCCACCTTTGATGTTTCACATAAATCTCTCAAAGAACTTGCAAAAGAAGAACATTTATAGTCCGGCTCAGCGCCAATACGTCTGGTATTGATTACATAAAAGAATCTGAAACCTTTTACGTCAAACAAAGAATGATTTTCAGAAAAAAAAGGCCTTTTATCAGAATAAAAAGTCTCGCTGGAATTAAAATTTACCACAAGTTCGTCACTTTCTACTTGCCCAAAATCTGGGTTTATTGCAACATTTAGTTGTTTTCCCGCATCGATCTTCCAAAATATCTCTGCTCCAACTTTTGTTCTATCTTCTTCTAGAATACGATCTTCTGATAAATTAACATAAGGGAAATAATCTATTTTTGAAACATCGTAGTTATTAAATTCATATTCATTAAAAATGGACATGAATTTTTCAGTCATAGCATTGCCCTTAATTGTACTGTATACCTTGTACTTACTCACTATCCATCTATAAAAGGACAATCTTACTCTCCTCTTATCTCCTTTTTGAGCTTTCATGGGCGCTACACTCCAAGGTATGAACATTTCTGCATACCAGACATCCTTACCTATGCTTACCCCGTGACCCCAGTCGGAGTCCCAATCATAGTTCACTTCATTTTCATTTCTGACTACATTATCAAGAATGGAACCTCCTGCTGAGATGGAAAATCCATAGGATAAAAGCCCATCACCATCAAAATCAATAGAGACACCAACCATATCAGCATTAGCCATTTCGTCATCTCTTTGGTGTTTTTGTACCCTAATTGTTTCCTCATCCTGAAAGTTTATAAAACCAAAATAGATTCCATCTTCATCTTCTAGAACAAGAACTTTTTGAGACCCTGAAGCGTCATTTAAAGTAAAGGGAAGGCTTTCGTAATATTTTGTTATCTCTTTTGCTTGTGACCATTCTTTTTCATCAAGAACTCCATCAACGTCAATTTCGACAGTCAGAATATGTGGAGATAGAAAGAATGAATATAAAAAAAAGACTCTGAGCAGCTTTTCCTGCAAGTTAACTCCCCTATTTAGAATGCATCATTCTATTATTTAAGGGCGTTAAAATCTATATCTAAGTTTTATAGTGAGATTCTCATCGGTAGGATCTTTCCAAGGCCTTCTGTATAGTTCTGTCATATTATCCTCATCATCATCGGCAGTAATTCTGCCTCCTTTTGAATAAACCAGATACAAGTATGCTAAAGGCATAAACTCATATCTATATCTAATTTGAAAAGCCAATTCACTAATTGTTATATTGGGTATTGGAAGATTTGCAGGTGTGAGATTGCCATGAACATCGCCATAATAGGATTGTGGATTTCTACCAGTAAACGCTACCAGTTGAGTCTTTATCCTTAATTCATGCTTAGAACCAGAAAACCACTGCATACCAATAATGCTCGTCCTTTGTTGCCTTTCAAAGGTTGCAAGCAAATTATCTTGTATCCAATTCAGCCATAAATCTTCTTTTTCTTCTTGATGGAATAGTGAAAAAGATAGGAACTCGGTAGGCATATATTTAATCATACCTCTATAAGAATTTTTCCAACCAAGCTGAGGAGAATGTTCGCTACCCTTTTCTCTTTGTATTCTCGCGCTATAAAAGAAAATAGGATTTCTGGGACCATTGTACTCAACATATCCACCATACCCCTCAGGCATATTTATATAAGGAGCTAAAGGTGACTTTCTTGTGATTCTAAAATCTCTGCCACTTGTTCTATAAAAGATTTCTGACACCATATCCGATGTATCAATAAAAGAACTTTCTATTTTAAATGCTGTATTGCCAGCTTGCTTTCTAAAATTGGAATCAGCTTTGAATCCATAACCCCACTCAAACATTCTAGATCTGAAGATAGACTCTTTGGAAAAGTTTGTTGTTTTGAATTGAGTTCTACCATTGAACATAGCTCTATTGTTTAAAGCCAGGTAGCCCATATCATTAAGATCTATTTTATTATCTAGATATAAGAATGACCCACCCAAATGGAAATCCTGATTAGGATCAAATCTATAACCTGCCCTCAAGCCATAACCCTCTCCAGATTCGATATCTGAATGAATAATATTTCCTGTATACCTATACTCTTTAGAAGGTCTGTACTCAAAGTCAAATGAATTAACTTGAGCATTGCTATCATAAAAGGGTTTATTTACGTATGTTCCTAAATATCCATAGGTAAGTCCATCAGCGCTTGTGTTTAGCCTTAACGCATAAAAATCTCTTCCGTTACTGAATTTTTCATCTCTCTCTGAAGCTCCAAGGAAACCAAAATCTACTGTACCCTTTTGGCTATACCTAATTGCGTAATCAATATCATTTGACCCAATCTTGTTTTCATTACAAAAAGTTTCTTCATCAAATCTAGAACAATCATAATCGGGTCTACCTCCGATTCTCCGGGTATTTATGATTCTAAATAATGAGTCTTTAACATCAAATAATGATTGATTTTCAGAAAAAAATGGCCTTTTGTCGGAATAAAAGGTTTCGACAGAGGAAAAATTTACTACAACTTCGTCACTTTCTATTTGCCCGAAGTCAGGATTTAAGGTTATGTTCAACTCTTTACTTGAATCAATCTTCCAGAATATCTCAGCACCTCCCTTCGAAATAATCTCAGAATTTGCAATATCTTCATTTATTGTAATATATGGAAAAATGTCAATTTCAGAGGAATCAAAATTATCTACCAATAGTTCATCAAATACAGAAAGGAAAACATTTTGATAAGGGCTGCCTTTTATGGTTGAAAAACCTCTACCTAGACCCATAGCCATCCTATAAAAAGCAAGGCCTATTTTTCTTTTGTCACCTTCTACCGTCTTCATAGTAGCTACCGACCAAGGAATGAATATTTCTGAGAACCATATGTCTTCTTGAAAACTAGTTTCTGCACTCCAGTCAGAGTCCCAATCCCAATTTCTCTCTTTTTCGTCTTTTACAGTAGAGTCACCGATAGAGCCACTTGAAGAAGTGAAAAACTGGTAAGCATTTATTCCATCACCATCGAAATCAATAGCTACGCCATTCTTGTCAGATATAGATCTCTCTTCATCACGAAGATGGTTCTTGATACGCATGGTATTATTAGGTTGATAATTACTGAACCCAAAATAGATTCCCTTTTTGTCTTCATATATTAAGACTTCAGTTTTTATATCCTCGACCTCTCTTAAAGAATAAGGATAAACTTCGTAAAAAGTAGTTATCTTTTTTGCAGTTTGCCATTCTTTCTCATCTAGCACACCATCGATGCTAATCTCAGCTTTCAAGGTTAAGGAAAAAACTAAACCCAGAAAAAGACCTGGTAAAAGGTAGCTTTTCATTTATTCAGTTACTGTTACTTGAATTTTATTCGAGACAAGTGGCGGCTGATGGGGAACGTGATATTTATCGCCTAAAATTAATTGAAGTTGGTGCTTACCCGGAGGCAAATTGAGTTCGGTTTCTGTTTGACCTAAACCAAAATGAATATGCTGATTAGAAGAAGGTATGGGTAGATAGTAATCTATTGAATCTACATTTATTAATAAATGGTGATGACCCGTATTATCTACATCAACACCAGCTGGCGCTATACCTTTTCCTGAGAGGCCAAATTGAACTAGAAAAGGAGATTGTAACTTGTCCCCATCTTCAAGGTTAATGAAATAAACCTTACTTTCGGAATAAATAATTAAAGGGAACAATAGAAAGATAGTTGCTAGTAATTTCATAAAATTAATTTAAGTATTTCCCTGAACCATATAGTAAAGGACAATCTTTATCACTATTTATAACACTGGTTACATTTCCTATAAATATTGTATGGCTTGAATGTTCGAGTAGCTTAGAGCACTCACAAAAGATATTCGATAAAGACTGTTTCGCATAAATAAAGTTATCATTCTCTTTCCAAAGTTGACTATCAAATCTAGCTTCCCCTTCTTCGCTTTTACTACAAACTTCTGCGAGCTCTTTCTGTTTACTAGATAGTATATTTATACAAAATGATGACCCGTAATTGATAATGTTATGTATAGAAGCATCTTTATTTACACAAACTAACATAGCAGGTGGGTCTAACGATAAAGAGGTAACCGATGTTACAGTCATCGCATGTCTTTCATCATCTTCTTTGGCTGAGATGATACTCACGGTTGAAGTAACACCCCGCATAGCATTGATATAGCTTGTTTTTAAATCTTCCATCTTGAAAAACCACAGATCAAATTTAGTTACTAGTGGTTTGAAAAAGCATAATATTGTTCATATGGCCAAAAGACAAGCAACAACAAGAATTATTGCCGGTAAATATAGAGGAACAAAGCTAACTTTTAAGCCTAATAAAAGTTTGAGGCCCACTGAGAGCAAGACAAAAGAAACACTATTTAATTGGTTATTAAACGATCTTGATAATAAGAATTGTCTCGACATGTTTGCTGGAACAGGATCCTTAGGTTTTGAAGCACTTTCTAGGGGAGCAAAAGAGGTTATATTTATTGAAAAACAAAAGAGTCTTTGTAACTCAATTGAAAATGTTGCAAAACAACTCGGAATAAAAAAGAAATGCAGAATTATTAATGCAAACTCAACTTCGATTAATTTTAAAAACTTAAATGATAAATTTGATTTAATTTTTTTAGATCCTCCATTTCATGAAAAGCTCATTCAAAGATCATTAGATATAATTGATGAAAATGCCTTATTAGCAAAGAATGGTTTGGTTTATATTGAATGCGAAAAGGACTTTGATATAAATTCACTCAAAACCAGATTAGGTCAAATGAAAGAATCAAAAGGTGGACAAACAAAATTTTATCTCTATGAAAGCTAGATTGTTCCTCATTCTTATTTTTTTATGTATAACTTTGGTTATTACTTTCAATGATTCTCTCAGTCTTTTTTCTCCGACCGAGATAGAGTTTTTAAATAAGGAAATAATCGTGAACTCAGAAATGATGATCTCTTTTATAGCTTTTTTTACTTTGATTTTTGTGCTTTGTATCGGGATAGTTGAGAAGTTATTTTTCTTAAGAAGAGCTGGAAAAAAGAAGGGAAAAGAGGAGTAATATTATTTTCTTTTCATAGACTCAAAGAATTCTGCATTAGTCTTGTAATCCTTAAGTTTGTCTAGTACCCACTCCATTGCGGCTGTATCGTCCATCTCATTGAGTAGTTTTCTCAGCACTGTGATGTTTCTAAGTTCAAGATCAGAAGTTAGTAGATCCTCTCTTCTTGTTCCAGTTTTGCGCACATTAATCGCAGGAAAAACTCTTTTTTCTGCAATCTTACGATCAAGATTGATCTCAGAGTTTCCTGTTCCTTTAAATTCTTCGAAGATAACTTCGTCCATTCTTGATCCAGTATCAATAAGTGCAGTAGCAATAATTGATAAACTTCCACCGCCTTCAATATTTCTTGCCGCTCCAAAAAATCTTTTCGGTTTTTGCAATGCATTTGCATCGACTCCACCTGTTAGAATCTTTCCAGAAGCTGCTTGAGTAGAATTGTATGCTCTTGCCAAACGAGTTATAGAATCAAGTAAAATAACTACATCATGTTTATGTTCAACTAGCCTTCGAGCTTTATTGATTGCCATTTCTGCGACCTGAACGTGCCTAGTTGGAGCTTCATCAAAAGTACTTGCAATTACTTCGCCCTTAACAGAACGTTTCATCTCAGTGACCTCTTCAGGTCTTTCGTCAACAAGGAGAACCATAATTTTACATTCAGGATTATTTCTTTCTATAGAGTGAGCTATGCTCTGAAGAAGCAGCGTCTTACCAGCTTTAGGTGGAGAAACTATGAGAGACCTCTGACCTTTCCCAGTAGGAGCTGTAAGATCAATAACCCTGGAAGACAAATCTTCTGTACTTCCAGTCCCTAATTCAAAAAGCATCCTTTCATCTGGGAAAAGAGGTGTTAGATTTTCAAATGAGGGTTTATTTTTCGTTTTGTCTGGTTGTTCAAAGTTAATTTCTTCAATCTTAAGAATTGCAAAATATCTTTCGCCATCTTTAGGTGATCTAATTTTACCTTTAATTGTGTCTCCAGTTCTTAGACCAAATCTTCTAATTTGACTTGGAGAAACGTAAATATCATCTGGTCCAGCTAAGTATGAAGAATCTGGTGATCTTAAAAAACCAAAACCATCTTGAAGGATTTCAAGAACGCCTTCACCTTCTATATCTTCTCCGTTCTTTGCTTTGCTCTTGAGTATTCCAAATACAATATCTTGTCTTTTTGCTCGAGAAGCATTTTCTATGCCGCACTCTTCGCCTAGCTCAATTAGCTGTTCGACCGGCATTTTTTTTAATTCTGTTAATTGCATAAAATAAAGTGATTGCTTGGGAGAAGGGGTTGACCAAAGAAACTTTGATAGAAATATACTAACCTTCTTAGTATTGAGAGTCTAGTTTTTTTATAGATTAGATTCTATGAATTCTGTTAATTGGGTTTTGCTTAGTGCACCGACCTGTTGAGCAACTAACTCACCACCTTTAAATATCGCAAGTGTAGGTATGCTCATAACATTTTGTTGAGCAGCGGAGGTTTGATTTGTATCAACATCTAATTTTCCTACTTTAATTTTGTCTGAAAACTCTATAGCTATTTCTTCAACAATTGGACCTACCATCTTGCAAGGACCACACCAGGTTGCCCAGTAATCAACCAGCACAGGTTTATCAGATGCATTAACTTCGGTTTCGAAATTGTCATCCGTCAGCGTGACAACATTCATATTTCCTCCTTAGGATATTTTTGATTGGTATTTACAAAGAATCATTTTAAAAACTATTATTGGACTAAATAGTGAATTTATCAAGATTCTAAAAGAATTATTTTTTAGTAGTCACTGCTCCTTCAGAAGCAGACGTAACAAGAGACCTGTACTTATCAAGCACCCCTCCTTCCTCTTCTTGCACAGGGCATAGCCATGACTCTTTTCGCTTAGTTAACTCTTCATCAGATAAATAAATATTTACCTGGTTCGTTGTTGCGTCAATGGAGATAAGATCACCGTCATTAATTAAAGCTATAGGACCTCCATCATATGCTTCAGGAGTGATGTGTCCCACAACAAAACCATGAGTTCCGCCTGAAAATCTACCATCAGTTAAGAAAGCTACTTTGTCACCAAGACCTTTGCCCATTATTGCCGATGTTGGACTTAACATCTCTCTCATACCTGGAGCTCCTCTTGGTCCTTCATATCTAATGACTAGGACATCGCCTTCTGTTATTTGATTAGATAGGATGCCTTCCATTGCATCTTCTTCAGAGTTATAGACTTTTGCTTTTCCTTGGAAACTTAAACCTTCTTTACCTGAAATTTTGGCAACTGCCCCGGAGGGAGCTAAATTGCCATACAAAATTCTTAAATGGCTATCTATTTTTATAGGTTTATCTGTTGATGTAATTATTTTTTGATCTTCTGGGTAATGATCATAGTCTGAAAGATTTTCTTCAAGTGTTTTTCCCGTAACTGTCATTTGATTTCCATCAATTAAACCTTTTTCGAGCATGCTCTTCATTAGAGGGACAATACCGCCAATTTCGATCAACTCGGACATCAAATAATTCCCACTTGGTCTTAAATCTGCCAAGACTGGTGTTCTTTTACCAATTCTTTCAAAATCATTTAAAGATAAATTTATTTTCGCTTCATGCGCGATCGCCAATAAATGTAATACGGCATTAGTCGAGCCTCCAAGAGCTATTACAACAGCAATTGCATTCTCAAAAGCTTGCTTAGTCATAATATCGCGTGGCTTTAAATCTAAAGAAATTAAATTCATGATCGATTTACCCGCATCTGAAGAATCTTTTAATTTACTTGAAGAAACTGCCTCTTGAGCTGAGCTATTGGGAAGACTCATACCTAAAGCTTCAATAGCTGAAGCCATAGTATTTGCTGTATACATTCCTCCGCAAGAACCAGGACCAGGTATTGCAGTTGACTCAATATCCAATAATTCGATATCAGATATAACTCCTTCAGAGTGTTTTCCTACCGCCTCAAAAACTGACACAACATCGGTACGATTAGATCCTGGTTTGATGCTGCCTCCATAAACAAAAATCGATGGTCTATTTAACCGTGCCATAGCCATTACACATGCTGGCATATTCTTATCGCATCCACCAATCGTAATTAATCCATCAAAGCCTTGACCACCAACTACTGTTTCTATGGAATCAGCTATAACTTCTCTTGATATAAGTGAATACCTCATGCCCTTAGTGCCCATTGATATACCATCAGAGACAGTGATTGTATTGAATATAACTGATTTAGATCCGACTGAATCAGCTCCACTCGCAGCAGATTCAGCTAGTTGATTGATATGCATATTGCAAGGTGTAACCATGCTCCAAGTTGAAGCAATACCAACTTGTGGTTTATTGAAATCTTCAGATTCAAAACCTACTGCTCTTAGCATGGCTCTTGAAGGAGCCTGTTCTACGCCATCGACAATCTCCGATGAATATTTTCTTTTATCTTTAGACATAAGGTGAATTATAAATTAGAAACAATGGAACTTATAAATTAAGCCAATGATGCAGCTAGTAGCTCTTTTGTATAGGCTTGTTTTGGAGACTCAAACAAATCTTCTGAAGTTCCATCCTCAACAATAATGCCGTCTTTCATCACATAAACATAATCAGATAAAAATCTAATGACCTTCAAGTCATGACTAATACAAAGGAAGGCTAATCCAAGTCTTGATTGAAGATCTTTCAAAAGATGTAATATTTGCATCTGAATTGAAACATCTAAAGCGGAAGTAGGCTCGTCTAATAATATAAGTTTAGGCTCCAAAATAATTGCCCTTGCAATGGCAACTCTTTGTCTTTGTCCACCGGATAATTCATGTGGAAATCTTGAAAAAGAAGATTTATCTAATTCGACATCCTCAAGAGCCTTAATGATTTTTTTTTCTCTCTCACTTCTGATTAAACTAGGTTCATGGACTCTCAGCCCTTCTCCTACTATTTCTCCAATTGTCATCCTTGGAGACAAAGAGCCAAAAGGATCTTGGAACACTATTTGAAAATCTTTTTTAAATCTCCTTGTTTCACTGGAGTTCAACTGATGTATATTTCTTCCATCAAAAATGATGTTGCCTTCTGCCTTTTCAATACCTAACAAAGCTCTTGCCAAAGATGACTTACCAGAACCAGATTCACCAACTAAGCCAGTAGTTGAGCCGCTGTGTATTGTTATATCAACTTTTTTCACGGCATTCAAAAAATCTACTGTTTTGCCAAATATATTCTTGGTTATCGGATATTTTATGTCCACTTTTCGACCAGTGAGCAACTGCTCATTTTCAAGATTTAATTCCGCTTTCTTTCCAGGTATGGAATTAAGTAACTTGATGGTATAAGGATGCTTAGGATTATCAAAAATATCCTTAACCTTCCCTGATTCAACTATTTTTCCTTCTTTCATGACACAAACTTCATCAGAAAATCTTTTTACAATATTTAAATCATGTGTAATGAATAAAATAGACATCCCAAACTCTTTCTGTAAGTCAGATAATAATTCTAATAGTGCTTTCTCAACAGTTACATCAAGAGCAGTTGTTGGTTCGTCAGCAATTAATAGTTCTGGTTCGTTTGCTAGAGCCATAGCAATCATTATTCTTTGCCTTTGACCTCCTGATAGCTGATGAGGATAAGAATCAACTTTTGTTTCTGGTTCAGGAATTTTTACTTTTTTTAATAGATCAATTGTCTTTTCTCTAGCTTGTTTTGATGTTAATTTTTTATGTATTATTAGTGTTTCATCTATCTGGAAACCTACTTTCTGATAAGGATTAAGCGATGTCATTGGTTCCTGAAATATCATAGAAATTTTATTACCTCTCAAAGCGGACAAGGTCTTTTTAGAACAAGCAATAATTTCATCATTTTCAAATTTGATTGATGATTCACTAGAATACTGAACCGTTCCTTCAGGTAGTAACTGAAGGATGGATAGTGCTGTCACAGATTTACCTGATCCAGATTCGCCTACTAGAGATAATGTTTTGCCCTTTTCAATGACAAGGGAAATATCATCTACAGCTCTAAAAATTGAGTCATTTGATTCAAAATCAATGACTAAATTATTAATTTCTAATATTTTATCCACGCTTTTGTACCGTAAATTTAAAGTTTATAGGATCTTCATCGTAGACATTAAACGAACAGTCTAAATAGTTCTCAGTAGGGTTACTCAATCCCCAAAGCATGATGTGTTTACCACCGGGGACAAAAATTATTTTTTCAAAAGGATTTAAAACAAATGTATCCTTTTTTTCCATTGTCATAATTCCTGTAGCATTTACTTTTGTTTCATGAATTTCAGCTCTGGATGACGAACATGATATTCCTGTTATCTCGAAAGATTTATTTGCAGTATTTTCCATACTCAGGTATCCGCTAGTCATCATCGAACCTTTTAAGGGAACATATAGATGCGCATCCTTTATAATCACATCTTGAGGAGTTTGTTTAGAGCAACTGATGATTATAAAAGTAAAAAAACTTATAAAATTAACTTTGAAAAAATATTTCGTCATTGTTCCTATCTTTGCGTTAGCGTCTTACTCTTTGTCTACAGAATCTTTTCTAGAAAAAATTACAAACAATAAAGCTCTTTCTGGAGATGAAGCTTTTATCTTTAGCGCTCATATACAAGATGATGAAAGCATCATACTTACATGGACTATTAAAGAAAACTGCTTTTTGTATAAAGATAAATTTAAAACTTATTTAGATACCGATCTTGTTGAAAACCAAAAAATGGAAGGTGAGGCTATACGCATAAATGATATTTACTTTGGGAATGTGGATGTCTTCTACAATAGTGTTAGACAGACAATAGATAATACTGAACATGTTGGTTCCGTAAAGGTAATTTATCAAGGATGCAATGAGAAAGGTTTTTGTTACCCTCCAATAAGTAAAGAGGTTCAGGTTGACAATTTAGAAAATTTCTAAAACCCTGATACCTTTTTCTTATAAATTCATTTAAAATCGTCGAAAATACCTCATAAAACCCTAATGACAAACTACATGCTCCTAAATGGCCCCAATTTAAATTTATTGGGAACAAGAGAACCTGATTTATATGGATCTGAAACATTAGAAGATATAGAAGCAAATCTTGTAGAAATCTCTAAAGATAAAAAATGTAATTTAATATGTCATCAAAGCAATGCTGAGCATGAGTTAGTAGATCTGATTCATTCTGCGAAAGATAACCAAGTGAAATGCATCATAATCAATCCAGGAGCTTTAACTCATAGTAGTATAGCCTTAAGAGACGCATTAACAGGTGTCGACATTCCTTTTATAGAAGTTCATATTTCTAATATATACGCACGAGAAGATTTTAGACAGAAATCTTACCTATCTGATATAGCTGAGGGAGTGATTTCAGGTTTAGGTGTAGAAGGTTACGAACTAGCTCTAGTTAAAGCTATGAAAAAATTTAATTGATAATTTAGGAGACAGAATGGACATAAGAAAAGTAAAAAAACTAATTGAAATGTTGGAGAATTCAAACCTTGAAGAAATAGAAATACAAGAAGGAGAAGAGTCAGTTAGATTAGTTAAGAGTCATGGAAATCTTCAAAATATTGCACCTCAATCTATAGTGGTACCCCAAGATAATAAACTGGAAATTATCCCTGAAGAAATTGAATCCAAAGAAGAGGCTAAAGAAGATAGTAATTCAATAAATTCTCCAATGGTTGGTACATTTTATGCCTCAGCCTCGCCTGGTGCTAAGCCCTTTATATCAGTTGGAGATATCGTTGCAGAAGGAGATGTGGTTTGCATAGTTGAAGCAATGAAAATGATGAATGAAATTAAGTCTGAGTTCTCTGGCAAAGTTTTATCTATCAATGTTGAAAATGCTGAGCCGGTTGAATATGGTCAATCACTTTTTGAACTTTCAAAATAATGCTTAGTAAACTTTTAATCGCCAATAGAGGCGAAATAGCACTTCGTATTCTAAGAGCTGCAAAAGAGTTAAAAATTCCAACTGTCGCAGCCTATTCAGAAGCGGATAAAGATCTGATGCATGTGAAAATGGCAGATGAGTCGATTTGTATAGGACCTGCAGATTCTTCTCAAAGTTATCTAAACATACCAGCGATAATAAGTGCTATGGAGCTGTCGGGATCGGATGGTGTACATCCAGGGTATGGCTTTCTTTCAGAAAATCCTGATTTCGCAGAAAAAGTTGAAAAAAGTGGTTTTGATTTTGTTGGCCCTTCAGCTTCAGTCATTAGAAGGATGGGAAATAAAGTTTCTGCAAAGGAATTTGCCTTAAAATCCGGCCTGCCCATTGTTCCCGGCTCTTCCGGAGCAGTAGATGAAAATGTCCACGAGGAAGCAAAAAAACTTGGTTATCCAGTAATAATTAAAGCGGCTTCAGGTGGTGGCGGTAGAGGAATGAAAATAGTTTATTCGCCCGAAGAATTAGATAGTGCAATTGAATTAACTCAACAGGAGTCTGCAGTAGCTTTTGGGGATTCAACAGTTTATCTAGAAAAGTTTTTAGAAAATCCTAGGCATATTGAAGTTCAAGTTCTGGCTGACAGGCATGGAAATATAATTCACCTCGGAGATAGAGATTGCTCTTTGCAAAGAAGGCATCAGAAAGTGATTGAAGAAGCTCCCGCACCTGGAATTAAAGAGGAAAAAAGGCAAGAAATATATGAGCAGTGCATAGAAGCATGTCGTCAATTAGATTATGTAAGTGCTGGTACTTTTGAGTTTCTCTATGAAAATGATAATTTTTATTTTATTGAGATGAATACAAGAATCCAAGTAGAGCATCCAGTTACAGAAAGTGTCACGGGAATTGACTTAGTAAAGCTCCAGCTGAGGATAGCAAGAGATGAAGAACTTAAAATTAAACAAGAAGAAATTATCTTAAAAGGTCATGCCATAGAGTGCAGAATTAATGCAGAAAACTCAGAAACATTTTTGCCCTCACCCGGTAAAATTCTTGAATATCATGCTCCTGGAGGAATCGGGGTTAGAATGGATTCTCATCTCTATAAAGATTATGTAGTTCCTCCATATTATGACTCTCTTATTGCAAAAGTAATCTGTCGAGCCAATGACCGTGAAGACGCAAGAGCCAGATTAGAAAGAGCTCTAGATGAAATGTATGTTCTAGGTATAGACACAAATTTAGATATGCATAGAAAATTAATAAATGATCCTAATTTTATTAATGGTACTTTCAATATAAATTATCTAGAAAATCTCAATAAGGAAAAATAATGCCCGATAAAGATCTTCCTTACGAACCGGGAGACATAGAGCATCAGGTTCAAGAGTATTGGAAAGAAAATGAATCGTTTTCTGTAACCGAAGACCATAGCAAAGAGAAGTACTTTTGCCTGAGTATGTTTCCTTATCCAAGTGGATCAATTCATATGGGGCATGTTAGAAACTACACAATTGGCGATGCAATAAGTAGATTTCAAAGGATGCTTGGGAAAAACGTACTTCAGCCAATGGGTTGGGATGCATTTGGTCTACCTGCTGAAAATGCTGCAATAGATAATAAGGTCCAACCATCAGATTGGACTTCAGAAAATATAGAAAGTATGAAAAAGCAGCTTACCAGGCTGGGCTTTGCATACGACTGGAAAAGAGAATTTGCTACTTCAGAGTCAGATTACTACAAATGGGAACAATGGTTCTTCCTTCAAATGCATGAAAAAGGCTTAGCTTACCAAGAAGAAGCTGAAGTTAATTGGGATCCTGTAGATCAAACAGTACTCGCGAATGAACAAGTAATAGACGGAAAAGGCTGGAGATCAGGAGCAGAAGTAGAAAAAAAGGTTTTGAAGCAATGGTTTTTAAAGATAACAGACTTCGCGGAAGAACTTCTGCAGGGAACAGATAAATTAGATGGCTGGCCAGAACAAGTAAAAATCCAACAAAAAAATTGGATAGGCAAATCTGAAGGTATGAATTTTAGTTTTGGTATCGAAGACAGAGAAGCAGTACTTGATGTCTTCACAACAAGACCCGATACGATAATGGGTGTTTCCTTCATAGCTATATCATTATCTCATTTTCTAATTTCAGATCTTTCTGCAAAAAGAAATGATATAAAAGAGTTTGTTGAAAAGCAGAGCAAGATAAAAGCATCAGAAGCTGAATTTGCTAAACAAGAAAAAGAGGGCATTTTTACAAATCTATTTGCAATTCATCCATTCACAAAAGAAAAAATACCCATTTGGATTGCTAACTTTGTTCTCAGTGACTACGGCTCTGGTGCTTTGATGGCAGTTCCAGCTCATGATCAAAGAGATTTTGAATTTGCCACTAAGTACAAGTTACCCATCTTGCCGGTTATAAAAAATAGTCATGATGAGGTTAAAATTCAAGAGGCAACTATTGAAAAAAATATTCTCATTAATTCAGGTGAATTTGATGGATTAAACTTTGATGATGCATTCCATGCGATAGAAAAAAAGGCAACAGCAATGAACTGTGGTCACAAAGAGACTAACTTTCGTTTGAGGGATTGGGGAGTTTCAAGACAAAGATATTGGGGTGCACCGATTCCAATTCTGAGTGATGGTGAAGAAAATTTCCATGCCAAGGATTTGCCAGTTGAACTTCCTTCCAAGGTTGAATTCAAGGGCGTCAGTTCTCCATTGAAGGATATGCCTGAATTCTTGAACGTCGATCAAGATGGTAAAAGCCTTATAAGAGAAACCGACACTTTTGATACATTCTTTGAATCATCATGGTATTACGCGAGGTTTGCTAGTTTTGATAGTCATGATTCCATGCTTGATGATAGAGCGAACTACTGGCTTCCGGTAGATCAGTATATAGGTGGGATAGAACACGCTGTATTACATCTTCTATATTCACGTTTTTTCTTTAGATGCATGAGAGATATTGGTCTGGTTGAAGGAGACGAACCTTTCACAAATTTACTTTGCCAGGGTATGGTTTTGAAAGACGGTACCAAAATGTCTAAATCAAAAGGAAATACGGTTGATCCACAGGGTTTAATTGAAAAATATGGAGCAGATACTGTCAGACTTTTTGTATTATTTGCTGCTCCTCCTGAGCAATCTCTCGAATGGTCTGATCAAGGAGTACAAGGTGCCCACAGATTTATTAACAGAATATGGAAGCTTATTAATAAGCATATAGATGCAGGCCTGCCCGAAGATATTGATGTGGATCATTCAGTTAAAGATTTGAAATTAATGCGATCAAAGATTCATAAGACTTTAGCCAAAGTAAAAGATGATTATTTAAGAAGACAGAGTTTTAATACTGCTATAGCAGCTGTAATGGAACTCTCTAATGAAATTCCACAAGAATGGTTTGACTCAAATGCGAGTCCAGAAATGCGAAAAGTTGCCAACGAGGCTATTGAATCAATTCTATTAATGCTTAATCCAATTACGCCTCATTTATGTCAGCATCTGTGGTGGCAACTTTATCCTCAAGAATCAATTATTGATAAGTCTTGGCCAAAAATTGAAGAATCTTTGCTGATAGATGACAAATTGAAAATTGCTATTCAAGTAAATGGAAAGCTGCGATCTGAGATCGAAATAGATAAAGAAACTGAAGATGATTCTGTGAAATCTATGGCTCTAAGTGATGAAAAAATAATAAAGCATTTAGAGGGTTCTGAAGTTAAAAAAATAATTTATGTTCCAGGAAAGATACTGAATATAGTTATATGAAAATAACACGGGCATTGGACATTAAATTACTTCTGACTTTAGTTTTGATAATTAATTCGTGTGGCTATGAGCTTAGAAATTACTCAACTAGTTTGTCTAACCAAGTTATAAATTATGATGCCAAAAAGTCAGAACTGAATCTAGAATTAGAAAATCAGCTTAATTCTAGGAATTATGTTTTATCTAGAAATGTAGATTCTGAGTCGAGACTCAAAATCATTAGTCATTCTATAGAAAAATTTGTTGGGTCTACTGGACAAGGTGCAAGAACAACACAAGTAAGATTAGATTATAAATTGAAATATCAAATAGGACATGATGATGGTAATTTGATAATGCATCTTTTCGAAGACTCATCTTTTATTGATTTTAACCAGTCAAATCTTCTAGCATTTGAAGAAGAGATTCAATCAGTAACCAAAACCTTTATTGCAAAAGCGATAAGGAATATAGAATTTATAGCATCTACTAAATCCAATGAAATTAAGTAAAGCACACTTTATCAAAGACTTAGAAACTAAATTAGGTGCTATTTATTCTTTCTTTGCAGAAGAATCAATTCAAATTTCTGAGTTAACTGATGAGGTTATAAAGAGAGCAAAATCAGCTGGTTTTGAGGATAAACAAACTCATATAATTACTAAAGATACAGATTGGAACTTCCTTAGTTCAGAAAATGAAAATTTTGATTTATTTGGTTCAAAGAAAATAGTTGAAGTTAAACTTATTGGAACTGGTCCAGGAAACAAAGGTTCAAAAGCTATCAAGGATTATTGTCTTGATGCAGATGAAAATAAACTGCTAATCATTTCAGCTGAAAGGCTTGAAAAAAAGCAACAAACCAGTGCCTGGGCTAAGGCCTTAAATGATAATGGCATTTTTGTAGTTGAACCACCGGTTAATAAAAGTTCAATGCCCGGCTGGATTAAAACGAAGGCCTTGAGCTTAAACCTTAATTTAGATGTACAGGCCATTCAACTTTTGTCGGAGAAAACAGAAGGAAATCTGCTGGCTGCATCCCATGAGTTAATGAAACTATCTCTTTTATTTTCAGAACAAGAAATTTCATTAGAAAATATGGAAAAATCTATTTCTAATTCTTCAAAATTTGGAATATTCGATCTCTCTAATTCTTTTCTTGAAGGAAATAGAAAAAGAACAGTTAGAATCATTGAAACTTTAAGAGCAGAAGGAACACAACCTCCCCTTGTATTGTGGGCCCTTTCAAAAGAAATAAACAATCTATATAAAGTCTTGGAGCAAGGGACTACAAAAAATATTTGGGGTCCTAGATATTACTTAGATTTACTATCTAAACGTTCTAATGGTATTTCTTATTCTAAAATAAAAAGTTCACTTAAAGATATCGCAGAAATAGATGCCGCAATAAAAGGTTTATCAGATAAGAATCCTTGGCAATCCATTAGAGATCTGGCTTTGGATTTCTAATATGGATTGAAAAGCTTCAGAACTTTATTCCAAATTAATTGTTCAGTTTCTTTTGTAGGAATTTTATAGTCGCCAATAAAAGCAACGGGTTGAATTTCTTTAGTTGAACTTGTCAACCAAAGTTCTTCACATTCATAAATCGAATCTACAGAAATTTCCTCCTCGACAACCTCTATATTATGTTTTTTAAGAAGATTGATTATAAAATTTCTTGTTACACCAGGGAGGATATTCTGATTCAAAGATGGAGTGTAAACCTTACCCTGTTTTACTAGGAAGATATTAGACTTAGACCCTTCGTTTAGTATTCCATCTTTTTGTAAAAGTATTTCATCTACTGTTTCTAGAGAGGGATCATGCATAGACAATATATTACCAATGAGGGCCGTTGTTTTGATATCGCACCTTTGCCATCTAATATCATCTTCTAAACGAACTCTTAATCCTTCTTTATTGGCATTACCTCTAAAGGGGTTAATATCTAAATTTTGTGAATTAATGAATAAAGTTGGGACAATATTTTGACTTGCTGTATGCGATCTTGATTCTTGAACTCCTCGAGTGATTTGTATGTAGAAAGACTGGTTTTGATACTCATTCTTAACATATAACTTCTTCAGAATATTCTTAAGATTATCGAGTTCAGTTGGAGCAGGTATAAAAGTTTTGGCCAAAGATATCTTCAATCTTTGTAAATGCTCCTCAAACAAGAATAATTCTTGGTTGTAAGAAGGAATAACCTCGTAAACGCCATCGCCAAAAGTGAAACTTCTATCAAGAGGAGAAATCTTTGCTTCATCGGCAGGAATTATTTCTCCATTTAAATAGACCCACATCAACCTTGTTACTCTTCCATAAGAAATTGATATGTAAGTAGCTTAATATTTGACCATGCTCTTCCAAAAAAACCTAGAGCAGGAACATCTTTCATGGCCACAAGGTCAACAGAAGCAAGGGAGTCTCCATCAAGAATTAGATCGACCTGACCAACTACCTGACCTTTTTGAATTGGTGCCTGAAGATAGTCATTTAACTTAATCTGAGGTTCGACTCTTGGAAAGTCTCTGGGCGAAAGAGTTAGATACAACTCGTCAGCAGAAGATAAATTTACCGAATCCGCTTCACCGCCCCACACTTGCTCATTGATAAGAGATAAATCAGCTTCAAGGATCCGTTTTGTTCTGTAGTATCTGAAACCATAATCCAATAAACGTCTATTATCAGTTAATCTAGATTTTTCCGAAGCGCTTCTCAAGGTAACCGCAATTAACCTTGTGTCATTTCTAACACCCGAGGAAACTAAACAATATCCAGCACTTTCGGTATGGCCTGTTTTTACTCCATCAATAGACTCATCCTGCCATAGAAGGCTATTTCTATTTCTTTGTTTGATTTCATTAAAAGTAAAGTACTTCTCTTTATAGAGGGCATAATGATCAGGAAATTTGTCTATAAGATTTTTTGTTAAAATTGCTAGATCTCTCGCTGAAGAATAATGTTCAGGGTCTGGCCAACCGCTGACATTTTTAAATTGGGTATTCTCCATGCCCATCTCTGCAATATAGAGCTGCATAAGCTCAACAAAACCTTCTTCAGAAATAGCCACGTGCTCTGCGATAGCACAGCTCGCATCATTACCAGACTGAATGACCATTCCTTTGATTAGATCAGAAAAAAGAACTCGTGTTCCTTCTCTAATAAACATCTTAGAACCGCCTTTCTTCCAACAATTCTCGCTAATAAATACTTCGTCTTCTAAACTTACAAATCCTTTAGCTATTTGATCTGCGGCGACATAGCCCGTCATAATTTTAGTAATGCTTGCAGGTTCAATCCTTTCATCGGAATCATTTTCAGCAAGTATCCTTCCTGACACTGAATCCATCAAAATATAATTTGAGGCATTTAAGGAGGGAGGCTTTGGAATAAAACTCTCCTCAGAATAAAGCGAAATAGATGAAATGGCGCTTAGTAAAGCTATCAAAAAAGGTAATTTCTTTAATTTTTTCATTTTATAAAAACTTGGATAGTGAGTTGCTAAATTCAAAGACCGCCATCACATATAATTTACTTCTATTGTATCTGGAAATAGATTGATAGTTATCAAAACCCAGCCAGTATTCGTACCCTTCTTCAAGATTAAGTGAGAAAGGTACAAATTTAAGATTACTAGGAATAATTTTGGTAGCTTCTAGCCCAAATTTTTCTAGCTCAATTTCTGTCATATAAGGTTTGAATGAGGATGTAATTTCTTTTACTTCACTTATGGCTTTAGCTCTCATGGCTATAGGCACATTAGGTTTCCATTTTCCTTTCTTATGAAGGAAATTAGCGACACTACCTATAGCATCAATAGGATTATTCAAAATATCTCTCACTCCATCATTATCGAAGTCTACGGCATAGTCCCTATAACTATCGGGCATAAATTGACCATACCCCATAGCACCAGCTATTGAACCTTCTATTTCTTCAAGGTTGAAGTTCTCTTCTCTACTTAGTAGAAGGAATTCTTCTAGCTGGACTTTAAAGAATTTAGATCTGCGAGGATAATCAAAAGCTAAGGTGGATAGCGAATCTATCACTCTAATATTTCCTTTAATTCTCCCATATCTAGTTTCGATTCCAATGATAGATGCAATAATTTCAGCTGGAACACCGTAAATTTTCTCAGCTCTTTGTAGATCCTGTCTATGCGACTTAATAAATTCTTTACCCGCGGAAATTCTAGATTCATTAACCATAATCCCTCTGTACCTTTCCCATGTCATGGTGCCTTCAGGTTGTCTATTCATTATCCTGACGACCCTTTCTTGATATTTTGCTCGTTGAAAAACAGCTTCTAGATAGGATTTTTCATATCCGTGTTTTTGGGCCATATAATCTATGAATTTAACGGTTTCATCGTTTTCGGAATAGTCAGAATATATGCTTTGCGAAGTAAAAAAGGCAATTACTAGGATTTTGTAATATTTTCTTATATTCATAACTGAGTCCTCTTGGCAGAAAGAATAACTCCAAAAGCCAATAAATGCACAACTATTGAAGTTCCCCCTTGGCTAATCAAGGGCAAAGGCACTCCAACAACAGGAATTATACCGATAACCATAGATACATTGATTAGAATAAATAAAAGGAAGATGAATCCCAAAGAACAGCATGCAAGTCTTTCGAAAGGAGATTGTGCTGATAAACCTATCTTAAAAATTCGCCATATAATTATTCCATAAACAATAAATAGGCAAGATATTCCTAATAAGCCAAACTCCTCTCCGATAACAGAAAAAATGAAATCAGAATGACTTTCGGGGATAAAATTGAGCTGACTTTGAGTACCCTCTAAATAGCCTTTACCAAAAAAACCTCCAGAACCTATGGCAGTTTGTGACTGAGCGATATTCCAGCCATCTCCTAGAGGATCAACATTACTATCAAAATAAGTGAGGACCCTCTGTTTTTGGTAATCTAATAAGCTTGACCAAATAAAAGGAGAAGCGATTGCTAACATACCTACATAAGCAGCTATAACCCTGTAGGGTAAACCGGCTAAATATACTGGAATAATTCCAGATGTAAAAACTATTATAGAAGTTCCTAAATCAGGCTGTTCAAAAACCAAGTATGAACATATAAGGGCAGCTAAAGTTGCATATAGCCAATCTTCTAATCTTATTTTTGATTCCTTTCTATGCAAATAAGCAACAATTGATAGGGGCAAGATCAATCTTATAATTTCAGACGGCTGAAACTGAAAAAAACCTATATCTATCCATCTACTAGTCGTATAGCCCTCAGCTGGATTAAAAAGAACATAAATAAGAAGTAAAAGACCCATCCAGTAAGAATGCATCAAAATATTTTTATAAGAGTCAGGTTTTAGATGAGAAATGAAGATCATCATTATCAAACCTGCAAAAACATAAATCGACTGACGCATGACCATCGAAAAGGACTGACCGCTTGAGCTATACAACATAGCTAAGCCAAAGACAAGGACGGCAATAAGGGCTGATACCAATGTTATGTCCTTAAATAAATAACTAAAAGGGTTAAAGCTTGTAACTAATGGTTTATTTATAGAATAATCAAGAGGATTTCTGTTGCTCATGACTCATTAATATTTATTTGATATTCTTGAATGAGCCGCTTTGCAATTGGTGCAGCTACGGCACTTCCAGATTCACCATTTTCTACTATAACAACAACAACTAAATTAGGATCTGGAACAGGGCCATAACTTGCAAAAAGAGCGTGATCTCTATTTTTTATATCTTTTCTTATTCCCTCGTATTCTTCTCTTACAGTAAGATCTTGATCAGTAAGACTTTTAATTTGAGCGGTCCCAGTTTTACCAGCTATAGTTATTCCTCCTTCTTCATATAAATTATGAGCTGTTCCGTTCCAAGAATTGATGACAGAGATCATTGATTTTTCAATAATATTCCAATGTCTTGGGTTTTCAATTTTTACTTCCATCAAAAGCTCAGGCTCATAATCATCAAGCAGATTATTGTTTATAAGTTTAGGCTGAAAAATCTTTCCTTTATTTGCGATTGCAGAGAGTGAAACAGCTAATTGAAGTGGGGTAGAGCTAATATATCCCTGCCCTATTCCAATATTTATGGTGTCTCCTACGAACCAAGCCTCACCAATATTACCTAACTTCCAATTTCTAGTTGGTAAAATACTTTTAGATTCATTGATCAAATCTATACCGCTGATTTCTCCAAAACCAAATCTCAACAAGAATGATGAAATCCTATCGATGGTAAGTTTTGAAGCAAGTTCATAAAAATAAACATCTGATGACTCAACGATTGCCTTCTTAAGATCAACCCTTCCATGCCCATCCTCTTTCCATCCACGATACTTTCTACCTTCTTCTCTTAGCTGAAAAAAGCCCTTATCTTCTACTATAGTTGATTCAGTAATTAGCTCTTCTTCAAGACCAAGCAAACCAATAAAAGGTTTTATAGTTGAAGCTGGCGGGTATAGACCAGATATTGCTCGATTAAAGAACGGTGAGTCTTCCATAGAAGATTCCGAAACAGGAAAGCCACTTTCTGAACCATTTAAAATATTGGGGTTATAGTCTGGTGAACTTACAAGAGCTTTAATAAATCCAGTCTTTGGGTCCAAAGCCACTACAGCTCCTCTTCTAGTAGCAAGTTCTTCCTGAGCAATTTTCTGTAATCTTAGGTCAAGAGTGAGTGTTAGGTTGAAAGGCTTAACGGGGGCAACTCTATTGATTTCTCGAATCTTATTTCCGTATACATCAACCTCCATCAGTCTAATTCCAGACTCACCTCTAAGAGTTTTTTCATACGACTTCTCTAGTCCTACTTTCCCAATGAAGGAATCATCTGGAAATTCTATTCTTGATAGAGAAAGTCTTTCATCCATGTTTATGAGACCTAAGTGACCGATAACGTGAGAAAAGAGATTTTTATGCGGAAGATATCTTCTTAATTTGGCTTCAAGTTGTATATTAGGTATTGAATTTTTTTGCACTTCATACTTGGCTAATTCCTGTTCACTTAGATTTCGTGCAAGCCAAATTTTTTCTTCATCTTGAATTGGAACCTGCAACTGATCTAATTTTCTATTTTCATCCAAAACTTTTTCATGCAATTGTTTAACTTGGTCCATTGAGGTCTCATATAATTTAGTTCTGATATAGAGATCTTTCGTAACTATATTTTCAGCAATAAGAGTTCCATCCTCCAACGTTATAAGGCCCCTAGCTGGATATATGGGTATGTTGATTGTTCTATTTTTATCTGATTCGGCCTCGTAATTAACTCTATCTAATACAGTTAACTGAAGTATTTTAAATACTCCTGAGATAATCAGAATCAGTAGAAAAAAAAATATTACACCCGATCTGCTTCTCAATGATTGAGTATCTTTTTCATCTCTTCTTAAATCCTGGATGGTTCTCATTACTTTTACTTATGATAAGGATGATTTTGGGTCATCGACCAAACTCTATAAATTTGTTCCAAGACTATAACCGGAACAATAGAATGGGGGAAAGTTAATTGGGATAAGGACCAACAAAAGTCGCATTGCTTAATGAGCTTTTGACTTAATCCGTCAGGGCCTCCAATGATAATAGATATGTCTTTTGAGCTGGAGATCCAATTATCGAACTGAAATCTTAATTTCTCAGTACTCAAGCTCATTCCTTCTTTGTCTAGGGCTATCACAAATTCATTCTTCTTAATCTTTGATTGTAATAAGTTGCTCTCTTTTTCGACAACATCTAGAGCATTATAGTTCCCAATACGGCTGACTGGTTTTAATCCAAGCCAATCAATGTTTATTGATTTATTAAATTTAGATTCATAAGTGCTAAAAGCTTTTTTTGCCCAGTCAGGGCGGCTCGATTCTATTGAGATGAACCTAATTTTCATTAAAGTTCAGGATCCCATAAACTCTCTAGATCATAAAACTCTCTAGCATCTGCTGACATAAGGTGAATGACTACATCTCCAGCATCAACGAGAACCCAGTCTTCTCCCCCTTGTCCTTCAATCTTGATTCCTGAAATATTTGTTTCTTTTAGATCCTCCAAGACATGCTCACTCATCGCAGCTATATGTCTATTTGATGTTCCTGATGCAATGACCATAAAATCTGTTAAAGAACTGATCCTAGTTACATCTATTGCGATAGGATTTACTGCTTTTATATCTTCCAAAGAGTTGATAATTTTATTTTTGAGTTTTTGAGTCATTGCTCTTTATATAAATTTTGATCTTTTATGAATTGATAAACATCGCTGTCTAAAAAAGCAGACACATCTTCATTATTAGCTATCAACTCTCGAATCTCAGTAGAGGTAACTTCAATTGGATCTATTGGCAAAATGAAAATTTTGCCTTTCGAGTCCTTAAACTCCTGAAAATTTAAGATTCTTTTAGTTTTTAATAAATTTTGTACGAATGAAGTTTCATCTACCTCATATCCTGGTCTTTCCAATATTAATAAATTAACTTCTTCTAAAAAATTCTCATACTCATACCAAGTTTCTATCTCCAAAAAAGAGTCCATCCCCATTATCCAGACTAAAGTGTCATTAGGATTCTCTTTTTGAATCTCTCTTAAAGTTAAGTAGGCATATGAGGGACTGCTTTTTAAGATCTCTCTTTCATCAATTATTAAATTATTTACATGACTTAGGGCAAGATTAACAAGCTTAATTTTATTTAGTTCATTAATTCTTTTCTCTTTGTGGGGTGGAGTACCATTTGGTAAAACAATGAGTTCATCTATATCGATTAAATTAAGAAAGTTCTCTATTACCTTGACGTGTCCTTTATGAATAGGATCAAAAGTGCCACCAAATATACCGATAAGTCTTTTGTTGGTTATTTTAAACTCCTCGTAAATTTGAATTACCTTTCACAATAAACTTTTGTGAAGTTAATCCTTCTAAGCCCACGGGACCTCTTGCATGAATCTTGTCAGTGGAAATCCCAACTTCAGCTCCTAGTCCATACTCAAACCCATCAGCCCAGCATGTCGGTAAGTTATGCATGACTGAACTCGAGTCCACGTTTTTAAAAAAGTATTCAGCATTATTTTTATCTTCAGTGACTATTGAATCTGTATGTTGTGATCCGTACTTTTGAATATGATCTACGGCTTCGATCATATCTTCAACAACTTTTATGGAAAGTATGGGAGCAAGATATTCAGTTAACCAATCATCTTCTTTAGCTTCAATTGCATTTATGACTTGAAGTGTTTTTTGACAGCCTCTAACTTCTACTCCTTCCAAAGAAAATCTATCGTTTAAGCTTGGTAAAAGTGAAGATGCTACCGACGAATGTACTAAGAGCGTTTCCATAGCACCGCATATTCCATATCTGTAAGTCTTTGCATTAAAAGCAATATTTTCAGCCTTCTTTATGTCTGCTGCCTCGTCTATATACACATGACAAATTCCATCTAAGTGTTTTATTACAGGTACCCTTGATTCATCAGAAATGAGCTGAACCAAACCTTTGCCTCCTCTAGGAATAACCACATCCAAGTAATTATCTAAATGCAATAGAGTCTTTACCGCCTCTCTATCAGTAGTCTCTACGAGCTGAATACACTGCTTAGGTAAACTGGCTTTTTTAAGACCTTCTTGCAGGCAGTTCCAGATGATCTTATTAGATAGAATGGCTTCAGAGCCTCCTCTTAATAGGCAGGCATTTCCAGATTTAAGACAGAGTGCAGCAGCGTCTGCAGTAACATTTGGTCTGGATTCATATATTATTCCAACAACTCCTAAGGGCACTCTCATTTTACTAACTTCAATTCCCGAAGGCGTAGGATCTAAATCTATAATTTCTCCTACGGGATCAGGTAACTCAGAAACAACCTGTAATCCAGAAATCATAGAATTAATTCTGCTGTCATTTAGTTCTAATCTATCAATGAGAGCTGATCCTATTGATTTTTGTTTAGCTAGATCTAAATCTTTTTTATTTATGCTTAATATTTCATCTCTATCAGATTCTATTTGTTCTGAAATGCAGCTCAGTGCCTCATTTTTCTGCTCTAGGGAAGCTTGGGCTAAGATCAAAGAAGCTTCTTTTGCTTCAGATCCTAACTTATTCATATAGGTATTTATTTCTTTACTCTGAGTCATTGTTGAATATTCTACCTAAGTATCTATGCTTTCAAAGACTTAAGATGTTCGAATTTAACGAAATAATAATTTGGCTTGAAGATAATCCTCGATGGATTGGCCTAGGAATTATAGGAGCTTCATTTATAGAATCATTTGCTTTAATAGGAATTATTATTCCTGGTGTTATTTTACTTGCTTTGATATCTGGACTAGCTTCTTCTTCTATAAGTATTTATGAAGTAGTTTTATTAGCATATGTGTCTAGCTTTCTTTCAGATATTGCTAGTTTCTTCTTGGGCTATAGCCTTAGAAATTCTCTAAGAAAAATCTGGCCGTTTACAAAATATCCGCATTTTCTTGAAAATGGTCAGGCATTCTTTAGAAAGTATGGGATGGTTGGTCTTTTTGTAGGAAAGTTTATAGGTCCAATTAGACCCCTTCTTCCCATTACAGCAGGATCATTAAACATGAATATAAATAAATTCGTCTTAATTGAGATTATTTCATGTTTTTTTTGGGCATTAGTTTACACAGTACCCGGTTACTATGCTACACAAGCCCTAGTCTCAGACAAAATCGACCTATTTGATTCCCTTTGGATTTTAATTGGCGTTGTTGTTTTATTCATATTAATAAGATACTTTAGTAAAAAATATACATAACTATGGCAAATTTATATCCAGATCATCCAAATTTAAGGGGTAATTACGCTCCTTTAAGAATGGAGTGCAACATTCAAGATCTCGTCATTGAGGGAGAGGTTCCTAGAGATTTATTTGGTAGTTACTACAGGAATGGTCCAGATCCGCAATTTCCACCCATGGGAGGAGACTATCACTGGTTTGCAGGCGATGGGATGATCCATGCCTTCCATTTTGAAAATGGTAGGATTTCTTATTTAAACCGATGGGCCCAAACCTCTAAATGGAAACAGGAGAGGAAAGCTGGTAGATCACTCATCAACGCTCTTAATCCCATGGATCCTGATCCAGAATTTAATTTTGAAGGTGAAGATGGAACTGCAAATACCAATATAGTCTTCCACTCAGGAAAACTATTAGCACTTGAAGAAGGCCATAAACCCTTTGAACTTGACCCTCTAACCCTAGAGTCAAAAGGTGCTTGGAACTATAAAGGAAAATTGGACTCAGCTATGACTGCACATCCAAAGATCGACCCAAAAACTGGAGAGATGATTGGTTTTAGCTATGGTTTTGGGGTAAATAAAATGAGTTACTTTGTAGTGAATTCCGAAGGGATAATGACTACATATAAAGAGTTTAAAACTCCTTACTCCAGCATGGTGCATGACTTTGTTGTTACCACCAAACATGTTATTTTCCCGATATTTCCTTTAATTATTGATTTTAATCTAGCAGCAGCAGGTAAATCACCTATTGCTTGGGATGTTAGCCGCCCCAGTCAAATAGGCATAATGCCTAGAGATGGTTCAACTGAAGATATAAAGTGGATAGAAAGTGATCCATGTTTTGTCTTCCACCCAATGAATGCCTACGAAGATGGAGATAAAATAATTGCTGATATGATGCAATTTGAGGAAGCACCTATGTTTCCTCATTTAGATGGATCAAGACCTGATCTTAAAAAAGGCGAAGCTAGACTGAATAGATGGGAAATTGATCTAAGTTCAAACTCGGGTTCAATTAAAAAGCAGTATCTCGATGAAAGTATTGGCGAGTTTCCTAGGCTAGATGAAAGAAGGACAATGTCTAAGTACAGATATGGATATTATGCTTCAAATAATGGAGATTCTCCTAAAGGAGTAAGCTTCAATACAATAACTAGTTATGACTATGATACAGGCCATAAAGATAGTTTTACTCTATCTGAGCTTGATGCCGTGGGTGAACCTATATTTGTTCCAAAAAATCTAGATTCTAGAGAAGGAGAAGGTTATCTAATTGCACTTTCTTACCTAGGTATGGAGAATCGTTCAGATTTAATGATCTTTGATGCAGAAAATGTTTCCAGTGGGCCACTTGCAAAGGCCATGCTGCCCCATAGAATTCCTTATGGTTTCCATGGAAACTGGAGGCAAGGTTAACCGCCTAATCTTTTAATCAAAGCCTTTAAATAATCTAGCTTATCTCGGTTGTTTTCGAATTCTAGAATTGTTTGTTTCTCTTGAGGCCTCAGAGGAAGAACACTCGCTAAGATATAACAAACACTTATAGAGCTATTGAGATCTAGGTCCAAGTTCAGTTTTTTAATTTCAGGATGATTTGTAATTTCTTTGACCATATTCCATAAATCTAGGTATTCCGGTTCATTTGACAGATTATCATCTTCTTCATTGATTTTTTCTATTTTTCCAAGCAGTAATTCATCTTCCTGTTTCCATACATCTTCAATCCTGATCTTGTATTTACCCTGAACTGTTATGCCTAATAAACCATTATCTAGTTTATTGAAATCAACAATCTCAACATAAGTAGCAATATTATGATGAGGAAGATACTCTTTATTTTCTTCGTTCTCTTCGTCTTTAAACAGGACAATACAAAAACCTTCAGAATTAGCTAAACATTCACTAACCATATCAAGGTATCTCGGCTCAAATATCTGCAAGGGTAGATAGGCACCCGGTAAAACATTCACAGATAAGGGAAACAATGCGGAAGAGGTTTCTTTTTCCATTAAATATATTTTTTCAAAAGTTTTTTGGAGAGGTTATCAAAATTTCCATTAGACATAATAAGTAAAACATCACCTACAATAAATAACGAATCGATACTGTCTACAAAATTATCTACATTACAAATGTCAGAAAATTTAGATGGATTCTTATCAATAAGTCCTTTGATTTGTTCAGAATCGTCTCCTTTCCAAAAAATATGGTCAGCTTCAGAAACTGAATGCAGTAATTGCTCATCATGAAAACCTGATTTCATTGTATTTGATCTCAATTCAATTGCTGCTAGTATGCGTTTTTTGGGAAATTTCTTCCTTAGGCCATCTAGGGTTGTTTTTATAGCTGTTGGGTGGTGAGCAAAGTCCTCTATAATCACAAGGTCTTCTGTATCCAAAAGAATATCTTGTCTCTTTGAAACACCTTGAAACTTTTCTAGTGAAGACAGTGAATCTTTCAATGAAATCCCGTATTGTTTTACAGCTAAAGCTGCTGCCATAGCATTTCTTGCATTGTGCTCACCAAACATTTCCCAATCTATTCGACCTTCTTCTTGATCAATCTTATAGATAGTTTGCTTAGAATCATCATTAAACATTACTGAATTTGTATGATTACCATTTACGTCATAACTTATTAATTTACTCCAGGTACCCATCTCGAGAACTTTTGAGATATTTGAATCATCATTTGGAAAAATGATCTGAGCTTCCTTCTTTAAAGTCCTTAGTAAGTGATGAAATTCTCGAAAGATATAAGTTATGTCAGGAAATATATCTGCATGATCAAATTCTAGATTATTTAAGACCAAAGTATCTGGTTTGTAGTGAATGAATTTTGATCTTTTATCGAAGAATGCGGTGTCATATTCATCCGCCTCAATGACGAATATATCTTCACTTCCAAGTCTTGCAGACTTTTTAAAGTCTTTCGGTTTTCCTGCTATCAAGTAGCCAACATCAAAATTATTATTTTCAAATATCCAAGCTATCATTGCTGTAGTGGTAGTTTTTCCATGAGTTCCAGATACTGCGATAACTTTCTTATCTTTCATAACCGAATCATAAAGCCATTCTGGACCCGAAATAAGATTAGACTTTTTAGAGAGTAAATATTCCAGTGCTGGATTGCCCCTGGAGATTGAATTCCCAATTACATAGTAATCAGCAACAGGTAGTTCAGAGGGGTCATAGCCTTCGATTATTTCTATGCCCATGTCCTTCAGATGATCTGACATAGGAGGATATATATTTTTGTCACATCCAGAAATCTCTATACCTTTCTCTTTCCCCATCAAGGCAAGACCGCCCATAAAAGTTCCACAAATACCAAGTATGTGAACTCTTTCTTTAGACATGACTTCATTATAACTATCAAGAATGATTACAAGATAGATTTGTTTTAAAGTATTATTCTTACGATGAAATCTCAGAATGCGATCTATGCTCAATCAGGAGGGGTAACTTCTGTTATTAATGCAACTGCCTCTGCGGTAATAGAGACTTCTAGAAAATCAAAGAAAATTAATAAACTTTATGCTGGCAAGGATGGAATCATTGGAATACTCAATGAAGAACTAATTGATACCAGTCTGGAAAATTCTTCCGATGTCAAAAAATTAATGCACACTCCGGGAGGTGCTTTTGGTTCCTGTAGACATAAACTTAAAGACGTCAATCAAAGCAAAAGAGAATATGAAAGACTCATTGATGTTTTTAAGGCTCATAATATTGGTTACTTTTTTTACAATGGTGGAGGTGATTCTCAAGACACCTCAAATAAGATTGCCCAATACACAAAAGATGCAGGATTTCCCGTCACCTGTATTGGCATACCAAAAACAATAGATAATGATTTGCCCTACACAGATAACTGTCCTGGCTTTGGATCTGTTGCAAAGTATATTGCCACATCAACTAAAGAAGCAGCTTTAGATGTAAAAAGTATGTCTAAGAGCTCAACTAAAGTTTTTATCTTTGAGGTTATGGGCAGGCATGCAGGATGGTTAGCTGCTTCTGCAGGCCTTGCTAAATCAAAAAATAACTCTGCTCCTCATATCATCTTGCTCCCAGAGGTAACCTTTAATGAAAAATTATTTATTAAAAAAGTAAAAGAAGTAGTAAAAAAAGAGGATTATTGCGTCATTGTGGTTTCTGAAGGAGCTAAATATAAGAATGGAAAATTTCTTGCGGATGCAGGAACAGTGGACTCATTTGGTCATAAACAACTTGGTGGGGTTGCGCCTCGTATTGCTGACATGATAAGCAACAAATTAGGTTTTAAATATCATTGGGCAGTCTCTGACTACTTACAGCGCTCTGCTAGGCATATTTCATCCCAGGTAGATTTAGATCATGCATATGCAGTAGGTAAAGCAGCTGTTGAATACGCTTCCTCGGGAGAAAACGCAATTATGCCAATAATAGTTAGAAAAAAAAATAAACCTTATTCCTGGGAGGTTGGAAAAGTTGCGTTGAGCAAAGTGGCGAATATAGAGAGGAAGATGCCTAGAAATTTCATTTCAAAAGATGGTTTTGGTATTACTCAATCTTGTAAAAATTATCTAAGCCCCTTAATTCAAGGTGAGGCTTGGGCGCCATTTGAAGACGGTGTAATACAAACTGCTTCTTTGAAAAATAAACTTATCAAGAAAAAGCTAATAAATTTTAAATTTTAAGTTAAAACTTTAAATTCAATTTCTGCATTTTTTAATCTATCGACTAATACCTCTCCTAATCCAACAGCAGAGGTTAGAACCCCTCCATACTCTGGACCGCCAGGCAGGTTATCAGAACGTGCAAGAGCCATTGCCGATTCACAAACTAATTTAGCCGTAGATTTATAACCCGGATCTCCAGACCCGTACATTGAACAAATCTTCTTTTCATTATCTTCAGAACGAGCCACAAAAGTAGCCCTAAACCAACCATTATCTTGTGTTTCTTGACTAGGTCCTTCTCCTGGTTTGGGAAGAAAAGGTCTTACTAGACGTTTTATTGGAGTACTTAAAACTATAAAACCGATTACGAGTCCTATCGAGGCTAATCTTGCATTTCTTTTTGAAGAAAATAAACCATGTTCTCCAAAAGTAAAGTTGTTTCCATAGGGTTTTTGATTCTGTTCCATTAGAGCTGCAGATCGTCTTACAACTCTAGTATTGGCTACAGCCATTACACCTACTCCAGCCCATCCTTCAAGGCCATCAACTTTCTCTACCTTAAATCCATCTTTAGAATTTTCCCTCTGCTCATCTGATATTGTGTCTTTAGGATTCAAAACAAAAGGATCTCTCATTTCTTTTCCAACGCCATCCATAGTAAATATTGTCTCGGTTGTTCCGCCTGAGGCGCCGCCTTGAGCTTCATGATAGACGTCTACTCTTGATACAGGTTTATCAAATTGAGAAATAGTAAAAAAAGCTCCGATATCAGAAGGTATAGAATCATAACCGCATGATGGAATAATTCTTATTCCTTTAGAAGCAGCTTCATCATGATGCTTATCAATTAAACCTTTTACCCAATGATTCTCTCCAGTTATATCAGTATAGTGAGAGCCTTCTTCAACACATGCTTGAACCAACAAAGAACCATATCTTGCAAATGGCCCAGCAGTAGATAAAACAACTTTAGTTTGACTGGTCATCAACTTTAAAGCCTCCATGTCTGCTCCATCAGCTTCAATTACGTCACAATTGAGATTAAAATCCGATTTAATTTGTTGAAGTTTCTCTTTATTTCTCCCTCCAATTGCCCAAAGCAAATCAGGATAATTATCTCGAATATATTTACAACAAATCTGGCCTGTAAAACCAGTAGCCCCGTAAAGAATTATTTCGTATTTTTTATCCATTATTTTTAATTATCCTTCCAACTCCTCCAAAAGTAATTATAGTCTCTCCATCTACAGTTATGTCACCTTCAGAAAAACCCAATGATTTACCAATTTTTTTTGGTTTACAGCGGATTAACAGCATACTGCCGATAGGTGCAGGAGCTAAAAACTCTGAATGAAAGCTAACCGTAGTCACTAAACTATTTCTATCTTTCATCATAGAAGATGTCAGACAAAAATCAGCTAATGCCATGAGTGCTCCGCCATGTGCTGAGTTGTAAAAATTACTATGCTCCTCTTTAGCAAAGAAGATCATAAATAATTGCTCATCGTCTTTTTTATAAAACCCCGGACCTAAATTTTCTATGTGAGGTTGGGGAATTTTTAACTCCTTGAAACCTTCTGGTATTTCTTGATCTGTCATAGCTTGATTATAATCTTAGTGTGCATGAAATAAATGGGGAAATTTAATTTAAAGGAAACAGGTTTTATGAGTGGAATTTTAGAAGGCGTAAAAGTTTTAGATTTTGGAAGATATATTGCAGGACCCTTTTGTGGTGCCCTGCTTGCAGACTATGGTGCAGAAGTTATCAGAATAGAAAGAGTCAGTGGAAGTGAAGATAGATACGTAACACCTGTGACAGAAGACGGACAAGGTGCAATGTTCCTTCAACTTAATCGGAATAAATTGGGCTTAACATTAAATCCAACTAAAGATAAAGGCAGGGAAATAGTAAGAAGACTTGTAGAAAATTCTGATATTGTCATTGCAAACTTACCAGAACAGACACTCAAATCAATGGGTCTTGACTATGATGATCTTAAATTAATAAATCCAGGAATAATACTGACTTCAAATACAGCTTTTGGAACAACCGGTCCTTACGCAGAAAGAGTTGGATTTGACGGCGTCGCTCAAGCTATGTCAGGAGCTATGGATATGACCGGGCATCCGGATCAACCAACCAAAGCATATGCACCTTATGTAGATTTTTGTAGTGCCTCGCTTGCAGCCTTTGGAACTCTATTAGCTTATTTGGAAAAACAAAAAACTGGTAGAGGTCAGAGAGTTCAAACATCTTTATTACAAACAGCGCTTACAACAACTAATAGTCTTTTAATCGAACAAGAAATACTAAATGTTAATAGGGTTGCATCCATGAATAGAGCCCAGACATCAGGTCCATCAGATACATTCAAAACAAAAGATGGATGGATCCTTGTTCAGACCGTAGGAGGCCCACTTTTCGAAAGATGGGTCAAGCTAATGGGAGAAGAAAATTGGTTAACTGATGAGAGGTTTAAAGATGACTTAAGGAGAGGCGAAAACGGAGAAATAATAAGTGCAAGGATGTCAAATTGGTGTGGAGAAAGAACATCTCAAGAAGCTATACAAGCCTTGGAAAGTTCAAGAATTCCTGCTGGAGAAGTACTTAAAGCAAAAGAGACACTAAATGAAGAACATATTCTCAAAAAAGGTTCTTTTATTAAGATGAAGTATCCTACAATGGATAAAGAATACTCAGTAGTGGGTCCTGCCATAGAATTATCAGAAAATCCAGGACAGATAAAAACCAGATCGCCTGAATTAGGTGAACATAATATAGAAATTCTCTCTGGCCTTGGCTACACTCAAGAAGACATAGAGCAATTTAAAATAGATAGAATTATCTAGGAGATCAATATGGACTTTAAACTATCCGACCAGCAAAAAGAGCTTCAAGACACGGCAAGATCATTTGCTCAAAATGAAATGGTTGAAGTCGCGAACTCTATGGAACAAACCAGCGAGCCACTTTCTAAAGAATGGCTAAAAAAATACTCAGAAATGGGTTTCTTAGGTATCAATGTATCTGAAGATTATGGTGGATTGGGTTTATCTAATTTAGATGCTCTACTTGTAATGGAAGAATTCGCTAAAGTTTCCTCTGCAGTTGCGTTTCCAATATTTGAAAGTTGTGTTGGTCCTGTTAAAGCAATAGAACATTTTGCTTCTGAAGAATTAAAACAGAAGGTCATTCCTGAAGTTTGTGCCGGAAATATAGTAGTTGCTGTTTCAATGTCAGAACCAAATGCAGGTTCGGCCTTGACTGATCTAACTACAAAAGCTGAAATTAAAGACAATAAATTCATTCTAAATGGAACTAAAAGATGGTGTTCTGGTGGAGGACATTCTGAAGGTTATGTTGTTTATTGCAGAATGTCAGACGATCCAGGTGCAAATGGTATTGGAGCAGTTTATATCGAGAAAGACACTCCCGGAGTAAGTTTTGGTCAGCAAGAAAAACTTATGGGCTGGAATGGTATACCCTCTGCAGACATTTATTTTGATAACGTTGAAGTGCCTGTTGAAAATATAATCGTTGAAGCTAATGGTGGTTTTAAAAAGCTCATGGAAGCCTTTGATCTTGAGAGATGTGGCAATGCGATAATGTGTTTAGGACAGGCTTCAGGAGCACTAGAGAGTTCAATAAAATATGTTCAAGAAAGAGAACAGTTTGGTAAACCCATTGTCGAATTTCAAGCCGTACAAATGAAATTAGCTGAAATGGCAATGAAAGTTGAAGCATCAAGACTTCTTATTCACCGAGCAGCTCATAATGCCCAAGAAGGTTTTCCAAGTATCTTCGAGTCGAGTGTTGGAAAATGCTTTTCAAATGAAACTGCTAGAGAAGTAGTTGCATCAGCTATGCAGCTAATGGGTGGTTATGGATTTAACAAAGAGTATTCCATGGAAAGAAAATATAGAGATGTGTGGGGCTGGGGAATAGCCGGCGGAACTATAGATATTCAAAAAATAAACATCGCTTCAGCGATGGTAGGAAAAAGATTTAACCAAAGAAAATAGTTACTTTAATTCTAGAATTATTCTTTCAAGGTTTTCTACTAACTCTTCTTTTTCATCTTCAGTAAGAAAGTCGCCTATAGGAACACGCTCTCCCTTTGATGAAACTACTATATGGGCTGGATACCAAGGATGCTCAGGTCGTTCTACTGAAACAAAAGACCACATCCTAAAATATTCCCAAACTTGGTCTCGTTTTCCCTCTCCTTTTTCAATTTTTAATGTTTCTTTTGTTAGAGTTATCACTTCTTGTTTGTAAGTATTTTTCATTACTAGATATACGCATATACCAACAAAAAGTATTTCTAAGCCTGCAAATGGCAGAATCATGGTAGCGCCGGCTAAGGCAAAACCGATGCCAATAGATAAACATGTGAATGCTATTATTAGGATAAAAATCAAACTAGATTTCCAATCAGAAGATTGATTTGGACGAAGCAATATCCGATATATATTATCTTCTAAGTTATTTTCAATTTTGACCATATAAAAAGGGTATCTATAATACTACTGTCTCGCCTAATAAACTTCAGTGAATGAAACAAAATAGTAAAAATATTGAATTAAGAGGGAAATATGACAACGTCATGTTACCAAATTATTCCCCCGCAAATTTCGTGCCGAAAAAGGCAGAGGGTTCTTTGGTATGGGACCAAGATGATAAAGAATACATAGATTTTGGAGGAGGAATAGCCGTCAATTCCTTGGGCCATTCCCACCCATCTCTTATCAAAGCACTAACGGATCAGTCGAAGAAAATATGGCATCTCAGTAATTACTTAACAAATGAGCCGGCTATAAAATTAGCAAATAAGCTAACTGAGTTAACTTTTGCAGAAAATGTTTTTTTTAGTAATTCGGGATCAGAGGCTAATGAAGCTGCTATAAAAATAGCTAGAAAATATCACTCTTCGAGAAATGAAAATAGAAATGAAATAGTTTCTTTTCAAAATTCTTTTCATGGCAGATCCCTTTTAAATATCTCCCTGGGAAGCTCTGAAATGCATAGGAATGGATTTGAACCTCTAATGCCTGGAATCAAACACGGAGTATTTAATGACTCATCAGGTCTAGATGAGCTCATTACTGAGCAAACTGCAGCTGTTATTCTTGAACCAGTTCAAGGAGAGGCTGGAGTCTTCAAAGCAACAAATGACTTTATGACAAAACTTAATGAAGTGACATCTAAAAAAGGTGCTCTACTAATAATTGATGAAGTACAAAGTGGAGTTGGGAGAATGGGAAGTCTGTATGGTTATATGAACTATAACATTCAACCGGACATAGTGACATCCGCCAAAGGATTAGGTGGTGGAATACCTATTGGGGCAACACTAACAACAAGAATTATCGGCGAGAGTATGCAGCCCGGCACTCATGGCTCAACTTTTGGAGGTAATCCAATTGCCTGTGCAGTCGCCCATGAAGTATTAAATATAGTGAGTGATGAAGAATTTCTTAATGAAGTAAGTGAAAAGGAAAAATTATTTTTAAATCTTTTATCTGAGTTAAAAAATCATGGAGTCTTCTCAGATATAAGATCGGCGGGATTATGGATTGGATGCGATTTAGTAGAAAAGAGTGCTAATGAAGTATTAGATAAAGCTTATGAACAGGGTTTAATCTTAGTTTCCGCAGGCTCAAATTGTCTCAGATTAGCTCCTGCTCTAAATATCTCGAATTCCGAAATAGAAAAAGGTGTTGAGATATTAAAACAAGTTTTATTAGGGGAATAATATGAAATATAGAAATTTAGGCAAATCAGGCTTGAAAGTATCAGAACTATCATTTGGATCATGGGTAACTTTCAATAAACAAGTAGATACGAATCTTGCTGAGTCGATGTTCGGAACTTGCCTGGATGCTGGTATTAACTTCTTTGATAATGCTGAAGGATATGAAAGAGGAGAATCTGAGATTGTCATGGGAAAGGCATTAAAAGCCTTAACAAACCCTAGAGATTCTTATTGCGTCTCTTCAAAGGTATTCTTTGGAGCTAAAGAAAATCCATTGCCAACTCAAATTGGCCTTAGCAGAAAGCATATAACCGAAGCCTGTCATCAAGCACTTGAAAGACTGCAAGTAGATTACCTTGATCTATTTTTCTGTCATAGGGCTGATCCTGATACACCCATAGGTGAGACAGTATGGGCGATGCATAATCTAGTTACCCAAGGCAAAGTTTTGTATTGGGGAACTTCAGAATGGACTGCTGAAGAAATTACAGAAGCATACGAATTTGCCTTTACAAATCACTTAACTCCTCCTTCTATGGAGCAACCACAATATAACCTGCTCGATAGAAATAGATTTGAAAACGAATATGGACCTCTCTACGAGAAGTACGGTCTTGGTACTACTATCTGGTCTCCATTAGCTTCCGGTGCTTTAACAGGAAAATACCTCGATGGTATTCCAGATGGCTCGAGAGCAACCTTATCTGGTTATGAATGGCTCAAAAAAAGTATGGTAGAGTCTGATCGAGGTCAGGAGAGAATGGGAAGAGTAACAAAATTAGTGCCTATCGCAGAAAAGTTAAATATCAGCATGTCAAAACTTGCTATTGCCTGGTGTCTGCTAAATAAAAACGTCTCGACTGTAATCTTAGGGGCCTCCAAACTTGAGCAATTAAAAGAAAATCTGGAGAGCACCGAAGTTCTTCCATTAATTGATGAGAATATACAAAAGGAATTATTATCGATTTAAATCTTAAGTCTTAACTTAAATTCTACTTCTCCCGTAGCAGAGTGTTCATCCAGCATCCCATTAAGATGGTGAATCATTTCATCTTTCATCTCACAAGATCTTCTTGTACTCATATCGACATTGACCAAAATATTTTCTGTTATTGCGGAAACTTCACCTGACTCATTAAGAATAATCCCTCCGTAATGGATTAATTTTGGTTTGATTGCAAAGTACCTAAAACAAGGCAAAGCAATTTCACCTTTTTTCATCTCTTTCAAATATCTTATATTCATTTCTAGAGTAAAAAATGAATAACCCTCCTTAAAATAATCAGAGTTAAACCCTAAATTAGAATAAAAAGGAAACTCATCTTCAAAAATTTGAGCATAATAGATGACGTTCATATGACCATTAAGATCACACATTTGTTCGGTTATAGTGACCTCATTACCTAAGGATGGAAATTTTTCTTTCATTGATTCCTCTATTTAAAAGTAAATTTACTTATTCTTGAAATTAAGACTGTAAGTTTTCTGGAGTTACTACCTCAACATTATCAACTTTTCTAAAGCCTTTTGGTAAGAAGTTTCCTCTTCGTCCTCTGCTCCCATAAAAATTTTCTAAATCCTTAAACTTAATTGTGAAATGTCGTTTTCCGCTTATCAACTTTAACTCTCTACCTTCACCTATTACAGCTAACTCTTGTAAAAATTCTTCACCAGATTCGAAGTTTGCTTTTGGAATTCCAATAATTTTATTACCCTTACCCCTGGCTAATTGAGGTAACTCAGAATGAGGGAAGACAAGCATACGACCTTGATTTGATATAGCGGCTAGAACATCTTTTTCATCTTCTATTAGTTTGGGAATCAAAACTTTTGCATTCTCTTGAACCCTTATTGCCGCTTTTCCTGATTTATTTTTGGTTTGCAAGTCTCCAAGATTTGCTAAGAATCCATATCCTGAAGAAGTTGCTAGGACAATCTTTTCTTCGGTTGTTCCAGAAACTACTCCCATGAAAGTTTCACCAGATTCTGCATTTAATCTTCCAGAAAGGGGTTCCCCTTGTCCCCTTGCAGATGGCAGTGAGTGACAAGGTAAAGTGTATGCCTTACCTTTTGAATCAAAGAATACAGCATTCTGATTGTTTCTTGATGAGGCTGATGAAAAATAACTATCCCCTTCCCTATAATTCAAAGATTCTGGATCAATATCATGTCCTTTTGCAGCCCTTATCCATCCTCGTTCTGATAAAACAACTGTAACCGGATCAGACGATATCAACTCTGTCTCATCGAAAGCAGAAGCTTCTTCTCTTGTAACTATAGGACTATTTCTTTGATCTCCATAAATCTCTGCATCAGCTTTCAACTCTTTTTTAATTAGAGTCTTGAGGCGAGTTTTGGAACCTAACAACTTTTCTAAATCTTTCCTCTCAGAGTCGAGATTACCTTGTTCTTCTTTAATTTTTATTTCTTCAAGCTTCGCTAATTGTCTCAGCCTTATCTCTAAAATAGCATCAACTTGGACTACGCTTAATTTAAATTTATTCTGTAGTACTTTCTTCGGATCATCTTCATTTCTGATGATATTAATCACCTCATCAATATTTAGGTAAATAACTAGAAGACCTTCCAATATATGAAGTCTATCCAAAACCCAATCCAACCTATACTGGAGCCTTCTCGTTACTGTTTGAGATCTAAATGTAAGCCATTCTTTTAGAACGAGCTTAATATCTCTTGTCTGAGGTTTGCCATTAAGGCCAATGAGATTCATATTTACCCTATAGTTCTTTTGAAGATCTGTTGTGGCAAATAAATGGTTCATTACTGCATCTTTATCAACCCTGTTAGATTTTGGTACTAGCACTAATCTAGTAGGGTTCTCTTCATCACTCTCATCTCTTAAATCTACTATCATGGGAAGCTTCTTTGCGTCCATTTGAAGCGCTATTTGTTCCAATATCTTGGAACTTGATGTTTGATGAGGCAAGGCAGTGATGACAATTTCACTATTTTCAATACTATAAGTTGATCTCATTCTTACAGATCCTCTACCTGATTGATAAATTTCCTTGAGGTCTTCTTCAGATGAAATTATTTCAGCTTGAGTTGGGAAATCAGGTCCTGGAATAATTTTATAGAGTTCTTCAACAGAAACTTTAGGTTCATCTAGGATTTTAATACATGCGTTTACAACTTCGTTTAGATTGTGGGGAGGTATGTCCGTTGCCATTCCGACAGCTATTCCTGTAGCGCCATTCAATAATAGATTTGGTAACCTCGCAGGCAATACAGTGGGTTCTAGAAGTGTTCCATCGAAATTACTATCCCAATCTACCGTACCTTGCCCAAGCTCTTCTAAAAGACTTTTTGCATACGGCGAGAGGCGGCACTCGGTATATCTCATTGCAGCAAAAGATTTTGGATCATCTATGGAGCCCCAATTGCCTTGACCATCAATAAGTGGGTATCTGGTCGAGAAAGATTGAGATAGAAGGACCATTGCTTCGTAAGCAGCAGTATCGCCATGAGGATGAAATTTACCTATTACATCTCCTACCGTCCTGGCGCTCTTTTTATATTTAGCTGCTGAACTAAGCCCTAACTCGGACATGGCATAGATAATTCTCCTTTGTACCGGTTTAAGTCCGTCACCTATATGAGGTAAAGCTCGATCAAGGATTACGTACATTGAGTAATCAAGGTATGCCTTCTCGCTAAACTGACTTAACGATTGTTGTTCAAGTTTTTCAGACATTAGCTAAGTTTCCTTTATCTTCAAGCCATTCTTTTCTATCTTGAGACCTCTTTTTTGATAGCAACATATCAACCATTTGAGATGATTTATCTCCATTTTTAACTGTAAGTTGAACCAGTCGTCTAGCTCCAGGTAACATAGTGGTCTCTCTCAGTTGGGAGGCATTCATTTCTCCTAGACCTTTAAATCTTTGAACTTCTATTTTTGTTCTTTTATTTTTCTTCTGTAATTCGTTCACCAAGTTATCTTTCTCTGGATCATCTAAAGCGTAATACACATCTTTCCCGTGATCAATTCTGTAGAGAGGTGGCATAGAAACGTAGACTCTTCCTGCTTCTACTAGAGGTCGAAAATGCTTTAAGAAAAGAGCACATAATAGAGTGGCAATGTGTAGTCCATCAGAATCTGCATCAGCTAAAATGCAAACTTTGCCATATCTGAGTCCATCTAAATTATTGCTTCCAGGTTCAACGCCAAGAGCTATTGCAATGTTATTTACCTCTTGAGAAGCCAATACTTCACTAACATCTACTTCCCAAGTATTCATAATTTTGCCTTTGAGTGGAAGAATAGCTTGGAAGTTTCTATCTCTTGCTCTTTTGGCAGATCCGCCTGCTGACTCCCCCTCCACTAAAAATAGTTCTCCTTGTTCTGGATCATCACTAGTACAGTCTGTTAATTTTCCAGGTAATGCGGGTCCTGATACTATTTTTTTTCTATCAACCTTCTTATTGCTCTTTTGTCTGGCCTGAGCATTAGCGATACATATTTCTGCAATAGTTTCACCTTCTTCTGTATGTTGATTGAGCCAAAGGCTAAAAGAATCTTTAATAATCTGTGAAGAAATATTTGAGAATTCTTTAGATGATAATCTTTCCTTAGTCTGACCAGTAAATTGAGGGTCTTTTACTTTTGCCGAGATTATGGAGCTGCATTTTAGCCATATATCATCAGCAGTTAGTTTCACACCTCTGGGAATTAAGCTCCTAAAATCACAAAACTCTTTTAGAGCTTCAGTAAGTCCTGATCTTGTGCCATTAACATGAGTACCTCCTTGAGAGGTGGGAATTAAGTTTACATAACTCTCAGATATAGGGTCAGCTATTCCTTGTACCCATTGAAGTGCCCATGTGAGACCTCCGTCTTCTGAAAGATACTCACCTTCAAAGGGATCTGAAGGAACTACTTCCCCTCCTTGATTTGAAGCAGCTAGATAAGAGGCGAGCCCATCTACAAAACACCAACTTTCTGAATTTCCTGTATTTTCATCAGAAAAAGAAATCTTTAAACCCGGCGAAAGAACTGCTTTGGCTTTTAAGGCAGCAGTAAGTTGAGATGCAGATATTTTCGCATTATCGAAATACTGTGGATCAGCTAAAAAAGTCACCTTAGTGCCAGTATTCTTTTGTCCTACGCTATCGATAGTTTTGAGATCTATCTTTTTTTCACTATCTTCAAATCTTATTGAATACTTTTTTCCATCTCTTTTTATCTCTGCTTCCAGATGAAGAGACAGAGCATTTACAACAGAGACACCAACTCCATGAAGGCCTCCTGAAAATTTATAATCTTCATTAGAAAACTTTGCCCCAGCGTGTAGCCTAGTAAATATCAATTCAACAGCAGGTATCCCTTCATCGGGATGAATGTCAACTGGCATGCCTCTTCCGTCATCTTCTACACTCAGAGATCCATCTTTGAACAAACAAACACTGATCTTAGATGCAAAACCTCCAAGAGCTTCGTCAATACTGTTGTCTATTACTTCAAGAGCTAGATGATTTGGACGAGATGTTTCGGTGTACATGCCCGGCCTTTTTTTGACAGGATCAAGTCCCGAAAGGACTTCAATTGACTTTGCAGTATATTCTCTTGCCATTTGGTTTTAGCATATTATAACCTCTGGCCAGCAAACTGAGTGACTAGAAATTAAATATTATTTAGAGATGAAGAATTATTTATTACTATCAATCAGAGGGTTATTATTAAGCAGCACTGAAAAAGAATAATGTGAAAATAAAAATTACTCGTTTTGTCGATGAACCAATAATACCTCCATTTCTTGAGCAAGAGATCGGCTCTAATATTAATGGTCCATCTTTAATAAGAGTACCTGATTGGATTGAAGGCTCTTTAGGAAAATACTATTTATACTTTGCAGATCATAAAGGAGATAGGATAAAGCTTGCTTATTCAGATAGGCTGGAAGGACAATGGAAAATTCTGGCAGGTGGAACTTTAAAACTTGAGAATTCCTATTTTTTAAATGAGAAACCACCAATTCCTGATAAATTTAACATAAATGATTTGAGAGAAAGAGATGCTCATGCTGATCATATAGAACACATACCTAAAAAAATTGATGATCTGACCATTCCCCATATTGCTTCGCCAGATGCACATATTGATGGAACTAATCAAAGAATAATTCTGTATTTTCACGGGTTAGATGAATTTGGTCTTCAAAAGACGAGAGTAGCTACATCTAGAGATGGCATAAATTTTGTTGCTATTAAGAAAATAGTAGGATGGCCTTATTTCAGAAAATTTACATACAAAGGTAGCGATTACGCAATTTCAATGCCTGGTGTTATATATAAGAATACTGGAGACATTGAAGATTTCACTATTGTTAATCAAGTCATGGAAGAAGATACAAGACACAGTGCGGTGATGGTTTATCAAAATCAATTACTTGTCTTTCACACCAGAAAAGGAGACAAGCCCGAACGTATACTTCTTTCAATAATTGACCTTTCATTACCGTCAAATAATTGGAATGCTTCAAAACCTATCGAGGTTCTTAAGCCTGAGAAGGTCTGGGAGGGTGCTCTTTTACCGAACTATAAATCTGTAGAAAGTGCAATCAACATACCGGTTAATCAGCTTAGAGATCCCGCAATTTATTCTGAAGATGATAAAAACTATCTACTTTACTCATTAAGAGGAGAAAATGGCATTGGTATAGTTGAATTTTCTATTGAAAATTCTTAAAAGTCCCGATTTCACAGGGTTTTCACAATATATTCACAATACTTATATACATACATCATTTTAAATGATACTATATTCATAAATTATTAATTAACCAATGAAAAAAATAGAAAAAACAGCAAGAAAAGTATCTGAAGTTATACTGCCTACCCTTTACCTAGCACCAATGGTAATTGGAGCTTATGGTTTCATATCTTTCGTACAATGGACAAGTTAATCTGCACTCTGCTGCAGTAAACCTACAAGATCACTAACTTTCCTTCTTTGATGCATAGATCTTAATAACTCATATGCACTCAAAACACTAACTCGATCCCCGCTACTCTCTAAAAACTCTACTTCATCGGATAACATACGCCTTAATTTCTGATTATTCTCATCATGAAAGCTTATAGTTCTACCTCCTAAGTCAGCTGACTTTAAAACTTCTAATTTGTCTTCTTTAATTCTTGAATTCGATAATAACCATTCGATAATATCTTGATTTTCTTTATCTAAAGAAGCGCCAGCTTCGTCAAGTTTCATAGCAGATATTAATACAAGGGCTCCCCATGAACCCAAACGAGATCTCTCATATTCATCATCAATTAGTGGGCTGAATCTATTAATTATTTCTTGAGCTGCATTTAAAAGAGCTATATTAAGATCTGGTTTCATATTTTACTTTCCAACGTATTCAGAATTACTTCTAAATGGATATCGCCAGGTATCCAGGCTGAGAATAAATTTATAGGATCAATATTTTTTCCAGATTTAAACTCATTTCCAGCTGAAATCCAGATGGCCATACCTTTGATGGCTGCGAAGAGTTCCCACCACTCCAGGTCTTTTTGATCAACTTTGCAATTACTGGAATTTTCCCACACCTCTAGGGCCTCATCTCTAGGTATCAAATATGCTGGACGGTCTCTGTCTTGCCAGCTCCAAATTGGAGATAATGCCCAGCCTAAGTCTTCTAAGGGATCACCTAAATGAGCCATTTCCCAGTCAAGAATCCCCGTTATTTTATTCTTTGAATAAAGAAAATTACCGCTTCTATAATCTCCATGAACCATGCATACATTTTTAGATTCTTTAGGAGGATACTTATACAAATATCTTATGCCGGCTTCTAATATTGGCTCTACTCCAATTGAATCTTCTTCTATAACTTTTACCCATTTATCCAATTCAGTTTTCCAAAAAGGTTGATCTAAGCCAGCAGCAAAAGTTTTAAAAATTTCACTATCTATTTTCTTTTTAGTTATTTCTCCAAGAATTGACCAAAATTGAATACCTATATCATGCTCATAAGGAGAATAACTATTTGGAGTAAATGGATTAGCAGCTTCGCCTTTTAATTCCCTCATCAACATAAATGGAGCATTGAATGTAGAGTTATCTTCCGACATATCAATCAAGACGGGTACAGGAACATTTGATTTTTGAAATGCTGAATAAGCCAAATATTCAATTCTTTGTTCCGTTTCTATAAGAGAGCTTTCTTGAGAAATTCTTAAAATTAATCGCTCTTCACTGTCCAAACTATCTTTGACACTAATCTTATAGGTTTCTCTACTTGCCCCCCCAAAAATTCTTTCGAAACTTAGTAAAGAAAATTCTTTATTAGATATTTTTGAATAATAAGAGAGGAAAGATTTCGAGAGTTCTTCAGACATGCGCCTAGGTATCTAAAAGACTCTCAAATCCACTTGTTAAATGAGGACCTATGAGAAGTTGTTCTAATGCTCCTATTCCCTTCTTAGATGATTTTCCTTCCTGAAACTCTACATCACAAATAGCTTGAATATGAAGGAAGGGTGGATCATGTGGATCCTTACTTAGATCATAGAAATCATAAAGTGATTGATTTTCGCCATGGAACTGCCCATGACCCCATTCTGGATGCATATAACCTAATCCACACATAAAAATATGATATTTAGGAGTTAAAGACCAAGTTACCTCAACGCCATCTTGTTTTAAAGCTGAGAATCGGGCTTTTGAGATTCTTCTTGTTCCATCTTTATATTCAATTTCCTTTTTTAATTCATTTAGTTTGAGACTTTCATTCTCATCTTGCAGAACAGAATGACAATTCATTGCATATCCCTGTTCATCGTCAACGAAATAGAGGTGAGAAGATTGATCTATAAAATTTACTGGAGCCCATAACCAGTAAAATTGAGGTAGTTTAATTGGCGGAACAATCTGAGAATCTTGCGCTCCTACAGGTCTAATGCCCCAGGATCGATCGCGAGTACCTACATATTTTTTTTCAGACAAATCTACTTTATTATTTTTGAAATTTATAACACCATTCCAATTACCATGTTGTGTCATACGGGTTGAATCCATATAAACTCGAGGGCCATTTTTAATGGTCATTCTCGGTTCTTCCATAGGTTCAAATCTACCTACAAAATTTAAATTTGCTGATAGTTCTTTGTCTTTATCGTCTATAACTATTTTTAATTTCTTGAGGGGCTCTAATATTTCTATCTTAAAAGAACCCACCTCTATTTCCATTCTTTCGTGGTTCAGTACATCTGAATATCTGAAGTTGTGTTGAATGCCATCTAGCACCAAAATGAAACTAGCATCTTTTATATTAAGATTTGGGTAGACACAAAATGCTGCTCCAAAAAATATACTCCCATCTTCGCTATAACCATTGAAAAAATATCTATCATAAAAGTTTCTTTCGGTCCCAACTTCGGCAACTGGTGTGGGTAACTGATGAATTGGAAAATCGTCCCCTTTTGAGATCATTTTTATATCCTAACTTTTAGTTCTGAAATTCCAGCTAAAAAATTAGAGGGTATTCTTACTGGATCTGATATTGAGTGAATATTAGGAAAACGATCTAGGAGCTCCTCAAATAAAACCCTTATCTGCATATGGCCTAATCTATTACCTAAACAAAGATGTTCTCCAGCACCGAATGCAAGATGCTTTTTAGCATTCTCTCTTTCTACTCTGAATAAATGACCATCTTTAAATATATCTTCATCTCTATTCGCTGAGCCGTACCACATTACTACTTTATCTCCAGCTTTTATGTCTTGACCTCTAATATTCGTATCTTTTGTTGCAGTTCTTCTGAAATAGATAACAGAAGTCACCCATCTCAACATTTCATCAGTAGCATTTGAAATTAAAGATGGATCTTTCAAAAGCTTTTCTCTTTCTTCAGGATTATCAGTTAATGCCATCAAACCTCCAGTAAGAGTATTCCTAGTAGTTTCATTTCCGGCAATAACCATCAATAAAAAGAAGCCGTCTAGCAACTCTGGGGGAAGTTCTCCTCCCTCAATCTTAGTATTGGCAACCACGCTCATGAGATCATCTGTCGGGTTTTTCCTTCTTTCTTCAATCATGTCTCTTCCCATCTTGAAAAGTTCCATATAATTTACCCATATTTGAAAGGCGTTATTAGGATCTTGCTGTATTGAGGCATCAGTTAAATTGTTTACTAGATCTCTTATTTTAGGTCTCTCAGATTCTGGAATTCCCATCATTTCACAAAGGACCCACAGAGGTAATTGTTCGGATATTTCAGTAACAAAGTTAAATTCTCCTTTGTCTTCAACATTTTCAAGAAGCTCACGTATCTTGAGCCTCATATCAACTTCAAGTGTTCTAATAGCTTTTGGTGTAAAGCTGGGTGCTACCATTTTTCTGTAAATTTGATGATCTGGAGGATCCATTCCTATCATATTCCCAATTATTGCAGCTATGGCAGATGGATCTACCACCTCAGGATCACCCATTGTCATTAGGTGTCCGCCAACTGCTGATGAAAAAGTCATCGGATCCTTAGACACTCTTACTATATCTTCGTGTTTACTGAGAGCCCAAAAACCAGGCTCAAAATCTAGACTTTCCTCATGCCAATATATTGGCGCTTCTTCGCGCAGTCTTTTGAAGATATCAAACGGTTGACCCTTGATAAAAGTCTCCCATTTATCTAATTCACAGATTTGTCCTATGTCATAAATAGGCTTGGTCATCTTCAAAGTTGTTCTAGTATCGTTTCAGCTGAACTAACATCTAAACCAGGACCAGATTCCACGTTTAAAATTGAGACTACCCCATCATCTATCACCATTGCATATCTTTGAGATCTTGTTCCCAAACCAAATCCACTCCCATCCATTTCTAGGCCTATTGCAGCCGTAAATTCTCCATTTCCATCTGATAACATCAAAACATCATCGCCTACTTTCCTATCTTCTCCCCATGCGTGCATTACAAAAGGGTCATTTACAGAAATACATGCAACAATATCAACACCTTTATCTTTCAAATCGCTATTCTTTTCAAGAAATCCGGGTAAATGTTGCACGCTGCATGTAGGAGTGAAAGCTCCAGGAACTGCAAATAAAACAACTTTTTTTCCTGCAGAAAGTTCAGTCAAAGAAACTGGTTTAGGACCTTCAGAGGTCATGGTTGTTAAATTAATTGAGGGTAATGTATCTCCAGCTTGTATTGTCATTTTTTCTCCTTAGTAAAATATCATTATAGGCTAAGAATTAATTTTGTTGCGAATCTAAGAGGTGTTATAGTAGACTAATACACCTAAAAAGGTTTAAAAAATGCGCTCTAAAAACATAATAGTCCCTTTCTTTTGCTTGATCTTTGTAACAATGACGAGCTCAATCAGAGGAGAAAATCTTTCTGAAGTTTATGAATTGGCACTTAAGAATGACCCCTTGTTGAGAGCTGCTGAGGCTTCTTACCGATCGGGAAAAGAGAATAAAGCTCAAGGGATAGCAGGTCTTCTTCCAACACTTAGTGTGTCCGGAAGCACTAACTGGAACGAGTATAGAGTTGAAGAGCAGCTTATTGACCAATACAACTCTAATGCTTACTTTGCTAATTTGAATCAACCAATTTTTAGATTAGATAAATGGTTTCAATTTGAAAGAGGTACTGCCTTGTCTGAAGCAGCAGCTGCAGAATTTGCTTACCAACAACAAGAAACTATGATCAGGGTAGCTTCAGCTTACTTCAATGTTCTAAACTCAATTGATAGCTTAAATGCTGCCAAAGCAGAAGAAAAAGCAATAGGTAGACAGAGAGATTTAGCTAAAAAGAGATTTGATGTTGGTCTGGCAGCAATTACAGAAGTTCAAGAAACCCAGGCAGCTTTCGACTTAACGGTCGTATCGAGAATTGCTCAAGAATCGCAACTAGATACAGCAAAAGAAACTCTAACTTCAATAGTCGGCAGAGATATAAGCCTGCTTTCTCCATTAATAGACGAATTTGAAATATCTTTGCCCGATCCATTGGATCGAGAGAGTTGGGTATCTTTAGGTATAAAAAATAATTATCAACTCAAAGCTGCTAAACTTCAAAAAGACGCCGCACAAGCAACAGCTAGAGCTTCTGCTTCTAATCATCTTCCCCAAATAGACCTAGTTGGAAGAATTTCAACAAGTACAACAAAACAGGGTAAATTCGGTGGCTTTATTCAAAATCCATTATTTGGAGTTGAACAAGACACTAGGCAATATTCTATTCAGTTTAACTTACCATTGTTTGCCGGAGGAGCCATTAGCTCAGCAAGAAGACAAGCTTACGCTAATTATGATCGATCTAAAGAACAAGCCATTTATTCTGAAAGATCAACTATCAGAGATGTTAGATCCAATCACTTTAGCGTACAAACACAAGTAGCTAATGTCACTGCCAGAAAGCAAGCCCTCGCGTCTGCAGAATCTGCACTGGAAGCTACGCAAGTGGGTTATGAGGTTGGTACAAGAAATACAGTAGATCTGCTGGATTCTCAAAAAAGAGTCTTTCAAGCTCAAAGAGATTACGCTAGCTCAAGATATAATTACATTATTTCTATGTTGAGATTGAAGGCTTCTGTCGGAATACTGAGCCCAGATGACCTCATGAAAATAAGCAATCAAATGAATTGATAAT
>CABYSI010000005.1:0-66990 GCA_902521635.1 uncultured SAR86 cluster bacterium | reverse complement strand
CGCTTCTAGCTTTCTCATCAAGAAAACTTGGAAGCTATGCCAATGCCGAAAAGTATTATGAAACAGCCTTATTATTAGATCCCGAAAATAAAGCTGCACTAGAATACCAGGGAGAGCTTTATGTTGTAACCAATAGGCCTCAATTGGCAAATGAGAATTTAATAAAGCTAGAATCTCTATGCCCTAACTCATGTGATGAATTAGAAAAGTTGCAAGATTTCATTTCCAGCAAAACAGAAAAAGAGAAAGTAAACATATAATCTTACTTTCTCTTTTTGAAAGTCTCTGGTTTATCTTCTACGCATTATGAGATAAGTCACATAGACGAATTATGTGTATGCGCAATGCCCCATTCTCCATTTTCCTCAACTAAAACAAGGGTAATATAGGTGAAGGTTGGAGGACTCATATCACCCATACTTGGAATAAAGTCTGTTCTTCTTACAAAATCTGCTATGGCTACTTCGCCGTAAATTCTCACTACTGGAGAAGATATTGTAGAAATTAGTGTTGAGTCAGGATCACGTGAAAGATTTGCAGCCCTTCTCTCTTTTTGAATCATCAAATTTTCTTTCTGATTAGGCCATCTCTTGGAAGTTATCATGACCCTATCATCCCTTATTAATTCAGACTGAGCATCAAGGTCAGACTCTAAAGCAGACCATTTATATATAGTATCCAAAACTTCTTGTTCGGAACTAAAGCTTAAAAAAGATAAGCTTGTTAAGAAAAAGATAGCTAGCATTTTTGTCGTTGAACCATTCATATTGCACTCCTTATACATTTATTAATGAAACATTTTGATTAAAACTCTCAAAAAACATTAAAGCAAGAGCTTTTAATCTTACCCATACGGATAATTACTGTGGTGCCCCCTGTAGGGCTCGAACCTACGACCAAGTGATTAAGAGTCACCTGCTCTACCAACTGAGCTAAGGAGGCAATTATAGTTTTTGTTACCAAGTATAAGCGGCCAAACAAGCGATATAAGAAATGGTTACAAATATAGTCAAATTTGTTCTTAGGTTTCTATATCCCTTGTGTTTCATCTTATCTGAGACTCTCAATTCAAATAGATAAAATAAAATAAATGTAAGTAGGCTAAGGCATAAACTGTAATAAAGAAACATATTGGAGAGTGCAATTATCAAGAAGCCAGTTAGAGAGACTAAAATACCTACTATGAGAGAGAGCTTATTATCTGCCTCTCCTTCCCATCCCCATGTCATACCTCCCAAGAAAGATAGTATTACACCTCCGTAAAATGATAAAAGTAGATTGAATACATAACCCTCAGGAAAATCTAAAAAGAGCGGATAAAAGGATAAAAAAATAAAGGGAATTACCCCAAGATATCCTAGTACTTGTCTTGTTCTAATGTTCATTTTTAACTTCTTTTCCTACTGCCATGTTTATAGTAAACAGATCTAGCAATCTTCTTAAACTCATCTCCTTTTCTTATTGACCAAATGTTATCTCTTGCATACTTTGCTGATTGTTTCAGATCTACGACTGGGGAAATGTAAGCTGAATCTAAATCTGCGAAATGTATTTTTTTTGGATCAATATCATTGAGACTTGGGATTATTTCTTTTATCCATTTTGCTTCGGGATCTTGATCTAAACTCTGTTTATTGACTGAATAAATTCTAGGGAGATTTATCCCAGTTACTCCACTTTGCATCTGCACTTGGGGTATATGTATACCTGGTTCATAGTCGACAAAAAGTTCTCCAAGCAGAGGAGATGTGGATTGCCATGGTTGCCACAAATTATAAGAAGCAAATGACATGATCATCGCTCTCATTCTAAAATTGATCCAACCCTTTTCTCTAAGATAAAGCATACAAGCATCCAGAAAAGGAAATCCTGTTTCACCATTAATCCATCGATCAATAAATTCTTTATTCTCGAAAGGTCTGAGATCATCACACATACTGTGCATAGAATTAAATTCTATAGCAGGTTCAGTTTCTAATTTCTGTATGAAATGACAATGCCAATATAATCTTTTTCTAAATGAATAAAGATCTTTCTTAAAATTTGATTGAGGATAATGAGCCTCAAGCTTTTGATATATTTCTCTTATAGATATTGAGCCAAATGCAATATGAGGAGAAAGTCTTGAGCATGAATCTTCTGCATCATGAGGGCTAGACATTTTCTTTGAATACCCTTCAGATCTGCTCTCAAAGAAAGAATTAAGTAGTGCATTTGCCTCTTTAGTACCACCTTTCTGGAATCCTTTTTGGATAATACTTTTAGATAATTCTAAAAAGTCATCAAAATTCATGAGATCTGTAGGCTTACTACTAAGATTTGGTTTTGGCTGATCATATCGACATTTTCTCATTTGCCTATTCCAATCAAAAGACCACCTGTCTCTGTTAAATTTGTCAATTTGTATTCCAAAATCTTCATATATATGCAGTTTTGATGACCCCTTGAATGTATTTTTGAATTTACTAATTTGATTTCTGTAATACGATGTATCAGTTGAGTGATTTAGATGAATATTAGACTGTGGATAATTTTTTTTGATAAACGCAGAGAGATCTTGGTAAGAACCTTCAAAAATCTCAATAGATGAATTGAGTTTCTTCAAGTTTAATTGAACCTCTTTAAGGCAATCAATTAAAAATGAAAATTGCCTTGGAGATCTGCCATCAACAGACCAATAGTAACTATCATAAACATAAATAATTTTATAATTTTGATTTAACGAACCATAGAAAAGGGCTGAGTTATCCTCTAATCTGAGATTCCTATGTAATATGATGATATCCACTTTGAACAGGTGGGCGCAATATTATTTTACTAGATTAAGTACATAATAACAGTAGGAAAAATTATCTACTAAATACCTATCGTATTATGGTAGGCTCAATAAAATTTAAATTGGAATTATGATGAACACAAAAACAAGAGACTTTCCACTTTACCCAAAAGAGGTGACTAATGATTTCTTATCAAAATGCTTTGGTGAATCTGTAATATCTTTTGAGCTGGACACAAGTATGACAGCTGGAGGTGTTTTAGCTGATGCTTTTAGAGTCTTTAATATTAGATATGATAAAGTTAATGATCTCCCTACAAGCTGCTTTGTCAAATGTACAAAAGAAATACCAGAAGTTGTCGAACTCTGCCTCGCAACCCAAGTTTATGCAAAAGAAGTATATTTCTATTCAACCCTAATCGAAAAAGTAAGAGATGTAATTAGAGTTCCAGAGTGTTATGGAATCTTCAAAGATGAAGATGATGAAGAATGTAAAGAGTTCTGTTTAGTTCTAGAGGATTTTGATCAAGATAACTGGATGCCTTTTGATCAGTTTGATAACCCTATGGATTTTGAAGATACCGCTATGCTAATGAGAGATCTTGGATCATTCCATGCAGCATGTTGGAATGAACCGCTTTCTGATCAGCCTGGTTTAGGTCAGTATAAGGCTCACTGGCAATCACTTAATGATAGTTTTTGGGATGAAGAAGGTACTGCATGGGATCAAGTAATTCCTAAGTGGGAGGAAGTGTATGGAGAAGATTTATTATCTTTAGTTGATTCTGAAGTTAAAGAGACAATTCTCAAGATTGATGCAATCTATACCTCAGATAATGGAAAAAAAATTCAAGAAAATCTGATCAAAGAATTACAGAAAAGACCAAGGACAATTACCCACGGAGATGCAAGAGGAAATAATATCTTCAAATCTAGCGATGGAAGAACTATGGGGATAATCGATTGGCAAATGTGGGCAGCTGGTCCAGCGAGTAATGAATTTAGCCAGTTGTGGTTTAATTCGTACTCCCTAGAAAGTGGTATGATTCATAAGTTAAAGGAACTTACTCACATCTACTATGACTCTTTAACCGGGAGTAATTCCGAAATAAAAAATTCTTATCCTTTTGAGCAGCTTCTAGATGATACGAAACTCATATTTATTAATATGTGGATTCAATATATTGGTTTTACCTTAGGTTCTATTGATGGATACAAAGATCCAGAACTTAAAAAATCAAAAGATAATTGGCGTGAGATGATGAAAAGAAATATGGAGACAGTGCATTATTCTGGATGTTTAGAGTCTTTTGAGAAGTTTATCGCTCAATCAAAGTTATAAATTTAAGTTTAAATCCAAGGAGGGAAAAATGTCAGCAATAGGAAGAGACTTTCCACTATCACCTGAAGAAGTGACCACAGAATTTCTTTCGGCGTGTTTTGGAAAAGAAGTAACCTCATTCAAACTCGATACCAGTATGATTGATGGCGGCGTGTTAGCTGATGCGTTTAAAGTAGAAGAAATTAAATATTTAGAAAAACAAGATGAAACTGATCTTATTTCAAGCTGTTTTATAAAGTGCACCAAAGACATTCCGGAAGTCGTAGATATGAGCCTGTCAACTCAGATATATGCTAAAGAAGTATATTTTTACTCAAAGTTAATCAGTAGGATAAAGAAGGCTATAAGAGTTCCTGAATGCTTCGGAATTTTTACTGATAAAGATGATAAAGATTGCAAAGATTTTTGTATTGTTTTAGAGGATTTGTCAGGTGAAGATTGGGAAGCATATGAACAATTTGAGAATCCTATGGGCCTTGAAGATTTAAAAACGTATATGTTGGATCTTGCTTCATTCCACGCAGCATCTTGGAACGAGCCTGTCTCAGACCAGCCAGGTCTTGGTGTTTTCAGACCGCATTGGCAAAATCTTAATGATGAATATTGGGATAACGGAACTACCACTTGGAATGAAGTGAAAATAAAGTGGAAAGAAATATATGGTGAACCTTTTGAGCTACTTGCTGGCGAAGAAGTAAAAGTAACCATAGAAAAAATAGCTGAAATTTTCACATCTGAAAATGGGAAAAAAATACAAGATGCTATGCTAAAAAGGCTGGAATCAAGACCCAGGACGATTACGCATGGTGATGCAAGAGGAAACAATGTGTTTAAGTCAAAATCTAAAGGGAACATGGCTTTGATTGATTGGCAAATGTGGGTCGCTGGACCTTGCAGTAATGAATTTTGTCAAATTTGGTTAAATTCTTGGTCTCTAGAAAGTGGAATGGTATTTAAATTAGAAGAAGTTACAAGAATTTACTATAAAGAGCTTTGCAGATTGAGGCCTGAAGTAGAGAAAGATTATCCATTTGATGATATGTTTTTTGATATGAAGCTCATCTTTATAAATATGTGGAATCAGTATCAAGGTTTTGCAGCGGGTGCATTAGATGGATATAAAGATCCAAAACAAAAAAAAGCAAAAGAAAACTTTTATAATTTATTTCAAAGATCAATGGAAACTCTGCACTATTCCAATTGCCTTGATACATTTGAAGAATTTATTAACTTACTGGAAAGAAAATAATGCAACCAAATATGTCACTAGATGGCCATCACAGAAAACGTATTTATCTCTTTAGGCATGGCGAAGTTAATTACATGCCCTCAGGTAAAGTTGTTGCAGATCCAAATTTAGTAGACTTAACTGAAAAAGGCCTTTTGCAAGCGAAATTAATCGATGAGAATACAAAGGATATATATTTTGAAAGAATTCTTAGTTCAGGCTTGCCAAGAACTATTCAGACAGGCGCTCACATGGCAGAAAGGAGAGGAATCGAAATAGAGGCTTATCCAGAACTTAAAGAATATCAATGGGATCCAAAATCTTTTCGAGATAATGATGTAAAAAAATTCGGATATCTATTTGAAAGCTCTAAATCAAAAAATGCGATAGGTGGAATTGAAGAAGCTGACGAATTTTATAATAGAGTAACAAGACAATTAGAAAAAATTATAAAAGAAGACTGGAGTCAAATAGCCATTATTTTGCACGGTGCCGTTAATGCTGCAATCATGTGCTGGTTAAATGACATTGATATAAGTCTAGCTTCAAAATTTGACCAGGATCATGCTGCTCTAAACATTATTGATATCGATACAAATAAAGATGGTGAAATCGTAAGGAAATCAATAAGACGATATAACATTCCTCCAGACTTATCTAATATAGACTCCGACATTAGGTCTTCTTGGGAATCTACAGCAAGTAAGATAATTAGCTTTAATGAGTCAGCCACTTAATTATGTCCTGAAAGGCATTGGTATCCTGCATTAGAAATAAATGACCCCCTTCATAGAAGTCTAACCTACTGTTATGAATTTTTTGATGCATCTTCTCCATATTTAATATAGGGGCTATACCATCATATTTACCACCCAGTAAAAAAGTGGGAATGTTGATATCATCTAAATCTAAGTAAGTATTATGGTCCTTTCTTGCCAGAAGTTGTTTAAGGAGGTTTCTCGGCTTTGGTTTAAATGCGTTCCTATTTTTTGCCTGTTCTTTTATAGATTTCCATGCATTCTTATTTTGCCCTATCCATTCATCAGTAATTCTTAGATCATTTATTTTGATACTTTTCTCAAGTTTCTCCTCTTCATCCAACTCTTCTAATATGTGTAAAGGATATGAAGAGCCACCATCTCCACCTGAGGAAGTGCAAGCCAAGACCAGTTTACTTACTCTAGATGAATGCCTTTTTATAAATTCTTGAGCAACCATGCCACCAAAAGAAACACCCATAACCGGAATGGTATTTATTTGAAGGGCATCAAGAAGATGAGCGGCATCATCGGCATATTGTTGCATTGAATAAGAACCGGATGGCTTGGAAGTCTGACCAAGTCCTCTTTGGTCATAGCTGATAATTTCAAAATGTTCTGAAAGAGGTGAATGAAGCTGATTAGGCTTATTTCGTAAGTCTCCACCTGTACCTCCTATAAATAATAAAGGTCCATTCGGACGAGGTGCACTCCTTTCAAAATATATATCTAACTCTTTTGTGCTTATAATGGCCATGCTCAGTAAGTATGAATTATAGAATAAAAAAATTATGAAAAAGGCTTTTATACAAACCGTGTTTATCACTTTATTCATTTTTCCATCATCTTCATTTGCAAATGAATTTAGTCTCTTTATAAAACCCTGTAAAAGTTGTGAATGGATAACCTATCCCACTCCTTTTCGTCTGAAGGAGCAGTGTGAAATAGCAAGACAAGGTATCTTTATAAAAGGTATGACTAAATGTCTAAAAACCGATTAGATAATGGCTAAATGGTCAGAATCGGAAGCTTTATCCTGGTATAAAGAGCAAGATTGGATCGTTGGATGCAACTATCTACCAAGTAATGCTATTAATCAGCTAGAGATGTTTCAGCCAGAAACATTTGATAGTGAAATAAATAAGAGGGAATTATCTTGGGCGAATAATCTAGGCTTTAACTCAGTAAGGGTTTATCTGCATGACTTGCTTTGGAATGATCCAGAAACCTTTAAAGATATCTTAGATAGATTCCTCAACATTTGTGACCAAAATAATATAAGACCAATATTAGTTTTATTTGATGACTGCCACAGACCTTTTCCAAAACTTGGTACACAACCTAAACCGGTAACAGGAGTTCATAATTCAGGCTGGAAGCAGAGTCCCGGCATGGCCCTTGTTAATGAAATTCATGACAATGATGATCATCCAGAAATACCAAGACTTAAGAATTTCGTCCAAGAAACACTGCGGCATTTTAGCAATGATCAAAGAATACTTCTTTGGGATATTTACAATGAACCGGGTCAATTTGGGATAGGTGATAAATCATATGCTTTATTAAAATTAGTTTGGGAATGGGCATTGGAAGTTAGACCTTCTCAGCCATTGACAGCCTGTTTAGATGGCTCAGTGGGTCAAGAGATTATTGAATTAAATCAAAAAAATTCTGATGTAATTACTTTTCACACCTACGAGGGCGAAAAACTTCAAGAGACAATCGACAGACTAAAAAACTTCAATAGACCCTTAATATGTACTGAGTATATGGCTAGAGAATTTGGATCAACTTTTGAATTTAGCTTACCTATTTTTAAAAAAAATAATATTGGATGTTTTAACTGGGGACTTGTAGCTGGAAAAAGCCAAACACATTTTGGCTGGTCCACAATCTTAGACCTAAAAAAGAAAAAAGAAGAAGGTGATTTTTTAAATGAAGGTGATGATATACCTGAGCCTGAAGAATGGTTTCATGATATTTTAAGAACTGATGGCAGCCCTTACTCTTCTGAAGAGGAGATTTTTATAAAAGAAATTACTGATTCTAAGACGTTAGAATGGAAGTAGTTTTCAATTGATATCAATATACTTCGTCCATTCCTCATCTTTAAAGTTATAAGACGAATCTAAATAAGATCTCATCATATGCTTTAGAGTTGGTTTTTTAGGCGACGTCAATGGCTTCAAATCAGAATTCCCTTTTTTATTATTACAAACTTTACATGAGGTAGTGACATTCTCCCAAGAAGTATCCCCTCCTTTTGAAATTGGAATTACATGATCTAAAGTGAGGTCATTTCTAGAAAATTTTTTTTCACAGTACTGACATACGTAGTTGTCCCTAAAAAAAACATTAGATCTCGAAAACTTTACCTCTTTTTTTAGATGATGATAATTTGAGAGCATGATTATGCTTGGAACATTCAAGGCCATGCTTGGAGATCTGACAACCCAATTACTGTGATCTTTCACAACGAAGACTTTTCGGTTCAAAGTAAGTTTTATAGCAGAGTGCCAGTCGACTACTGAAAGTGGAAAAAAGCTCAGAGGCCTTCCATCTCTATTTAATATCAAACAATCAGCAGACACCGAGATAATATAATATTTTTTTTTAAATTTTTCTAGAGCAATAAAGTTTCTTTCTAGTTACTTTTTTTGTATGTAAAATTTATTTCAAAATGAATAAATTAATTACCTTGCTAGCAATACTTTTTGTTGCTGACTCGTCATACTCTGAAGAGCCTAAGAAAGTTTTATGTGAATTGGAAGGTAATTATTCCATTACTTATGATGACTTCAGAAGAAATTATTTTAATGAAGCTGTAGAGATTGCAAAAAATGTAGCTGTTACCACAACTCAATCAATATTTTTTTTAAATAGAGCAAAACAAACTCTCAATAAGGATGCATGGGATAAAAATAAAATTGATGTTACCCAATATTGGGCCTTGGATGAAAATTCAGATGATCTCCTGAAACTAGATTATATTGTCGAGCCTGCTCCAGTCTGGGTTACGCAAAGTGATTGGGTAAAGGAGAAAAAAGAAACAGGCATTGTGGTAACTCATTTCATTGAGAATGGTGCAATGCATCCAAATTATCCTGAATATAAAGTTGATATTTATAAAATAAATAATGAGATAAATTGGTTTACTGGCAAAGCAAGAATTAAGGGAGATATATGGCTTAAAAGGGTAGACGGAAAAAAGGGTAAAGATCCAAAAATAGAAATTCTTGCAAAAGGAGACTGCGAAAAACAAAAGAAAAAGTTCTGATTAAAGGCCTACCACTAAAAATAAAGAAGTTGGAATAATTATCGACCAAACTAAGCATGCTAAGACTAATGGCTTTATTTGAAGCTTACGCAAGCTATCTCTATTTATCTGAGTTCCAATACAAAAAAGACCTGTCAAAAGACAAATTCGATTAATTTCCTTGAGATAGCCTGTGATAACCTCATCAGGTTGGAGAAAAGAATTTAATAAAGCTGCAATCAAGAAGAATATGACAAAAAGAGGTAAACCTAATCCTTCATTCTTTCTTCTATAGAGCCAGGCCGCAAAAATGACCAAAGGAACTATCCAAATAGTCCTTGCTACTTTAAGTGCTGCCGCAACTTCAACCGATAATTCACCAATACTGGAGGCAGCCCCAACAACAGATGCCGTATCATGTATTGCAAGTGCAACCCATGCACCAAACTGAACTTCATTTAGTTGGATGAAATTATTTAAGATAGGAAATAATAAAACAGCGACAGCATTTAATAAAAAAACTATTGTAATGGCCATCGTCAGTTCTTCAGGCTTAGCTTTAATTGAAGGTGCAACTGAAGCGATTGCTGTACCACCACAAACCGCTGTACCCGAAGCAAGAAGGAAAGAGAGCTTCTCTGAGACTCCTAAAAGCCTACCCAGAAACAATACTGCCGCAAATGAGAAAATTACAAAAGCAGATATCCATATAAAATAATCTGAATTTGTTTGATATACAGTTCCTATACTTAGGCTGCCTCCTAAAAAAACTATACCCGTTTGTAAAATCTTGGATCCATATTTCTGAGTAAGAAAGCCATCGGGAAATTTATAAAATAAAGCTAAAAGTATGCCCAGAAATAAAGAAATTGCTGAATTTCCGATCCATAAACTTATCGAGAGAACTAGTAGGGTTATAAAATATATCATTGGTTAAAAATTAACCTGTATGCCGCCGATGAATTTCATTTCTGAGTCTGAACTTTTTAATGCCTGAAAATAGAAAAAATCTTTAATAATGTTAAGGGATAAATATTCATTAGAAATACCCTTATTAGATTCAAAGACTAAACCGTCTTGGGTTTTCATATAAAATCTTTGATAGTGCATCAGATCCCTTCTCCCACCTGAAAGATTAATACTAAAATCATTAAAATCCACTCCATACTTAAATTTTAAAAATTTTGCAGGATATGAGAAAGTATTATCTTTATAGCTTAAGTTAACAGAGCTACCCTGCTCTTTGAAGTTATTAACGCTTGTAGAGTTTATTAGATAACCCATGCTTAATTCTAGATTAGCAATTTCAATAAGATTTAATTCAAGAAAAGTTTCGTGAATTAAAAGAGAAAGTTTTGCATCTCCTCTTCCAAACCACTTTGTATTGCTATTTGAATAAGTAGATACATCAGATGTTATATGTCCATATCTTAAATTTTTTTGATTAAAAATAACTCCGAGGTAATTGCCATTATGAAGCCCTGTGAGACGTCCAGTCATAACGGATAATTTATTATTACGAGAAATATATCCAAGAAATGATGTTGAAGAGTTAGCTTGATAGTGAATTTTACTTTGATCAGGCATTTCTCTTAAATAATCTCCTATATAGCTAGCCTGAGTGATTGAATTTATGAAACCTTGAGTCTTTTGAAAAAAATCATCGACCAGTACTGAAGAAGGTGGATCTAAGAGTTGATAGAAACTTGTTGTACAGGTGTCTCCAGAACAAACTTGATTGTGGGAGCCTATAAAATCGTAATGATACTTGCTATCTATTTCAACTGGCCACAGTAAAACATCCTCATCTGTATCTACAAAATCGTCATATAGATTAAAAGAAGATTGATTATTTAGATATACACTAGTTCTTGTGTTTGTATCAACAATGTCTAAATCCCCGTCATGATCATAATCTAGGATATGAAGTTTACCTTGGCCTACCCACCACCCAGAATAAGGGTTGCCATTTGCATATTTTTCATGGTCTGGGCTTAGACTTCTTGTAACATCGACAAAAGATTTCCCTTGCTCGTTTTGAAAAAACTGAATTACCCTTGAATGATAGTAAGGCTCATGAATGGTGGAGGCAAGTAAAATATCATCGAATCCATCGCCATTAAAATCTAATACCTCCATATCATTGGCGTTTCCATTATCTCCAAAAAAATTTTCAGGTAACTCAACATATTGCCTTTTTGTCCAATCATTGCTTCCGTCATTGAAATAAACGACTCCTGAGCTATTTTTTGAGAATCCGTAGAGGTGTGCAATTCTTGGATTAAACCAACCTAGGGCTATATCTCCAAAGCCATCATTATCAAAATCTCCTATCGTAGCCGAAGTGGGCCATAAGTTATCAATATTACTGCCCCAATTGTCGTAATCAACTTCAACCCAATAATCAAATTGAGGAATCAAGTGGTTAGCTTCAAAATTTCCTTCACCGTCATTGATGAGCATTGTGAAAGGTATATTATCTGAGCAGCCTGAACATGGATCTTCTTCACCTCCAAACTTATAACCAGTTTTGGTGTAGTCAGAAATAGGTACAAAGATATCTAAATCACCATCTCCGTCTAAGTCTCCATAAGCAGCGTCATGAACAAATATCTGTCCATGATTGGGTTCAAAAAATAACTCAGGTAAATTCGAAAAACTTTTATTATCTAATTTTCCATTGGCATTACTGAGATATAAAATACTAGTATCGTAATAATCACTCATGCCATCTCCATTGAAATCAGCTACTATTTTGCCATTGGTATAGTCGGCCTGATTACCGCAAGGATGAAGAGTGCTCTCGTTATTAGAAAGCCAGCTTTTTCCTCCATTAACGCAAGGAAATTGACCATCTGAAAAGATGTCAGGAGATAATTCAAAGTGACCTTCTCCATTATTAATAAAAGTCAGCATAAGATCCTCTAAAACATAATCCCGGTTGCAACAATTGTTACCGACATAAATTAGGTCAGAATAATCATCACCATTAAGATCAGCCTCAAACCACTGTGCATTGTTTGTATAAGGCCCAGCTTCGGATACTTCATCAGGATTATATGAATCTCCAGGATGCCTGGCATTTGTGATGACACTGAGGAATCCATAATCCTCGATCTTGTACTTATCATTCGAAGGCCAATCTGAAGCTGGATAATGACTGGTCACAGAGTACTCAATAGAAGCTTCCCCCCATGGCGTACTCATATTTTTTGTGAAACTATCAAATGATATTCTTTGATCCCTTTCAGCTGCAACATTTTGGTCTATAACTGGAATGGTTTCTTGACTTGACCCGCCACTAGCACACGAAAGAATAAGAACTAAAAGAAGTCCTATTGCTATAAATCTGGGCAGTTTCAATTGTTTTGATGTTGTTGAGCTGAATTATAAACTTTTATAAGCAGTGTGTTAGAAATTGAGAAGATACTGCTTCAAGCTGGGGGGTTGACAACTATGCTATGTTGTTAGGATATAACTATTTTTGACCTATAAAATAAGGCACAAATTTCCTAAATTAGACATTCATATTAAAAATAACTGTAGAAAGTATAAAATAAATATATGAAAAAAATATATCTTGGTTTTTTGTTATTTTTATTAACCTCATTCGTAGGAGCTTCTAACATCAGTAAACTATACAGTGATTCTAATTTTGAGTTACTTGTTCACAAAACTCCAACCTGTGGTTGTTGCAAAATGTGGGTTAAGCATATGGAAGAGAACGGATTTACAGTAAATACAAAAGATCACCAAAGCCTTGTAAAAATAAAAGAAGAATTAAAAATAGATCCTAAGCATAGGTCATGTCATACGGGGGTTTCCTCACGAGGACATTTTTTTGAAGGCCATATACCAAGTGAATATGTTTCACAATTTCTTTCAGAAGGTAATCCAGATGCAATTGGCCTATCAGTTCCTGGAATGCCTTTGGGTTCACCAGGTATGGAAGTTGAGGATCGCTTTACTCCATATGATGTGCTTGTGCATTACAGAGATGGATCAACTAAAGTTTATGCAGAAATAAGAAAATAAATCATTATTCAAGGATATATTTCTTGAGTGGAGAAAGTGTCTTTTCATTAAGCAAGATGGTGAATCATTAAAAAAATTAAAGATGAGTGCAAAAGTATATGGTTTTACTCACTCTCCCTGGGTACAGGCAGTCTTACTGGCTCTATATGATAAAGAACTAGAATATGATCTTCACATACGACCGCCTTATGATGTCTTCAAGAAATGGGGTGTTTATATGCCTGCAGTTTCATTAGATCATGGTCCTTGGGAGATTGAGTCAACTGAGATACTCACTAAATTAGGTTATAAACACCTACTCGCTGACGAACTTAAAGCAACTAATAATGCCTGGCAAGGAGTTTTGCATCGTACTGATAATCCATTTAAGTTCTTTTTACATTTTGCTCGTGGTGGACAGATGTCGAAGTCTTTCGTAAATAATACGGTTAGTAACTTTCTTCTAAGCTTTGTCGCCTTTTATATGTTTATGTTAATAAATATTGGTAAATGGACATTAAAGCAGAAGGAACCTGAAAATTTTGGAGATCAATTCATGTATTGGGAGAATATACTTGATTCTTCTGAAGGTCCATTCATAGATGGCATGAAACCAGGTTCAAAGGACTTTGTAATGTTTGGAATAATACAATGTCATGCAAGTATTCCTGTACCCGCATTAGATTCCCTTCTCAATGATCAAAGACTTCCAAACCTTAGAAAATGGGTAAATACCATGCAAGAACACTTTAAGGGATATCCTTATCTATATACGGCTAAGTTTTTTAAGTCTGATATTCCAGAAGCAAATTCTGCAAATCTTTTTCAAATAGTGTCTTTTTTCTTTGGACTTATAGTGATGATCTTGGCTTTCCCAATTACAATTCCATTGGTTTTGATATTAATGAGTCGAGTGAAAAAGAATAGAATAAAAAGATTTTAGTTGGTGGGCCCGGGAGGACTCGAACCTCCGACCAATGGATTATGAGTCCACTGCTCTAACCAACTGAGCTACAGGCCCTTATTCATCTAGGAAACCTTTCAAGTGAGAAGATCTAGTTGGGTGTCTTAATTTTCTTAAAGCTTTAGCTTCTATTTGTCTTATTCTCTCTCGAGTTACATCAAACTGCTTACCAACTTCTTCTAGAGTATGATCAGTATTCATCCCAATACCAAATCTCATCCTCAAGACCTTAGCTTCTCTTGCTGTAAGGCTACCTAATATGTCATCAGTAGCACCTTCAAGGTTTTCTTCTATAGCCGCAATATCAGGTGCATCGATAGAAGTATCTTCAATAAAGTCACCTAAGGTCGTATCTTCTTCATCTCCAATTGGAGTCTCAGTTGAAATGGGCTCTTTAGCTATTTTTAATACCCTTCTGACCTTATCTTCTGGAAGATCCATACGCTCGCCTAATTCTTCAGGGGTAGGTTCTCTTCCCATTTCTTGAACCATTTGGCGTGATACACGATTAAGTTTATTAATAGTTTCTATCATATGAACTGGAATACGAATAGTTCTTGCCTGGTCAGCGATCGAACGAGTAATTGCCTGACGGATCCACCAAGTGGCATAAGTAGAAAACTTATACCCCCTTCTGTACTCAAATTTATCCACTGCCTTCATCAGGCCAATGTTACCTTCTTGAATAAGATCTAAAAACTGAAGTCCTCTATTAGTGTATTTTTTAGCTATAGAAATTACTAATCTGAGATTCGCTTCTACCATATCTTTCTTAGCTCTTCGTATTTTTGCTTCACCGATAGACATCTTTCTATTGATATCTTTAATTTCACTGATAGGTAATTGAATAATTTTTTCAAGTTTAGAAAGTTTATTTTGCAATCTAACGATCTCGGTTAGATTTTCTTTTACTTCTTTTGCCCAAGGTTTTCTCGATTTAGCTATCTTTTCAGACCAAGAAGCATCGGCTTCATTTCCAGCATATTCTTGGATGAATTCTTTTCTTGGCATCTTTCCCCTCTTAACATAGATAGTAAAAAGATATTTTTCTACTTCTCTAATAATTTCAAGGGCATCTCTTGCGGGATCAGCTATTATTTCGAATTGAGTAGGAGATAATTTAAGAAATTGAAAGATTTCACCTAATTTTTCTTGTTCTTTTATAGCTGCTTTACTTGTTCTTGTTCTTGCACAAGCTTTATTCGATTTATTGAATTGCCTTTTAAGTGAACTAAAGCGTTTCTTAACTTCAACTGGATCTGGCCCTGAGGGTTCTTCTTCATCAGATTCACCCTTCTCTTCTTTCTCTTTCTTCTGAGCTAAAGCTGGCGGCGGAATACCTTCTTCTATATCCATGAATCCAACCAATACTTCCGATAACCTTCTATCTCCTGCTACAACCTCTTGATATTCATCTAAAATTCTGTCGACAATACCTGGGTAAAAACAACAAGCCTGCAATAGTTCTCTTGCACCTTCTTCAATTCTTTTTGCGATTGCTATTTCACCTTCCCTTGTGAGAAGATCTACTGTGCCCATTTCTCTCATATAGAGACGAACTGGATCAGTTGTCCTTCCTACCTCAGACTCAACAGTAGTTAATGTGGTTCTGGTATCTGCAATAGTTTCTGGGGCTGCCTCAGAATTGTCATCATTGGCAGAGTTATTTGATTCAAGAACTTCTATGCCGATGTCCATCAACATCTGAATAGTCTCTTCAACCTGATCAGGATCAGATATATCTTCAGGGAGCATAGAGTTTATGTCCTCGTAGGTAAGGAAACCTTGATCTTTTCCTTTATCTACAAGTTCTCTAAGTCCTGAATTCTCAAGATCTTCCTCTCCAAAAAGAGCTTCATCAGAGGCTTCTACGGCCTCTATTTCTTTTTCTTTTGACTCAACAGGAGGATTTTTTGCTTTTCTTGCCATAACAAATTTTAAGGGTGGGCAATTATATTAGTTTTTTCCACAAAATACCTAACTTTTAATTTAATTAGCCTTTTTGACTAAGTTCCCTTAATAGATTCTTCTCTGGCTCTTCAAGTCGATGAAGATTAGTCAACAAATGTTGTTGAAGCTCAAAAGTTTCATCCTCGGATAATTTGCCTGTTTCAAATATTTCTTTTAGCTCGATTATTCTTGTTACGGAATCCGATTTCTTTAATCTAGATATACAGTCATTTAAATAATCAATAGCATTTTGCTCGTCTATCGCAGCATTTACTGAAATCAATCCACCTATGAAAGAAGCTGATTCCTTATCCAGCATGCTTAATAGATCAGAAATACCTGCTTCGGGCTTTTCTTTAAAAAATGACACTACTGCAATCATAAGCTGAACTTCAGGCTCATGAAAGTCACTAAATTTTTCAAGATCATTGATCTGATTAGCCAAGTATGGATAGGTTAGAACTAAAGATAAGATTTTTGATCCCAATAAGGTAGAGTCATAACTTATTTCATCTTCTACAAGATCAGCTGTTGAATTTTTGGTCTTACGTCTTGGATAATTTATTTTTTTACTATGAGTGTTGATATCTTCAATTTCCAGACCGGTTACCTTAGAAACTTCCCCCTCCAATAATTTCTTAATCGAACTTTCTTGCATGCTAGAAAGTAATTCCATAGCTTTAGAGGCCAGTGAAGCTTTCTGTTCTAGTGAAGTTACTTCAGATGCCATTGTTAATCTATCTATAAAGTACTCAGACAATAGAATTGAATTTTTAGATTTTGCTTTAAATTCCTCAACAGAGTTTTTTTCTAACAAACTAGCGGGATCCTCTCCTTCCGGAAGAAATAGAAATTTTATGGACTTCCCATCGGTTACAGCTGGTAAAACATTTTTAAGTGCACCCCATGCTGCTCCTCTTCCAGCATCATCACCATCAAAGCAAAAGACTATTTCGTTTACTATTTGCAGTAGCTTTTGAATGTGAAATCTATTCGTTGCAATTCCCAGAGTGGCAACAGAGTTTGTCATACCATTCTCATACATAGCTATGGAATCCATATATCCTTCAACTACAAAGATTTCTTTTAAATCCTTTCTAAATTCTAAGGTCTCATAAAGTCCATAGAGTTCTCGATTTTTCTGAAAAACTGGGGTTTCTCCAGTATTTAAATATTTTGGCTGATCATCAGCGTTCATGACTCTGCCACCAAAACCAACCACCCTTCCTTTCCGATCTTTTATTGGAAACATTAACCTATCTCTAAAGAAATCAAATAACTTATCGTCTTTATTTTTTTTTGCTAAACCTGCTTTAATTATTACTTCTTCTTTTATGCCTTTGTTTAGCATCTCCTTAGAAAGTGCATCCCAAGAATTAGCAGCATATCCTAGAGAAAATTTCCTACAGACTTCACTCGAAATCTTTCTATTGTTAAGTATGTAATTTCGAACATGTTCCGAATCCTTGGACTCTGATAAGTTCTTTTCAAAAATCTCCATTGCCATTTTTAGTGCAATGTATAAAGGATCTTTTTCACTTGTAAATGACTGGTTATTTTCATAGGGTACTTCTACACCAGCTCTTGCTGCCAGCGCCTCAATGGATTCGATAAAATCATATCCTTGATGGGACTGTAAGAAACCAATCACGTTCCCTGTAGCTCTACATTTAAAACAATAATAAAATTGTTTCTGGTCACTGACACTAAATGAGGGATTTTTTCCATCATCACAAAAGGGGCATTGACCGAAATGGTCTTTACCTTTCTTTTTCAGAGGTAAATAGGATTCCACTAGAGAAACAATATCAGTCATATCTACGATTTCTGTAATGAAGTCTTTAGGTATAGAACCTGACATTAATACTTACTCCTAAACCAATCTTCCAAAATAATTTGTGCAGAAATACTATGTTTATTTCTTGAATCTTTTATTCCCATCTGGATATGTTCTAACCTCTCTTTAGCCTCTCTGCTGGATAATCTCTCATCGGTTTTTTCTATACCAATATCATATCTTTTATTCAGAGCAGTAGAAAATTTATCGGATGAATCTTGAATCTTGCTCCTAGTTCCATCCATATTTAATGGATCGCCTACAACAAATACGTTGGGGTTCCATTCTTTGACAATCATATCTAATTCTACCCAGTCAGGCTGACCATCATTTGCGTTAATAGAATAAAAAGTAGATGCTGTTTTCGTGATTTCTTGTCCTATCGCAATGCCAATATTTTTAGTACCAAAATCAAAAGCCATTATCACTCTAGGAGAATCCTTGCTCATTTAGAAAATTCTTCGACCGATTCAATAAAAATTTTAGCTACATCGATATCGCAAAGCTCTTTATATTCCTTAAAGCAAGTCGGGCTTGTTACATTTATCTCCGTTAGATAATCTCCAATAATATCAAGACCTACTAATAAAAGTCCTTTTTCTACTAATGATGGGCCCACCTCTTCGCATATCCACAAGTCTCTATCTGATAGAGACTTTGCAACTGCAGAAGCACCTGCAGCTAAGTTACCACGAAGCTCACCTTCTGCAGGCACTCTGGCAATGGAAGCACTCATAGGTTTCCCATCCACAATAAGAATACGTTTATCTCCTTCGGTTATTTCAGGTATGAATTCTTGGATCATGACCTTTTCAGTGAAATGATCAGTAATTGTTTCTAAAATGACATTTAAATTTGGATCATTAGCCTTCACTCTAAAAATAGAAGCTCCACCCATTCCATCTAGTGGCTTAATGACAGTATCTTTATTTTCCAGTACAAAATCGGTTAGGAAATCTTTGCGGCTAGTAACAAGGTGTTTAGTACAACATTGAGGAAATTCGGTGGCATAAACCTTTTCATTACAGTCTCTCAAGCTTCTAGGATTATTAAAGATATTTACTCCTTGTCTTGCAGCCTTTTCTAAAACGTAAGTGTTATAAATATATCCGGAATTAAAAGGAGGATCTTGCCTCATTAAAATTGAATCGAGTTCGCTGAGTTCAATTATTGTTTCCTCTTCTTTGGTGAACCAGTCCGATGGATCATTTCTAACCTCTATTTTATTTGAACTTCCATAGGAAATACCCGAATTAATGAATAAAGAATCAGGAGTGATGTAAATGATTTCGTGACCTTTTCTTTGAGCTTCGATCATCATCGCTAAAGTACTATCTTTTTTGAAATTGATAGTCTCGATGGGATCCATAACAACACCTAGCTTCATCTTTAGTTTGACTCCCTAATTAAAATTCCTTTGCACCATATCTTAAAGCACTTATAACTGATATTGATGCAGTTTCTGCTCTTAAAATACGCGATCCTATACTAACAGGTATAAAGCCATCTTCTTTCAAGCCCTTAATCTCCTCCTCAGTGAAATCCCCCTCAGGTCCAATAGCGATTGAAATAGAATCTTTAATTTCAATTTCTGACAACATTATTTCTGCGTCTGGATAGAGAACTATCTTGATATCGGAATTGATTAGCTTAGACCAATCCTCGATCTTGAGAGGTTTAGTTATATCGGGAATCCAATTCTCACCACATTGTTCGCATGCTCCTCTAGCTATTTGATTCCATTTTTCCATTCTTTTTTCTAAATTAATATTTGTTCTATTAGCTGTAACTCTTTCAGTCAATAGGGGTGAGAAATTCCCAACACCTAATTCTGTAGCCTTTTGGATTGTTAAGTTAAAAGGATCATTCTTTATCAGAGACTGACCCAAATTAATTTGAATTCCTTGCCTACTAGATAGTGGATAATTTTCTATGATTAAAATCTTAAGAATTTTCTTATCTATATCTAAAATCTCAACTAAAGCCGAGTTCCCCTTCCCATCGAAAACTGTAAACCTATCCCCAGCTCTTTTCCTAAGAACATTGAGTTCATGATGAAAATCTTTTTTATTTAGAGATATAACTTCCTCTTTAATATAGGGAAGATCTAGAAATGTTCTTGTGTAGTCAGTATTACTCATTGAAGGATATATTAAATCATCAAATCTATTTTTAGGGCATCGTAAAAAATAACTGTTCAGTATTTCACTAAACCCCTTGAAAGAAAAAATATGTTGGGTATTATTCGTAGTCCCTTCAGTAAATAAAGATGACAAAAATTTAGTAAAGTGACAGAGAGCAAGAAAAAGAAATTCAACGGTGAAGGCAAGCAGTTAGGTCATCAAGTTTCCAAAAGTATGCGCAAGTATTTCAAGCAGTTAGATGGCGAGAATCCTACTGATATTTACAATATGGTTTTAAAAGAAGTTGAACTTCCTCTGCTAGAGATCGTGATGAAGCAATGTGATGATAATCAATCAAAGGCCAGTAAGATATTAGGCATAAACAGAGGTACCCTTAGAACTAAACTAAAGGAACACAATCTACTCTAAACTATAGATGGCTCAAACTGCCAACCCAAAGATTAAGAGAGCTTTAGTAAGTGTGTCTGATAAAGATGGCATTGTTGATTTTTGTTCATCACTATCTAATGACTTTGGGATAGAAATCATTTCTACAGGAGGTACTCTAAAAACCCTATTAGATGCGGGAATCAATGCAATAGATATTTCACAGCATACCGGATTTCCTGAAATGATGGACGGGAGAGTTAAAACCCTTCATCCAAAAGTGCACGGAGGCATTCTTGCCAGAAGAGATATCGATCAGCAGGTCATGTTAGAAAATGAGATAAAAGAAATAGACTTAGTAATTGTTAATCTTTATCCATTTATTGAAACCATCGCAAAAGAAAATACTACGCTTGAGACTGCAATCGAAAATATTGATATTGGTGGACCTAGTATGGTTAGGTCAGCCGCAAAAAATAATTTATATGTAGGTGTGGTAGTGGAGCCAAATGATTATGAAAAAATCCTTCAAGAGATTAAAGCTAATGACGGCTCACTTACTTTAGATACTAGAAGAAATTTGGCGGCTAAAGCATTTAGCCATACAGCAAATTATGATTCGGCAATCTCGGATTACCTCAACCGCAAACAAAAAACGAAACCTGAGTATTTGTTTGGCAGATATCAGCTTAAACAAGAACTGAGATATGGTGAGAATCCGCACCAATCGGCAGCCTTCTATGTCAATACGAGTCAGTCCGAGGAAAATAATGTCTCATCTGCCAAACAGATACAAGGCAAAGAGCTTTCCTATAATAATATTGCGGACACAGACGCTGCCTACGAGTGTGTGAAAGTTTTTTCTGAACCAGCTTGCGTAATAGTAAAACATGCCAATCCTTGTGGAATAGCACTTGGGTCCAATATAAAAGAAGCATATGAAAAAGCTTTTGCTTCAGATGAAACATCAGCATTTGGCGGAATAATAGCTTTTAATCGATCACTTGATAAATCTACAACTGATAAAATTATTGAAAATCAGTTTGTGGAGGTAATAATCGCTCCAGGAGTAGATGATCAAGCACTTGAAATACTCTCTAAAAAAGAAAATGTGAGACTTTTAGATACCAAGGAACTAGGCGAACCTGCAAAAGAACCAAAAATATTGAGTGTCAATGGTGGATTATTAATCCAAGATAATGACTTAGTGGTTATAACAAGTGAAGATCTAAAAGTGGTATCTGAACGTAAACCAAGTAAAGATGAAATAGAGAACTGTCTTTTCGCCTGGAAAGTATGTAAGTTTGTTAAGTCAAATGCCATTGTGTATACAAAAGATAATCAGACAATTGGTATAGGTGCCGGACAAATGAGTAGGATTGATAGTGCACAGATAGCAGCCTCTAAAGCGGTAGAAAGAGGCTTTGAAACACAAGGATGCTCTATGGCGTCTGATGCTTTCTTCCCTTTCAGGGACGGAATTGATGCTGCAGCTGAGATAGGGATTACTTCTGTCATCCAACCGGGAGGCTCGATGCGTGATCAAGAAGTAATTGATGCTGCAGATGAAGCGGGTATGGCCATGTTATTCACTGGCGTGAGACACTTTAGACATTGATAAATGAAGGTCTTAGTAGTTGGGTCGGGCGGAAGAGAGCACGCCCTCTCGTGGAAAATATCTAAAAGCCCTTTAGTAAAAGAAATTTTTGTTGCTCCAGGAAATGGGGGAACTGAATTGGAAAATTCTATTATCAATGTTGATATACAAGCTGATGATACTGAGGGATTGGCACAGTTTGCCATCAATGAACAAATCGACTTAACTATCATTGGACCAGAAAATCCTTTGGTCAATGGCATAACTGATAAATTCGAAGAATTAGGATTAAGATGTTTTGGGCCATCAAAAGGAGCTGCACAACTTGAAGGGTCTAAAGAGTTCATGAAGAATTTCCTTAAAAAACATAATATCCCTACGGCGGAATATTCCGCGTTCACCGACCCCATTAAAGCGATCGACTATGTAAGAGAAAAAGGATGCCCTATTGTAATCAAGGCTGATGGTCTAGCTGCAGGAAAAGGTGTAACAATTGCAAATAATATTGATGAGGCCAAAGAGGCAATAGATCTGGCGCTTGAAACTGAAATTTTTGGAGAAGCCGGAAGAAAAATTGTTATAGAAGAATTCCTGCATGGAGAAGAAGCAAGTTTTATCGTAATGACCGATGGTATTAATGCTATCCCTTTTCCAACTTCACAAGATCACAAAGCAAGAGATGAAATGGACAGAGGACCAAATACTGGCGGTATGGGTGCATATTCTCCAGCGCCAGTAGTCGATAGCATTGTCCATAAGAAAATCATGCAAGATGTAATTTATCCTACCTTAAAAGGCTTGCAAGAAGAGAGTTTTAAGTACGTTGGTTTTTTGTATGCTGGGATGATGATAGATCAAGATAAAAATCTAAAAGTACTAGAATTTAATTGCCGTTTTGGTGATCCTGAGACACAACCTATAATGATGAGACTCAAATCCGATCTGGCTGACCTCTGTTTCAAAGCATGTGAAAGTAATCTTAGTAATCAAACACTTGAGTGGGATAAAAAAAAATCTTTAGGGGTGGTGATTGCTGCAAAAGGATATCCTTCTAAGTATGAACTAAATAAAAAGATTAAAAACATCCCTTCAGAAAAAAATGATCTTAAGGTTTTCCATGCTGGTACTAGATTACTAGAAGGTAGCTTAGCTTCAAATGGAGGAAGGGTAATGTGCGTCACTGCATTGGGCTCTACGATTCAATCTGCTCAAAAAAAGGTTTATAATGCGATATCTGAAATTGCCTATGAAGATGCTTTTTACAGAAAAGATATTGGTTACAGAGCGATAGCTAGGGAAGAAGAAAAATGAGCTTAATAGATAAATTTATTACTGAGATCGATAAAGGATTGAAGTTTTCTACGCAAAACTACCAGAAAGAATCGAGACCATATCCTGCACAACACATTGAAGAAGACTCTTTGAACGAAATTGATAGAAGTATTTCTGCAAGCTTGATGAGAATAAATCATGCTGGAGAAGTTTCTGCCCAAGGCTTATATAGAGGTCAGGCCCTAACGGCTAGACTTGATGGCACCAGAGAAAAAATGGATGAAGCGGCAGAGGAAGAGCTTGATCATTTGGCATGGTGCAACAAAAGACTTGAAGAACTTGATGAGAAACCAAGTATTTTTAATCCGCTATGGTATGGATTATCTTTCACTATGGGAGCAATAGCCGGTATGGCTGGGGATAAATGGAGTTTAGGTTTTGTCCATGAAACAGAAGAGCAAGTTGTTAAACACCTAGAAAGCCATATGGATAAGATTCCAGCTAGCGATTCAAAAACTGCTTCTATTCTAGAACAAATGGCAATAGACGAAGCACATCATAGCGAAGAAGCTCTACAATCAGGTGCTGTTGAATTGCCAGAGAATGTAAAAAAACTGATGGCTGGCATCGCTAAAATAATGACTAAATCTAGTTATTATGTTTAGTAAAAAATTATTTTTAAATTACCCATTGCTTATTAAATCTACACAGGTATAGTGCGCGCGTAGCAATAATGTTACGGTTTTTTAGAAAAGGATAATATGAATATATATGTTGGAAACATTGCTTGGAGCACATCTGAGGATGACTTAGAAGCTCATTTCGCTCAATATGGAGGCGTCAAGGCAGTTAGGATAATCACAGAAGGACATTCAGGAAGATCAAAAGGTTTCGGTTTTGTAGAGATGGAATCAAAAGAAGCGGGTCAAGCAGCAATCGAAGCACTTGATGGAACTGATTTTGGTGGCAGAGATTTAAGAGTAAACGAAGCTAAACCTAGGGACTAATTCTCTCACTAGAAGAATTAATCTTTCTTCTAAAATACAGTAACAAAGTTAAAAGCCCAGATATTATCTTGGCTTTTCTTTGTTATAACTTTCCAATTTATTCATGGGAGAAAAAAGCTTTCTTAGTTCAGTTCCTGGATTTTCTGCTCGCATAAAAGACTCCCCGACCAAAAAGTTTACAACATCGTAATTGAGTATTTGATCTACATCTTCTCTTGTCTTTATTCCGCTTTCAGAGACAACTAGTTTGTCTTTTAAGTTTAGAGATAATTCTTTGGTGGTTTTAAGGTCTACTTCAAAGGTACTCAAATTCCGATTATTAATACCAATAAATGGAAAATCTATTGGTTGAATACGTTCCAGTTCTTCTTGGTTATGAATCTCCACCAAAACATCTAGATCTAGGCTTTCAGCAATAGTCTTAAACTCCTTCAGTTGGCTATTTGATAAAGCAGATACGATTAATAAAATACAATCTGCACCATATAATTTACTCTGATAAATCTGATACTCATCAATAATAAAATCTTTTCTTAAAAGAGGAATACCTACTTTAGACCTTATATTCTTGAGATATTCTAGAGAGCCATGAAAGAATTTTTCGTCAGTCAATATGCTCAGACAAGTAGCATTATTTTCCTCGTATTGTTTAGCGATAGTTTCAGGTGAAAAGTTTTCTCTAATCACACCTTTGCTAGGAGAAGACTTTTTTATCTCTGCAATTACAGATACAAGTCCTTCATTATTTCTTTGCTGGATAGATTGAATAAATCCTCGTCTTGGAGGCAAGTCTAAAATCTTAGATTTGATGTCTTCTAAGCTTTCTCTTCTCTTTTCCTCAGTTACTACTGAGTATTTATCTTTTATAATTTCGTCAAGGTAGCTTGCCATTAGAATTTAGAGGTGTATTCAACTAATTGATTAAGTTTTTCAATCCCACCGCCATCTTTTACACATTCATTTGCTAATAAAATCCCTGCCTCTAATGAGCTTGATACTTCAGAAACATAAAGTGCAGCGCCAGCTGCCATCGAGATCATAGAAGATGCTTCTTGATGTTTATTAACTAGGGCCAATTTAATAAGGTTTAGGCTTTCTTCTGGAGAACTCACTCGTAACCCGTTAAGCGTAGAAGTTTTAAAATTAAAATCTTCGGGGCTAATAGTATATTCAGAGATATCTCCATCTTTCATCTCTATTACAAACGTTGGAGAGGCGATACTTATCTCATCCAAGCCATCTTCAGAGTGAATAATCATCGTATGTTCACTCCCCAATTCCTTTAATACATCAGTAATAGGCCTCATCCATTTCTTATCATAAACACCCATGACTTGTCTTTTAGCAGATGCGGGATTAGTCAATGGTCCAAGGACATTGAAAATACTCTTTTGAGCAATTTCTTTTCTAGGACCAACAACATGCTTCATAGCACTATGGTGAGCTGGAGCAAACATGAATCCTAAGCCGATATTTTTTATACAATCTGCCACTTCAGTGGGTTTAAGTGTAAGAGGAACACCTGCTTGTTCAAGAAGATCGGCACTACCGCTGCTCCTTGTTGCTGACCTATTGCCATGTTTTGCGACTTTTGCTCCACATTGACTTGCAACAAATGCAGAAGCTGTTGATACATTAAAAATACCAATTCCTGATCCTCCTGTACCGCAAGTATCTACCAGGTGAGTTAAATCAGTTTTGACTTTTGCAGAGAGTTCTCTCATTACTTCAACTGCGCCAATTACTTCTTCAACCGTTTCGCCTTTCATAGATAAAGCTATTAAAAAAGCACCGATTTGAGCATCAGTGGCTTTACCTTCCAATATCTCAAACATAACAGAAGATATTTCTTGTTTTTGAAGATCTTGATTTGAGACTACTTTGCTTATTCCTTCCTGTATGTTCATTACGAGTAAATATCTAAAAAGTTTATAAGAATGGATTTGCCGTGTTCAGTAGCGATGGATTCCGGATGAAACTGTATTCCAGTGACTGGTTCTGAATTATGTTGAATAGCCATTATTGTCCCATCTTCAGATCTAGCCGTGATATCAAATTCTTTTGAAAGTGATGACTCTTCAATAACAAGAGAATGGTATCTTGTGGCGAGAAATTCGTTTTCTACTGAAGAGAATATACCTTCTCCATTATGATTAATTTTAGAAAGTTTGCCGTGCATAATCTCATTAGCTTTTATTATATTTGCACCATAAGCGGAGCCAATGGATTGATGGCCTAGGCAAACACCTAAAATGGGTACTTTACCTGAAAATTCTTTGATCACATCAACGGATATTCCGGCTTCTTTTGGCGTACAAGGGCCAGGAGATATGACAATATAATCTGGAGATTTCTTTTTAATTTCCTGAATGCTTATTTCATCATTCCTATGCACCTCTACTTCCTGTGACATTTCGTAAAAGTATTGAACAAGGTTGTATGTAAAAGAATCATAGTTATCTATCATTAGTAACATATCTCAACCTTCAAGTTTTTCCTGCACCATTTCTGCAGCTTTGAAAATAGCTCGACCTTTATTTAGTGACTCTTTCCATTCTAGATCCGGAACTGAGTCTGCAACCCAGCCTCCTCCTGCCTGAATATAGAGTACCTCGTCTTTAATAACTGCTGTCCTGATTGCAATAGCCATATCCATATTACCCTGCCAAGAAAGGTATCCTATTGCTCCACCATAAATACCTCTTTTCACAGGCTCAAATTCATCAATGATCTCCATAGCTCTTATTTTAGGAGCACCTGAAACAGTTCCTGCAGGAAAAGTAGCCTTAAATAAATCAATGGCAGACAAGCCATCTTCCAATTCAGCTTCAACATTAGAAACCATATGCATAACGTGACTGTATCTTTCTATCCCAAATTGTTCAGTAACATTTACAGTACCAGGTTTGGCAATTCGTCCTACATCGTTCCTTCCTAAATCAATTAACATGAGATGCTCCGCAATTTCTTTAGGATCGTTAATCATATCTTTTTCCATAGCTATATCATCTGAATCATCTTTACCTCTTCTTCTGGTACCAGCTATTGGTCTAACCGTAACTTTGTTGTCTTCAAGTCTTGCTAAGATTTCTGGAGATGATCCCACTATATGAAAATCATGTAAGTTTAAGTAATACATATAAGGCGATGGATTTAATTGCCTAATAGATCTATACAAAGCTACCGGATCGGCAGTAAAAGGAAGCGACATACGTTGCGAACAAACAACTTGCATGATATCTCCCTCTTCGATGTATTTTTTTGCTTTCTCAACTGAATTTTTAAATTCATCTTCGCCGAATCCAGATATGAAATCAGATTCATTTATAGTTTTTTCAGGTTTCTTGAAATCTTGAAATTTAAGAGGCTCTTTAAGTTTTTCTTCTAACTCATCTAATCGTTTCTCTGCAATATCTCGATCATCTTCACTATCAATTAATATAATTAAATGAAGTTTATTCTTTAGATTATCGAATACAGCAACTTCTTCAGAGACCATAAATAAGGCATCTGGTGTCCCTAAAGAATCCGGAGGAACAGATTCGATTAATTTCTTTTCAATGTATCTGACACAATCATATGAAAAATAACCTACAAGACCACCATTAAACTTTGGTAAATTTCTATCTTCTTCAAGAGTGTAGCTTTTCTGTAGCTGATCTAAATAATCTAAGGGATCATCTGCAGTTATAGTCTCAATTTGTTTACCATCCTGAAGAATTACAACTTCATTTTTTATAACCTTTATTAATCGCCTGGCCTTTAAGCCGATAAGAGAGTATCTAGCCCACTTATCTCCACCTTCAACAGACTCAAATAAGTAACTATAGGAACAATTGGCTAATTTTCTGTAGACACTAAGAGGAGTCTCCATATCGGCTAAGATTTCGCGAGAAATTGGAATTTTTTTTTGTATATCCACTATTTTAGAGAGCTTCTAAAGAGGATCTCATTTGTTTAATTATCTTAGAATAGTCTTCTTGATTAAAAATAGCTGATCCAGCAACAAAAGTATCGGCACCTGCTTCAGCTACTGTAGCAATATTTTCTAAGTTAATTCCACCATCGACCTCAAGTCTTATATCTAGATTTTTCTTATCAATCGTTTCTCTTACTTTTGTGACTTTCGTAAGTACAGAATCAATAAATTTTTGTCCTCCAAAACCTGGGTTAACGGACATTAGCAGAATCATATCTAATTTATCGATTGACTCCTCAATTAAACTCAGCGGAGTTGCAGGATTGAGGACTAAGCCAGCTTTACAATCATGGCTTTTGATAAGTTCTATTGACCTATCTATATGATCAGTAGCTTCAGGATGAAAAGTGATATAAGTTGATCCTGCTTTTGCAAAACTCTCTATTAAACTATCCACTGGTTTGACCATCAAATGAGTGTCTATAGGTGCTTTGATTCCATAATCTCGCAATGCCTTACATACCATAGGCCCTATAGTTAGATTGGGCACATAATGATTATCCATAACATCAAAATGAATCCAGTCAGCACCAGAATTTAAGACACTCTTAGATTCTTCACCCAGGCGAGCAAAGTCTGCTGACAAGATAGAAGGCGCGATTATGTATTCTTTAGTTGTCATTAGGATGCAAGTTTACTCCTCGCTCAGTAAACCGTCTAATCTTTCAACATCTTCTAGGGTATTGAGATTCTCGTATCTACCTTTAAATATCTCACCTGAAACAAGATTATTTAAAGAAGCTGGTTTCAGAATATCATTCCAAAGTTCCCGAGGTCCTATCTCAGATAAACTAAACAAATCTGGTGAAATAATCATTATTCCTGAGAAAGTATATTTATTTTCTTCTAGGTCAGACCTAACATAACCATCAATAAGTGAAACATCTCCTTTTGGATTGCTCTCAGGATTAGGAATAAGAATCATATGCGCCAAGAAATCATCCTTAAGCTCTAAATTATTAAAATTAAAATCTGTCCATATATCTGAACTAAGAACAAAGAAAGGTTCCTCGAAGTGATGTATAGCATTTTGTATTCCGCCCCCCGTGCCCAATAGTTCTTTTTCCAGGGAATAGGAAATCTTGAGCCCATAATCTGAGCCATCTCCAAGTAAGTTCACTATCTTTTCACCTTGATGGTGAAGATTAATAATAATTTCTTCAATATTGGTATTTTTTAAGGTCTTAATTATCCTTTCAATCAAGGAAACGCCGCCAACTTTTACTAATGGCTTAGGATTATCCTCTGTAAATGGAAGAAGTCTTTTGCCCTTCCCTGCTGCAAGTAAAAATGCTTTCATTGAATATTTCTTAAAGTTTTAATGAGTTTCGGTTCAACTTTTTCTGTTAAAAAGTTAGCCAATTCTTTCAGAGAAGCATATTTTTCTAGGTCTACTTGAAGGAATCTTAGAGTCTGTTTTAAATCCTTAAGTCTAAAAGATTTTTTATCCCTAAGGTGTAATCTTGATAGTGTCCCTAAAATCCTAAACTGGCGTTGGAAACCAGCAAAATCTAAATCCTTTTCAAGGTCTGAGAGTTTTAACTCTTCTAATTTGTTGCCCTTGATACCTTCCATATAGAATTTAAGATAATTTAGTAAATCTTCATGACACAATGGGTTTTCTATATCTTTTAAAATCGACACAAGATCTATGGCATATGGTCCTAAGCATAAATCTTGGAAATCTAATATTCCAATTTCATTCTTTTCTAAAAGCATAAGGTTTCGGAATTCGAAATCAAAATGACATATTACATGGGATTGTTGTGAACACTCTCTAGCTATTAGCTCCCAACTATCATCTAGCGTTTTTTTATCATTAGTAGAATAGTCTAATTCTAAAAAACCCTTAAAAAACCACTCTTCAAAAAGACACATTTGCTGTTTCAATATCTCTGGCGTAAGCTTGAGGAGATCAGCAGGTGGTTTAATTTCTTGAAGTTGATGGATTTTTTGTAATGATTTTTTAAAAAGGAACTCTTTATTTTCTTCATTTATTTCCAGTTGAACGACTTTGTCACCGAAATCCTCTAAAATCATAAAACCTTTAAGATGATCAGAAGCTTCTACTTTGGGTACTTTAATACCATTTTTTCTCAGAAAATTTGAATGAATCTCAAATAATTCATTTTGTTTAGAATTGGGCTCAGATATCACGCCTATTTTTGTTCCTGTATTGGTCTGAATCCTGAAATAATGCCTCAGACTTGCTTGCTCTCTTAGAGGCTGCAAACTTTCAATATCTTTAAATCCTAAACTTGATCCTTGCAATAAGGCCCAATTTAACAAGTCATCTTTCATCTCTGTCATAATATTATAGTAACCTGAAGAGGTCTTCCTTTATGATCTCAACAAGTTTATGGAACAATCACTACCAAAAATACTCTAATTTGTACTATGTTTAAAAAGTACTCCTTTATTTTATTAATAATCGTTGCATCTATGATTATTTTTTCAAACCTCTTGAAGGGAAATGAAGACAAAACTCTTAAGATAAATTCTATTGACGCACAAGTTATAGAATCCTTAGATCAGGAAATTCTTAGTTTAACGGGCAATGTTGTTATTAAAACTGATATTGTTCAATTATGGTCAGATAAAGCAATTTACGACCGTGAAAACCAAACCATACAGCTTGAAGGAAATATCAAGGCCTTATCTAAAAACCTTTCTATTGAAGCTCAAAATATGGAAGCTGATTTTATTGATAATGAGTTCTACCTCTCAAGCTCTAGTTTTAACTTTATGGAGAGAGGATTTGGCGAAGCTCAATTTATAAATCTTAAGTTTAATGGCAATATAGACTTACTAAATATTTCAATTACAAGTTGTAAAAAGGAAGACCTATCTTGGAATTTAAATTCCGAGAGAATAACAATTCTTGAAGATAGAAAGAATGCTGTTATTAAAGACGTGACAATTGAAGTTAATGAGATACCAATCTTTTATTTGCCTTATGCGAGGACAGCAATAGGAAAAGAAAAATTCTCTGGGTTTTTAGCACCATCTATTAAGCAAGGTAAAGATGGGCTAGATCTATCAGTACCTTACTTTTTTAGTTTAGCTCCAAATTACGATCTAACAATCTCACCACGATATATAGAAAAAAGAGGATCCGGGATCAGTTCCGAAGGAAGGTTTCTTTCTCAAGATTCTGAGGGCCTTATAGCATTCTCATATTTTATTAATGATAGAAAGTTTCTAGATCAAACTGGGGAAAATAAAAAAAGATGGGCAACAAAAGTACATAGTCAAACAAATTTAGGCTCTAACCTATACCTCAGCATTAGTACTGAACACGTAAGCGATAATCTATACTTTGAAGACTTAAATGATGATATCTTAGGTACTCAACAAAAGGATTTCTTGAAGAGAAATCTCAACGTCGGCCTCAATACAAAAAATTTGAAAATAATTGGTAGATTGAAGCAATTTCATAATTTAAATCCTTTTTCTTCCAATGAATATAAAACTCAACCTCGCTTGAATATTGAGTATCAAGGAAATGTCTTCGGTATGTCCGCAAGGTTAGTAACCGACTATGCGAAATTTTCATTTGATGAAAAATTTAATCCATTAAATAAAGAGACAGACGTAAAGAGAATATACATCGAACCCTCATTATCATTTGAAAAAGACAATAGATCTTCGCTAACTTCATTCAAAGCCGGAAGAAGAGAAACAGAGTACCAAACTAAATCGGATCCTATTGATAACTCATACAACTGGGCTGAACTAAGTTATAGAATTTATATGGAAAAGAAATCGAAAAATCAATTCCATAGTCTAACTCCGATATTTAAGTATGTTTACATTGATGGAGAAAATAATTACGAGAAAAGGATAGATTCAAAACTTCAAAATTTAAACTTTGATACTTTATTTAAAAGGAACTGGTACTCTGGTTCAGACTTTTTTTTAGAGCAGAATAGATTAATTCTTGGTTTTGAACATAATTTTTATAATGCCAGTAATGGCAATGAAAGATATTTCTCTTTAGGAAGAGCATTCTTTCGTGATAATGAAAATAGTCTTAATAATAAGGGTTCTAAAAAATCTTCTATTGTTACTGAGTTCAAAGCCGACATATCAAGTCATCTGAAAATCAATAGTTCATTAGAGTTTGATTCTGACTTGGAAAAAATATCTAGAGGAAGTTTAGGAATCGTTTATGAAAGAGAAGAAAGAAAAAACATACAATTAAGATCTATATATAAGAGAGACCCAAAATATCTAAATTTAATAACTGGTTGGTCTGATGACGGATTGCCTATAAATCAAATTGAACTAATTTCTCAGTGGGAACTTTCAAGTAAATTTTTAGCCTTTGGAAAAGTCTCCAGAGATTATGAAAAAAATTATTCAAGAGATCTATCCTATGGCATAGAGTATGCCAATTGTTGCTTAAAATTAGGCTTAATGAAAAGAAAATGGCTCGATCAAAATTACTATCCTTTTTTTGGAATGAATAAAGAAGATATTAATTTAATTGGAAATAGTCCTTTTACCGAAAGAGAAAGGGATAATATTTATTTATTTTTTGAACTTACTGAATTAGGTAGATTTGGAAAGAGGATATCAGAAGTTTTGAGTTCTAGACGATTTCAGTAATTGCAACAACTGGAAAAAAGAAGACAATAGTAAATATGGATCTAACAAAAATACTTTTAATCAAGATTTCAATGAAGAAAAGGATAGTCTTTATCCTGCTAGGTTTTCTTATATCTACAAATACTTATACGAAAATTGAGTTGATCGATAGAGTCGTAGCTGTTGTAGATTCAGGCGTAATTATGGAATCTCAACTAAATTCTAGAGTTGAAGAAATACTTATAAGATTAAAAAATGATAAAGCCGAACTGCCTCCTTTAAACCTCTTGGAAGAGCAAGTTTTAGATAGATTAATCATTGAAGAAATTCAGCTTCAGCTTGCGGACAGGGCCGGCATAAAAATTAGTGATTCAGAGCTCAATCAAACTCTTTCCAGGGTTTCATCACAAAATAATCTCAGTTTGGAAGAATTCAGACTGAAGCTAGAGGCAGACGGAACTTCTTACAAATCCTTCAGGGATACTATAAAGAAAGAACTAATAATCCAAAGAGTGCAAAGAGGTAAGGTTGGAGCAAAGATAGATATCTCTGAACAGGAACTCGAAAATTTTATTAATTCCGAAGAAGGCAGAACTCAGCTAGCCGAGCAATACAATGTTCAACATATCCTCCTATCTGTTAAAAGTGGTTCATCGGAAATAGAAATAGAAGCAATTGAAAGCGAAGCAGTTTCATTATTAGAAAGACTTGAAAATGGAGAAAGTTTTGAAAAGCTTGCCGCATCTTACTCTGCAGGACAAAAGGCTCTGGAGGGTGGTTTCCTTGGCTGGAGAACTTCCGCAGAACTACCAAGTCTTTTTGCTGAAGTAGTAACAGGTTTAACAGTTGGAGAAGTAGCGCAACCAGTAAGGAGTGGAGCTGGGTTCCACATACTTAAATTAACTGAAAAAAGAGGAAATACTGTTAAATTCCTAGATCAAACTCTAGCAAGGCATATTCTTGTCCAACCCTCTGAAATAAGAACAGAGAATCAAGCTGAAATACTCATCAACGATATCTTCAAAAGATTAAAAGAAGGAGAAGATTTTAAACAACTCGCCCGACAATTCTCTGAGGATCCTGGGTCAAAAATGGATGGTGGTGAGTTGGGCTGGAGCAATCCTGGAGATTACGATCCTGCATTTGAAATGACTTTAAATGCAACTGAAATAGGTCAGCTATCCGAACCTGTTAAGTCTTCTTTTGGATGGCATATCATTGAGGTCATGGATCGAAGAAATGAGGACGTAAGTCAAGAGGAACAAAAAAATAGAGCCTATCAAATAATTTTTAAAAGAAAATTTGATCAAGAACTACAAAGTACTCTGATAGAGCTAAGAGCAGAGGCTTATGTAGATATAAAACTAACCTCATGACCAAAATTGCTGTCTCTTCTGGAGATCCAGCTGGTATAGGTCCCGATATCTGTATTAAAGCTTTTGGTCAAAAGAAATCACTAGCTTATAAACCAGTAATTTTTGGAAATATAGATCTCTTGAAAGAAAGAGCTGACGAAATCAAGGTTCAAGTTGATATCAAGGAATACAGAGGTGAAGATTCAAACTCTCTAACTGATGAATACTTATGGGTAGTAGATAGACCTATTAGCTCGGAAGTAAAATCAGGTAGTCCTGAACCAGGCACTGCTAAATACATAATGTCTATTTTCGAAGAGTCAGTTAAAAAAACCATATCAAAGGAATTCAATGCGGTCGTAACATGTCCAATAAATAAAGAATTAATGAATGAAGGAGGCATATCATTTACTGGCCATACTGAAGAACTAGCAGGTCTTGGTAATACTAAGGATGTTGTAATGATGTTAGCTAATGAGAAAATCAAGATTGCATTAGCTACAACTCATCTACCTCTCAGTGAAGTTCCATCTCATATAAATGAAGATCTTCTTGTTAACACGATATCTATAATTAATCAGTCTCTGAAAAATCACTGGAAATTGGAAAATCCAATTATCAAAGTGCTCGGTTTGAATCCTCATGCTGGAGATGGAGGTTATTTGGGTAGGGAAGAAAAAGACATTATTGGCCCTACTTTGGACAAATTAAGAGAGCAAGGTCTAGGAATAATAGGTCCAGTTTCTGCAGATACAGCCTTCGTTGAGTTAGATAAAACTCAGAAAGCAGATGCTTTTCTTGCCATGTTCCATGATCAAGGTCTTCCAGTCATCAAAACTATGGGTTTCGGTGAGACTGTTAATATAACTTTAGGACTACCATTCATTCGCACTTCTGTAGATCATGGAACTGCATATGATAAGACTGGAACTGGTCAGGCTGATGAATCAAGTCTTCTTGCTGCAACAGAAATGGCAAGCTCAATGAGCAAAAGATCTGAAAATGCCAAAAGCTAAAAAAAGTTTAGGTCAGAATTTTCTAATTGATCCAGCTGTTATAAACCAAATACTTCAGTTTATGAATCCAAATTCTAAAGATATTTTTTTAGAAATAGGACCAGGCAAAGGAGCAATAACTAAACAGCTTGCGAATAGAGCAGATACCACTCATGCAGTTGAAATAGATAGGGAATTATCTAAAAAACTAAAGAGATTAGAAGATGAAAAAAATTTCTATCTTCATAATAAAAGCATATTAGATTTTGATCCTAGAGAGATTTTTACAAATAAAGTTAGAGTCATTGGAAACCTACCATACAACCTATCTACGCCTATTATGTTTTGGAGTTTTAAATATTTAGCTAATTTTTGCGATATGCACTTTATGTTACAAAAGGAATTTGGAGATAGGCTTATTGCTAAAAATGATAATAAAGACTTTGGTAGAATCACAGTTATTACACAATATCTAACAAAGCCAGAGTATTGTTTTTTAATCTTGCCTGAAAGCTTTTCACCAAAACCGAAAGTGGAGAGTGTCTTTATAAAATTTAATCCTATAGTGGGAAGAAGTATAGATGATCCGATTTCAATAAAATTACAAGAAGTGACACGAATTGCTTTTATGCATAAAAGGAAGATGGTTGGGAAATCTCTTGAAAAAATTATATCTTCTGAAGAATTAGCTGACTTAGGAATAGATAGAAAATGTAGACCAGAAAATATATCAGTTGAAGATTATATAAAAATTTCTGGAGCACTCCTCTGATGTCAAATTATGCTATCGGAGACTTGCAAGGTTGTTATAGCGAGTTGCAGTGCTTGCTAAAAAAAATCTCATTTGATAAAACTGAAGATAGATTATGGTTTTGTGGTGATCTGGTAAACAGAGGTTCTGAATCTCTAGACTGTCTACATTTTCTATATTCTATAAGGGAAAATTGCCATATTGTCTTAGGAAATCACGATCTCCACTTAATTGCCGTTCAAAGCTCAATCAGAGATATGAGCAAAAATGATACATTCCAAGATATTTTACATAGCTCAAAAGATGATTTCTTAATTGATTGGTTGAGATCACTACCCTTTCATTTCATTAAGACAATTGATACAAAAGAAGGTGAAAAAGAATTTGTAATGACACATGCTGGTATCCCACCTCATTGGACAAAAAAGGAGCTGATTGGTCATTCAAATAAGCTTAGTTCGAAGCTCATAAGTAATGACTACCGTAATTTTCTTAAAAAAATATTTGGAAATAAACCAGATCATCCAGATAAATGTAAAAAAGACGAAGAAGTATTAAGGTTAAATATCAATTTTTTAACGAGAATGAGATTTTACAACCCCGACGGGTCTCTTGAATTGGATTACAAAGGTAAGGTTGAAACAGCTCCAAATAATTTAAAGCCTTGGTTTGAATATAAGCTCAATATTTTAGAAGAAAATACACATTTACTCTTTGGGCATTGGGCAGCATTAAATGGTGTTACTGGAAAAGATAACATTACGGCTCTAGATACAGGTTGTGCATGGGGCAATAAGTTAACTGCAATAAGGCTAGAAGATAACTCAACCTTTAGCTGTGATAAGCTAAATTAGATATATGAATATTTTTTTAGTTGGTGGTGCAGTTAGAGATGCCTTATTGAATATAGAGGTTCAAGAAAGAGACTGGGTTGTTGTAGGTGCGTCTGAAAATGAGCTAATAGATAAAGGATATAAAAAAATTGGTAAAGATTTTCCTGTTTTCTTGCATCCCGAAACTAAGGAAGAATATGCTCTTGCAAGGCAAGAACGAAAGACGGCCCTGGGACATAAAGGTTTTGAATTTAAATTTGATTCTTCTGTCACCCTTGAAGAAGATTTGCTTAGACGAGACCTAACAATCAATGCGATAGCAGAAGATGAAGGTGGTAATTTAATTGATCCATACGGCGGGATGGAGGATATTAAAAATAAATTACTCAAAAGTGTCTCTACTTCTTTTGATGAAGATCCTCTGCGAGTCCTAAGAGTTGCTAGATTTGCATCTAAGCTCAAATTCTTAGATTTTAGAATAGAGAAGAAAACATTGGAGCTTATGAAAAAAATTAGCTCTTCAGGTGAAATTGAAACTTTGAGCAAAGAGAGAGTCTGGATGGAAACATATAAAGCTCTTTCTACTAGAAATCCTGAGGAATATTTTTCTATTCTCTTAAAGGTGGGTGCCCTAGAAAAAATTTGCCAATCTATAAATCTCAATCTTAAGGCTCTAGAAAAAACATCTTCAGACACTCAAGATTGTGCTATCAAGTGGTCCGTTTTAATTTCAGAAAATGAGAATATCGAGGAAATAAATATCTCTTTTAATGCACCCAAAGAGTTCAGTGAGATATCTGGGATATGTAGTCACATAAATTTATTTTCTAGTAAAAAGATATCCCCTGAGTCTTTGATGGATCTTATAAATAAATGTGATTTGTTAAGAAAGCCTGAAAGATTTTATAAAGCTTCAAAAGCTTCTTCATATTTGATTGAATCATCATTGAGGCCCGAAAAGTGGATAGAGATTTATGATCTACTTAGTGATGTCAGTGCTGATAAAACATTAAGAGAAGGTAAGTTAATTGCAAAAAAATTAAATATAGATAGATTAGCTGCCTTAAAAAATTATCTCGAAAAATTATGACACAAAAATTTATCTTTCTTACTGGTGGTGCAAAAAGAATTGGAAAGACCACTTGTCAACATTTCCATAATGAAGGTTTCAATATCATATTTCATTACAATTCTTCTGAATCAGAAGCGAATGAGATAAAGAAAACTTTAAACGAAATTAGAAAAGACTCTTGTTTCACTATACAAGCAAATTTTGATGACGAATCTTCAATAAAAAAATTGACTCAAGCGTTGTCTAAAATTACTGATGAGCTGTCAGTTTTAATAAATAATGCATCTAGTTTTTACCCTACTCCAATAGATGAAGCTTCAATGGATGAATGGAATAACTTAATGGCCACTAACGCAACAACTCCTTTATTCTTAACTCAGGCACTTCTGCCCTTCTTAAAAAAAGGTAAGGGATGCATAATAAATATTTCAGACACACTAGCACCAAGTGGTATAAAAAATTTCAGTCTGTACTCAGGTGCCAAATCTGCTTTGGAAGGTATTACTAAGTCTTTAGCAAAGGAGTTAGCTCCAGATATAAGGGTAAATGCAATCTCTCCCGGAGCGATACTATGGCCTGAGGATGAAGACTTAAGTGAAGATCAACAAAAGCAAAGATTAACAAAAGTCCCCTTGGGGAGGATTGGTTGTCCAGAGGATATTTCATCTTTGGCAGTCTTTTTATCCGAGGCAGAATATATAACAGGTCAGGTAATCAAAGTAGATGGTGGTCGATCCATAAACTAGATAATTTTTTTCTTTTATCATTTTTACATCTATCTTATTATTGAGTTATGGGGAATGAATTACACGAGACTGACGAAAACACTGGAACTATGGAAGTTCTGGAGAGACATCAATTTGATGTCTCTAAACTTCAAGATTTCATGCATGAAAATGTAGATGGTTTTGAAGGAGATATTAAATTAGAAGAATTTAAAGGTGGTCAATCGAATCCAACCTACAAAGTTATAACGCCGAACCAATCCTATGTTCTAAGACGTAAACCTCCTGGTAAGTTACTAAAATCTGCTCATGCAGTAGATAGAGAATATAAAGTTATTACTGGTCTTAATAAAACTAATGTTCCTGTACCGAAAAGTTATGCGCTTTGTGAAGATGATGACGTGATTGGTACGGCTTTCTATCTAATGGAATTCAAAGATGGAAGGGTCTTGTGGGATGCAGCAATGGAATCTAGTGACAAGGATGAGGCTTTAGGTGTTTATGAATCAATGAATGACTCTATGGCTAAGTTACATCTAGTTAATCCAAATGAAATAGGTCTGGAAGATTTTGGGAAACCAGGAAATTATGTTGGTCGACAAGTTTCAAGATGGTCAAAGCAATATATTGATTCTGAAACAGAGACTATTGATTCAATGAATAATTTAATAGATTGGCTACCCAAAAACTTACCTTCAGAAAAAAGGACAGGTATTGTCCATGGAGATTACAGTTTAACTAATGTGATGATTGGAAAGAATGATCCTAATGTCATTGCGATACTGGATTGGGAGCTCTCTACATTAGGTGATCCGTGCGCAGATTTTAATTATCACTGCCTTCAATACACAATGAACCCAAAACTAGCAGATAAAGCCTATTGTAAAAATCAAGGCATTCCGGTCATTGATGATTACGTAAAAATGTATTCCGAAAAAATCAATATAGATTTAACTGAAGAATGGGATTTGTACTCGGCTTATAACCTATTTAAGTTAGCTGGCATTCTGCAAGGTATCCTGGGCAGAGTTAGAGATGGTACTGCTGCTCATGAGAATGCTGCGGAAAGAGCTAGCGGAGTTAGGAACTTATCCGATACTGCTTGGGATTTAGTAGAAAAGAATTTTTTATAGGAGAGAAATATGGCGATCAATAAATTTTTAGTAGAAGCCAGTCATATCATGATGTTTGCAAGATCAGTTGGAGATGCAAATCCAATCTATCATGATGAAGACTATGCCAAAGAAACAGACTTAGGGGGAATAATAGCTCCACCTACATTTGCACAGTCAAGTGCTCAATTTGATCCTGATTATTTTCTAAGGCCTAAAATAGGAGGCGAAGGATGGTTTGGTTCAGGAAAAGAGGCATCAGGTGCAAAACCATCCAATGATTCAGGTGGGAGCGGAGGTGGTGCAGCTATGGGGCTTCACGCTGAGCAGCACTTTGAATATCATATACCAGTAAAAGCTGGGGATGTTCTTACAGCTACAACAAAGCCCGGAAATTCATGGGAAAAAGAGAGCAAAAGAGCAGGTAAATTAAAATTTAGTGAAAGTGTAACTGAATACAGAAATCAAGATGGTGAATTAGTTATTACTGCAACAGGTGTAGGTGTTCAAACTGAAAGAGCTGTAGATAGCTAGGAGATAAAAATGCTTAAAGAAAATGAAATCAAAGTTGGAGATACTCATACAGCTGTATTAGTTGAAGATCTGAAAAGAACTCAAATAGTTCAATATGCGGGGGCCTCTGGTGACTATAACCCTCTTCATACCGATGAAATATTCACTACACAAGTGGCAGGATATCCAAGTGTGTTTGCACATGGGATGTTGTCAATGGGGCTTACCGGAACAATGCTTACAGACTACGTTGGTGATGGAGCATTGAAGAAATACGGAGTTAGATTCACGAATCAGGTTTGGCCGGGAGATACGCTTACTGGAAAAGCTACTATCATTGAAATACGTGAAGAGGATGGATCTAAAGTAATTGATCTTATGATTGAAACAACAAATCAAAATGATATTGCTGTGATTACTGGTAATGCCACTGCTACCATAGAAGCTTAATCATCTAATTTAAAAAAAGGAAAAACTTTGTCAGAAGAAAAAAATTCTGAGGTTGGAGGCTATCACGCAAAAATTGCCCTAAGCCTCCTAGTATTGGTATACATTTTTAATTTCATTGATAGGCAAATTCTTTCTATATTAGCTGAAGACATAAAAGCTGATTTAGGGATATCTAATAGTGATATAGGTTTCTTATTTGGAACAGCATTTGGTGTCTTTTACTCCGTAGTAGGAATACCTATGGGTAAATTAGCCGATTCTTGGAATAGAAAAAATCTAATAAGTATCGGTCTAGCTTTTTGGAGCCTGATGACATTCCTCTCTGGAACAGCAAAATCTTTTTTAAGTCTATCAATCTATAGATTTGGGGTAGGTATTGGCGAATCTAGTGCATCTCCCTCAGCTTACTCATTACTCTCAGATTATTTCTCTCCAAGAGTGAGAGCCACAGTGTTGTCCATCTATTCAAGTGGGCTTTATATAGGTGCAGGAATAGGTCTGTTTCTTGGCGGCGCAATTCTTGATACATGGAATTCTGCTTATCCTGATTATACGCAGGCTCCCTTTGGTCTAAAAGGATGGCAAGCAGCTTTTATGGGAGTTGGGCTTCCAGGAATCTTATTATCGATAATCACCTTTTTCTTTATAAAAGAGCCAGTAAGAGGACTCAGTGAAGGAATTGTTACTGAGCCAAGCAAAGAACCCTTTAAAGATACGTTCAAAGAATTCATTGGATTGACCCCCATTTCCCTCCTTAGTGAAAAAGAGTCATTAAAGTCTATAGGTATAAATGCCCTGATTGCTTTGGTAATCTTTAGTTTATGCTTTGCTCTATATAGTCTCACAGGTGACTTTCTTCAGTGGACAGCTTGGGGCATTGGGACCTACTTAGTCTCAACCTGGATTCAAAGTTTAAGCAAAAGAGATATCGTCGCCTTTACGCTGATGTTTAAAAGCAAAGCGGCTATATATTCTTTCATCGCATTCCCTTGCATACCTTTTGTAGGTTATGCCTATTCAGCTTTTACCCCATCTTTTTATATCAATAACCATGGCATGTCTGCTCTTGAAATAGGGACATTAATTGGTCTTATAACAGCGATTGGATCTTTTATTGGTGTCATAGGAGGCGGATATTTTGGAGATAAGCTACGCGATAAATATGTAGGTGGGAGACTATATGTAATTTTTACAGGTGGTGTGCTCATTACTCTTGTGGGCTGTTTTGGAATGATTTACTCTGAATCAAAAAATATTTCTCTCATTTTTAATTTCATATATCACGTTGGTAGTTCGGTCTATGTTGGTTGTGCTGCAACTACTGTTACAAATTTAGTATTGCCTAGAATGAGGGCAATGGCTGGAGCTTTCTTCATTCTTACACTAAGCATGATAGGTCTAGCACTTGGACCTTATACTTTAGGAAGGATAAGTGATGCGTTTGAGAGTCAAGGTTATGCAGCTGGTGACGCGATGCAAACATCCATGGCATTGATACTAGTCATATTAATAATACCAAGCATAGCTCTTTTCTTAGCCGCAAAGAACTTAAAGAAAGATGAAGAATCTGTTACCGAACGAGCTAGAGCCTTAGGAGAGGTCATTTAAAGAGACAAAGTAACTTAAGATAAGTTATTGTTTATTTCTCTGTAAGAGATTTTGAGTACTGGATGAATAGAATCAGCTGCTAATTCGCATAGAGGTTCAAGAACGAAGTTGTACTTCTCAATATCTTCGCTAGGTATATCCAATTGCTCTGTTTTAGCTATCAGGTTTCCATAAAGAATTAGATCTAAATCTATAACTCTACTCGACATGCCCTTTTGATCTATTGTACGGCCCATTTTCTCTTCAATTTCTTTTAAAAATCCTCTTAATTCAAGGGGATCCATGCTTGTCTCAAATGAACAAACTAAATTCAAAAAATCTTCTCCAGAGAAACCTTCTGCCGGAGTTTTATAGATACTTGAATAGCTCACTTTAAAAGCCCTATCAAGATAGATCTTAACCTGATCAATATTCTTTTCAGGATCAAGGTTTGAACCTATGCTTAGAAATACTTTTTCAGTCAAGGTCGTTCAATAATTATACCCACAGAGTCTGAACCTCTAAGAGCTCCTGGTTTGCTTAAAGTTACTTTGACTTTTTCTACAGGGAATTCTTTAAGAATTATTTTGGCGATATTCTCGGCAAGTGATTCGACAAGTTGAAATTTTGATTTTTGTATGAAAGCGGTAACTCTCTTTCCCACTTTTTTATAATTTAATGCATCTTCTATTGAATCTGACTTAGCGGCTTTTTTGTTATCAAATTCCATTTCTATATCGACAGATATAACTTGTTTTACTTCCCTCTCCCACTGAAAAATACCAATGATTCCTTCGACTTCTAAGCCTTTTATGAAGACTTTATCCATCTGCTAACTCCGATAAAGGCCATCTAGGTCTAATATTCAAATCAAGGTCCTTTTGAATATCCTGCATATAAAAACTGCCAGCGTAAGCTATCATGGCTCCATTATCCGTACATCTGTTAATAGGTGGAAAATAAATCTTTTTATCCTTCATCCCTTCTATCAACTTAGAACGTATATATTTATTAGATGCAACACCTCCACCAATAACCAATTCTTCTAAGCCAGTTGAATCCATTGCTTCTTTAGTTTTTATTAATAGAGTATCCGCTACAGCGGCTTGAAAGGAGGCCGCTAAGTCTGCTTTTTTGGAATCGTCTATTTCTTTTATTTTTTTAAATTCATAATAAACAGCTGTTTTTAAGCCGCTGAAGCTAAAGTCAAAGTTTTTCTTATTTATCATCGGTCTTGGAAAATTAAATGTTTCGGGATTTCCTTCTTTTGCTAAAGACTCTATCTTAGGTCCACCCGGATAACCTAGGTCTAAAATTTTAGCAACTTTATCAAAAGCCTCTCCCACAGCATCATCTAAAGTTTGTCCTAAAATCTCATAATCTCCTAAAGCCTTTGCATTAATCAATAAACAGTGCCCGCCAGAAATTAAGAGCGTTAAAAAGGGGAAAGAGGGAGCGGGATTTTCTAATAAATTAATTAATAGATGCGCTTCCATATGATGTATGCCTATAGAAGGCTTATTTATAGACATGGAAATTGCTTTAGCCATAGAAGCACCAATCAAAAGAGGTCCTCTCAAACCAGGTCCAGCGGTATAAGCAATTGCATCAATAGATTGAAGATCATGACCAGATTTATCAATCGTAAGGTCTATTAAAGGAACTAGTTTCTTAAGGTGATCTCTTGAAGCCAGCTCAGGAACTACACCTCCATACTCAGCATGCTTAGAAGCTTGACTATATAGTTGCTCAGAAATAATACTGTTTGTATCAGTATCAAATATAGCTACACCTGTTTCATCACAAGAAGTTTCTATTCCAAGTATTTTCATAAGTTTAAGGATAGCTATTTTCGTTGAAAATAAAAAAAAAGAAACACTTTCCAAATTAAAAATGGTTCTATAGAATTGCCGCCTCTTAAGAGATTATTTATGCCATCAATAAAAATAAGACCAAATGAATCTTTTGATGTAGGGCTCAGGAAGTTCAAGAGAGCCTGTGAAAAAGCAGGTATTATCCCAGAAGTAAGGAAAAGAGAATTTTACGAAAAGCCGACGTCCGTTTTAAAGAGGAAGAAAGCTGCTGCTGTCAAAAGAGAACAAAAAAATCAAAGAAAAAATAGATTAGGAAGACCTCCTAGATTTTAATCAATAGCCTTATGGCAGACTCAATCAGACATCTCATAGAAGAGGCAGTCAAATCCTCAATGAGAGAAAGAAACAAAGATAGAACATCTACATTAAGGATGGCCCTGTCTGAGTTAAAAAAAGAAGAAATAGATAACAAAATTGAATTATCTAATGAGGGCTCAATTAAGATTCTTCAAAGAATGATAAAGCAAAGAAAGGAATCAATGTCTCAATTTTTAAATGCGCAAAGAAATGATCTTGCGGAAAAAGAAGAGTCGGAAATTGTTATATTGCAAGACTTTCTCCCAGAGCAAATGAGCGTGGATGACATCAATAAACTAGTCATTGAGGCGATTAATGAAACTGAAGCCAAAGAACCTCAAGACATAGGAAAAGTGATGGGCTTTTTAAAAACTAAAATTCAAGGAAATGCTGATATGGGAATTGTCAGCAAGCTAGTTAAAGAAAATCTTCAAGGCTAGTTTTCTTCAAACCTTGCCTCAGCTGCTTTCACGGCAGCATAAGTAGTCTGATCTACCTCAATATTTAGTGAATCACCATCTTTGATATCAGAAAGGTTCGTTGCGTCTAATGTTTCTGGAATTAAATAAACTGAAAAAGAATTTTCTGTTTTATTAGCAACAGTTAAGCTTGCACCATTTATAGCAACATAACCCTTGTGAAAAACGTAATGAATCCACTCTTTGGGACAATGAATTCTGAGCTCAATTTCATCATCCGAACTAATAAGCGTTGAAGGCGCTCTGCATGAAATATGCCCAGACAAAATATGACCTCCCACTTCATCTCCAAACTTTAGAGACCTTTCTAGATTAACTTTTGAGTCAATAGATAGAAATTCTATGTTTGTAACCCGCAAGGTTTCAGGTATTACATCGAAAGAGACAATATCATTTTTAAATTCAATTACGGTTAGACAAACTCCATTAACTGCAATACTAGCTCCCTTCTTTAAATTATTAAGAAAATTCTTTGAAACTTTAATTTCAAGCCTTATGCCTGATTCAGTTTCTTCTTTATTAGAAATAATACCGATTTCTTGAACAATTCCTGTAAACATTTAAGTACCTAAAAGATAGTTTTTTATAATTTTAGCTTCATCTTGACGTTCACAGTTTTCTAAAAATTCTATAAGTTTTGAAATTTTAGCTATAGAAGTCACAGAGATATTAAAATCTTGAAATATTTTATCTCTTGCCAATAAATCATCTAGGATTTCTTCTCTATCTAATGCAACTAAACAACCTGTTGCAATTCCGCCTTCTTGAGAAATTATTTCTAATGACTGTTTAAGGGCAGTACCCGCTGTAAGCACATCATCAACCACTAAAACTCTCTTATCCTTTAACTCCCCTACTATACTGCCGCCTTCTCCGTGAGCTTTCACTTCTTTTCTGTTAAAAGCAAAGGGAATAGGTTTAGAAATCTTAGTACTTAAAGACGCTGATATAGCTGCCGCCAGAGGAATGCCTTTATAAGCTGGACCAAAAATTACATCGAAGTCTAATTTGCTAGAAATGATTTCTTCTGTATATAGATTTGACAACTCAGCTATGAAACCTTGATTAAAAAAAGATCCAACATTAAAGAAATATGGACTGTTTTTTCCAGACTTTAAGATGAAATCACCTAATAATAAAGCATCTGACTTTAGAGCCAGTTCAAAGAAAAGAGTTTCATTTTTTAACATAAATTCCAAAAACTTAAATATTTTAAATGTATTTCACCTACAATAAACTTTTTTTAATCATGGGCAAATTATTTGTTATATCTGCACCGTCTGGAACCGGCAAGACTTCTCTTATAAAGGCTATTTTAGAAGATCCAGTTGCCTCTAATACCAATCTAGGTATTTCTTGTACAACAAGGAAGGCAAGACCCAAAGAAGTGGATGGTGTTTCATATTTTTTCATATCCCAAATGAGTTTCATGGAAAAAGTAAAAAATAATGATTTCCTAGAATATGCTGAAGTATTTGGTAATTTTTATGGCACTCCTAAAGACTGGGTTCTCTCAGTGCTTTCTAAAAAAGAAAATGTGCTGCTTGAACTTGATATTCAAGGTGCTTTACAAGTTAAAGAGGCTTTCCCTGAAGCAAAGACAGTCTTCATTATTCCTCCTTCTTATGAGGATTTGACAAGAAGACTTGAATCTAGAGATCAAGATTCAAAAATAGAGATCGCTAAAAGACTTAAAGAAGCTAGAAATGAAGTCAACATTGGAAAAGATTTTGATCAGTTAATAGTAAATAATCATTTTGATGAAGCTTTAGAAGATTTGAAACAATTTATGTTCAGATCGGGGGAAATAACTAGTGAAAGAAGTGAAATTATCAAAAATTCTCTTGATCTATTACTGGATTGAAGCTTAAGTTTGCATTAGAATGCGCATCCGCACAATAAAACACTAAGAATATGGCTAGAATTACAGTAGAAGAGGCTTTAGAAAAAGTCAGTACAAGATATGAGTTAATAATACTTGCTGCCAAAAGAGCTAGACAACTTGCTACTGGTGGAAGACGCCCTACTCTTGAGTGGGAGGACGATAAACCTACAGTAATGGCGTTAAGAGAAATTGAAGCTGGAACTGTTACGACAGATAATATTAATGAACTAAAAGTTGATATTGCCGATTTAGAACAAGAGTTCTCTGATGAGCTCTCTGCTGAAGATTTACCTCAATCTTAAAAACCCCAAAAATATTCGCAATAAGCTCTAAAAACAGGGATACTAAATCTCTGTATTAATATTATTATGGAATCAATTGGAGCCTTATCAAAGAAACTGTCGGACTATTTAGATCCAAAAAAAGTCAGGCAAGTTAATAAAGCATATAACTTTGCTTGTGAAGCTCATTCAGGTCAGTTTAGATCTAGTGGAGACCCATATGTTACGCATCCAATAGCTGTTGCTTCTATATTGAGTTCTTTCAGGATGGATGAAGATAGTCTGTCCGCTGCTATGCTTCATGATGTTATTGAAGATACAGGTATCCCAAAAGCCATTATAGAAAAAAAATTTAATAGGGATGTTGCAAACCTAGTAGATGGAGTCAGCAAACTAGATAAACTTTCAATATCTAATAGAACTCAGGCTGAAGCAGAAAATCTCCAAAAAATGGTTCTAGCAATGTCTAAAGACATACGAGTAATCGTCGTAAAACTTGCAGATAGGCTTCACAATATGAGAACTTTGATGTATCTCAACAGAGAGAAGCAAATAAAGATAGCAAAAGAAACACTAGAAATTTATGCCCCAATTGCCCATAGGATTGGCATGAATAATTTGTATCGTGAACTTGAAGACTTGGCATTCAGGGTTATTTATCCAAAGCGTCACGAAAGGCTCACTGCCGCCGTTAAAAAGAATAGAGGCGGTCAAAAAAGAATACTAAATAAAATACAAAAAGAACTCAGTAAGAGGCTTCTAGATCAAGGCATCCCTGCTTTAGTTGAAGGAAGAGAAAAACACACTTACAGTATTTACAGAAAAATGAAAGAAAGGCACAGATCCTTTGAAGAGATTATGGATGTATATGCCATAAAAATTATTGTCGATACCCCAGAAAACTGTTATCGCACTATTGGTCATATTCATAACTTATACAAACCTGTGGAAGGTCGTTTTAAAGACTACATAGCTATTCCCAAATCGAATGGATATCAGTCCCTTCACACGGGTGTAGTCGGATTGAAAGGATTTCCCGTGGAAGTTCAAATAAAAACACAAGAAATGAATGATATGGCAGAAAATGGGATAGCTTCTCACTGGCTATATAAATCAGGTGATAAGTCAGACTTTAATCCTCAGATAAGAGCAAGAAGATGGGTAGCTGGTCTGCTTGAGATGAGAGAGAATTATGATTCTACCGAAGAATTCATTGATTCAATAAAAACAGATATATTTCCTGATGAAATATATGTGTTTACTCCACAAGGTAAAATTATTGAAATGTCAGGCGGCTCAACTGCTATAGATTTTGCATATGCAGTCCATACAGACATTGGCCATCATTGTAGGGCATGCAGAATAAATAAAAGACTCGCCCCTCTAAGTGTCCCTCTAGAAAGTGGCCAAACAATTGAAATTCTTACTGAGAAGGTTCCTCAAACTTCTCCTGCCTGGTTAAATTTTGCAGTAACCCCAAGGGCCAGAAATGGTATTCGTCACTATCTCAGCAACTTAAAGACCTCCGAAGCAAGAAAATTTGGTAAGAAGCTACTTGATCAATCTTTGACGAATATGGGTATTAAGTTACGAGAAATAGAAAAGAATGAACTGCGTAAAGTATTAAAAAATATTGGAGTAAGAAGTCTTAACAAACTACTAGAAGAAATAGGATTAGGTCAGAGAGTAGGCAATATCGTGGCTCAACAAATAACAGGGTTCTTAAAAGATGATGATATTGAGCACAAGGAAGTTGTGCCTCTTGAGATAACTGGATCGGAGGGTCTGATTGTAAATTATGCGATCTGCTGTAAACCTATCCCTGGGGATTCAGTTATAGGTCATTTCACTGCTGAAAGAGGTCTCGTCATACACCAAGAGAGGTGTAAAAATATCCTTTCTGTTAGGGAAGATCCACAACAGTGCTTCCCAGTAAATTGGGGTAAACCCTCTGGAAGGTCCTTCTTAGTTCAAATAAAGGTAATCGCAAGAGATGAGCCAGGCCTCCTTGCAAATTTAGCTGCTGTAATTACAGGCCTTGAGACCAATATAGCTTCTATTCAAACAATGGATACAAATACTGAGATGCATGAATTTATTCTTGATCTTGAAGTATCAGATAGAACACATCTCTCCAAGATATTAAGAAAAATAAGAACAGTAAACAATGTCGTTTCTGTAACCAGAATACATGATTGGGAGATGAGGCAAGCAGCAGCGTTACACTAATATGAAAAAAAAAATTAGCTCTATAAAAGCACCAGCAGCAATTGGACCATATTCTCAAGGAATAGAGACTGAGCATTTGATATTTCTATCAGGGCAAATACCCTTAGATCCGGAGACCATGCAATTAGTTGAAGGAGAGGAAAATCAGATTCGACAAGTTTTTAAAAATATCGATGCTCTATGCACTGAAGCTGGTTTAAATATGAATCATATAGTTAAACTCAATGTCTCTCTTCAAGATCTGTCACTCTTCGATTTGGTAAATGAAATTATGGAAGAAATATTTACAGAGCCCTATCCTGCAAGAGCGGCGCTTCAGGTAGCAAGATTACCTTTGGACTCATCTATTGAGGTAGAAGCCATTCTAGCCAAGACCATATAAATAAATGACTGAAGAATCTAAAGATCTTCATTCAATCCAGGAACTCAAGGGCGTAGGTCCAAAAAGTGCAACATCTCTGAATAATTTGGGAATATTTAACATTCCAGATGCTGCGTTTCATCTTCCCTTTCGTTACGAAGATAGGAGTTTTATAACTCCAATAAGTTCAGCGAACTATCAAACACCAGTTTTGATAGAAGGTGAAATTATGAAATCTACAGTAGTCTTTAGAGGGAGAAGAATGCTCTTTTCGGAGATTTATGATGGTACCGGAAAACTGACTATGAGAATGTTCAATTTTGCAATGGCTCAACACAAAGCCTTAGAAAAAGGAAAGATGATTAGATGTTTTGGAACTATTACTCCAGGGCCTAATGGCAAACAAATGATTCATCCTCAATATCAAGTATTCGGGAAGGAAGATTCAATAGAAGTTGAAAAGAATCTTACACCGATATATCCAACAACTTCCGGGATGCAACAAAATAAACTCAAAAAGATAATTGAGAGCTCACTGATTTACTGTGATGAAAACAATCTACTGAAGGAAGAATCGGAAAATAAGGATTACTCTGAATTTGGTAATCTCCTAGAAACTTTAAAGTTTCTTCATAAGCCACCTGTAGAGACAAATCTTTACGAATTAATTGAAGGTAAGCATCCAGCTCAACAAAAACTGATAAAAGAGGAGCTAATTGCACATATGTTATGTGCAGGTATCTTAAAGAATGAACTTGAAGGAAGAAAAGGACCGTCAATGGTAAAAAATTCAATCTATGAAAAAGATTTTTTTGACTCCCTGCCTTTCAATTTAACAAATTCGCAAACCAAAGTTTGGGGTGAGATCAAGGATGATATGTTGGCTATGGTCCCAATGAGAAGATTATTACAAGGTGATGTAGGATCAGGTAAAACAATCGTAGGGGCGTTAGCTGCCCTTCATGCTAAATCTAATGATTGGCAAACCGCAATTTTGTGCCCTACTGAAATATTAGCTGAACAACACTTCACCTCTTTTTCGGATTGGTTCGAGCCTCTAGGCGTAAAAGTTAGTTTGTTGACAGGATCTACAAAAGCGAAAGATAAAGTGCTATTAATTAGAGAACTGGCTGAAGGTAATATAGATATCCTTATCGGAACTCATGCTATATTCCAACTAGGAATTGAATTTAAGAATCTTGGCTTAACAGTTATAGATGAGCAGCACAGGTTTGGAGTACATCAGAGATTTTCGATGTTAGAGAAGGGAGGAGAGACAAATCAGAGTCCACATCAATTAATTATGACTGCCACCCCAATTCCTAGAACTCTTGCAATGACAGTTTATGGCTCTCTAGAAACATCCATAATAGATGAGCTCCCACCGGGTAGAAATCCAGTTCAGACATCATCGAGACCTGATTCACTTAGAGAAAAAGTCATCACAAGAGTAGAAGAAGTTTGTTTAACCGGGAAAAGAGCTTATTGGGTTTGTACTTTAATCGAAGATTCTGAAGAGTTAGAAGCCCAATCAGCAGAAGAGCTATATAAAGAGATTTCAAATTCATTACCAAAAGTTAAGGTTGGGCTTGTTCATGGTAGGCTGAAAAAAAATCAAAAGGATTCAGTCATAGAAAAATTTAGAAATGGAGACATTCAACTTTTAGTTTGCACTACAGTTATTGAAGTAGGTGTAGATGTACCGGAGGCCACTCTAATGATTATAGAAAATCCAGAGAGATTAGGATTATCTCAGTTACACCAATTAAGAGGTCGAGTGGGAAGAAAAGCTAATACTGATTCTCATTGCCTGCTTCTTTATAAAGAACCTCTTTCTGGTCTTGCTGAAGAAAGAATAAAGACTATGGAAGAGACCAATGATGGTTTCAAAATAGCAGAGAAAGATTTGGAATTAAGAGGGGCTGGGGATATTTATGGTATCAGACAGTCTGGCCTGATGGATCTGAAGATTGCAAACCCAATTAGAGACTCAAATCTATTAGTAGTTGCTCAAGAAGAAGCTATCAAATTAAGTAGAAATGAACAGAAATTCGCTAAGACACTTGTTGATAGATGGATAGGCAATAGAGTCGATTATTCTGATTCTTAAGAAACTTTTCCTAATACATAAAATTTCCTTTTGGGTGCTGGGTATCCCTCTATGGTAATAGATTTATTTTGGAGATTCAGTGCAGATTCGAATGATTTAAATGGCATCCATTTTGTACTTCTTTGCTCTTTGTCATTTGTTACTGCTAAATCGCTCTCAGCTTGAACCTGCAGACTAAGTTCTCTAAAAATCGACTTGCACCCATTATCACTATGGACAAAATGAACATTTGGCATTGAGGCATATTTCCCATTAGAAGGTTCCAGGACTAAACCGCATTCTTTTGGCGAAATAATTGTTTCAAGAACTATCTTCCCATCATCTGCTAGTAAATTTTTTAAGTTAGTAAGATGCTCAATAGGATTTCTTTGGTGATACAAGAGACCCATGCTAAAAATTGTATCGAATTTAGAATTTTCTAATCCGGACTCCTCTAAGCGCTCTGGTATCATTCTTATATTTTTAGACTTAACAAAATGATTAATGGCTGAGAATTGTGAAACATGTATCAGGTTTGGTTCTAAACAAAGAACTTTGTCAGCGCCCATGCCCAACATACGAAAAGCATAGTATCCGTTGCCAGATCCTACATCAAGAACAGACTTACCATCCAAGTCAAAATTAAGTTTTTGAAACCTTTTCCATTTTTTCTCAGAGTCCCATTCACTATCAATAAATATGTCATTTATTCTAAAAGGTCCCTTCCGCCATGGTATTAAATGCAAAAGTAAGCGTTCAATTTTGTCGCTGTCTTTAAAATCAAAATCTACACTCACCTCATTAACTAATTCCACTTCTATGTTCAGGACAGAAGGTAATCGATTTAATATTTCCAACCAACTTTCAATTCTACTGTCTTTCTTATTACCAAATGGGCTATCTTTATATTGGTAATACAATGCCTCTACTTCTTTAGAAATAAACATGCTCACTTTGAGAAAACAAAGGTCCTGAAATTTAAATTAGATAAAATTTTCTCAGCCCTTGTAAAGCCAACTTTTCTTGCTCTTAGAATATGATCATCTTCGTATTCCGTCTTTAGAACCCCTTCCAAAGAATCTCGTTTTCCGGAAATTTCTAAATCAGAATAACCATTCGCAGATTTAAATAAATGATGTGTATTGATGATTCTTTGATTCTCAAATTTGTTTTCATAATGAACTTTCTCTGACAAGATTAAAATCCCATTCGGGATTAAGGCATTAAATATTTTTTTAAATAAAATATCTCGTTCTTCCAAGCCCAAAAATTGAATTAAATAGTTTACAACTACTACAGAAGCATTTTGCAAATCACTTTCCATAATATCTTCATTCAAGAATATTAATGAATTGGGATTTTCATAGTTTTTAAATATTCGCTCACACTCATCTATCATAGCCGCTGATTTATCAATCGCGATTATTTTAGCTCTGTTTGCTCCTTGAAGAATTGAAAAGCTTGATGCTCCTAGAGAACAACCAATGTCATAACAATTTGTGTGCTCTCTATAAAAGTTTTTAGCATAAAGAGTAATGATACTTTGGCTAGTTTTATAGCCAGGAACAGATCTTTCTATCATGTCTTCAAAAACTTCTGCTACCTCTTCATTGAAGGAAAAGGGCAAACCACTTAAATTGCCTTTTTCATAAATATTATCCTGCTTTCCCATAAGAGCTATTGTAGAATCTAACGCCTTAATATGCCTAATTACTCTATAAAATCCCCTGAAAGTACTGAAGAATGGGAGAGTTATCTCTTGTTTAGATGGGAAGTACTGAGAAAACCCCTAGGTATGACAAAAGAGTCTTTATCAGATTCCATAGAAGACAAAAGTTTTCATTTGATGGGAATAGATGCTGATGAAAATGTAATCGCTTCTGGTAGAGTACATTTCAATTCTGAAAATGAAGCTCAAATAAGATATATGGCCGTAGATGATCGGTTTAAAAGAAGGGGCATAGGTTCAGAGATTGTTGATAAATTGGAAAGATATGCAACATCCAAAGGTGCAGAAATTATGGTTTTGAATGCCAGAGAAGATGCTATAAGTTTTTATTCAAGCCTTGGTTACAAAGAGGTATGTCCATACCATTCTGATACAGGCATACCTCATAAAACAATGAGAAAAAGTGTTCTCTAATTAAAGTAAAGGTGCAATCACTAAACTTACAATTGCCATTACATTAATTAAAATATTCATTGAAGGTCCTGATGTATCCTTGAAGGGGTCTCCTACAGTATCACCAACAACTGCTGCCGAATGAGTATCAGTCCCTTTTCCACCAAGGTTTCCTTTTTCAATGTACTTCTTAGCGTTATCCCAAGCACCCCCAGCGTTTGCCATGAATAATGCCATAAGGACACAAACTAAAAGGCCTCCCGCAAGCATTCCACCCAAAGCCTCAGCTCCAATTCCTAATCCAACTAAAGGTGGTGCCGAAACAGCAATGACTCCTGGAAGGAGCATTTTCTTAAGTGCCGCTGCTGTTGCAATATCTACACATTTTGCAGTATCAGGCTCTGCATTACCTTCTAGAAGTCCTGGGATTTCTTTGAATTGTCTTCTTATTTCATTAATCATTTCAAAGGCGGCATCTCCAACAGCTGTCATAGTAATTGAAGCTATTAAAAAAGGTATTGCTCCTCCAATAAATATACCAATTAGTACTGTAGGGTTGGACAGAATAAGTTGAAGTGGCTCGGCTCTATTAGCAGAAACTGTTTCAACAAAAGCTGAGATTATTGCTAGCGCTGCTAAAGCAGCAGCTCCGATAGCAAAACCCTTACCAATAGCAGCGGTAGTGTTACCTTGCTCATCTAATTCGTCTGTAATTACTCTAGTCTCAGAAGGCATACCTGCCATCTCTGCTATCCCTCCGGCATTATCTGCAACAGGTCCATAAGCATCTATAGCCATGGTTATACCTACAGTCGACAACATACCAACTGCAGCAATACCAACGCCATAGAGGCCAGTTAATTCAGTTGAAATATAAATAATTAGAATAATACAAGCTATAGGTAGGACCACAGATTGCATACCTACTGAAAGTCCTGTGATCATTACGGTCGCAGAGCCAGTTTGACCAGCTTCAGCGATTTTTATTACTGGGCTAGAGCCAGTATAGTATTCCGTGATTAACCCAATAGCTATTCCGCCTACTGAACCACAAACAACAGCCAACCAAACATCAAAACCATTAGTTCCTACTAAAGCATTAGTTAAAAAATAAGCCGCTATGATAAAAATAAATGGTGCACCCATAGTGCCCCATCTCATTGCATTTGCAGGTGAAGACTTTGAAAACATTCTAACAATTACGATGCCTAAAATAGATGCTATCAAACCTATTGAAGCCAATGCCAAAGGTAAAAACATCATTCCATCTTTATCTGCTTGAGAAAATTCTGAAGTTATTAGGTAAGTCGATGCAATGGCTATACAAGCCACCATTGAACCACAATAGGATTCAAATATGTCTGATCCCATTCCAGCTATATCTCCGACATTATCTCCGACATTATCAGCTATCACTCCAGGATTTCTTGGATCATCTTCTGGAATGCCCGCTTCAACTTTACCAACTAGATCTGCACCAACATCAGCACTTTTTGTATAAATTCCTCCACCGACTCTGGAGAATAGAGCCACTATAGATGCACCCATTGCAAAACCTTCAATTGAATGTGCATCACCGCTTAATACATAAAAAAGTGTTCCTAGACCAATCAAACCGAGTGAAGCCACACAAAGACCCATGATCGAACCGCCATAAAAAGCTACGGATAAAGCTGCTTCAGCACCGGAGTCAGAAGCAGCTGTTGCTGTTCTTACATTTGCTTTAGTAGCAGAGTACATACCTATCCAACCGGCTACAGAGGAAGATAAGGCCCCTGCAAAAACAGCTATTGCTGTTCCTTCGCCCAAGGAAAACCATACTAAAACTATAACTATTAATGCAAAAATGCTTAAGTAAGTATATTCGGTCTTCATAAAGGTCATTGCACCTAGATGTATTTGGTCACCGATTTTCTTTACACTCTCATCTCCTTCGGGAAACCTAGTAACAACTACATATATCCCCAAAGCAACTAACAAGCCCAAAACACCAAGTAGTGGTGGTATAGCAAGATAACTTTCTAACATTATTTCTCCTCAAAAATATTGGAATTCCTAATCCAAGCGCGTAGTCTAACGGTATAGAGGTTTAATTAAAATATTATTTTTCTGAATGAAAAGTTTCTAAATCAAATTCATCTTCAGAAACTGCAACTACACAAGAAACCATTGCATCTCCGGTAACATTGACAGCGGTTCTAGTCATGTCTAATAACCTATCTACCCCTATTATTAAAGCAATACCTTCTACTGGTAAACCGACCTGTTCAAGAACCATTGCAAGCATAATTAAACCAACTCCGGGTACGCCAGCAGTTCCTATAGATGCCAGAGTTGCGGTAAGAATAACCATCAGGTAATCGACCATAGAAAGTTCAATATTGTAAGCTTGAGAAATAAAGACTGTAGCTATGCCTTGCATGATAGCTGTTCCATCCATATTGATTGTTGCTCCAAGTGGTACCGTAAAAGATCCAATTGAAGAGTTAACACCTATCTTATTTTTTACTGTATCCAAAGTTATAGGCATTGTTGCGCTGCTTGAAGAGGTACTAAAAGCAAAAACTGCAAGCGATCTTACCTTCATGAAAAACTTTATAGGATTTAATCGTGCTAAAAGCGTTAATAGACTGCCGTAGGTAATAAATGCATGAAAAATTAGAACGAACACAAGTAAAAAGAAGTACTTTGCTAAATCTCCAATCATACCGAATCCTTGAACGGCAAATAGTGAGAAAAGTAACGCAAAGATTCCATAAGGCGCAAGTTCGATGAGCATCCTTACCAAACTCAAGATGACATCATTTATTAACTCAAAAGCATTCTTCAATGGTTCACCTGCAGATCCAAGACTCTTCAAAGCAATTCCAAATAAAAGAGAGAAAACAATAATTTGAAGCATATTTCCTTCTGCCATGGCAGCAATGGGATTTGTCGGAAAAATATTGATTAAAACTTCTTTTATTGACGGTGCCTCAGTTGAAGCGAAAGTTGTTGGTAAAGCCAGATCAATTCCTATACCAGGTTGAAATAATAGAGCGAAGGAAAGCGCAATGGTTATAGCTATTGCAGTTGTTAATAAATATAGGGATAAAGTTTTGATACTTATAGTGCCTATTCTTGAAGTAGAAGAAATTGAAACAACACCACAAACGAGAGAGAAAAATACAAGGGGAACAATTACTAATCTTAAAGAAGCAATGAAAACTTGTCCCACAACATCCAATAAACCTTCGGTGAAGAAATCTATCAAAATTAATTGGCCTATATTTCCTAATAAACCTGCATCATTTACGAATTTAAGCAAGATGCCACCAGCCATGGCCAAGACCATGGAAAGAATAATTCTAGAAGTTAGAGTCATTAATTAACCTATTTCAACCATCTCAAAATCTTCTTTGCCTACTCCGCAATCAGGACAAATCCAATCTTCGGGTACATCTTCCCATTTTGTTCCAGGCTCAATACCATCATCTGGCCAGCCTTCTTCTTCATCATAAATCAGACCACAAACAATGCATTCCCACTTTTTCAAAGCTTACTCCTTTTTCAAAAAAAGACATTCTAACTCAACTTTATTAGCAACTTAGACTAAAGTATCAATCTTCTCGACAAGTATTGTTTGCCGATGTACAAAACAAAGAAAATTTTAAGCTTTATTAAATTAATGAGAGCAGATAAACCAATTGGTACTGCACTTCTATTATGGCCTACACTTAGTGCTTTTTTTATTCTAACAAATGGCAATCCAAACTTACTCTTAATACTCTTATTTATGCTTGGGACATTTTTAATGAGATCAGCAGGCTGCGTGATAAATGATTATTTTGATAGAGATTTTGATGGAAAAGTAGAAAGAACAAAAAACAGACCTATGATTACCGGTGAAATTAGAACCAGTGAAGCCTTAGGTCTTTTTACTTTGCTGATATTACTTTCTGCATCTCTACTATTCTTCATGAATCTATTAACAACTTATATGGCTATGGTTGGTCTAGCTCTAGCGACTATTTATCCCTTAAGTAAAAGATTCTTTTCTATGCCTCAGGTTTTTTTAGGACTCGCTTTTTCCTGGGGGATAATTATGGTATCTGCAGCTGAAACAAATAACATAAACAACATTAGTCTCTTATTATTTTTTTCATGTTTTTTTTGGATTATCGCTTATGACACTGCTTATGCGCTGTGCGATAAGAAAGATGATTTAAATTTAGGGATAAATTCTTCAGCAATTACTTTTGGAAGTATCGTAGTTCCTCTCTTCTTTTTGTTTCATCTAACTTCTATTTTGATATTGATTTATGCAGCTGTTCTTCTTAATTTACATATTAGTTTTTACCTTTTCGTACTAATCAGTTTCTTACTAGCTATTTACCAAACCTATCTGATTAAAGATCAGATAAGTAGTCAGTGCCTTAAAGCTTTCAAAAATAATAATTGGTTAGGGCTTTCTATCTTTCTGGGTTCAATTTTAGGTGTTTCTCTATGAAGATAGATTTCTTGGATTCAATAGAGAAAATTAAGAAAGAAGACTGGGATGGTGTTTTAAGTAGTAAATATCCTTTCTTAAAATATGAATTCTTAAAAGCCCTAGAAGTAACAAAATGTGTGTCTCCAGAGCAAGGTTGGACTCCGTTGCATTTGGTAGCTTCAGAAAATAAAAGAATTATGGCTATTATGCCTCTATATATAAAAACAGATTCGCAGGGAGAATTTATTTTTGATTGGTCATGGGCAGATGCCTATTACAGAAATGGACTCAACTACTATCCAAAACTAGTAAGTTCGATACCTTTCACTCCTGCAAGTGGTCCCAGAATACTTATTACCGATGAAACACGAAGTAAGGAAATTATCGAAGAAATATCAAGAGCTCTTAAGCAAATCACTGATGAAAGTGATTTCTCAAGTGTGCACATCCTTTTGGCCAATAAAGACGAAATTGAAGATTTTTCGCAAGAAGATTTCAGTTTAAGGACAAGTTACTCTTTTCATTGGTTCAATAATCACTATCTTAGTTTTGAAAATTTTCTACAGGATATGACTTCACGACAAAGAAAAAATATTAAGAAAGAAAGAAAGAAGATTAATGATCAAGGCGTTACGGTATCGAGAATATGTGGCAGTGAAATCACTCTAGAAATGCTTGAGACTTTTTATCAGTTCTATCAAGTCACCTACTTAAAAAGAGGCATGCGGGGATATTTAAACTTTGAATTCTTTAAAAAAATCGTAGATTCGATTCCCGAAACTATTATGTTGGTGCTTGCCAAAAATAATTCAGGGGAATATGTGGCAGGTGCTTTAAACTTTTTTGATGATGAAAAGCTTTATGGCCGTTACTGGGGATGTCTAGAAGAATATGATTCTCTTCATTTTGAAACATGCTATTACCAAGGTATTGAGTTTTGCATTGAAGAAAAACTTAAATCTTTTGATCCAGGTGTTCAAGGTGAACACAAGATTAAAAGAGGATTCTGCCCTATTGAGACTTTCTCTCTTCATTGGATAAAGGATTTAAGGTTTAAGGAAGCCATAGATGATTTTTTAGATAGAGAAAGAGAACATATTCTAGAATACAACAAAGACCGAAGAGCTCTATTGCCTTTTAAAAAAGAAATAACTATCGACTTATATGACAAAATTTAAATTGCTCAACAAAGAAACTTTAAAAGAAGGTTTTGATTTCCTAGCAAAAAAAGAGCCAGGTTTTAAGAAAGTACTTCAAGAAAAAAATTATGAGATAAACCCTTTCAGTAAGAAAGACGGTTTTGAAGGATTGATAAGTTTAATTGTCGAACAGCAACTATCAGTTGCTTCCGCACAAGCTATCTTTGGAAGAATGAAAATTTTAGTGAAGCCCTTTACGCCAGCGAAGTTTCTATCTGTAAATCCCAAGAAATTTAAAGAGGCAGGCTTAAGCAAACAAAAGATAGATTATTGCTCCGGTATCGCTAAAAAGATTATTGATAATGAGTTAGATCTTAAGGCTCTCAAAAAAAAGGATGATGCACAAGTCATTAAGGAGCTAATTGAAATAAGAGGAATTGGAGAATGGACTGCGCAATGCTATTTAATGGCATGCTTAAAAAGGCTCGATGCTTGGCCTTATTCTGATTTAGGACTAATTGTTGCTGCCCAAAGAATGAAGGGACTTAAAGATAGACCTGACTATTTGACAATGGAAAAAATCTCTGAACCATGGTCTCCCTACAGAAGCCTAGCTGCGTTAATATTGTGGTCAACTTATGATAAAGAATAAGATAAATAAATATAAACATAGCAAGAGAGGTTTAAATCAACTTCTACGTTTATATGAGAGGAATTATTTAAAACTTGTTCACTTTTTCCCTATTGCAGATCATGAGAGCAGTATTGTCTATTTGATGCCTGAAGGTGAATTGAATAAAGAAATAAAAATTTCATGTAAAAAGTTATCTAGGCATACGTCAGTAATAGAGGTCTATAAATGTAAGTCTCTATCTTTGTTACAAAATACGGAAATTGAAATATATATCTACCATGATGCAAAAATGGCTGAGGTTAGAAAATTCAATGGTAAGAAGCAGTTTTGGTTGAGAAACAAATATCCTAATAAGAATATGCTTAGTAAAGATGAAAAATTCCAATGGAATTTCTTCTTGGAAGAGTTCTTAACTCACACAAAAACTCACGGATTAAGCATTCTGAAGGACGCACTATAAAAGTGCTTCTGCACATTTTAGGAACTTTTCAATAGAATTTAATCAATTTTTTGCACAAAAATTGTTCTTTTATGCTTTTTGACATGCTACTATTCGTCGGCTTTTAATTATGAATGGAGAAATTAATGACAAAATATGAATATATATGGCTCGATGGTTATGAGCCTGAAGCAAACTTAAGAAGTAAAGTAAAAGTAACAGATGGGGAGCCGCCTGCGTGGTCTTTTGATGGTTCTTCCACTTTACAAGCAGAAGGAGGAAGTTCCGACTGTATACTTTTACCAGTTCAACAATACGAGAATCCTACAAATGAGGGTTCCTTAGTTCTGTGTGAAGTTGAAACTGGCGAGCATGAAACTCACCCATCAAATTTCAGAGCAGCAGCAGCTTCTGTTGTTACTGATGAATGGTGGTTTGGATTTGAACAAGAATATTTCTTAACGAACCCTGATGGAACAATTCTTGGGTGGGAAGACGGAACTCCTACTAGACCACAAGGAGAATACTACTGTGCTGTTGGAGCAGCTAATGTAAAAGGAAGAGAAATAAGTGATGCACATTTGGATGCTTGTTTAGATGCTGGTATTGAACTCACTGGAACAAATGCCGAGGTTGCTTTAGGTCAGTGGGAATATCAATGCTTCGGTAAAGGAATAAAGGCGGCTGATGATCTATGGATGAGCAGATATATACTTTATAAAGTAGCTGAAGAGTTTGGTGTATCAGTAAACATACATCCAAAACCAAAAACTGGTGATTGGAATGGTTCAGGAATGCATTCTAATTTTTCTAACGAAGAGATGAGAACTTCAGGTAGTGAGGAACTCTTCAATTCTATGTGTGATAAGTTGGGAGAAGTGCACAAAGAGGGTATAGCTTTATACGGTTCTGATAATGACATGCGTCTAACAGGATTACACGAAACTCAAAGCATAGATCAATTCTCTTACGGAGTTAGTGATAGAGGAGCTAGTATCAGGATTCCTATCTATACTGTTGAACATAATTGGAATGGATACTTAGAAGATAGAAGACCTGCTTCTAACGCAGATCCTTACAAAATTGTAGAGCACATAGTCGGAACATTAACTTCTTAAGCTTGCAAGTATAATATCCGGAGACTAGCTCTCCGGATATTTTTTTAAATTGAATATATCTTTTCTCTCAGAGCTTAGTACTGGTATTGTCATACTTGACGATAATCTAGAGATAATTTTCATCAACTCCTCTGCCCTATCAATTCTCGATACAACAGAGAAGAACTCGTTGGGTAATACCATTGACCAGATTTTTTATGAAGAACCGGAAAGCATTAATGATTTTGTAGGTGCTTTAGAGCTCAATAGAAATTTTACCAAAACTGATACAGTCCTGAATCTGAAGAAAGGAAAAAAGGTTTTTTGTACTTATTTAGTTCACTCAATAGAAAATAATAATGAAAAAGGCCTTATGCTTGAAATAATAGATAAAGAAAGTTCTTCTGAATTAATCGAAAGGTACAGAATGAAAACAAATCAACAGATATCTCAAGATTTTGTAAGAGGCTTGGCGCATGAAATAAAAAATCCTTTGAGTGGTATTAGAGGTTCAGCTCAACTTCTAAGCAATAAACTGGGTAATCAAGATTTACAAGAATACACAGATATAATAATTAAGCAGACGGATAGACTGACTTCCCTTGTAGATAATATTTTGGGACCTAATAAAAAACCCGATTTTCAGTTTCAAAATATTCACTATCCTATAGAAAATGTTCTCAACCTTATAGATAACGAGTCTGGATACGAAGATATCAAGATAATTAAAGATTTTGATCCCAGCATTCCAGATCTATTTATTGATAGTTATCTGATAGAAAATAGCATACTCAATCTTACAAAGAATGCCCGAGATTCGCTCATTGATTCAAATACCTCCAATCCTGAAATAAATATCATTACAAGGATCTCTCATGGAGAAATGATTGACGGCGAAAAAAATGCGATGGTTTGTAAGATATCGATAATCGACAATGGACCAGGTATTCACGAAGAAATTAAAGACTCTATATTCTTTCCAATGATCACAGGTAAAGATAAAGGGACTGGACTAGGACTTTCTATTACACAAGGGATCATTTCTCAACATAAGGGCAATATACACTTTACGAGTGAGCCAAACAGAACAGAATTTTTTATTAATATTCCAGTAAATACTCAAAAGGATATAGACTTAAAGACTAGCAATGGATAAAAGTGTTTGGGTAGTCGATGATGATGAATCGATCAGATGGGTTCTTGAAAAAGGTCTATCTGATGGAGGAATGGATGTTCAAACTTTTGATTCAGCTAATAAAGTTATTAAAAAACTTGAAACAGAAAACCCTCATCTCATACTTACAGACATTAGAATGCCTGGCCCTAGTGGAATAGACCTGCTCGATAAAGTAAAAGAACTTCGACCCGACATCCCGGTAATTATAATGACTGCTCATTCAGATTTAGATAGTGCTGTTGAATCTTATGAGCATGGTGCGTGGGAATATTTACCTAAACCATTTGATATTGAGGAAGCTCTATCAATGGTTAAAAGGGCTACATCTGCTGATGAGATTAATAAGGAAGAACCAACAGAAACCCAGGCTGAAGTCATTGGTGAAGCCCCAGCAATGCAAGAAGTCTTTAGAGCAATAGGTAAATTATCAAATTCAAATTCTACTGTTTTGCTAAATGGCGAATCTGGTACTGGAAAAGAGCTGGTTGCGAGAGCCCTTTACCAGCATAGTCCTAGGAAAGATAAAACCTTCATTGCCTTAAATATGGCAGATATTCCCAAAGAACTTTTGGAAGCAGAACTCTTTGGGCATGAGAAAGGTGCTTTTACTGGTGCAGATGAAAGAAGAATCGGAAGATTTGAACAGGCAGACGGAGGTACTTTATTTCTAGACGAAATTGGAGATATGCAACTCGAAACCCAAACTAGACTTTTGAGAGTTCTTTCTAACGGAGAATTTTATAGAGTTGGTGGCAGAGAGCCTATAAAAGTTGATGTCAGGATCATTACGGCGACACACCAAAATATTGAAGATTTAGTTAAAGCTGGAAATTTTAGAGAGGACCTTTTCCATAGGCTTAATGTGATTAAACTATCTTTACCGAAGTTAAATGAAAGAAAAGAAGATATTCCAACTTTAGTAAAACATTTCTTCCAAAGATCTTCTGATGAACTTGTTGAAGAGAAAAAATACCTTTCTGCAGAAGTGGAAGACTATTTTATGACTCTATCTTGGCCCGGTAATGTTAGACAACTAGAAAATACTTGTAGATGGCTCACAGTCATGTCTCCAACTAGAGAGGTAAAACTGGAAGATCTACCAGATGATCTTAAAGTAGAAAATATTGAAAATATGAATGACTGGACTAAGGTCTTACAAACTTGGTCAGAAAATTATTTAGCTAAAGGCAATAACAACTTACTTGAAGAAGCCATACCAGACTTTGAAAGAACCATCATTAAAGTTGCGCTAAATAAAACTATGGGAAGAAAAAAGGAAGCTGCGGAATTGCTCGGTTGGGGAAGGAATACTTTAACTAGAAAAATTAAAGAGCTTGGTTTAGATAACTAATTACTTTGCTTTTACAAGGGGCATGCCACTCTGTGTCCAGTTCATCATCCCACCAGAAAGAACATTTACGTTTATATACCCCTGCTTTTTTAACTCTCCTGAGGCTTTGGACGAAACAGTACCATTTTTACAAATCAGAATGATGCAATCTTCTTCACTCGCCTTAAAGAGTGCATCTTCTTTTAAGAGATTACTAGGTTGAAGATTCATAGCACCTGCAACTGTACCAGCTCCATATTCAGCAGAGCTTCTTAGATCATAGATAAAAGGGTTCTCTTTATTGATCAGTCTCGTCATCTCTGAGTTATCAACCTTTGTACCGCCTTTTCTTCTTTCATAGATAATCAAAGCCGCAATAAGTGATAATAGGACTAAAACTGCCAAAAAATTATCACTTATAAACACGAGGAATTTATTCATATCCGGACAGGATTATATAGATTACTAAGTTAAAATATAAAAAACTTTTAATAAAATTATGAAATCAAAACTTGTTCTGGTCAGACATGGTCAAAGTGAATGGAATGCAAAAAATCTGTTTACGGGTTGGAAGGACCCTAAATTAACTGATCTAGGAATTCAGGAAGCAATAAAAGCTGGAGATTTATTAGAAACTAGAAATCTGAAGTTTGATCTTATGTTCACTTCAGATTTATTTAGAGCTCAAGAAACTGGTCGCTTGATCTTAGAGCAGATGAATCATGCCGATATACAAGTTATAAAAGACCAGTCTCTTAATGAAAGAAATTATGGAGACTTAGCAGGACTTAATAAAGATGAAGCGAGAGAGAAGTGGGGAGAAAAACAAGTACATATTTGGAGACGATCTTTCGATGTTCCCCCGCCAGGTGGAGAGAGTCTAAAAAATACTGCTGAAAGAGTGCTTCCTTACTTTAAAGGCGAAATCATGCCAAAGGTAAAGGAAGGATTAAATATCTTAGTTGCAGCTCATGGAAATTCCTTAAGAGCTTTGGTGATGGAATTAGAAAAGATTAGTTCAGAAGAGATAGTGAAATTAGAAATAGCTACTGGCGATCCTTTAACTTATGAATATTCTAACGGAGAATTTGTTAGGACTGATTAAAACCTAACAGTAATACCGGAAGCCTTCATGGCTTCTTTGGCTTCTTTAATAGAGAACTCTGAAAAATGAAAGATACTTGCTGCTAAAACTGCTTCAGCTCCTCCAATTTTTACTCCGTCTATTAAATGATCAAGATTTCCCACTCCACCAGAGGCTATAACAGGAATAGATATTCCAGAAGAGACTTTAGAAACTAAGTTATTATCAAAACCTTCTTTTGTTCCATCTCTGTCCATACTGGTAAGAAGAATTTCACCTGCTCCATATGCAGCAACTTGTTCGGTCCACTCTAAAACATCTATACCAGTTCTATTCCTGCCTCCATAGGTAACAACTTCCCAGGTATTTTCTTTATCAGTCATGGCTTTAGCATCAACAGCAACAACAATACATTGCGATCCAAATTTATCAGCCGCTTCCTTCACGAAGCTAGGATTCTCTACTGCTGAAGTATTTATGCTTACCTTATCTGCACCAGATCTTAAAAGTTTCTTAATATCTTCTATCTTCCTTACTCCACCTCCAACGGTAAGAGGGATAAAAACCTGACTTGCTATACTTTCAACAGTCTTATACGTCGTGTCTCTTGTCTCATGACTGGCAGTAATATCTAACATGGTGATTTCGTCAGCACCTTCGGTATCATATCGTTTTGCAATTTCGACTGGATCACCAGCATCACGGATATTTAAGAAATTTACTCCCTTCACTACTCTACCCTTATCTACATCAAGACAAGGAATAATGCGCTTTGCAACAGACATGATTACTTTCCTAGTACCTCAAGTACCTCTGTGTAAGTAAAGGCTTTCTCATAAAGTGCTCTTCCACATATCACACCTGAGATATTCTTGTGATCTGCAAGTTGGATAATATGATCTAGAGAGGAGACACCTCCGGAAGCAATTACAGGAATTTTTGTTTGGTTTGCTAAGTCTGAAGTAGCCTCAATATTGGGTCCTTTCATCATTCCATCCTTTGATATATCGGTGAAGATAATAGCTGCGATAGGATCGTCCTCAAATTTTTTGACCAGCTCGGAAGGAGAGATCCCAGATCCCTTAAGCCAGCCTTGAGTTTTTACAACACCATCAAGGGCATCAATACCTAGAACTAAACGATTTGGAAACTTAGTACAAAAGTCTTTTAACATATCGGGTTCTTCAACAGCAGAAGTACCCATAATAACTCTCTCTATCCCTTCATTTAAATACTCAGATGCCGACTCAAAACTTCTAATGCCCCCTCCTATTTGTATTCTTTTTTCCGGAAACTCCGCAACGATAGAAAATATAATTTCTTGATTCATAGGTTTACCTTCAACAGCACCATCTAAATCAACTATATGTAGAATTTCTGCCCCTTGTGAAAACCAAGAACCTGCTGTTGAGATTGGATCTTCAGAGAATATGGTTTCCTCTTCCATTTTCCCTTCTCGTAACCTAACGCATTTCCCATTTTTTAAATCTATTGCTGGGATTACTATCATCTAAACGCTCCAGTTTAAG
>CABYSI010000004.1:0-70113 GCA_902521635.1 uncultured SAR86 cluster bacterium | reverse complement strand
AGTCCCCCAATCTTATGTGTCCACCATGTAACTTCGACCTTGCCCCATTCCAAAAGAATTGCAGGATGATGATCTTCCTCTTCGGCTAAGGCAGCAACTTTCTGAGTAAATTTTAAAGACTGTTCATAGTCCTCAAATTTAAAAACTCTATTGAGCATTAAAACTGAATCTTTTGTTATAGGTTGCCAGTCAGGTATCTCCTTTAAAAGATCTGGCAGTTCATCATCAGTAACCCTAGGAGCATCTGCTCTGCAAGCAACACACTTTTGTTTGAGTAAGTCTTCCATAGTTATTTACTAATTCCTCCTTTAGTTAATTTTGAGGGATTTAATAACTTCTTAAGTTGGATTTCTGTTAAATCTGTTTCTTCATTTGCAACTTCAATTATTGGCTTACCCAACTTGTATGCCTTCTTAGCTATCTCTGCAGCTTTTTCATAACCAATAATTGGGTTAAGAGCAGTAACTAGGATAGGATTCCTTGATAAAGAAGCTTCAAGGCTCTTCTTGTTTACTTTGAAAGTTTTAATAGCTTTATTCGATAGAACTTCCATTGCTCCTGATAAAAGATTGATACTCTTCAGTAAGTTGTAGGCAATAACTGGCAACATGACATTTAATTGGAAATTTCCGGCTTGGGCTGCAACCGTAATGGAAACATCATTTCCGATAACATCGGCTGAAACCATTGTCACGGCCTCTGGTATGACAGGATTAACCTTGCCTGGCATGATACTGCTCCCAGGTTGTAGTGCTTGTAATTCAATCTCAGACAAGCCCGCTAATGGTCCACTGTTCATCCACCTTAAATCATTAGAAATTTTCATGAGAATAACTGCTAGATTTTTTAATTCGCCTGAGAGTTGAACAGAGCAATCTTGTGCGCTGAGTTCATGAAAGAAGTTAGAACTGGCAACGCATTTGCAATTACTTCCAGACAATTTAGTGAGCTCTTTTGCAAAGATCTTCGCAAACTGTTTGTGAGCATTTATTCCACTTCCAACTGCTGTACCTCCTTGAGGCATTTCTAAAAACCTCTCTTCTATGACTCCAATCATTTTTCGAGAAGCGGTCAACTGACTCGACCATGCTTTCAATTCATCAGAAAAATCTACTGGCATAGCATCCATCAAATGAGTTCTACCTGTTTTTGTTATACCTTGAACAGATTCTGCTTTCTTTTCAATTTCACTTATGAGTTTATCTAATGCTGGATAAAGTTTTTGGGTTAAATCCATATGGGCAGAAACTTTTATCGCAGTTGGGATAACATCATTACTACTTTGACTCATATTTACATCGTCATTAGGTCCTATCTCTAATTTAGAATTCTTGCTTGCTAGATTTGCAATGACTTCATTAGCATTCATATTTGAACTAGTTCCAGAACCAGTTTGAAAAACATCTATTGGGAATTCATGATGATGCTTTTCTTGCCAAACTTCTTTAGCTGCCTTTGATATAGCTTTAGCTTTATTGGCTGGAAGAAGTTTCAATTTTAAATTTGCTCTTGATGCTGCATCTTTGATTAACCCTAAAGAGTTGACGAAAGACTTGGTAAAAGGGAAATCCATTTTTATTCCGCTTATTGGGAAGTTATTAACCGCTCTTTGCGTTTGCGCTCCCCAAAGAGCTTTTCTAGGAACCCTTACTTCACCTAAGCTATCTTTTTCAATCCTGTAATTTTTTGTTGCCATGAAATTCTTTTATATTTTTTGTAGTATGAGTTATATTTTAGCAAATATGCTAGATTAATTAGCTGAATTTAATTTATTACCTTTATCGGAGAACAAATGATGGAAATAGATGTAACAAAAGGAAAAACGGAGCCAAGAAATAGAGGTAACTTAAATCCTCCTGAATTTAATTCAATTGACGAGGAAAGAAGACATGGTCTAGAAAGATTAGCGAGTGCTTTTCGTATGTTTGCTCACTTTGGTTTCGATGAAGGACTTGCTGGCCACATAACATTAAGAGATCCGGAACATAAGGATCATTTCTGGGTTAATCCTTTTGGAGTGCACTTCGGGCAAATGAAAGTATCTGATTTATTGCTAGTAAGTCATGATGGAGATATTGTAATTGGGGATAGGCCTGTCAACAATGCAGCTTTTGCTATCCATTCCAGACTTCATATGAACCATCCTGATCTTAATGCAGCAGCGCATTCTCATTCAATGTATGGAAAAACTTTTTCATCGATGGGTAGGTTATTAGAACCAATAACTCAAGATTCTTGTGCTTTTTATGACAATCATGTCCTTTTTGATGACTTTACAGGAGTTGTTCTTGAGACAAGTGAGGGAGATAGAATTGCAGAAGCATTGGGGAATAAAAAAGCAGCTATATTAAAAAATCATGGACTTTTAACAACTGGAAAAACTGTTGATGAAGCTGCCTGGGGATTCCTTTCAATGGATCGATGCTGCCAATCTCAGCTGCTAGCAGAGAATGTTGGACAGATGCAAAGAATTCCTGATGACGTGGCAGAAGTAACTAGAGGTCAGGTGGGCTCACCTTTTGGAATGTGGGCAAGCTACCAACCTATATATGACCTTATGGTAGAGAAAGACGATAGCTTTTTGAATTAAGCTTTTGTGAGAGCTTCTTTCATTTTATCGTCATAGCCATCAACAAATCCCCAATTAGACATGTAATTGATAAATTTTGGGGATAGACCCTCACCAGCTAAATATTCAACGGATACAGGTATGACTGGAGTTTCAAATTCTGGGTTATCTGCATAAAGTTCCGGAAAGTTGTGATTCAATATTGCGGCTCTGCCTAACATTATCCAATCTATATCTTCTTCCATAGCACGAGTTGCATCTTGCGGAGTTCTGATATTACCCGCAATGCCTAATCTAGTATTGCCTTTTTTAAGTTCAGCAAAATGTTGTAATAATGATTTACCTTTGAATTCTTCTTCTTGGGGCTCTTTAAACGAATCCCATAAAGACATGTCCAAGAAATCCAGTTTATCCGACACCATAAGCTCTTCAGCTAGTTGTTTAGATTCTCCTAATTTTATGCCAAATCTTTCGGAAGATAATCTAACACCGAGCATAAATTCACTGGAACATTCTGATCTGACACCATCAATTATTTCATTGAGTAAACGGGCTCTACCTTCCAAATCACCTCCATATTCATCTTCCCTGAGGTTGACTTCGTCACTTAAAAATTGACAGATAATATAACCATGAGCGCCGTGAAGTTCTACACCATCAAAACCCGCTTTCTCAGATCTCACTGCTCCAGCTATGAAATCATCTCTGAGGATTTTTACCTCATCTAGAGTGAGTGCACGTGCTGAAAACTCCTCATTATCAGTGGGGCAAACTGGATCATCACCAATCAGTTCTTTTGGAGAGCGCATACCAGCGTGATGCAATTGCACAATTGAAATACTATCCTGACCATTAATTTCTTTGGCTAGCCTAGTTAAACCTTCTAAATGGTCATCTGAAAATACACCCATTTGACCTGGAAAACCTTTGCCTATGGCCTGTATATGAGAAGCACAAGTCATGGTTAGTCCAAAACCGCCTTTTGCTCTCATGGTTAACCAATGGAATTCTTCTTCAGACATTATGCCGTCTTCATGGCTCTGAGAATTTGTTAAAGGAGCAAGCATAAACCTGTTCTTCATATCAGGTCCTCTAGTGAAACCTAAAGGCGTAAGAAGTTTATTCACCTAGTTTCTCCTCCACTTGCCATAAATTATCTTTACCGAAATACATTTCATCCTCAACAAAAAAGGTAGGTATTCCAAAAACTCCTCTTTCCGCTGCTGCTTCAGTATTTGATATTAATTTTGCTTTCACCTCTGGATCTTGCATCTGATTCATCAATTTATCTGCATCAAGTCCGGACTCTTCGAAGGCAGCTTTAATTACTTCTGGATCATCCATTTTTTTGGGCTCCTCCCACATATGAACCAAAATCTTATCTATATAGTCTTCTAGATAACCATCCATATCAGCAGCCACAGCACCTCTAATAATTTGTAAGCTTATTACAGGAAAATGTGGATTCATCTGGAATTTGTCCAGCCCATACCTTTGAATGAAACGTTGCATTTCAATATTTTGATATTCATTTTTATTCTTTACCCCGAAGAACTGTTCCATTGGGGGTTTGTTATTTGTAAGTTTGAAAATGCCACCTAACAAAACTGGAATGTAGTTAATTTCAGCTCCTGTTCTTTCCTTTATAGATTGCATTACCTTATGGCTTAAATAAGCATTAGGGCTTGCAAAATCAAAATAAAAATCAACTTTCTTGGTCATCATCATCTCCTCTATTTTCAATCCTTTTAAGTAACTCCGAATAATCCAATGATAAACAATACCCATCGCTAAAACCATCGAATGTTTCTTGAGGTAGATCTTCTCCATAGGTTAGCGCAAAAAGAGATTCACACTTCTCTACTAAAGTTAATCGAGTATCCTTCTCTAAATTACTAACAATCGAACTTGTGGTAATTTCATCATCTGACATGATAAGGCCCTGGTCTAGCTCTGAATCTAAAATCATATACTTGTCCTGATCTGACCATGCAGCCCACTCAGGTAAATCATTTGACCTTCCCTTGCCTGGGCTACCAGAATAAGCAAACTCTGCCCAATACGACATCATTTGATCAGATAATTTAGTTACACTGTCTTGATCTTCGATAACCAAATTTTTAACTATTATATTTTCTAGTCCAGCAGGAAATAGAAATAATAATTCCATAGCATGAGCTGATCCAATGAGTTCTGCGAAATCCATCCCTAAAACATTTGGCAACTCATCCCAATCAAATCTATAAGCAAAAGTACTTTTATAACCTGTATTTGTGAGATCTCGTGACGGAGAATCAACCGCCCTCTCCTTCCATGATTCGGAGGCATATTGATTTATTGCATTGTAATAATCTGGTCTTAATATTTCTAACGGAAGCTGATCAATACCAAATTGTGAAAGCGTTCTTGCGATGAAACCCTCCCCTTCTCCCCATCTAACAAAGTCAGGATTTCGCATATTGAATAATTTAGTTTCATACCTGGTAGTTCCGAGCATAATGGGTACTCTTGGAAGCTTGTTATTTACAAAAGTTTCGTAAATACCTTCTTTTCTTATTACATAACCATCATTGAATGCTCTGGTCATACCACCTTTTTTTGGTCTTGCATCAGAATAAGCTATTAATAGTTCTTCAGGTGACTTGTCTCTTAGATAACTTTCTAAAACATTTAAATCCATTGAGTTCTGTTTATCTCTGCCTTCTTGAAGACTATCAACAGTTCCATCGTTAAGCATGAGTCTATTTATTATTTCTTTAGAGCTTTGTATTCCAGAAATACCACTCTCTGGATAGTAAGACTCAGCATCAATTACAGAAGAGTGAGAAAGTATGCCACTTTGAACTATAGCCTTATGAAATAGTCCATTTGCCAAAGGAGAGGCATATATTGCAGCTACATTATGACCGCCAGCTGACTCACCATATATAGTTACGTTATCTCGATCTCCTCCAAAATTCTGGATATTTTCACTAATCCATTTAAGGGCAATTATGTTATCTAAGGTGCCAAAATTACCTGATTTATCCTCTTCTGAAGAATTTTCTTGTCTGAGCGAAGGGTGCCTAAACCAGCCTAAATTAGACATCCTGTACTGGACTGTAACAACGATAACATTATGTTTTGATACTATATGAGATGGATCATATGTGTCAGCAGAACCAATGGTATTTCCTCCTCCATGAATCCACATCATGACAGGCGCTTTTTTACTTTTTATGTCTTCCGTAGACCAATCGGGTGTCCAGACATTTAGATAGAGACAATCCTCTGATCCTGACCATCCTCCTTCATTGCCTGTCATCACTCCATCTCTTTGAAAACATATGTCTGCGAATTTTGATGCATCAAATATTGAGTCGAACTTGAATGGAGCTAAGGGAGCCTTCCATCTTAATTCCTCTACTGGAGGTTGCGCAAAAGGAATTCCCTTCCAGGCATACGTATTATTATTGGCTTCTACGCCTATCAATTGTCCTTGCGTAATATTTCTCAGCAAGTCTTCTTCATTTGTGCTTCCACATCCGTAGATGAGAGCCAAAAAACAACCTATGGCTAATATTTTTTTCATTTTCTCCCCAAATTTTTCAATTTACCAATTTTCTGACCACGGTCTCAAATCTATCTCAAAAGACCATGTACTCTTTTTTTGTTTATGCAGCATCAGAAAATTTTCAGCAATACTATCTATATTGAGCTTCCCATCTTCTCCTTTAGATTTTGCAAAATCAGGAAACTTAAGGTTCACTTTGTCTCCGTCTATAATGCCATCAATTATTACATGAGCTACATGTATCCCCTGAGGTCCAAACTCCTTTGCAAGTCCTTGAGCCAAAGATCTTTCAGCACTCTTTGCTGCTGCAAAAGCAGTAAATGGAGGTTTAGATCTAATAGATGCAGTGGCTCCGGTAAAAAGAAGTGAACCTCCACCGTCTAAAAGTCTTGGAATAGCCTGCTGAGAAATTAAGAAAGCTCCTTTAGCACAGACCTCCCATAAATCCTGAAAAAAATCTAATTCCATTTCTAGAAAAGGTTTAGCATTATTATTGCCTGCATTGTAAATAACAGATTCTAGCTTTACCCCTGATTTATCTAATGTAGAAAATATATTCGATACATCTTCTGGACTAGTCACATCACCAACTATTCCTTCTATAGAGCCTTTTGAAACTTTTACATCTTTAAGAGCATCCATGTTCTCCTTACTTCTTCCACAACCAAAAACTTTATAACCTTCTTCAGCAAATTGCTTGCACAGAGCTACACCTAAACCTTGATCGGGTCCTACTCCCAAAACCAATACAGATTTTTCTTTTATCATTTTTTTAATTTTATTAAGTCGTAGTCATTATAAGCATTAAAAGAACTAATTACTTCCATACTTTAATGCTTGCATGAGTAATGTTTGTTACGTAAATTAATAGCCTAGAACAGGTTAAATAAGGAGATCGAAAATGCAAATATCACCAATTCCAACTCTCTCCGAAGAGATCAATGATATACGTCTTAGAACAGCTGATATAGTTGCAAATAGAATTATACCCAACGAAGCAACTATTTATTCCGGCGGAGATAAGTCTAAAAAACTAAGAAAAGAAATTAATGAAGAAGTAAAAAAACAAGGTTTGTGGGCTCCTCATCTACCTTCTGAATACGGTGGAATGGATAATGGCTTTCTAGAGTTAGCTTACATGAACGAAATCCTTGCTTGGTCACCATTAGGAAATAGACTCTTCGGAGTAATCGCACCTAATTCTGGTAATCAAAAAATTCTTGTTAAATATGGAACAGATGAACAAAAGAAAAAATGGCTTATTCCATTAATTAACCAAGAAATGGAGTCCGGTTTTTCAATGACAGAGCCTGATTCAGCGGGATCCGATCCAAGGTCACTTAAAACAACGGCTGTTAAGGAAGGAGACGAATGGGTAATCAATGGTCATAAAATTATGACCTCGAATGGTAACAGAGCGGATTTCTTAGTTGTCATGTGCAAGACTGAAGATGACGGTGATGAAGGTGGGGCTAATTCTAAAATGACACAAATTATTGTACCAACAGATTCTCCAGGACTTACGAAAGTTAGATCCGTTCCAATATGGGGTCATACTGGCGGGGATCATATGGAAATAAAATATGAAAATGTAAGAGTGCCACTTGAAAATGCTTTAGGCGCAAGAGGTTCAGGGCACCAAGCCGCACAAGATAGACTAGGAGCAGGAAGAGTCTATCACTGTATGAATACGATCGGACAGATGTGGAGAGCGTTTGACATAATGGTTAAATATTCTACTGAAAGAGAAGTTCATGGAGGTAAATTAGAGACTAAACAGTTCATTCAAGGGTTTATTGCTGACTCCTATATGGATATCCAGGCTTCAAGACTAATGACAATTCACTGTTCTGAGATTATGGACAAAGAAGGTGATGCAAGGGTAGACATATCGGCTATCAAGGTATTTGTACCTGCAGCAGGAACTAGAGTTGTTGATAGGGCCATTCAGATTCATGGTTGGAGAGGAGTATCTAGCGATACTCCACTAGCAGGAATGTATCAGGGTTTCAGAACATTAAGACTTGCTGATGGGCCAGATGAAGTTCATAGAATCTTAATAGCTAAAGAAATCTTAAATAGATACCATGATGGCCTTTCATGGGATTTTGGAGTTTAGCTAATTATTTAGTTGGAACTAATCGCACAGTAGAAGTAGAACTTGCTACAAGCATACCCTCTTGTTTGAGTTTACTTGTCATGAAAGCAGTGCTTTTCCCTAACTGAAGAACTTCTGCCGAAGCAACGAGTTTTCCCTGTTTAGTTGGGGCTAAAAAACTGACATTTATATCTAATGTCATGGGAATAATCTTAAAATCAAATAAGCCCATCAATAAATGAGCCATAGGTGCATCTAACATTCCTGTAACGAAACCACCTTGAACTACTTGACCATTAGAATGTGTAAAGTCATAAATAGCCTGAAATTCCATCTCGATAAAAGGAGGTTCGGAGCAAAAACTTATTACCTTGGCGCCTAAGGTGTCAGTGCATGGTGCAGTTTTAGAATTAAAAGATTCTAGTATTTGGGAATCGTCCATAAGGAGTAGTTTAACTTATTGCTTTAGAGTAAAGGGTGGTAGATGAAACTTTTTGCTGCGCCCAACCAAAAATTAATTTAAAAGCCCCACCTACCATAGATAGTAAGATGTAGCTTAATTTTCGCTAGTGCAGCTAAAATGGGTGACAGCTACATCTTACTTTTTGAACTGAGTGAGTTACCTTGGAGAGGTTTTTCTGGGGAGAATTAAACGTCTCTCAGTTACTTTAATATCTAGATAGCTTACCTTGGAGAGGTTTTTTTCTGGGGAGAATTAAACGTCTCTAGATATTGATGACAATTATATACACATATAAATAATTTGTATAGTAGTAAAGAGAAAAAAATATAAAATAATATTGTTAAGTTTTTAAGCATTGAATTTCCATCTTTTTCATTATTCGTCTAATATGAAATTAAAGTTTTAGGAGATGAATTTGAATTTAAATTTAGAAATCTGGGGAGCTGGAACTGCAAGAACTCTAAGACCAATCTGGATGGCTGAAGAATTAGGTCTCAAATATAAGCTATTTCCCATAGGTCCAAGAACCGGAGAGACTCAAACGAAAGAATTTACAAAGCTCAATACGAAACAAAAAATACCCCTTCTCAAACATGATGATTTTATCTTGTCAGAAAGTGTAGCAATATGTAGATATCTTCGAAGAATTAGTAATTCAAAAAATATTTTCTCACCTCAAGATGATAAGACTATGGCTCTAGAAGACGAGTGGTGCAATTTTATATATGGTGAATTAGACGAAACATCTCTGTACGTGATGAGAAGGCACTTCGACTTAAAAGATATATATGGAGATTCTCCAAAAGTAGTTGAAAGTTGTCGTAACTATTTTGAAAAATATCTTGCCATTATAGAAAATATCTTGAGTTATCAAGATACTTTATTCGGTTATGATTTCGGTTTAGCTGATATTCTTCTCACTACATGCCTTGATTGGGCAGAAGCCTATGAATTTAATTTACCATCGAATGTTTCAAGGTATCATGAATCAACTAGAAATAGAGAAGCATATAAAATTGCTTTTGACATAAATTACAATACAAAGATATGACGGGGCCACTTGAAGGAGTAAAAATAATTGATTTGACCAGTATGATTTCTGGGCCTATGGGAGCGATGATCTTAGCCGATCAGGGAGCAGAAGTGATAAAGGTAGAACCGCTGGGAGGAGAACAGCTTAGGCATATGGCAGCTCCTTATAATGGAGTAAATGCCCCTTTTTATTCGTGTAACAGGGGGAAAAAATCTCTAGCAATAGATCTTAAATCAGCAGAAGGAAAAGAAGTACTTATCAAACTAATCAAGGAGTCGGATGTTTTTATGCAAAACTTCAGGCCTGGAACTACGGATAGAATGGGTTTTGGTTATGATGAATTAAAAAAAATAAATCCAAATTTAATATATCTCTCAATTAGTGGCTTTGGCAATAAAGGTCCATATGCGCAGTCAAGAGTTTATGATCCGGTGATTCAAGCCTTGTCGGGTGCTACAGATATCCAAGCTGATAGGAATTCTGGAGAGCCAAAAATGTTCAGAATAGTTATAGCTGATAAGGTTACATCTCTTACTGCTGCACAAGCTGTCTCATCAGCACTCTATGCAAGAGAGAAAAATTCTGAAGGCCAACATATCAAACTCTCTATGCTTGATTCCGTTGTTGCTTTCTTTTGGCCCGAAGGAATGACAGGTTTAGTTTTTAAAGATAATGAATTCGATGTTAGGAAGTTGCAGGGATCTCAAGATCTTATATATAAGGCAAAAGATAGATATATAACTGCCGGAGCTGTCTCGGATGCTGAATGGAAAGGAATGTGTAATGCACTAAATATGGAAGATCTCATAGAAGACGAAAGATTTGCCACCTCTGCAGCCAGGGTAATTAATTCAGAGGAAAGAAAAAAAATAACAGGAGAAGAGATTAAAAAATGGGATAGCGAAGAAATATTAGATAGATTTCAAACAGAAGGTGTGCCAAGTGCTCCTTTATTGGACAGAATGGAATTAATGGATCATGAACAAATTATTGCCAATCAAACAATTCTTAGGGACAAATATGATGGATTTGGGGAAGTCAGGCAAGCAAAGCCCGCAGCTTTATTTGAAGGCACGCCTAGCAAAATAAAAAGACCAGCACCAAAATTAGGAGAACATAGCAAAGAAATACTTGATCGTCTTGGTGTCACTGAAGAAGCTCAAAAAAGAATGGCTGAAGAAGGGAAAGTAATCCTTTTAAACTAGTAGTTTTTCAATATGGTCGGGACGGCTGGATTTGAACCAGCGACCACCACACCCCCAGTGTGGTGCGCTACCAGACTGCGCCACGCCCCGATTATTTGATTTCAGCAAGAAGTCCTTCAAGATCTTCAAGCATATTTTGAATTCTTCCATCTTTTCTCTGTTCTTGAAACGAAGATTTTAAATTCCTTTTTGCACCCGCAATTGTCATACCCTCTTGATACAACAAAGAGTGTATCTGCTTAATAAGTTGGATATCTTCGTTTTGATAATACCTTCTATTGCCTTTACGAGTGATGGGCTTTAAATCCTTAAATTCCTTTTCCCAAAACCTTAAAGTATGAGCTTTTACTTTGCAGAGTTCAGCAACTTCAGTAATGGAGTAATATTTTTTCTCTTGATTAAGCGCCTTACTCATCAAATGAAGCTATTTTTTGCCTTAATTTGTTACCCGCTCTAAAGGTAACTACTCTTCTGGCTTTGATTGTTACACTTTCACCTGTTTTAGGGTTCCTTCCAGGTCTTGCATTTTTATCTATTAATTCAAAATTGCCGAAACCAGATAATTTAACTGCCTCATTATTGATTAGAGAATCTCTAATTTCCTGAAAAAAGTCCTCCACAAGTTGCTTACATTCACTCTTATTTAATCCTAGCTCACCATGAAGATGTTCAACAATATCTGCTTTGGTGATAGTTCTATTCATTTAAACTCTTAATTCTCCACCCAATTCTTTTTTCATCGAGTTTACTATTCTCTCTACAGCGGAATCAATATCATAGTCTTTGAGTGTCTGTTTGGTTGATTGCCAAGAAACTGAAATTGCTATACTTTTTTTCTCTTCTTCAATGCCTTTCCCTTCATAAACATCGAATATTTCAATATCTTTAAAGAATTTGCCCGCTGCTGATTTAATGACATTCTCAATTGATGAAGAAGCAATACTTTTATTTACGATAAATGACAAATCTCTTGAACTTGAAGGAAATTTTGAAAATTCTTTATAAGAGGAAGAGACATTTTTCTGAAGACCCTCAAGGTCTAAAGAGAAAATATAGATATCTTCATTTAGGCCTAAACGATCTAAGTATGTTGGTTGAAGAGAACCCATAAACCCAATAATTTTATTGTTTATTTTTATTAAGCTAGACATGCCAGGATGTAAGAAATCAATTTTGCAATTTTCGAATACACAAGGTCCCTTGAATTCTCTTACAAGATCCTGAACATTACCTTTTAAATCATAAAATGAAATATCTTTTGCCTTTTCTTTCCAGTTATCTTCATTAACTTTTCCGCTCATTAAACCGGCAAGAGTATTTTTTTCAACTACCTCTTTAGTATCTTTCAAAGAGAATGTATTTCCAATTTCAAATAGTCTCTGAGAATCTTGACCATGATTAAGATTATGAAGAAAAGTACTTACCAGACCTGAAACAAGATTCGTTCTCATAACTGACATATTCTGAGAAATGGGATTTTTAACTTCCAGCGCTGCCACTCCTTCGCCAAAAAGATCATGATCATCTCTACTGATAAAAGAGTAGCTTATAATCTCATTGAAACCTTTGGCTGATAAAAGATTACTCAAATGACTTTGCGAGTTAAGTTCTATTTTTTTATAAACAGGGCTAAGCGATAATTGCGGAAGAGAATCATAACCCTCAAGCCTAGCTAACTCTTCAACTAAATCTGCTTCAATAGTTAGATCATATCTCCATGAAGGAGAAATAGCAGATATGGAACTATTCTTTAAGCTTTCAGGCACAAAACCTAGTCCTTTAAAATATCTTAAAGCAACTTGTTTAGAAATCTTTGTTCCTAAAAGACCATTTGATTTTTCTAAATCTAAATTTATTTTTTTTTGTTTCGGTAATTGACTCTTTAAAGTTGATGAAGTGACTTCACCAAACCTACCACCAACAGTATCTCTCAATAAAATCGAGGCTCTATCGATAGCAATTTCTTGTATTTTATAGTCCACTCCCCTTTCAAATCTGAGAGATGCATCTGTTTGAAAGCCATAACGTCTAGCCTTACCTCTTATTATAGAAGGTTTAAAGAAGGCACTCTCGAGGAATATTGAATTTGTTGAGGCGGACACAGCAGACTTTTTACCTCCCATGATTCCTGCAAATGCTACTGCACTTTCTTCATCAGATATAACCAGACAAGAGTCATCAAGTATAAGTTCCTGATCATCTAAGAGTCTAATCTTTTCTTTATTAAATGCAGTTCTAACGGTTATATTTCCCCTCAATTTATCTCGATCAAACGCATGTAAGGGCTGTCCAAGTTCAAGCAGAATATAATTTGTGATGTCTACAACAGGATCAATAAGTTTTTGATCACTGAATTTGAGTCTTTCCGCTATTAAAGGCAAAGTCTTAGAATTAACAGAAATATCTCTAATGGTTCTTCCAAAATAAGAGGGGGCTTCTGCACAAGCTTTTACTTTCATCTCATCTTTGAAAGAACTCTCAATGGAAGAAATATTTGGCAAGCTTAATTTCAAATTATTTATAACAGATAACTCTCTAGCGACACCAAGAACACTAAAACAATCCCCTCGATTTGGAGTGATGTCTAACTTAATGATTGAATCTTTGCCTGTAATTTTGGAACTTACATCTTCATAACCATCAACCTCTAGTCCGGCCATAGTTAACTGAGAGCAAATAATCTCCGTTGATAGATCTATATCAATGAAATCTTTCAACCAATTCTTACTAAACTGCATACTAAAATTGATCTAAAAAACGAATATCGTTTTCAAAAAAAGCTCTTAGGTCTGGGATGTTATATTTCAGCATAGCCATTCTTTCAACGCCTAATCCAAATGCAAATCCACTGTATTTTTTAGTATCAACACCGACACTCTTTAGAACATTTGGGTGGACCATACCGCATCCTAATACCTCTAACCAATTTTTTTTCCATCTTATATCCACTTCAGCGGAGGGTTCTGTAAAAGGAAAATATGAGGGCCTAAATCTCAACTCGACCTCTTCTCCAAAGAAGTCAGTTAAAAAATCATTCAATAAACCTTTTAATTGAGCGAATGATGCTCCCTCTTCAACAACAAGACCTTCTATCTGATGAAACATAGGAGTATGAGTTAAATCTGAGTCTTTTCTATAAACTTTCCCCGGGCAAATGATCCTATGCGGAGCCTCACTCTTTTCCATGGTCCTTATTTGAACTGGAGAAGTATGAGTTCTTAATAATCCTTCATTATTGAGATAAAAAGTATCATGCATATCTTTTGCAGGATGATCTTCAGGAACATTTAAAGCCTCAAAATTATAGTAATCTATTTCAGCTTCAGGGCCAGCTTCAACATCAAAACCCATTCGTTCAAAAAAATCGCAAACATCACGGATAGTTCGTGTTACAGGATGGATAGATCCTTTTCTGCTGCTAAATCCAGGAAGACTAATATCAAGCTTATCCTTTTCTAATTTTGATAGATTGGCTTTATCGTTAAGAAAAGAACTAGTGAGGGCATAGTTTTTCTCTAAAACACCTTTTAAGGTATTAAGAAGTTTTCCAGCCTCCTTTCGTTTTTCTTGAGGCAATGATCCAAGAGACTTCAAAAGAAGATTGACTTCACCTTTTTTTCCTAAATAAGAACGGTAAATATTATCTAGTTCCAACTTATCATTAGCTGAGCCGAATTGGGTCTTAGCGTTTGAATCTAAATCAGATATTTTCTTTTTGAGAGAGTCTAAGTTCATGATCTAACTATACCTTAGACCATTATACTAATAATAGGTTGGAGCTTATTAAGAGAATTTTAATTAAGCAGCTAAATTTGATTTAGCTTGTTCTGCTATTAAAGAAAATGCTTCCTTATCGTTTACAGCAAGGCTAGCCAGAACTTTTCTGTCCAAATCAATATTGGCCTTTTTTAATCCAGCCATAAGCTGACTGTAAGTAATCCCATTATCTCTAGCGGCAGCATTGATTCTTACTATCCATAAAGAACGAAATACTCTCTTTTTTACTCTTCTGTCTCTATAGGCATATTGTCCAGCGCGCATAACAGCTTGTTTTGCTACCTTATATGTTCTACTCCTAGCACCTCTGAAGCCCTTAGCTTGCTTAAGTACTTTTTTATGCCTTGCCTTTGCCTGGACTCCTCTTTTTACTCTTGCCATTATCTTCTCTTAAGTTTTAATTTTTAACATCTTGTCGACGAGTTGTTGATCGCCTTTAGCTATCTCTGTTGTACCTCTAAGTTGTCTCTTTCTTTTGGTTTTCATTTTGGTGAGAATATGACTCTTGTTGGCTTTTTTTCTTTTTAGCCCAGAACCTGTGCTCTTAAACCTTTTACTCGCTCCACTATGTACTTTTAATTTACTCATAATTAATTTTTCTTGTTGGGGGCCATCATCATTACAAGCTGTCTTCCCTCTAAAGTTGGAAATTGTTCTACACTTGCCAAACTCACTAAATCAGACTCAACTCTTTTTAAGAGCTCCATGCCTATCTGTTGATGAGCCATTTCTCTGCCTCTAAATCTTAATGTAATCTTTGCTTTATCTCCATTTTCTATGAAACTTTTAATTTTATTTACTTTTATTTCGTAGTCATTTTTTTCAGTTACAGGTCTAAATTTTATTTCTTTTATTTGTTGTCTTTTTTGTTTCTTTTTTGATGCAGCCTTTTGTTTTTTTGCATCAAAAATATGTTTGCCATGATTTAGAAGCCTACAAACCAAAGGATCCCCTTCCTTAGCCATTTGAACTAAATCAAGATCTGCTTCTTCAGCTTTCTTTAGAGCATCAGATAAACTTAAAATTCCTAATTGTTCTCCCGTTTCACTAATGAGTCTAACTTTATCTGCCTTTATTTCTCCATTTATAGGTAAGCGTTTTTCAGACTTCTTAAAAGATTTTCTTTGAGCTATGTGATTCTCCTGTTAACTATATTTTCTCATCCACTACATTTTGAAGTTTTTGGATGAAGTTATCAATCGACATTTCTCCAAGATCTTCCCCTCCTCTAGCTCGAACAGAAATCGTATTATTTTCCATCTCCCTGTTACCCGCTATCAAAAGAAAAGGTGTCTTCTGCATAGAGTGGTCGCGAATTTTATAAGTGATCTTCTCATTCCTCAAGTCCGAATGGGCCCTAAATCCACTTTTTTTCAATAAATTACCTATTTTTGAGCAATATTCAGCTTGTTTGTCAGTAATATTGAGAATTTCTACTTGGATTGGTGATAACCAAGTTGGCAGTGCACCACCATAATGTTCGATTAGAACCCCTAAAAATCTTTCAAATGAACCGAGAACAGCCCTATGAATCATCACAGGATTATGTCTTTCACTATCGGAACCCACAAACTTAGCATCTAGTCTCTCAGGTAAAATAAAGTCTGCTTGAAAAGTGCCACATTGCCATTCTCTACCCAAAGCATCGATCAGAACAAAGTCTAATTTGGGACCATAGAAAGCTCCATCTCCTTCCACTACTTCATAAGGTAAATTGAGGTTTTTTATTGCGTTCTCTAATGCGAGCTCTGCTTTATCCCAAACTTCTTCGGAACCAGCTCTAATCTCGGGCCTAGTTGAAAGTTTTATTTCAAATGCATCAAATCCTAATTGAGAATATATATCAGACAGTAATTCTATAAAATTTTTCGTCTCTTCCTGAATTTGGTCCTCTGTACAAAAAATATGTCCATCATCTTGAGTAAATCCTCGGACTCTCATCAGGCCATGTAGAGTTCCAGAAGATTCATATCTGTGACATGAACCAAATTCAGAAAATCTTATAGGTAAATCTTTATAAGATCTTAGGCCTTGATTAAATATTTGAACATGACAAGGACAATTCATTGGCTTTAGGGCATTTGTTCTCTTTTCGTTTGCATGATCTTCATCGATTTCTGTAATAAACATGTTTTCTCTATATTTATCCCAGTGTCCGGAAGCCTCCCACAGCTTTCTATCAACAATTTGAGGAGTATTGATTTCTTGATAGTCGTATTCGTCTTGTTTAATTTTTATAAAGTCTTTTAAAGCCGAATAAATAGACCATCCCTTAGGATGCCAAAACACCATACCGGGTGCTTCTTCTTGAAAATGAAATAAATCTAGTTGTCTTCCTAATTTCCTGTGATCTCTCTTTTCCGCTTCTTCCTGCTGGAGAATATAATTCTCCAAATCTTTTGAATTGGGCCAAGCTGTTCCGTAAATTCTTTGAAGCATTTCATTCTTTGAGTCTCCCCTCCAATAAGCACCTGATACTTTCGTGAGCTTAAAAGCCTGAAGATGTCTCATGTTGGTAACATGTGGCCCTCTGCACATATCTATATATTCTTCATGATGATATAACGCTATTACTTCATCATCAGGTATTTCTTCTGCTAGGTTTACTTTATAAGGTTCATTTCTATCTTTGAAAGTCTTGATGGCTTTTTTTTGTGATACTACTTCTCTTTTAACATCATATTTAGTCTTAGCAAGCTTTTTCATTCTCTTCTCTATAGCTTCTAGGTCTTCATCTGATAGATTTTTATCAAGTTTGATATCGTAATAAAATCCGTCTTTAATTACTGGGCCTATTGCCATTTGGGCCTTTGGATAGAGCTGCTTAAGGGCATGAGCTAAAAGATGAGCGCATGAGTGTCTGACTATTTCAAGGCCTTCATCATCTTTTATTGTTACGATTTCTACGCTGCAATCGTCAGTAATAATTTCTGACCCATCAACTAATTGACCATCAATTTTTCCTGCTACTGCAGCTTTTGCAAGGCCTGATCCAATGTCTTTGGCAATATCATCAATACTTAAGGGATTATTGAAATTTCTTACGGAATTGTCTGGAAGTTTTATAGAAGGCATAATCAGTGGTGGCCTATACTAAAGGTCACTTGTAATTAAAATGAACATTGTAATGGATATTACGATTTAAGGCGACAAAAGTACCTTTTTCCATTCACTACCTTGTTTTGAATAAAGTTCTCTTGTATGTAACCTATTTTTTTGATCTACCCAAAATTCTATAGACTCTGGTTCTACAATGAAACCTCCCCATCTTTGTGGTCTCGTTATATCTTTACCGTTATGATTCGATTCAAATTCCTGAGACCGCTCAACTAATGATTCATATGAGTCTATTTCTTCACTTTGGAGGGAAACAGAGGCGGAAATCTGTGAACCTCTTGGTCTTGAAGAAAAATATTCATTATTTTCCTCTTCACTTGCTTTGGAACATTTACCTTCTATTCTGATCTGTTTATTTGTTTTTGCCCACCAGAAATTTAAAGCAACATATGGTGATTCGATAATCTGTTTTCCCTTATTGCCATCATAATCAGTGAAGAAGACAAATCCATCTTGGCCTATTCTCTTCAATAAAACCATTCTTGAAGACGGTTTGCCATCAAAATTTATTGAGGATATATTCATGGCGTGTGGCAATGCAACCCCATTTTGCTGAGCTTCTTGGATCCACTTATGTGCCTTACTTATTGGTTCCATAAGGTTACCTGAGGCCTGATATAGTTCCATTTATTTATTACTTGATACCCAATGGTCAAGGCTCAAATATTTTCCTCCGCCAAAGCATAATAAAGTAAGAAGCATCAATGAATAAATAGCAGCGAATTCAATACCATTTGCTTCATGAGGCCATCCATTTTGCCAATGCACAAGATATCCAGCAAAGAACATAACAACTAAAAGTGGAATTGAAGACCACCTAACAAATAGACCTATTAGAATTAATGCTGCACCTCCAGCTTCAGTAAAAATAACTAACCAAGTAAATATATCTGGGAGGGGGACTCCAAGAGTGCCTAAATAACCTGAAAACTTATCAAAAGAATCTATTTTATTCATTCCAGCAAACCAAAGCACATAAGAAAGATAGAGCCTTATCAGGAATAAAGGTAAAAATTCCAAGGCTTCAAAGCCCTTTAATATATTATGAATTCTTGATAAAAATTTCATATTAAATCTTTTGTAAAATTACACTACCAACTGAGTATCCAGCTCCAAAAGAACTTATAACTCCAATTTCATCGGATACAAAGTCATCTTTTGTTTGGTGAAAAGCTATTATAGAGCCAGCTGAACTAGTATTAGCATAATCATTCAAAATAATTGGCATTTCCTGCTCTTCAGGAGCTCTCCCAAAAAGTTTCTTAGCAATTAGCTGATTCATACTTAAGTTTGCTTGATGAAGCCACAACCGTTTTACTTCTTGAATATCAATATTTAGTTTGTCTAAATGAGAAGCTATGTGAGCCTGAACCATCGGAACCACTTCTTTGAAGACGCTCCTGCCTTTCTGAATGAACAATTTATCAGGTGACTTTGGATCAGAATTTTCAGGCAAATTCAAAAATCCAAAGTTATTCCGTATATTATTTGAGAACTGTGTCTTTAGGCTTGTTCCAAGAACTGTAAAAGCAGACTGGGAGTTGCAGTCTTTTTCGAGGATAACGGCAGTGGCTGCATCTCCGAATATGAAATGTGCATCTCTGTCTTTGAAATTTAAATGACCTGAACAAATTTCGGGATTAACTACTAGAACCTTATGGGCAAGACCTGATTGAATATCATTGTAGGCATTTTGTATGGAAAATGTAGCCGACGAACACGCAACATTCATGTCATATGCGTAGCCTGAAATTCCAAGTTCTTTTTGAACTTCTATGGCTACAGCCGGGTATGCTCTTTGAAGATTTGAACAACCACATATGACCGCATCGATATCGGAAGAGTTTATTCCTGATTGCTCTATGGCTTCCTCAGCAGCTTTTATTGCCATCTCAGCGAGAATTGAAACCTCGGAATTAGATCTTTCTTTTAATCTAGGTCTCATTCTAGTTATATCTAGTATTCCTTCTTTATCTTGGACATATCTTTGCTCAATACCAGAAGCTTTTTTTATAAACTCACTACTTGATGGTACTAAAGCGTCCATAGCACCAGAATCTATTTGATCCTTATTTTCTTCATTAAAATTTATAACGAACTGATTAAAACTTTGGACTAGTTCTTCATTGGTTATGAACTCTTTGGGAGTGAATAGACCTGTACCTGAAATCATTACTGACATGCTGACAGATAATAAGGGAAATAAAATTGGAAAGCTTTATTTATTTTTTTGCTTTTCTATTTCTTCAAAGGCCGATTGGATTTCAATAAATTTTTCTTTGGCTTTCTCTAATAATTCTTCAGGCAAACCCTTTGATAATAGAGTATCAGGATGAAATTCTTTTCTTTTTCTTTGGTAAGCAACTTTTATATCTTTAAATGCCATATCTTCTGTTACTCCAAGAATAATATAGGCATCAGATATATTCCCTCCGTACTTCTTTTTATTAATTTTGAAAAATTCTTTATCGATTTGAAAAATCTCTATTGCTTCGAGTAATAGATTTTCTTCTGAATCGTCCAGATGGCCATCTGCCATTGAAAGTTCAAATAGAAGCTCATAAAACATTATCAAGGCTGATTTATCAGATGACAAAAGTGAAGCAAGTTGGCTAGCATAATCTCGAAAGGAATTATGATCATCTTTAGCATGATTAAATATTTCGATAGCAAATACTCTCTGATCAGATGGAAATTTGAATCTCTCCTTTATAAAGTGATCAACTTTATCTACTTCTTCTCGAGTTACTTTTCCGTCAGCTTTTGCAATTTTAGCGAAACATGCGAAAAGAGCTGTAAAAAAAACAGCTTGATTTCTCTGCTTCATTGATGGTTTGGCTTGATCTCTACCTGAAAGTTTCGATCCTATTATTGCACCAAGTATTCCTCCGATAGGACCGCCTATCGAAAAACCTATCATCCCACCTATTCCTGCTTTCCAAAAACTCATAGACAACTATTGTAATTCACTTAAATATATATAAAACTAGAATTAATTATAGGGGGAATAATGAGTTTACCTGTTGTCGAATATCTAAAGCTACCGCAAGGAGAAGAGCCTTATCTTGAAGGTCATAAGTGTAGCGAGTGTGGTTCAATCTTTTTAGGAGAAAGAAAAGTTTGCTCCAATTGTTTTGCAAGAGATTCTATGAAGTCTATTAAGCTTAAAAACACTGGAAAACTTTATTCTTATTCTATTGTTTTCAGATCTTTTCCAGGAATAGAAGTTCCCTATATATCTGCGATAGTTGACCTCGATGGTGGAGGAACAGTAAAAGGTAATTTAATAGATTGTGAACCAGATCCAGATAAGATTAATTTTGATATGCCAGTAGAAGTAATATTTGACGATGCTTTAGGCCGAAAAGATAAAGATGGAAATAGTTATATAAGCTATTTTTTTAAACCAATTACATAAGGGAGAAAATTATGAGTGATGTATACGTTTTAGGTGTTGATATGATTAAGTTTGGAAGGTTTCCGGACAGAAGTGTACCAGATCTAGGTGCTGAAGCTGCATTGCTGGCACTTGATGATGCAGGACTAAATATAGGTAATATGGAAGCTTTCTATTGCGGGAATTTAGGACAAGCCAATGCTATGGTAGGGCAAAGAATTCTTCAAGAGATTGGTCAAACAGGAATACCTGTTGTTAATTGTTCTAATGCATGTGCTACTGGCGCTACAGCCTTTAGAGAAGCCTGGACTTCAATAAAAGCTGGTTTATATGATGTGGTTTTAGCTGTGGGTGTGGAGCAAATGGGAACTGGTCTTCTAGGTGGAGCCGGAAGCGGAACAGGAATACCTAAAGAGGGTCTATTAGGTTCTGGAACTATGCCGGCAGTATTTGCTGAAGCTGGAATGGAACACGCTAGACAGTATGGAACCACATTCGAACAATTTGCAAAAATCTCTGTTAAAAATCACCATCATTCAACAATGAACCCCAAAGCAAGATATCAGATTGAAACCCCTTTAGATGAAGTTATGAATGCTGAGATGATTTCTTATCCAAATACAAAATTAATGTGTTCAGTGAATGTTGACGGAGCTGCGGCTGCAGTCTTGGTTTCAGAGAAGAAAGCTAAAGAGCTTGGCATGCAAAGAGCAGTGAGAATTAAAGCATCAGTATTGACAAGTGATCCTTATCAAGAAAGAGATTTAGTTATGCCTGATGTTAACTCTTGCACAAGAAAAGCTGCTTCTGAAGCTTATGAAATGGCCGGTCTTGACTCAACTGATATTGATCTAGTCGAATTACATGACTGTTTTGCTACGGCCGAAATGCTTCATTATGAAAACCTAGGTTTGTGTGCAGACGGAGAAGCAGGAAGACTTATTGATGAAGGCGAAGTAGAGCTCGGTGGCCGAGTACCTGTAAATGTATCAGGTGGTTTACTTTCTAAAGGCCATCCTTTGGGAGCTACAGGAATTGCAAATATCTACGAAGTTTGCACTCATTTAAGAGGCGAGGCTGGTGAAAGACAAGTTGAGAACGCAAGAATAGGACTTACCCATGTTATTGGACTCGGGAGTGCTTGTGGGATTCATATTTTAGAAAAAGTATAAAATTTAATGCTAATTGGTATTGTTAGTGACACACATAACAACATCAAAAACATACGGCAGGTAATTTCTTTATTCAATAAAGCAGGTGTTAGCTCTGTAATTCATACAGGCGACATAACAAACTCTAAATCTTTAGAGATATTTTCTGCTTTGAATTGTGATTTATATGGTGTTTTAGGAAATAATGATAGGAATGAGGAGGGTCTTGAAGAGACTGCTGAGAAATATGGGTTTGAGATAAGAAACCCCCCTTACGAAATAAATATTGAAAATAGAACAATAGCTATTTTCCATGAACCTGACCTAATTGAGGACTATCTGGTCCAACATCAATATTTAGATATTGTTCTGCATGGACATACACATAGATATCGAGAAGAGTATATCAATGAAACATTGCTATTCAATCCAGGAGAGTCAGCTGGAATACTGCCCGGAAGAAATGCTGTCGGAATAATTAACCTTAAAAATCTTACTGTTGATAGAGTCTTTTTTTAGCATAATAAATTAGAAAGAATAAAGTCAAAGATACCGGCAAAGTTATGAGTAATGGCCTTAATACTCTTAAAGAATAATCTCTTTCTAAAATAAAATTAAAAAGAAAAGTAAAGATCGAGGGAGCAAAATTAGATCCATTTAAATCAATCTGAGCAGGTGTAAATAGAATCACAAGCAAAAAAGTCATCACCAAGTAATAATATTTTTGTATTATGCCCGCCATTATATGGCTCAAAACGAAAGAACTTACTATATATAAAGTCCAATCCATCTTATTTCAGTAGATTTATCAAATCACTCTTAATCAATCCTTCTCTCCATCTTGTAATCCCTTTTAGAGATTGCTTTACGCCATTCAAAAGGACCAATCTAAGGAATTCTTTTTGTGCTTTTTTTGAAAAGAATAAAGTTGAGTTAATTTTTTCTCTATTTGCCACTTTTTCTACCAATTCATTTAATTCATGCAATAGTTTATTTTCTTGCGATTTTGGGATGGTACGAATGGGTTCTTGAACTGAATCATCATGGTTAAAAATCAATCTAATCAGTCTTTCTATATCTTCTTCAAGCCAGTCAATTTTACCTGATGCAATCAATTCATCTTTTTGTCCTTCGTATAAGTGAATTAAATACTCCACATCCAGAGCCGCATATTTCAATTGATCATCCGATAGAGGTCTTCTTAGCCAATTAGACCTGGTCTCTTTTTTTTCCAAATCAATATCTAATTTTTTTTTAACCAAGCCCTGGTAGCTGATGGAATATTCATCCTCAAGAAAAGAGTTAGCTAGTTGAGTATCGAAAATATTCTGCATTTCTTTCTTTGTCCATGAAAATATAGCTTCCAAATCTTCTTTGCATGAATGAAATATTTTTACCACAGAATTTGAAAACAGAAAACTGGCATGATCTGAGGGATCTTTTATTGCGATAGTATCTATAAGATAAATTTCTTCTCCATCATTTATCTGTAAGAGTGCTAGTCGCATATTATCTTTAGTTGTTCTTCTGAATTCCGTATCCAAACCTAAATATGATTTTTCTAGAAGTTCTTTATTAAGAAATGCAAGATCTTGGATTGTATCAATAATGGTGAACAAGTTTCTATTTTTGTTGTTTATATACGATATCAGCTATTTCTTTTTCTGGTGTGAAGCCAGAGACAGCTTGCTTTAATATTTCTCTTAGTGCGGAAACATCCCCTGTTTTCTCTGCTTCATCTAGTTCGCTAAGATATTGGTCTATTTCTTCTGATGATAATGAGTCTTCCTGTGCTCTCATTATTTGAGGATGTTCTGTTGAGCTTACGTTATCTCCTATGAGCAATTCCTCGTAAAGTTTCTCTCCAGGTCTTAATCCAGTAAAAATTATCTCAATATCGCCATCAGGTTTTTCATCATCCTTAACTTCAATTCCACTAAGGTTTATTAATCTCTTAGCTAATTCATAGATCTTGACTGGTTCACCCATATCTAAGACAAAAACATCTCCTCCCTGCCCCATAGCACCAGCCTGAATAACCAATTGGGCTGCCTCAGGTATAGACATGAAATAACGTGTTACTTCCCTATGAGTAACTGTCACAGGACCCCCATTCTTTATTTGTTGTTGAAAAAGGGGTATTGCTGAACCAGAAGAGCCAATCACATTTCCGAAACGAACCATAGTCATTCGCGTTTTACAATCGACTGCAAGGGATTGCAGTATAAGTTCTGCAAATCTTTTTGTTGCGCCCATTACATTAGTCGGTCTTACAGCCTTATCTGTCGAAACTAAAACAAAGGTATCAACCTCGGACTCTATTGCCGCTAGAGCACAAGACTTCGTGCCCAATATATTATTTTGAACAGCCTCAAAAGGGTTTTCTTCAACTAGGGGAACATGCTTATAGGCCGCAGCATGGTAAATTGTATCAACACCAAATGCCTTACAGACCTCAATTATTCTTTTTTTATTATTTACACTTGCGAGTATTGAGTAGACTTCAAACTCTTCGGAGTAAGTTTTAATTTCGTTTTTAATTGAGTATAGAGCATATTCACTTGAATCTAGAAGAAGGATCTTGGAAGCACCATTTTTTACTGATTGCCTAGAGATTTCAGAACCAATAGAGCCTCCAGCACCGGTAATCAAAACCACCTTATCCTTAATATTTTCATTAATTAGGTTATGTTTTGCCTCTACTTCATATCTACCTAGTAGATCGGTAATATCAACTTCTTTTAACTCAGAGACAGAAATTTTTCCTTGTGCCAAGTCTGCCAAACCTGGAAGAATTCTTACTCGCAACGAATAATCTTCGATTTGCTTCAATAGCGATCTCAAGGTTGATTTTGATGCAGATGGCATTGCAATTAGTACTTCATCTATCTTCCCTCTTAAAGCAAGTCTCTTTAATTTATCAGGATGAAGAACTTTAATTCCACCTAAGTAAGTTCCGTGAAGTGATTTATTGTTGTCTACAAAAACAATTGGTTCCATTTCTTGGCTAACCCTTAAAGCACTTGCAAGCTGAATACCTGCGGATCCAGCACCGTATATGGCAACTCTTTTATCTGATTCTTGTTGAGAGAGGTAAAGTCCAGCACCAAGTCTTGAGGAAATCATTAAAAAGCTAAAGGTTAGTAAACCAACTAACCAACCAATTAAAGATATTATTGGTTCGGTATTTGATTTATTTAACGAAGAAAGTAAAAAACCATAAAAAAAACTCATAAACAAGTTTAGAGTAAATACAACGGCTATTGCTTTCGCAATTATGATCGCTACGCTAAAGTCTAGGTATCTGACTACTGAATCGTAAACACCCATAAACCAAAAGGTAACTACACTGAATATTGGTAGCCATATAAGTCTTATAAATTGTTCTGTATGAATTGATCCAATACTTACATCACTAATAATCAGTGCAAGCAAACTTGAAAGTACCAAGCAAATAAAATCTGATAATAGGACTAATAATTTTTTATTGAACCGAGAGGTAGATATCAATGTTTTTTTTAAGCTCATCTTCTCAGTAGTTAATATCAATGCGAGATATTAGTTCTCCTTAGTACCCTTAATGCAGTATGCCATAAGATATAAACATCAAATCTCAAGGATTTCTTTTTAAGATAATTTAGATCAAATTCTACCTTTTTCTGTATTGAAAGATCGTCTCTACCATTGATTTGTGCAAGTCCAGTAATTCCTGGAACAAGACAATGCACGCCTACTTCCGTTCGCAGTGCAACTAGATCATCTTGATTATGTAAAGCAGGCCTTGGACCAATCAGAGACATATCTCCAATCAAGATAGAGTAAAGCTGAGGCAATTCATCGAGACTATAATTCCTGAGAAACTTTCCAACAGGAATGTAATAATTAGATGGATCTTGCAAAAGGTGGGTTGCTACATCTGGAGCATTTGTTGTCATGGTTCTAAATTTAGGCATCATAAAGATAATATTATCCTTTCCAATTCTTTTAGACCAATGGATAACAGGGCCTTTAGAAGTGAAAAATATTGCAGAACCTATAACAACAATAGGTATTAAAAGAATAATTAATAGGACAAAAGATATTAATAAATCAAAAGAGCGTTTCATTTAAATCTCTTAATTTCAATTGAGCTTTAAAACCTAAAGATTCTATTTTATTAGAAAAGAATTTGTCATCTTCCAATAATTTACCAATCTTGTGCCCTAAAGGGCCTGGAGTGAATCTCAGCATTTTTAATATAAATAAAGGCAGTCTAATCCTTGGAGGTATTTTATTAGCTAGATCAAAGAAGGTTTCGTAAATTTCTGTTGTAGAGTAATCATAACCGTCAGTAACATTATAGATTTGTCCATTTTCTCCCATTCTTTCAATAAGCATTATAGCCTTAACAAGATCATCAACATGTATCATTGACCTTTTATTATAAATTTTAGGCAGTGGAGGACACCACCCTCTCTCAATTGCCGTTTTTATGAGCAATAGGTTCCCTCTAATTTCATTTCCATAAACTAGTGCAGGCCTGACTATACATATCTTCATATCAAATTTTTTAGAAATCTTGCGAAGTTCTGATTCTGCTTTTAGTTTGGTTCCTCCATAAATATTTCTGTATTCGCCTGAAATAGGCTCAGACGTAGAGTTTAATGATCCAGCCTTGACACTGCTGATGAATATGAAATTTTTTACACCTGCTTTGGCAGATTGAAGTGCTAACTTTATTGTTGCATCTACATTGAGAGCGATATATTTCTCAAGAGATTTTTTAGGATTAGATAAATCATGAGCATGCCCAGCTAGGTGAAAGACTGAGTTAACTTTCCTGAAAACATCCTCTTTCAAACAATCTTTTTCAAGATCGCACTTAATATCATTTGCTCTTGATTGCACACCTCGAGACACACCTACTACATCATATCCCTCTTTTTCTAACAAATAAGAAAGTCTGGAACCAATAAAACCAGATGATCCCGTTACGATAGATTGCATAATATTGTTGTACTGATAGAGGCTATTGATACTGTGAAAGAAAAGTTAATTCATAAGATCATGATACAAAGAATAATGAAGTCTTATAACCTTTTTTTCGTCAAACTTTTCTTTCGCAAATTGACGAGCTTCTCGACCCATTTCTTCAGAGTATTCATTATTATCTAGTAATTTATTTAATGCAGTTACTATAACTTCTTTATTTTGTGCTTTTACCAGTAAGCCAGTTTTACCTTCTATAACTGCGTCTCTACACCCAGGATGGTCTGTAGTGATTATGGGTAGTCCACATGCAGCAGCTTCTATTAAAACTTTAGGAATCCCTTCTTGATAATAAGATGGTAAAACGAAAATTGCAGATCTCGAAAGTAATTGACTCAGATCTGATCGATTACCGAGATAATTAACCCCATTTTTTTCACATAAAGTTAAAATCGCCTCTTCAGAAATAGAAGTGGGACTATATTCATCAATTGGTCCAGCTAACAAAAATTTTATTTGATTATTATATTTTTTAAGGTACAAATTAGCTGCCTCACAATATTCCTTAACACCTTTGTCTCCAAGTATTCTACAAGCCATTAGAACAGTATCTTTATTCCTTTCTGAAGATGGTCTGAATTTATTTAAATCTACTCCTGAACCTGAAATAACGGAAATTGATTCCTCATTGCATACCTTATTTTTTAGAATAGTGTTTTTATCATGCTCATTTTGGCAAATGATCAGTGAAGATCGAGGTCTAAAAATAATTCTATAGATAATTAAAACTATTTTAAATCGAAACCTTTGATAGAGGCCCGTGTAATTGATAATTGGGCCCATACCGGATATGGCTCCTATAAAGGGAGTATTGGTTAACCTAGAAACTAATCCCAAAATAATTATTGGTTTTATTGTTACAGCATGGACAAGATCAGGCTTTTCTCTAGTTATTAACAGCAGGGTCTTGAATAACTCATATAGAGTTTTAAACATTCCTTTTGAGGTTCGTGTTATTGGACTTTGGAACACTTCAAAATCTTTTTTATCTCTATCAAAGCTCTTATTTGATAGGTCAGCATATACGCTCATATTTACCTTATTTGAACTTGCCTCTTTCGCTATAGGCAATCTGTGTGAATAAAAAAACCAATCAACATTCACAAACATAAAAATTTTTTTAAAAGTATTCACATTACTCACTTGCTATAGTGGATTTAGTTTCAGTACTCCAAAGTTTTGAAATGACCTCTGATTTAACTTCTTCGAATGGTGTTGTAGAGTCTATTGAAAAGTATCTTTCTCCTAAAAATTGAGCTCCTTCATTTTCAGAAAATCTGATTCTTAACTCTGCCTCTGTCTCTTTACCAAACTTAGTTCGCTTCGCATTCCTCTCTAATGCAACTTCGAGAGGAACAGACAAATGGAATAATTGATCAGCTGACTGCATAGTGGTGTAAAAGAGATTTTCTTTCTTATAAAGGAATTGATATAAACGATTTCTTGTTTTGTCGAAAGGAATTCTTGGAGAATCCATTTTACCTACAGTTAATCCAGGATAACGATCGCAAATCACCAGATAACCTTTTCTGCTTAAATTGTGGGCTTTCAAAGATTCTATTTTTCGGTCATATGCTAAACAGAACGCTCTCAGGGCAAGGAGAATTGATAGACTGCTCTTATCAGTTTTGTTTGCTTTTATTTCATTAACTCTTAATCTCCTGACAACATTAAAGCTCTTTATTAATAAATTAGGCATAAAAGTTAATAGATTAGAAGAAGGTCTTCCTAAATGTAAAACTTTAACCGAGAAGTCTTTTGAGAATGTAAGCTCAAGTTCTTTTACTAGTGTGGATTTACCGGATCCATCCAAACCACAAATTGCAATTACAGATCCTGGATCAAATAATTTTTTTCTTTTCATAAAAAATTTATTAAGAAATCTTATATTTAAGCTCTCATATTGGTAAAAGAAATGTCGTATGAAGCTTCTTCTTCTAAATCCCTGCAAAACTCTCTTGAGATAGAGGGAATAAAAGACTTTTCGAAACAAAGAGCTAGACTCGAATATTTTCTTCATTTCATGCGACATTTCTTGGGTTATATTTAAGTCAGGAATGCATTCAGGGGTGTTATTCCCTTGGATTATGTTCCATTCTTTTAAATATTTCTTTCGCTCCCTGAGATATTGTAAAATCCCGAGCAGAGAACCAATTTTAATAAAATATCTTATTAAGAAAATATTCTGTTTCGCGTTAAAAGTAAGAGAAGGTAAGAGTCCTTCCTGTGTAGTGCTTTCAAAAATGTATTTTTCCAAAGGAAAAATATAATTTTTTGAAATATGTTCGCCGGTTACAATCTTGTAATAAACATGTAGATGAGCAAATTTTTTTGTTTTTGAGTCAAAACCATAATAATGCTCGATAAATTGATGGCTTGCCTGAAAAGACTTCAGCTTTCTAAAGCTACTTTGCTCGGCAATCATTTCAAACTTGTCTTTATATTCTAAGGGTATAAAAAGATCTAAATCTCCCTCTCCCTTTAAATTTTTTTCTAATTCACCGTATCCTTTCCAATGACAAAAAGGAATTACTTCAGAATGTAAATTTGTAAAAAGATCTTTTAATATTTCAACCATCTCTAAATATACTAAGATTTTTACTCGAATGAGTATATTGATCTATGAGTTGGCATTCTATATCGCTATTTCTGCTGATAAAAGAATCTAATCTTAAATACTTAAGGCGTTTATGACCTCTGAACTTTAACCTTTCTTTGATGGTAGAAGTGCCTGGGTTAGGTAAAAAAATTACTTCAACTTCCTTTAACTCAGACATGTACAAACTTAAAACATTCGAAGTTTTGGTATTTTGAAAAAGAAATGGAAGGTGAGAAATACCCTCATCTACAATCATAGTATGATTGGATTCGGAATAATTTCTTTTTAGATCTACGAAAATCCCGAATTTCGAGACTGCATTCCCAAAAATATTCATTCTGAATGCAAATGAACCTTTTTCTTTTAAGGACCAACTCAATAATAAACGAGCCTTGTAACGAAGATAAATTGCTCCTCTAATAAAATTCATTAGCTTTAAAACTAACCCTTGCTTATAAATTTGAGGTTTAATTCCGTCAAAGACGTAAGAGTTCAGCAATGTAGTTTTGCCACTGCAAGGTTGTCCTGTTATCTCTACTAAATTCATCTCTAGTAATACAAAAGAGCAGACTACCTACAAAGATTTATAAATCTTCCTGTAAGCGCCCAACATATTGTTGACGCTAAAGTTTTTTATGGAATAGTCTCTAGATAATGACCGACCTCTTTTTATTTCATCAAGATGCATGTTTATATGATTTAAAGCTTCTATAATTTGATCTTCATCCTCAGAATCCACAAACATACATCTTTCTTGGGGAGGAGAAATCTCTGTATGAGGAGGTATTTTTGACAGAACCATAAAACAACCGGCATACATGGATTCTAGAATAGCAATCGGTAAACCTTCTCCTTTAGATAACGATACAGAAACATCAGCTTCGAGCATGTGTTCAATAGCTAAATCTCTTGAAACCCTACCTTTAAAGTTTATTTTGATATTATCTGGAACTTCCTTGGAAGCCTTCAATAGACTTTGTCTTTTATTTCCATCACCTAAAAAGATAATTTCAGCACTAAGTTTTGAATCTTTTAATACTTCTAATAATGCAATTTGATTTTTTGTTTTATTGAGTGCACCAACACAGACAATCTTTAACTCACCATTACTTGTGTAGTGAATATCACCAGATCTGCTTATATCAACATCATCTATTCTTTTGTGATCAAAACCATTTACAACGGCTATGGTTTTTTTATGTATAAATTTAGAAACAAAGGGAGGTATGCTTTTTCTACTTGATTCGCCGCATGTACAAACTTTTTTTGACAAGCACATGATGATGAAATCAAGGAATTGATTTCTACTTTTTAAAACTTCCCAACTATTATGAAGAGTAAAAACAGTTTTCTTAAGAAGCTTTAATTTAAAAGGAAATAGTGCAATTAAAAAAATTATTCCAGTAAGTCCACTGTGGACATGAATCACATCAAAATCATTTTTATTTAATATCTTTTTAAGGATACTTAGCATCTTTAAGATAGAACCTTTACCATGAAACATATCAATATCCGAATGCACGGGTATGTCATTTTTAAATAGAGAACAAAAAGTTTGATTTACTTCGTTTTTCAATCCTAGAGAAAACTGATTATATGGTGCGCTTGTAGAATTTAATGTTGTGGCTAGTCTTAGTAATTTCATGAGTATAAGAGTTTTATGGATTCTCAAATAATTTTCGCAATGAAGCTGTATTGCCCTCAAGTTGCAAATTCAATTCAAACTTTTTGACTCAAGCCAAGAAACCAAAGAAAAAAGGCCATAATATGCTCTTTTATGATGCATTTTCCTTCTTTTTAGCAAAGCATGTCCATCAATTTTAGTTTGTTCTTTTAAAAAAGCATTAGACTCATTATTAAAAATATTTTTGTATGAGTTTGTTTTCCATCCAAATCCAGTTTTAGGCAGGTTCCAGCCAGAGTGAGGTATCTGATTTTGATATAATTTTTTTAAGATAGTCTTTTGCCCATCTTCCATCATCACTGAAGAAGAGATACGTAATGCAGCATCGATAATGTCGTTATTCAAAAATAAAGGTCTTGCTTCAACAGAATTAAACATAGATGCTCTATCAACTTTATAGAGCATTTGGTAGGGTAACTTAAATTTCAAATTGAGAATTCTCCACTTATCCAGAGGCCTAAGATCTGATAAATCTTTTAAAATAGTAGTTACATGATGTAAAGGATCATAATCTGTTCCAATAATGCCTTTCCACTCTCTTTTCTTGAAACCATTACAGGATAAATCAACTAAGAGATCCTCTTCATTCATAAATAAGCGCTCTAAATCAAAGTACTTATATCTAGAGAGAAGTCCATTGATGATCTTTCCTGGAAACCGTATAAGAAAATCAAATCGCTTATGCAGAAGCTTTTCAAGTTTATTCAAATTACCAAAAGATGAATATCCACAAAATAACTCATCTGCACCATCACCGGTGAGTGCTACAGAATAGCCGGAATCCTTTATGGAAGAAAAAACAATATTACTTGGAATAATAGAAGTATCATCGAAAGGGCTTTCACATATCTTTGAATTCAATTTCAAAGAGTCATCAACATCTAAAGAATCAATGGTTTTGACAATATGATTTTCATGTCCAAGAGCTTTGGCCAGAGAAGAAGCTCTCTGCTCAGAATCATCATACTCTCCAAAGTCAGCTGTGAAGCCACATAAACCATTTTGTTTATTTCTAGCATTAGAAAAAATTAAACTTGAATCAACTCCTCCGCTGAACAAACATGCAACATCAATGCTGGCAAACAAACCATCCTTCATAGAGCGCTCTAAGGAATCTGTAATTAGCCCTGTAGCAGTCTCTAAATCCAATATTTCATTGGTAATATTTGGCTGCCAGTAAGAATAAGATTCATGGGCTAAAACTTTTCCATCATGTAATGAAAAACTCTTATAGCATCCCGGGTCAACAGAATATAAATTCTCAAACATAGTATTCGGTGATGGTACAAAGCCATATGTTATGAAATCTATATAAGATTCCTTACGAATATCTCCACAAACCTTTCTAGGGACAAGGTTTTCAGTAGAGCCAAAAAAAACTGATTTATAATTGGAAGAATAATAAAGTGGTTTTTGCCCAACCCTGTCCCTCGCCAAGGTTAGAGTCTTATTCTTGGAATTGAAGTAGACGATAGAAAAGAAACCATTAAATCTCTCAAAGGCTTTGTTACCCCAATGGAAAATAGATTTGGCTACTACTTCAGTATCAGAAATTCCCTTAAACTCATATCCCTTTATTTCCAGTTCACTTTTTAACTCATCTTTGTTGTATAAATTACCATTAAATAAAAGAACTATGTCTTTATAGACCATAGGTTGGGTTCCATCGCTGGCATCTCCCTGAACTATTAATCTTGAATGAACACCATAGAAGTTTTCAATATCAATGCTATCAGTTTGATCTGGACCTCGGCGCTTTAACAGAGGTTCTACCTCACTTATATGATAATGAAGTTCTTGCGTCTCTATGTAACCAAAATTTCCTAAAAGACCACACATATATTTTAAAATTCCAAAGTTTTATCCCATTTTCGCATTATGTTTTCAACAGAGTATTTTTCTCTCAGTAATATGGCATTCTTAGAAATGTTAATTCTTAAGTCTTTATCAGAGATAAGTTTTAGTAGAGCATTCTCGAGTCCAGCAACTTTTTCTGAAGGATTTATTAAAAGACCATTGACTCCATCTTGGATCATGTCTCTAGGCCCGGTATCACAATCAAAACTTACACACGGAAGGCCATAAGTCATCGCTTCCAGCAAAACATTTGGGAAACCTTCTACAGAAGAGCTCAGAACAAAAAGATCGGCCCTTTCATACCACTCAGAAATATTGCCTACACTGCCAGGTAGTTTTACCATACTTCCCAATTCAAGGTCATCAACTAAATTTTTTAACTCAAGCCTTTCTTCTCCCTCTCCTAATATAACTAATTCCCATTGCGAATATCGTTCCTTGACAGCATTGAAAGCCCTTATTAATAGGTCAAACTGCTTATATTTATGCATCCTGCCTGAAGCTAATATAATTCTCTTATCTTTATTAACCAGTGAATCAGGTTTTATGGATCGCTCATTATGAAGAGGTAAAGGGTAAACAACAGGGTTAGGAATGACGGTTGATTTATTTTCCGGAAAATTCTGATTTAACCAGCTTTTGCTTTTATCGGTTTGAACAATAACCTCTCGTACTTTCTTGAAGAGTATTCGATAAAACCAAAACAATTTCTTATTTAAAGTTGCAAAAGGCGTCCACGTCCTCTCACAGATTATCAGGCTTGTATTTAATCCCATGATAGATAACGAGGTAGCTACATTGACTCTGGTCAAAAAGGAAATTACTACATCGGGATTTAATTGACGGATTTTTCGTCTTAATTGTATAAGCTTCCAAATAAGATTTATAAATTTATTCTTAGCGAACATCTTACTATTGCTTAAATGTAGCATAGATACATCATTACTTACTTGATAGTGATTTACTTTAGCTCCTGTGTAGGTTGAGATTAATGTAACTTGATAATCTTCTTGAGACCAATGATCGCATAGTATTGAAACAACTCTTTGTGCCCCTCCTAAATTCATAGCGCTAACTACAATAACAATGTTCTTTTTCATTAGAGGGACTAAAACCAGTTAGTAATTGAGTAATACAGAGTCAATAAAAAGAAAGGAGCGTAGCCAAACGTAAAAGTTTGAATAGTTCCGCCCTCTCCACGTTTTATCAAGAAAAATAAATACAAGATTATGGCATTCCCTACATATCTTATGAAGGAGCCATCAATAGTCAGGCCCATCAAATAAATTAACATCAGACCAACAGACATAAAACCATATACATCTTTAAGAGCTTTTTTATTTATGAAAATTATTAAGAATGCTACATAAAAGATAATTAAGTTATAAGCGATACTAGCGGCGACAATATCTACCGAATGTACTTTTGTACTACCAAAAGCAATTACAAAAGAACCTAGAATCAAGAGAAGAATAGAAAAAATAAAAGGGGTCTTTATGTATTTGTTATTAAAAAAATGAAACATGAAATACAAAGACAAAATCGGCAACATGGATAGGTGTACTATTGCTGAAAGCAAAAATAAAAGATATTTTAGAAATACATTTTTTGATACAAAACCAATCATCAGAATTGCAAATGCAATTCCTGATCTGATGCCAGATGAAAATAGAACTTGCACATTTGGTGTAAAAAACACCATTAAAAAAAGAGGAAGTATATAAATAAGATATTTTTTTGACCTAACGCTAGTTGCGTACATATAAAAAATGATTGTTGAAATGGCAAATCCCATTGAGGTTAAAACTGTAATAGTTGTTACATCAAAAAAGTCAGTCAACCAAAAAACACCAATTCTGAATACATAGTCAACACCGAAAGCAACAACAGAGACATCATTACCTGCTTCATCAAAATAATGTATGTAAGAGTCAATATCTCCACTACCCAAGGAAAATTGTAGTTGGAGAGATAAAACAATAAAAGCTCCATAAGTCAGAGATAGGAGTAATGCAAAGAAATTCTGTAATGTAGTTTTTTTTAGGGAGAGAGTTCCTTTTTTTTGTATACTTAAGCTCATTTCAAAAAAATCTCAATTGAATAATACATGGTTTATCAACTATTTAGATAGATTTCCAGATATACAATTTATCACATGCCCGCCCATATCAAACTCTTCTTCTTCTTTTTTTAATCCACAGTAATTCAATACCTTCGCTGAGATTAAAATTTCTCGTGTATCTAAAAAATTTCTTAGAGAATCAGAATCATTTATTAAAATGCTGGCATTCTTAGTAACTAGATAATCGTAATATCCATTGCTAAACATATCCACAATTCCTGTTTTGACGCCAAGCATCAAAGCCTGAAGAATCGAAGTAGAGGAGGTTGTTAAGAAGCCATGAGAAGATTTTATAGCAGCATTAAAATCGAAATTACCAAAAATATGGAAATCTTTTGAAGCCATCCTTCTCTTTTGCCTGGCATCACCTATCAAGATAACATTCTCTGGCTGTCCCGCATCGCGGTAAGAATGACTGGTAATTTTTCCATTATCTTGTGTATGGGTTTTCATAATCAAAACATGATCTTTTAGAGAAGAGAATTCTCTTATTAGGAATAGTTCTGTTAAATATCTTTGAGTCTCCTCCTTAGATGGATCAGAAGCATAAAATATAACTTTTTTATCTCTTTCTATTTTAAATATCTCAAATAAATAATTTTTCTTTTTAAAATTTAGCGATTTCAAACGATACTTTATTAGAGAGTTAGTTCCTTTGAATGTCACAGATCCTCCTGAAGAAAGAGCTAACTTTACAGACTCAGTTAATTGAGATTCAGAGGAGCAAACTAAAGAATCACAAAAGAAAATCTCTTCAAATAAATCTCCAAGTATGAAAACATCCTTTTGCCTTGCTTTTATCGCAAGATAATTATCAATAACGTTGGTCTGTTGTCTGTTTAACAAAACATCAACTTGGTTATCAAAAAGAGAATCAACTACATCTATGCTTCTACTTAAATTAAAATGATATTTAAAAATAATTAATATATCTGCAACATAGCTCTCAAAATTTAAAAACAAGGAACTGAAATTAAAGAGGCCTTTCAGATATCCATGTTTTACCCTTATTGGGACTCTCTCATAGCCACTCGGAGGAAAATCAAAATGTCCATGACTATAAAATATAATATTAAGTTTACTCTCGAGTTCCTCAATGTAAGTGGTATAAAAATCTTCTGGCCTTCTTCTTGGTAAAGATATTAAGGCTGTCGGTAAATTTTTCTGCTCTTTCTTTCTGAAATATACTGTTGGCAATTTGCTTGAAGATATAGTCATCTTTGCTATTGAAGCAAGCCTCATTATTAAAGAGTTACTTAGAATACATAAAGATAAGAATTTATTATTTATCCACAACACATTATTCAATTTGAATCCTAGGAAAAAAAGAGCTTCTTGAATTATGGCAGAAGTTTGGTGATCTGTTATAACTGAAAGCTTTTCTTTATTTTTATCTGATAGGTTTCTAATCCTATATGCACATTTTAAAACCTCAGCTAACTTCAATTTAACTTGCCTTGTGTAAAGGCTGTAAAGTGGTAGAGATTTAAATGTGATATTTTTTAATGTGTTTGATTTTTCCAAATAAAGGTAAAACTCAAAGCTTAAAGCGTCAATTTTATTTTGATGAAGAGCTATTTGAGTGCCGCTTAAATTCTTTGCATTTCTTAGGAGATCATTATCTCGATCTAATCTATATAAGATTAATGTATCTTCGAAGTCGTAGTTCTTATTTGATAAATGATTAATAATAATAAGATAAATTTTTCTTATAGGACTTAGGATATGAATTGAATCGAAAGCTAAAATGCTGTTTTTTTTCATATTTAAGTAGAGATTTTTTAGTACGAGGGAGAAGCTGGAGATTATTTTTTTTAATCTTTTTTCTGTTTCTTAAACCCTTCCTTCAGAGTCTAGTAGTTTAAAAATAGAATAATATGCTTGATGCCAAGTATCGATACCTGATGAAAATAAAACAAAAGATAAGTCTTGATCGTGAAGAAATTTATTTAATTTTTTATCAGCCTCATCGCCTTTTAGTTCCTTCACATCTTTAAGAGAACCGCAAACTAATTTTAGTTTGCTGCCAAAGCTTTTGTGGGCTGAGTAAATTACACTATCCTCAACTCCTTCACAGTTCAATCTTAATAGCACATCATAATCTCTAAATTTCTCATCTAAATATAATGATATTTGATCAAAGAAATCAGATGAAGAAACACCGAAAGTTGCAAAATGATTGCCATCTTTAGTGTTGTCCTTCTGATGAAATAAAGAATTACCTTCAGAAAGTTCTCCTCCCTTTCCGATATAAAGTTTAGCTATGGATACAGAAGAATCATGATCATCAGTCAATGCTAGATTAAAAAAAATATCAGCCTGAGGATAGAATTTTTTTTTGCGAGCAATTTTAGGATTAGCCTCGATTATCACAGTGAAGAAATTACTGGATCCTTGTCTTATTAATTTTCTATAGTTAATAATATTCTTAAGTTCATGGAAACTGACAAATTTTCCACGTCCAAGTAACTTTCCTCCAACGAATCTTTTACATAAAAAAGCATAGAAGCCAAGGCTAGAGCCAAAAACAGAGGAATGTTCCTGCGCAAAATGAGTGCCAACATCTATCCAGACAATATTCTTCATGAATTTATTAAATCCCAAGAAACAGCTGTTCCCTTTGAAGTGTCTTTCAAAATTTTTTTTCCTATGATTTGATCAAAAAATTTTGGTGCCAATCCATAACCTGGCCTTATACTCTTTACATGCTCTTCAGTAATAATCTCACCTTCAGATATATCTTTGACAATATATAAAGAACGTCTAAATTTTAAATTGGTTTCTTCGCTGGGTTTTCTATCATAATTTACTTGACCTAAAGCTGACCATGCAGATTGTGCTCCTTTAGCTAAATTCACCATGTCGTCAAACTCGAGAGAAAAACTATCATCCGGTCCTCCACCATTTCGATCGAGGGTAAAATGTTTTTCAATTATCGATGCTCCCAAGGAAACTGCTGCAATTGAGGTTGTATTTTCAAGTGTGTGATCTGATATTCCAGTAACCAATCCTAACCTATCGATCATATCTGGAATAGTTTTTAAATTATAGTCAGTTATTGGAGCGGGATAACCGCTTACACAATGAAGAATTGCAAGCTCTTCACAGCCATAATTATATGCAGTTTCTATAGCTTCTGAAATTTCATCTAAATTTGCCATACCTGTAGAAATTATTATTGGTTTATTTTTAGAAGCAACATATTCAATTAATTTTGTATCTATAGCTTCAAAAGAAGCAATCTTATAAGCCGGTGCTCCGAGATCCTCTAAAAGGTCTACAGCAGTTAAATCAAATGGCGAGCTGAACATGGTAATCCCACATTTCTTTGCATAATCAAATAATGCACTATGCCAATCCCAAGGAGTGTGTGCCCACTCGTAAAGATCATAAAGCGTTCTACCCTCCCATAAACCTTCTTTTATCTGAAAATCTGGCAAGTCACTTTCTAAAGTTATAGTATCGGGCCTGTAAGTTTGAATTTTTATTGCATCAGCTCCAGCTTCTTTAGCATTTTTAATAATCTTAAAAGCATCTTCAAGATTCCCATTATGATTAGCCGACATTTCAGCAATTACATAAGGAGGATAGTCCTCTCCTACTCTGATGCCGTCAATTGTTATAAATGGTCTCATAAGTAATAAAATTCTAATTTATTTTACTAAATACTGTTCCGTTGTAATAAGGATGAGAAGTAACAAGCCTCTCAAATATATCATTTGTTTCACCGGGACTAATACCTTTGAAGGTGTTTTCAAAAACTTTAGTAGATTCTCTCTCATGTAAAGTAAAATCTTCTTTATTGTCAATAATAGCAGGCTGTATGATTACATTGTTTTTACTAAAAACGAACTCAAAAATTTTTTTTGCTCTTAGTGCATGATAGTTACTGGTAATAACATTAATAGTTTTATCCCCTATTAGGTCGGTAAAATTATATTTAAGTAACACAGCATCACCGACAGTATCTCTTGAAGTGTCAAGAAGAATAGTTTCATGGATATCATTGTTATTCTCTAAGAAAAAATCTCTCAAAGCACTGGCAAGTTTAATTTCTGAATCCTTCCTATAGTCCCATCCGCAAAAGAAAATTAACTGTTCTGATTTATTCTCAACGCATTCAACTAGCTTGAAAACTCTCAATTTAGACTCTTCACCAAGCTCACCATCTGCACTCATAAGATGTCCTAATACCACAAAGCACTGATCTCTATGAAGCATTTATAATTTCTTCGATTGCCATATCCCATCTCACCCATTCGGGTAGGTCGCTTTTATTATGATACGTTCCTCTTTCCTTAGAAAAAATAATTCTATACTCTCTTGACTCTATCAGATGAATATTTTTTTTAAAAAGTTCTTCAATCTCAGATTTAAGATAGTTATAACTTTTTTCCAGAGTAATTTTTGAGTCATCAAATTCTACTTTCTTCCGAAAAATTATTGGACCAGTATCTACTCCCTCATCTATTTCATGAATTGATACTCCAGATGGAGTATTTTCGAAATGTGACCAAAAATTTGGATGGGAGCCTCTATTGTAAGGTAAATAGGAAATGTGTAAGTTAATTATGGGTCTTTTCAGTGTTTTAAGATCAGTACTTTTTATTAAATAGCGATAACCAAAAGAAATTATCAAATCATAGTCTGAAAATTTTTCTTCATTTACAGTTGTATGCTTAACTGAATGGCCTCTATTTTCTAAAAAATCTATCAACTTTGTTTTATCCTTACCATAACCCAAAAAAAGAATTTTCATTGTAGTTTAAAACTTGATTTAACTTATTGAGCTTCGAGAATTTATGAGATTTCTTTTTAGACTTCTTACTTATCTGGCAAAGACCTATTAATTAAGTCTCTTAAAGCCGCTATGGCAAATAGGCCCTTGAAGCATTCCTTCAGTGTCTTTTCCATTCTCAAAGTCTTTTATTTCTGCAAACAATGGGTCAAGCGCATTGAAATAATTTTCGACAAGTTCTTGAGTATGTTCGATGGAAACATAAATGAGGTTAGAGGCAAGGAAACCTTTCTTCATCATTTCTTGAGAAATAAAAGTTTTGTAAAAGTCATGTCTTTCAGAATTAAAAGTAAACCCACTTAGGGCGGGCAAGCCCCAAGTTTTAAGTTCTAATTCATACTTATTAGATAATGCTTTCCAGCCTTCAGAAATTTTCTTTCCTGTATCTGTAATTTTTTCCCAAGATGCTGTTCTTTCCATGACCTCCAAAGTTTTAAGTGCAGCGGAGGGGCCTATACGTTCAGTCCAAAATGTTGAACTAATGAAGGTTTTTTGTGCTGCTTGCATATATTCTTGCTTACCGATACATGCCGTTATTGCATAACCATTGCCTAAAGCTTTTCCAAAAAGTGCGAGGTCCGGTTCAACTTCAAATTTTTTATGTAAACCTCCCAAAGTCTCTCTAAAACCAGATGTGCACTCATCAAAAATTAAGATAATATTGTTTTCTGTTGCTAAATCTCTAACTTTCTGTAAAAAATCGTCTTTGGGACCATCATTTCTGGAAACCTCCATCTTGATAGCGGCAATTTCATTCTTATTCGAATCTATTATATTTTTTAATTCATCAACATCATTGTAATTGAATGGAAGTGTTGTTCCGATTAAACCTCTCGGCACACCATCAGTTTGCAAACCAGGCAATAAATGACCATCCAAATTTTTGTCATTATTTAGGTTTGTTGCTAAATACCAATCATGCCAGCCATGATAGCCACATATAGCTATTTTATCTTTGCCGGTGGAAGCTCTTGCGATTCGAACAGCCAAAGAATTAATCTCACCCCCCGTTCTTGCAAGTCTAACCATGTCTGCCCAAGGATGAAGTTCAACTAATTTTTCAGATAAGTAAACCTCCTCTGGACAATTAAATGTTGACATATTGCCTTCAGCAATTACTTTAGAAACAGCTTCATCAACTTCAGGATGTCCATATCCCAATATATTTGTACCTATGCCCATAATAGACATATCTACATATTTATTTCCATCAAGATCCCAAACCTCACAACCTTTGGATTTACTGAAATAAGCTGGCCATTGTTCTGGCAAAAACATTTCAGGCCTTTTTGATAGCAACATGTTACCGCCAGGAATAACTTTTTTTGCCCTTTTATATAGTTTTTGTCCCGTTCCCATAAATGCTCCTTCATTATTTTTAATTTCCTTGTTTCCTTCAAATAGTTCAGGTTTATCTTCTAATAATTTTAAAACACTCTTCCAGCTGAAAAAAACATCAGGTGAAAAATATTCAAAAATATTATTTACTACTTTTAAATCTTCAGATTCATCGACCGACCAACGCAGTGAGGAAAGGTCTTCATCATTAATCAGTGATGCTTTTGGAAACTTTTCATTATTTCTGATGTAGGGAGTTACATGTTCTCTATCAAAAAGTGAAGTTGCTTCGTTATTTGCTCTTTCGAGAGACGAATATGACATTACCTCAATATCTAGCCCGTCAGGAAAGGATATTGGTTCAATATTTGAAAAGTAATCCACACCAGATTTCTCATACTGAATTATGCACTCATCAACTAATTCAGCATCCACTAAGGGACAGTCACCAGTTATTCTGACTACAACATCTGCATGCAATATTTTTGCTGCATCATAAAATCTCTTCAGTACATCTTTTTCACTTCCTCTTGTACACTTATAACCTAAAGAGGTAACTTTTTCTTCCAGTCCGTCATCTTTCTGTTGATCAGAAGTTGCAACAGCGATTTCATCTAACTCTTTAGATTCAGATAAACGGTCCAGTACTATTTCGATCATTGGTTTACCGACAATATTTCTCAGAACCTTTTTTGGCAATCTAATTGAACCTGTTCTAGCTTGCACTATAGCGACAACTTTCATAAAGAATCCCAATTGAAAGGATTTAACAAATCTGAACTGTCTGATGATAACTCTCTTGGCACATCAGGCAAAAATCCTTTTGAGGCCTCATAAATATCCTTTAATTGGTGCAGTGTATCAACCCCGACAAAAACTTTGGATATTTCAGGAAAAGATACAACATACCTTATGGTGGCCTCCAAAGCTGTCAACTTATTGTCCTCTAACCATTGATGCCAGATATTCCAGTGTCTATTCCACCGATCAAATTTCTTTGGTCTATCTTTGCTATTCATCAGCAATAAACCTTGCAAAAAAACTGACCTAGCATGAACCTCTATACCCTTTTGATTTAAAACTGTCAGCATTTCGGTTTCAACCATTCTATTATCAAGTATATTTAGAGGTAGTTGCACTAAATCAAGTTCAAATAGATTAAGAATATTTTTTAATTGAGCTGGGTCATAAACGGAAACACCAAACTTCAAGAGTTTTCCTTTATTTCGATATTCTACTAGTCTTTCAATTAGTTTTTCAGCTCCGGGTTTAAGTAAATCATTCGCGTTGTGAACTAATAACCCATAAATATTGTCACACTTGAGATTTAATAACGAATTATTAAAGTCTGAATCTAGGAATTCTAAATCTCTTTCTGTTATGTGCTCATTTTTAAAATGTCTTGTTTTTGTTACGACTTTGAAATCAAATTTTTTGCATGTTCCAAGAACCTTTTCACTATCACCATATGATGGTGCTGTATCTAAATAATTTATATTTTTAGTATGAGCAAAATTTAAAATTTTCACAACTTCTTTTGATTTGACCTTGCCGAATTCTGAATTTATGCCGTAATTTATTCCAAATTGAACAGTGCCTAGTCCTAATTTGCTCATAATAAAATTAATTTAATAAGACCTCAATATGAGGCTCTGCGTATACATAACCTGCAAAGCCTTCCTTAAAATAAGATATAGATAATTCTTTCTCAGTTGAGCCATTTAATGCCTTTTGACCCAAATGATAAGTTTTACAACCCAAATCCTTAAGCCTCTTTATTGCTGTCATTTGAACAGCATGACCGATAGGTTTATCAAAAAACTCTCTCTTATAAGCCCCTACAGAGTACATTCCAGTATCTCTAGAATAGTTGAAGAAACCTGCACCTATCAATAAACCATGATCCCTGACAGTTACTAAAAATGCCTCATCATTAATAATTTGCTCCTTTTGGATTCTCCATGTCTGATCACTTCTGGTCTGCTTACCTGCTACCTCTTTGTGAAGAAGCTTAAATTCTTCAAAGGTTTTATCATAATAATTATTACAGACTTCAACTTGCCATTCCTTAATGCCTTTATTTACAAGAGGCTTGTAACTCTTTCTGAAATCCAGCCTTATATCCTCGATACTCTTTTGTAAATTAATAGCTAACTTATAAGTTGCGAAATCCGTTTCAGCCCTTTCAAGCCAATATAGATACCAACTTGTTAAGAATTTGTTGGGCTCAGCGAATTCAATTTTCTCAACTTTTAGCTCATTCGCAATGAGTAAAATTGTATCAACTATATTTTTTTCTACTCTTTTTTTTGATTTCTTTGGAATATCTTCAATGAACAATGGTGGCATTAAAGACTGACCATTTAATGATAAACAAAATTTTTCATTTTTTTCATGGATAAATAGAGGAAAAAGTGCAATGGGAGTATTATCTTCTACTATCAAAAACGAAAGATTTGCTCCTTCAAAGTAAGTTGCATAATAGTCAACTAAGCTTTTCACATAATATTCAGGAACGAAGGGTGAGCAGGAAATTACTTTACCCCAATTCGATAGGTCAAAAGATATATTCCCTTGACTCTTACAGATTATTTTCTTTATTTGTTCTACTTTATCCAAAGCTTTCAGTGATGTGTATATAATCCTCTTTTGATAAATCAAAGTAGATAGGAAGGCTGAGACAATTATTATAAAAATTTTCGCAATTCGGCATACTTTCTCTTGCGTAGAAAGGTTGTGAAGTAACAGGAATATAATGAATCTGTGTTTGGACACCTTTCTTTAGTAAGTGTTTATATAACTTCTCTCTTTCTTTAGTCTGTATTACAAACAGATGCCATGAGGAGTTAGTGTCGGGATGTTGATGAGGAAGCAAAACATTTTTTAGATTTTCTATGTAGAAATCGGCTATTTCTTTCCTCTTTTTTACAAAACTATTTAGCCTTTTCAATTGACTTATCCCTAAAGCAGCTTGGATATCAGTCATTCTGTAATTAAATCCAAGAGCTTGTTGCTCGTAGTACCATTCACCGTGACTTTGATTTTTAAATTTTTGTTTATCTTTTGTTATCCCATGAGTTCTCAAGAGAGAAATAGTATCGTTTAGTTTCTTATCATTAGTTGTGATTGCTCCACCTTCTCCAGTAGTGATCATTTTCACTGGATGGAAGCTGAAAACTGCCATATGACTATATTGACAACTACCAACTTTCTCTCCTTTATAAACTCCTCCAAGTGCATGGCTTGCGTCCTCTATAACCTTAAAACCGTATTCCTTTGAAAGATCCCATATCTCCTTCATTTGGCAACTCTGACCAGAAAAATGAACTGGGACCACTAGCTTAGGAAGCTCATTTCTTTGTTTAGCTTTTTTCAATTTATTGCTCAGCGCTTCAATTGAAATATTGTAGGTATTTGGATCAATATCAACAAAATCAACCTTTGCTCCACAATACAAAGCTGAATTTGCAGTTGAAACAAATGTGTTAGGCGAAGTCCACACTAGATCATTTTCTGTTATTCCTACAGCTAAATATGCTAAGTGTAATGCTGAAGTGGCATTAGAAACTACCTTTGCGTATTTTGAAGAACAATAGTTTTTTAAATCTTCTTCAAATTCAGCAACCTTGGGCCCTTGAGTCAAAAAATCAGATTTAAGGACGTCTGTTACCGCCTTAATATCATCTTTGTTTATATTCTGTTTACCGTAATAAATCACAAAATCTTTTAATTTTTACTAATTTTATTCTATCCAATTATGAAGCTTAAAGGTCGACCATAAAAAAATTAATCATTGGAATATTGAACTAGACAGTTCTGAAAGGCTTATAAGACCTTTTTATTATGAACCAAATAGCTATTGTAAGCCACTCCATTTCATTTCTGACATCGAAAGACCACATCAAATTTAATTTTCTTATAACGAAAAACCGGATAATGTTTAATCAGTCGACTGATCGGGAGCAACGGGATATAGAGTTCGAATGACCTCCAAATCCTCTTTCGTTTTCAGCAAGAAGCTGCTCCATTTAGAAGATTCAACTAATCGAGTACTCTCATCAAATAATTGGCCACTTTCAAGTCTCTTTGCCATCTTTCGATGCCAACCCATCGTCGCATAATTAAGGCATATAACGGGTTCCAAATCCTGAGTCCTTGCAAAACCACCTTCCCACTTGAAATTCAAAGGATCATTAGCATAAAAAACATGAACAAGAGCTGGATTAATTGAAACGGCTGATCTCCAACTTACTTCTTGCCCGATGTTTACAAAGCTCCTAATGTCTCCAATTGTTGTAAGAGGGCTAACGGTGTTTACCAAAAAAACACGATCTCCGTCGATATTATTAAAAAAATCTAAAATGACTTGATCGATTGTTGCACTAGAAGTTGCTAGCTCCTCATTCCTAAGATAAAAATCAACACCCATTCGAGAAGTAACTTCTTCTAAAGCTGGGTCATCTGAATTCACCACTATACGGTCAAAAACTTTACTTTGTATAACCTTTAGGAGTGTGATTTCCAACACAGTAAATTCTCCAATTTTTAAATAATTTTTTCTAGTGAGCCTTTCAGATCCCTGCCGAACTGGCACCATACAAATATTCATATACGTTATTCCATTTTTTATTTTTAAATAATCAATTTCTATATCAGGCTTAAAATTTGCAATTTAATTCTAGCTTTAAAGATTTATGCCCTGTATTTTAAATATAGAAACTCAGCAAATTCAAAATCTATTGGGTTGTCTATTGTTACTGCCTCAAAGTCATCTAGTTGATAAAAAGATGGGCTAGATCCTACTATATTCCTATGTTTAACCATATTTTCTTTAGAAATTATAGATAAACCATAGTTCAATCTTAGAATGTCAGGGAGATCTTGGGTATTAGGTGAGTCGTTAGGATCATAATTTATGGGGTTTCCGTCCAGCCATAGGTGATTTTTTACTGGGCTGACAGTAGTAAGACTATCTGATCTATCTAATCCATTTCTAAATCTATTTATAAAATCATAATAAGTTTCCTTAAGAATTAGTGGTGCAGTACAGGGGCTGTAAATTATGAAATCTGTGTCAGTATTTTCTGCAAGATTCTGGAATAATTCACTATTATTACACTCAGAACTCGCAAAATACTCTTCTCTGCGGTATTGTTCTACCCCAAATTCTTCAGCTATCGAAAGTGCTTCCTCTGAATCAGAGTTTACAACGATGGAATCTATGAAGGTTATCTTTTTTAAGATATCTAGCTTTACCTTAAGTAAATTCTGTCCTGCAAAGCTTTTGAAATTTTTATTTTTTATTCTTTGAGAACTCTGCCTGACTGGCACAATTGCTGTTAGTTTCTGTCTGCTCATTACTATTTTCTATTGGAGATTCTTTTTAATAAAATTTAAGGAATTAATTCTAGAATGCTTATCTCCAAATTGAAGAGCCCTATCATCAATGTAGTAATCAGCCATTATTTTTGGACTGTAACCGGAAAGCTTCTTTTGATCTGGAAGATTCTCATTTATGGCATCAAACTCTAAACCCTTTGAACGACACCAATCTACAGCCTCAGTGAGGGACTTATATTGTTCATTATCACCTCTATTTGTCCAAAGTATTATTTTATGACCTTCGTTTTTTAACTTTATTAATATTGCTAATAATTCCTTATGCTCTTGACTTTGCTTTCCTATTTTAGGAAACGCATATTCACAAAGTGTTCCATCAAAATCTACTGCGATGCGTAAAACATCCATTGCTCCTACTTGTTTCATATTTTCTCCTAATATTTGGTTGAAAAAGTTATACAATTAAAAATACAACTTTTAAAGTTTCAAAATCTTTTCAAATCATTGACTATTCTTGATAAAAGTTAGTCATGTCCTCCTTTTGCAAGCTTTCTTTCTAATCCAAGCTTATTCTATCCAGGATTAGCTTTGAGCGTTTTATATATGACTCTCCAATATCATTATAAAATTGTGCTTTGTATTGCATCCATTGTGATTCAAAGAGCAAAGCATCCTTGATCAACTCGTCCATTCGTTCGGTTCCTGACTTATTGAGATCTACTATGACATTTCGGGTTTCGATTTTATCAAGAAGACCAGCACTAATCATTTCTTCTATAAATAATCTGCTACTGTTACCTATGTTACCTCCCATTGTAGTTGTAAAATTAAAGGCTTTAGCCTTTTTAAAAGTAGTTTCTACAATTTCACAGATCTCCTTAGAATTGACCTGTTGCTTGCCATAGCCAAATGACTTCGTAAGGTCCGAACGCCCTACAACAATTCCTTTTAGTAATTTAGAAGAGGGGGAACTTAAAATCTTATCTAAGTTCCCTATAGAGGTTTTGCTTTCTATGTTAATAAAGAAGTCGATTAGATCTCTATCTTCATCATTAGTGTTAGCAATAATTGATTCAACAAATTTTTCAAGAGCAAATTCTGACTCAATCATGGGAGCCACAATGCCCGTGGCATCTAGTGAAAGGCAATTGTTAATGTCTGTTATTGCTTCACATCCTCCTATTTTGATATTGAGTTTCAATTCTAATTTATCACAGAGTCTTTTTATCCTTGCGACGTCCTCAAGAATGACGCCTTCATCCTCAAATGATTGTTTAATACCGACAACGCCTCCTTCTTTCAGTGACAATAGTTGATCAGTAATTTCAGTTGTTGATATTTTATTAGTTTCCATTTTCTTTATTAGTTTAATTAAGTTAAATCCTATGACAGCAGTTAGGTTATTGAAGTGTTCACCTATCCATGCTTTTCTTTTATCTAAAAGTTTAAAGTGATCCCTTTTAGGGAGTTACAATATTTAATCTTTAATTTCATGAAAAGTATCAAATTGTAAAACCCTCTCTTAAAAAAGTAACATTTATCTTCTAAAAAATATGTTGTGGACAAGTGGGGCTGTTCTTCTCTAGTCAAAATTAACTTTCTATAAGATTTCGCGACTGAAGTATTTTTTCTATTTTTAAAAGCCACTTATTAGAGTTAGCGATTAATTCATCATAAAATTTATGAGTTTTTTGAGGATAAATCTTAAAATCATCTTCAACTAAACTTAAAAGTGATTTTTCTAGTTCTACCTCATTATTAGCAGGTAAAACCACTCCAAGCTTACGATATATCGTTGTGTAAATATCACCTTCTAGAACTTGCTGTTTTGAATGTTTGTTTGGATCAAAATACTCTATTACAGGGACTCCTAGGGTATGACAGTCCATTGCTCCTGAGGTCCAAAATGAAACTGCAAAATCAGCTTGGGTTGCTAAATTTAAAATATGATCATTAACTACATTGATCGATCCGTCATCTAAGAAATTGTCCCAGTGAGAATTTAATTCTCTTGGATGTTTTTTAATTAGGAAGTTATAGTTTGGAATATTTTTTCGAACAATATTTAGAGTATTTTCTACAAGATTTTTATGGGACTGTTCATCTAGATAGCTTCCGGAACCCCTGCTTAACACTAATACATTTATACTCTTCCTCGTTGAAGCTGATTGTCTAAACTTCTTCGATTCCTCTTGGAGGTTATGAAGCCATGAATCGGAATATTTAGGATGGCCAATAAACACCTTTTCTAGACTCAGTGACGCTAACTCTCTTTTGTCATTTACAACAAAGTAATCGCCAGGGTGGCCCATCAATAGGAAACGGCGCTTGTCTAAATCTAGAATTTCATTTTGTCTATAATCTCGTTCCAAATCTTCCGTATAGATATGAGGAGAGTGAGGACAATAAAAAAAAATTGACTCATTAAATTGTTTCATAACCCATTTGTCCCTAGGACGTCTCAAGGAAGGATATTCAGAAAAAATTACATTTTTATTATTCTTCAAATTACCAATGCTCAAAGAAAGGCGGGACATGTAAAGAGTTTCGAGGACTTTTTCAAATAAAGAACAAATCTGTCCAATAATATGTTTATTCTTAAGGTTAAATTTGATGAAAAATCTATGCGAAAGATAACTAATTCGTTCTAGCTTTTCCCATAAGTTACTGCCTAGAAAAATGAGCTCAATCTTACTGTTCTCCTGATTAATATAGTTATTGAGCATACTATTTGCCTCTACACTATCCGAAACATGCTTAGTCAAAAATAAGATTTTTAAATCGAATTCTTTTTTTAGTAAATAATCTAAAATAGGCAAAATCCAATCTAGTTCTCCTGCTGAACCAGATAAAAAAACGATGGCAGTCTTTGTTTTCAAATTTTATGTTCGTTTTTAATCACTGGGTCAAGAGTAAGTAAAGAATTAAATATTTCCTATATCATTGAGATTTTTCATTATCCAGTTCTCTAATGTTTTAATGTCCATCCAATCTGAGTTATTATCAGAACAGTAAGTAAAATCTGGATCCACTTTAATCCCTTCTCCAATCCTTCCAGGATCTTTATTCCATTCATTAATAGATGGCAGAATCTTGTAATGATTGGTATATTCATACGTATAAGGTGCATCCTCAAAACCTATCATTTGTTCATGTAACTTTTCTCCTGGCCTTATACCTACTATTTCCTGAGAAGCCTCTTTTGATACCGCTTTAGCAATATCAATAATTTTCATTGAGGGTATTTTCTTAATATAGATCTCCCCTCCCTTCATATCATCAAAAGCATGCCAAACAAGTTCAACTCCTTCTTCTAATGAAATCATGAATCTTGTCATTCTCTCATCGGTAATTGGAAAATTCCCATCGTCTTTTATAGATAAGAAGAAAGGTATAACAGATCCACGCGAGCCCATAACGTTCCCATATCTAACTACTGAAAAACAAGTATCGTGACTTCCTGAATAAGAATTACCAGATACAAAAAGCCTGTCAGATGTGAGTTTAGTTGCTCCATAGAGATTCGCAGGACTGCTTGCTTTATCGGTTGATAAACTGACAATTCGTTTCACTCTTTTGTCGATACATGCATCAATTAAATTCATAGCGCCTATCACATTTGTTTTGACACATTCAAAAGGATCATACTCAGCAGTAGGAACTATTTTGGTAGCAGCTGCATGAACCACAAAATCTATCCCATCTAGGGCCCTACAAAGCCTGTCTTTATCTCGCACATCGCCAATAAAAAATCTTATTCTTGGATCATCCTTAAATTTCTTTGCCATGTCCCATTGTTTCATTTCATCTCGAGAAAAAATTACAATCTTACGAGGATTGTATTTTTCTAAGGTCATGGGAACAAAAGCATTTCCAAAGGACCCAGTGCCTCCAGTTATTAATATAGAAGAATTAGCTAGCATAAATATCCTCCGTTTTGTTGTTTTGCATCATTAGTTCGTCGTAAGTTAAGGTTTTATATGAAAAATCCTTTTCAAATTTTATTATCTTGTCGCAATTTTTTAATGTTGTTAATCTATGGGCAATTATCAAAACCGTAATATCATCATCCATATTTTCAATAGATTTCATTACAGCTGATTCAGTTTGATCATCAAGTGCACTCGTAGCTTCATCTAGTACTAAAACATCAGATTCTTTATAGAATGCTCGTGCTAAGCCTATCCTTTGCCTTTGCCCTCCAGATAACCTCATACCTCTTTCACCAACAAGTGTTTGATAACCATATTTTAAATCATCAATTAAAGAAGAGATCTGAGCACGTTCGGCAGCTTTAAGTATTTTGGAATGGTCAATTTGATCTTTCTCTATACCGAAAGCAATATTCTCCTCGATTGTTCCGTCAGTTAGGTATATATGTTGAGGCACATTAGAGATATGCCTTTGCCAGGATCTTGTATTAGAGTGACTAATAGTTTGACCATCAACTAGAATTCTTCCCTCAGTTGGGATCAACAGTCCCATAAAGAGATCTAAAAGTGTGCTTTTTCCACAACCAGTAGTCCCTACAATACCAACTACTGAACCTTTTGGAATTTCCATATTTACATTTTTTAGAATATAGGGTGAATCATTGGAATAACGGAAAGATAAATTATTAATCACGACAGCATTATTAAATTGTGCGGGCTCAGGTAGTGGTAAATCTGCAAATTTAGGAATTGGTTGATCCAATAGGATAATCACATCATTCAAAGAATATTGGCCACCTTTGATTCTGCTGTATGAAGCATATGCTTTCTGTATTGCAGGAAGTAATTTTTGAGCTCCCAGTACAAATGCTCCCAATACCGGTAAATATTGCTCTATTCCGCCTAACTGAAGTGTTGCAGAGTAGGCAAATAAAGCAACTATTCCTATACCTATTGCCTCCATTCCAAACCTAGGACTTGAATAAATAATTTCGTTCCTCCAAGTTGCAATTCTCATTTTAAGATCTGAATTTTGATAAAGCTTTGTATAAAATTCCTGATTATTATTTATTAGTACCTCTCTTATACCCTCTAGCCCCTCTTGAAGTGACTTGACCATTAGGTCGGATTTTTCAGCAATGTTTTGACTGTTCTCTCTAAGATTTCGTCGTGTTAAATAGATAACCAAAAGATACGAGCCACCAAATCCAATGAAGCCAAGAAGAGTGACGTAGATATCAATTAGAAGTAAGACTGCAATGATTCCGATAATCGTCACCACTGTACTTATAAAATTCAAAACTGGAGCTATGACTCCCTTTGTTACAGTTGTAGTTTTTGTGATAATGCCATTAATGACTTCACTACTATTTCTGGATACATGGACAGAATAATCCTGGTAAAGAGTATGTTTGTAGATATTGATACTTAAATCTGAGCCTGCCATTTGTGAAAGTCTTACTAAAGCCCATAGCAGAATTAACCTGACTACGGCTGAGATCAATATCAATAAAATAAATAGAATTGTAATAGGGAGAGTTAGTTCATCGGGATTCTTAAAATCAAAGAAATCTATAAAAGGTCTCATATAGCCCTGCTGAAAAACTACATCTGGTTCAGAAAGAACGCTCAAGAAGGGTATTACGGCCCCTAGACTAGCCATCTCAAAAAAGGATGCGAACACAATTAATATTTGTATCAATATAAACTGTCTTCTTCTTTTTTTTGAAAGGTGGTGCCAAAGCCTGTGTAGCATCATCATGGTACTCATAGATAAATGATTTTATTCTCGGATTTTTTTCTTAAACTAGGAAAAGTTTAAAATATCAATTCAGCAACTAATTTTAAAGTCGGCCATCAACTTCTGTCTGATCTAAGAGATATTTAACATCATAAATTACATGCTTTGGCTTACCAAATTCCTTAATTTCTGACGCTGACAGGTTCTTAAATTCATCATGAGCTACAGAAAGAATGATTGCATCATAGGTGCCCTTTTCAGGATTCTCTACAAGATTAATATTTAGTTCTTTCTTCGCATCATCTTTATGCACCATTGGATCATTTACGTCTACTTCACACTTAAAGCTCTCAAAAGTTGATACTAGTTCTGCTACACCTGTATTTCTTAAATCACGGCTATTCTCTTTAAATGTGAGTCCTAGTATGAGTATCTTAGAATTTTCTAGATCTATATTCTTGCTTTCCATGAGTTGAGAAACTTGAGTAGCTATGTAAGAGCCCATCCCATCATTAATTTTTCTACCAGCAAGTATCATTTTTGGTGTATACCCAATCTCTGTAGCTTTATGAGTTAGATAATAAGGATCTACTCCAATACAATGGCCTCCGACCATGCCGGGGACAAAAGGAAGAAAGTTCCACTTTGTTCCTGCAGCTTTCAATACTGCTTGAGTATCTATATCAAGTTTATTAAATAATATGGCAAGTTCATTAATCAATGCTATGTTTACATCTCTTTGAGTATTCTCAATCACTTTCGCAGCTTCTGCTATTTTTATACTCTCTGCCATGTGCGTTCCTGCAGTAATAATTTTCTTATATAAGTCATCTACCTTTTTTGATGTTGCCGGTGTTGATCCCGAGGTGACTTTCTTAATCATTGTTAGTCTATGATTTTTATCTCCTGGATTTATTCTTTCAGGGGAGTAACCGCAGAAAAAATCAATGTTAAAAGTTAGACCTGAGAACTCTTCCAGAATAGGTATACAAATTTCTTCAGTAGCACCTGGATAGACAGTTGATTCGTAAATTACAAGGTCATTTTCTTTTAATACCTTTCCAACAGTCTCAGAGGCTTTTTCTAAAGGCTTTAAGTCAGGCTCTTTATCTTCATTTATAGGAGTTGGAGCAGTTATGATGTAGACATTACAGTCTTTGATATGACTCTCCTCAAATGTTAAGTGAAGACCAGAAGATTCCTCTAAATCATTGCTTGAAACTTCGCCAGTAGAATCTTTTCCTTGTTTTAATTCGCTAATTCTATTTTGGTTAATATCAAAACCTACTGTTTGAAAATGTTTAGCAAACTCAATAGCTAAAGGCAGACCTACGTATCCAAGACCAATAACACCGATATGTGTATTCTTCATAAATTATTATATTGTTTATACCAATCAATAAATTTTTTAACACCATCATTTATATTTATTGAGGGTTTATAATCAAAATCTCTAACTAAATCTTCTACATCAGCGAATGTATCTGGCACATCACCGGGCTGAAGGGGTAATAACTCTTTTTCCACTTCAACCCCAAGTGCATTTTCAATAGCAGAAATGTAATCCATAAGTTCAACTGGGGAATTGTTTCCTATATTATAAACCCTCCAGGGTGCAAGTGAAGAACCCGGATCTGGTTTATCACCCGACCAACTTTCATTAGAAGAAGCAGGTTTGTCTAGAACCCTAATCACCCCTTCTACTATATCGTCTATGTAAGTGAAATCCCGTCTGTGTTTTCCGTAATTAAATACTTCTATTTTTTTTCCTTCAATTATTGCTCTAGTAAATTTAAAAAGAGCCATATCTGGTCTACCCCAAGGCCCGTATACTGTGAAAAACCTCAATCCTGTTGTTGGTAATTTATACAACTGGCTATATGTATGCGCCATTAATTCATTAGCTTTCTTGCTTGCCGCATAAAGGCTTATTGGATGGTCCACATTATCATGTATTGAGAATGGCATTTTTGTATTTGAGCCATAAACTGAACTACTTGAAGCATAGACAAGATGATTTACATTATTATGCCGACATCCTTCCAATATGTGTCCGAAGCCAACCATATTAGTTTTTATGTATGTAAGAGGATTCTCAATAGAATACCTAACACCTGCTTGAGCAGCTAAATTTACAACTCCTTCAAATTGAGATTCCTTAAAAAGTCTAGACATAGATTGCTCATCCTCTATATCTAACTTTATATGAGTGTAATTTTCGTGATCGATATGACGCGAAAGTCTGGCATCTTTAAGTTTTGGATCATAATAATTGTTGTGATTATCAATTCCCACTACCTCGTCACCTCTTTCCAAAAGTCTTAAGGTGAGCGCTGAACCAATAAAACCTGCTGAGCCAGTAACTAATGTCTTCATTTATTCTTAATTATTGGGAATAGGAATGAAACATTAATTATCTCCAAAAAGATCTCTAGAAAAACATTTTTCTTGAACATCGCTGAGACAATCAGCATATCTGTTTGTCACAATGATCTCGCTCATTTCTTTGAATGCATCAAGGTCACTTATAACCCTCGAACCAAAGAATTCAGTTGCCTTTAGTTCGGGCTCATAAACCACTACTTCAAACCCTTTGGCTTTTATTCTTTTCATTATTCCCTGTACTGCTGAAGATCGGAAATTATCACTATCTGCCTTCATTACTAGTCTATAAAAACCTACCAGTTTCGGATTAAGTTTAATTATTTCATCTGCAATAAAATCTTTTCTTGTTGTATTTGATGAGACTATTGCTTTTATAAGAGTTTGAGGAACATGTTCATAATTTGCTAATAACTGTCTCGTATCTTTTGGAAGACAGTACCCTCCATAACCAAAAGATGGATTATTATAATTTTTTCCAATTCTCTCATCTAAACTTACACCCTGAATAATATCTCTAGTATCTAAATTATTAGAAAGGGCATAAGAGTCAAGCTCATTGAAGAAAGATACTCTCATCGCAAGGTAAGTATTAGCAAATAACTTTATAGCCTCAGCTTCAGTTGATTCAATGAACATGGTTTCAATTTCTCTCTTTTCAGCACATTCATTAAGAATTTCCCCAAATTCAATGCCCTGAGAAGATTTACTACCCACTATAATCCTCGATGGAAAAAGGTTATTTTTCAATGCCTGCCCTTCCCTTAAAAACTCTGGCGAAAAAATAATTCTTTCAGTCCCATGATGTTCCTGGAGTGATCTTGTGTGACCAACAGGTACGGTGGACTTTATGACGATTAGTGCTCGCGAATTTAAATTCAGTGCTTCTTGGACTACTGAGTCAACAGAATTTGTGTCGAATCGATTTGTATCCGGATCATAGTCAGTGGGGGTGGCAATAATGATAAAATCAGCATCTTTAAATGCCTCCTTTTTATCTAAGGTTGCAGATAAACTTAATGATTTTTCAGTTAAGAAATGTTCTATGTCTTTATCAACAATAGTCGAGCATTTATTATTTATTAGATTTATTTTTCTTTTGTCAACGTCCAACACAACCACATCATGGTTCTGCGCAAGAAGAGTAGAAAGTGACATGCCAACATATCCCGATCCAACAACTGTTATTTTTCTTTTTGTTACCAAATGATTAAAACCAGAATATGTATATTTGCCTTATTGAGAATATACTAAAAAGATACTTTTCCTTCTCTTTATAAGTTAGTAATAGCGTCGAAAGAGGACCACCATTAGACTTAGCAACCCCCCGCATATCGTAGATAAAATAACTATAAGAGATCGTACTGGTCCTGATTTCCTTTCAGGGATGAAGGGCGGCTCTAGTGTCATCAAAACATAATCGTCATGAATACTTGCCATCATTTTTGTTTCGAGCTGTACTTCCATTAAGTTAGTTATAGACTTTTTCAATTCAACTTGAGGTGATGCAGACAACTCCTGATTTAAATAAGTCAAGGCTCTAGTAGCACCGTCAATATCTATTTCTCGATAAACATTATTCGCTTCTTCAATGACCAGTTTAAGTAAATCATATGCAAACACAGGAGATATATGCTCTACCTTAATTGAAACATGTCCTGTCAATCTATCTTTGGTAATGGAAAGTATTTCTGAATACTCTTTATGGGTTTCAATATGTGAAGGTACAACACCTCTGTTTGCAGGGGCGTCTCTAACCCATGTTTGAGAGGATTCATCATAAAGTTCAGGATCGAATGATAGTCTTTTGGTAGACAGATCATAACTTTTAGCGGCCATGATAGATGGCAAGACATCATCGTAGCTTATAAGACGTTTCACAAATTCCCTAGAATGTATTATGTCTATAACTTTATTAAGTGAGGCACCCTGAGATGATATATCAACTCCTGCCAATGAAGCCAGTCCTGAGAGGTCCATACCTGATTCTTGTTTGTCTCTGCTAATTAGTAACGACTCAGAAGTATAATAATTCGTTAATGATAGAGATACTATGATCGAGGTTAATGCAAAAAAAGTTGTTATTGAAGAGATTATAAGTTTTCCATTCCATAAAACGCTTACAATTTCTCTCAATGAGATTTCATCTTCAAAAGCTTGTGGAGGTAAATCTTTTTCTATAGTTGAGCTCATGATTTATCTATACGATTCATTTCTTCTTTAAGTCTATCAAATTCTTCGGCTTTTCGCTGAAGAAATAGTAATGTTAATTTTCTTTTTCTTTCTACACCTTCAGGTGTTAATAGGTATAAATAACCAAGTTTTCGATCTGATTTTCTAAAATTATCAACTTTAACCATACCCTTTCCTAGCAAGGCTTTAATTAAGTAATTAATTTTCCCCAAGCTTAATCCCAGATGCTCTGCAATCTGACGTTGTGTTAAATTTGGATTTTCTTCTATCTTTCGAAGTATCTCTAACTCTTCTTCTGAATTATTTATGTCTTTTTTCAATAGCTACCGCAATGACCCCATTTTCATGAATCATATTTTAAGAATATAGTTTGTTCAATAAATGAACATATTAACTCTACTATATGTTCAACTATTGAACAATAGTTATGAAAATAATAATTTTTTTAGAGTTTAAAGTTCCTTATAACTTCTTTAGGACTTAAATTAGATCTATCCAATTCGGCAAGCACACTTGTATTTAATAATTTTAATAATAATCTGACTCTATCTTTTGATTTTTTTGATAAAAATATCGCATCAATACCAGCAAAACGACCTTCAGAGATTGAAACAGTATCTCCTTCCTTGTAATCAACTATTGAAATGTTTTCTTTGTAGATCCCAGATTGATTAAGTCTTTCTTTAATTGAAATTACGATATCCTCGGGAATAGATGTAAATTTGTCTGAAAACATGACAATTTTACTGACTCCAGTACTATATTTTATTGAATTCCAGTTTTCTAGATCAGTGTTTATTTTCACAAAAAGATATCTCGGAAAGACAGGAACTAAAGAACTCGAGTTGGTATTTTTATTTGTTGGAGCTATTAGGGGCAAGAAGGTTTCAAAGCCCTGCCTTTTAAGATTCTCATAAGCTTTTGTTTCTTCTTTTGCTTTAGTATAAATTAGAATCCAGATATTGCTCTGATTATTTCCACTATCAAGCTTCATATTTTAAATTATACAAGATAAATTGTGGTGCCCGGGGCCGGACTCGAACCGGCACGAAGTTTCCTTCGAGGGATTTTAAGTCCCTTGTGTCTACCAATTCCACCACCCGGGCATTTTTTTTGTAAACATTCTAAATACTTTTTTCAGATTTTGTACAAATACTGAGGCTGAGGTCGGAATCGAACCGGCGTAGACGGATTTGCAATCCGCTGCATAACCACTTTGCTACTCAGCCTTGAGAGTATTTTATGTAGCAATAAAAAATTTAACCAGCTATTTAATTAGTTTTCTGTAACTTAATAAATAGCTTATGAAACTGTGAAGAGAAACATAGGCGGCTAACCAAAATAAAATAACAGTTATTACGAAGAAAGCTTGCCCAAAGTTTGGTGAAATTATTAAAAAAGATAAAGCTATTATTTGTATGGAAGTCTTGGTCTTTGCAATTAAACTGACTTTTATTGGATTTTTTCCCATCTTTTCAGATAAATATTGTCTAAAAGATGTAATCAAGATTTCTCTGAGAATAATTATTAGACTAGGCACTATCAATGAAGGAAGGCTTAAGGTGGAAAGAAGATATACCAAAGGAATTATTATGAGGATTTTATCTGCAGTCAAATCTAATAAAGCACCAAGCGATGAAGTCGTATTGGTTTTCCTCGCTATATATCCATCTAAGTGATCAGTTATACCTGCAATAACGAATAAAATCAGAGAGAACCAATTTTTTAAGTCTTCAGAATCAGTCATTAAGAGAACTACTGGCAGGATTAAAATAATTCTCGAGATGGTAATATAATTGGCAATATTCATTAACTATGCAATTCTCTGTAAATAGACTTTGCTGTAGTTTCGCCAATACCTGAGACTTCACATAGATCTTGTATACTTGCTCTTTTAACTTGCTCAATAGAGCCAAAGTAACGTAAAAGGATTTTTTTTCTTATCTTTCCCACTCCAGATAATTCATCCATAGATGACCTAATTGAAGCTTTTGACATTTTCTTTTTTTGCAAAGTTATAGAATATCTATGAGTTTCATCCCTTATTTCTTGTATAAAATTATGAAATACAGAACCTGGATTAACAAGAACTGACTTATTCTTTTCCATATGAATAGTGTCAAAAATTGCTCTTCTTCTTGCTCCTTTTGAGATTGCAATTACTTTTGTGTCAATAACATCTAATTCTTTAAATTTTTTCAAAACATTATCAAGGTGCGTCCTTCCTCCATCTATTATTATTAAGCTTGGCATTTCTGCGATATGTTCTTTTTTGAATCTTCTTTCAAAGATTTCAAGCATTGACCCAATATCATTGCCCTGATTTTCCTCACTGATATTGTAAGATCGATATTCAGCTTTACTCTTTCCTTCAATTGAATAAACCACGCAGCCAGCAACAGCATTTCTTCCAGCATGGTGACTCACATCATAAGACTCAATAAGATTGATATCATTTTCGATGGCCAAACCCTTTTTCAACTCTTTCAATTTATATTTAATATTTTTATCTACCTTCTCTCTTCTTAGGATAAATTCAGTATTTGCCTTACAGACCTCTAAAAGCCCCTTATCTTTTTTACCCGGTCTAGTAATTATAGAAATATTTCTTGAATGTTTTTCTGACAAGGCTTTTTCTAGTAATTCTTTCTCCTCAATTTTTTTGCCAACTACTAAAGTACTTGGGCAATCACTTATTGAAAAATAATTCTGTATGATAAAATTTTCTAATATTTTCTTCTCTTCAAAATGATTAGAAGTTGTAAAATTTCTATGACCTGTAACCCATCCATGATTCACAGAAGTAACTCCAATTTTAGTATTAAGCTTATTAGAAAATACATGTATTGCATCTCTACTATTACTGAAGCCTGTTATGCTTTGCGTTCTTTGAATATCTCTAAGCGCAGAAATCCTATCCCTATACAGAGCTGCTTTCTCATAGTCCTTGTTAAGAGAAAATGAGTCCATCGAATTATAAAATTTTTGGATGAGTTCTTCTGATTTGCCCTCTAATAATAATTCTGCCCCTTGGACATCTTTTACATAGTCTTCGTGAGAAATTAAACCTATGCAAGGCGCAGAACATCTTCCGATCTCATACTGCAAACAAGGTCTTGTTCTATTCCTATAGTAAGAGTCACTACAATTTCTAAGCTTAAATGTTTTTTGGATTAGTTTTAAAGCATCTCTAACTGCATATGAATTTGGAAATGGTCCAAAAAATTTTCCATTTGTCAGCTTTTTCCCTAAAAAGGACTTTGCGGAAGGAAACTCTTTTGTATTTTCAATTTTTATCCACGGATAACCTTTGTCATCTTTAAATTGGACATTATATTTGGGCTTTTGTTCTTTAATCAGAAACTGCTCTAAGAGAAGTGATTCAAGTTCGGTATTAGTTATAGCAAATTCAAGAAACTTTGCTTCCTCAAATAATTTAATAACCTTTTTTGATCTTGAGGATTCTCGAAAATAAGATGAAACTCTCTTGTTAAGATGCTTTGCTTTGCCAATATAAAGAGGAATATGAGATTTATCTAAAAACTTGTAGACACCTGGTGCTATTGGGACGGATTTTAGAAATTCTCTTACCTCCCTTCGCTCTGTTGGTATCGAAAAAGGAGATTCAATGGAGATCTTTTCTTCCATAAATATCTTCTAATCTCACAATATCATCCTCACCAAAATATGTTCCAGCTTGAATTTCAATTATCTCAAGCACATCATCATTCAGGTTCTCAATTCTATGTTTTTCTCTCTTTTCAATAACCACAGATTCTCCTGAATAGAGCTCCATAATCTCCTCTCCTTTAGTAACAGTCGCAACTCCCTGAGTGACATACCAAGTTTCTGATCTATGCTCATGCTTCTGTAGAGAAAGTTTTTGATTGGGATTGATAGAAAGTATCTTAACCTTAGAGTTTTCTGTTTCAATTAATACTTCAAAATATCCCCAGGGCTTATTTGTCCTTGCAAAGTTTCCATCTGTGTAGAGTGTCAATCCATGTTCCGGCTTTTTTTGTAGGTTGCTTAACGAATGCCATGAACCAAGATCTGTCCAACCTGCATCTAAATTCACAATATAATTGTCTGCGTTCAACTCAACAAATGCTTTATCAAAAGAAATATTTTGAAGTTTTGAAAATTTGTGTTCATCAAAATAAAAGTATTTTTGATTTAATTCTGAAGGTGGTAGAAGGTCCAATATTTGATCATACAAATCAATATGCTTATCTTGAATAGAATTACATATCCAATTTCCTTCAAAGCAGAACATACCTGAGTTCCAAAGTGTATTTGGTTGTTTTAAAAGTAGTTGCGCCTTTTTTAAGCTGGGTTTTTCAATAAAGGAGATGACCTTCTTTACTTCATTATTTGAAGTCTTTACCGAAATGTAGCCATATTCAGTTGATGGAGTGTCAGGCTTGACACCGAGCATGGTTAAGCCCTCAGATATGAATTGATTTTTTATCGCTGAACAAGTTGCATAAAAAGATTTATTGTAAGGGATATAATGATCGGATGGAAAAACCATAAACCTCTCATTCAATTTCTTTTTAAAAGAGGCAAACACAGGGATTGTGAGAGCAGGAAAAGTATTCTTAGACTCTGGCTCTAAGAAAATTTTGCTCACTTCCACTCCAGTTTTAGCTAATGACTCTTCAACATAAGAGAGGTACTCATTTGAAGTTACTATTATCGGCTTTTTAAAAATTTCTCTATTATTTATTCTTTGCAGGGTCAAGTCAAAAAGAGACAAATCACCGAACAAAGATATAAACTGTTTAGGTCTTTTCTTAGTAGAAAGAGGCCATAGTCTTTTGCCAGAACCGCCTGCCAATATTATTGGTCTAAATTTCTTAGAACTCATTTGAAGATTATAAACTAGGATTTAGGTAGAAAGTTATTTGAAAAATATTTTACCAAGTGCTCTTTGTCTTCACTAGATTTTAAAACTATTTTTTTCCCAAGCTGCACTCCCCATTGATCAAAAGGATCAATGCCGAGTATTAAAGCTTCTATGAATATTTTATGTTCATAAATAGCTAATAGATAACCTAAATCTTTCAAATTGCTTGATTTAAGCTGAAGAATAGAACAAGGATTATTGCCCTTTATAGTTTTATAAGGTGCATCATCATTTCTCTCACCGAAAGTCATGGCCAAGACTTGAGACAAAAGCATACCTTGTGATGCACAGGATTCAATCTCACCATCATTAATGGATATAAAATCGCATGTTGTTCCTATCTTGCTTTGCATTATCCACTGGAAAGAAGAATGTTGAGCCTCAATACCATAACCTCCCCAAACAAGTGGAGACGAATTAAAAGGCGTTTCCTCTCCTTTGAAATTTATAGTTTTTCCATTACTTTCCATGCTGAGTTGAGAAAGGTATTTCGTTAAAGAGCGTAATCTAAAACTATAACTAAAAATACCATGATTGTTGATATTGAGAGAGTTACAATTCCAAATGCTCAATAAGGCCAATATTACTGCTATATTTTCGTCCCATTTACTAGTTAATGTATCTGAATCTGCGAGTCTTGCACCTTCTAGTAGATCTTGGTACGCAGCATAACCACTGTTAACAAAAGCAGGGATACTCATAGCGGACCAAATAGAAAACCTTCCTCCAAGAGATTCAAGAATTTCAAATTGATTTTCTTTTAGGAAACCATGTTCATTCATGGCAGTTTTATTCGAGGATATGGCATATAAGTGGTCCTTCAAGTCGATTCCAGGTTTCTTCTCATACCAAGATTTCAAATATTCAAAGTTTTTCATAATCTCTCTTGTTTCAAAGGATTTTGAAGAAATAATTGCTATCGTTTCTTTTTGATTACAATATGCTAGAGCTTGTTTTTGTTCTAAAAGATCGTAACTCGAACAAAAGTGAATATCGATGGGTCCAGATTTATCTTGAAATTCATAAAGTAACTCCGGACCAAGTCTTGAACCTCCTATACCCAAACAAATTAAATTTTTTATATTTCTGTCAGATAAATTTTTATTAAGAAATGCCTTAATTCTTTTTCTTTCAGAAGAGATAATTCTGAAATCTTTTTGTGGGTCAGCATCTCTATAGATAGTATGAGTAACTTTCTTATCTTCAGTTGGATTCTTAATGTTTCCTTCAAATAGTGCTGCGAGTGATTCCCGAAGATCAATCAAATCAGGTATTTCAAAAAGAAATTTTTTACCTTCATTACTTAATTTTTGCTTCGAGTAGTCGAGTTGAACTAAAGGTGTCTTTACTATATTTTCTTTACGATTATCTAGTTTTTGTAATTCTGAAATATTAAGATTTGTAATTTTCTTACCAAGATCAGTCAACTTTTTATAAATTTCTAACCTTTTATTATTCATCTTTTTCTCCATTTCTTGAAGAAAAGAAAATTGACTCAAGGAAAAGCGTGATAATCATTGAAATAAGAAAAATTAGCAAAATTAACTTACCAAGTTCAATATCATATTGCCTTATGAGCAAATCAATTTGGACAATATTCGTATTCAATGCTAGTAAAACATAAGCACAGATACCAATTGAGATAGTCAAAATTAATAAGAAGATCGTGGAAAAGCTCATAGTAAGTTAGTCTATGGTCAACCAGCCACTCTCCAACAATTTATCTTCGACATACTGAAGCAAAGCATGCCCTGCTGTTATATGGCTTTCTTGTATTCTTGCTGTAACATTATCTGGGACTACAAATGCTAGATCACAATATTTGAGTGCTTCTCCTCCTCCATTTCCTAAAAAGCCTAATGCAAATATATCTCTAGCATTGGCTAATTTAAGAGTTTCAATGACATTTCTTGAATTGCCCGATGTAGTTATTGCCAGAAGAATATCACCCTTTGATGATAAACCTGAAAAAACTCTTTTGAATATATCGTCAGAGCCATAGTCATTTAAGCATGCGGTCAGGGTGGATGTATCCTGTGCTAAAGATAATGCAGGAATGCTTCCTCTATTTACTTCAGAAGTTAATCTTATAAGAAATTCAGCAGCTAGATGTTGAGCATCAGCTGCAGAACCCCCGTTACCGCATATGAGTAGCTTCCCTCCTCCAGTAATTGATTCTGCTATTAGCTTACCTGCTTCTATAAGGACCTCATAAGAGCCTTCGTCCAATATCTTTTGCTTGACTGTTATGGAATCTACAAATGTCTGCTGAACTCTTTTCTCTATTTTTTTTGACATTTATCCCTCTCTTTTAAGAAGGTACTATACAGGTTCTAAAATTCTATTTGTTCAAAGTTTCTTTCAGCAATTTTGAAGCTCTAAAGTAAGGATGAGATTTAGATTGAACTAAGATTGAAGAGCCAGTCTTAGGATTTCTTGAGATACGCTCTTTTCGAGTCCTTGTTGAAAAAGTTCCAAAATTTCTTATCTCGACTCTCCCAGAACTTCTGAGAGTTTCTGTTATAAAGCTTAAGATTAAATCAATAGAGAGCTTGATATCTTCTTGACTGACAAAAGTTTTCTTTTCTTCAATTCTTTTTACTATATCAGATTTATTCATTATTTGGATCAGTATCGTCCATTTCTGCTTTGATAAGATCACCTATATTAGAGCTTGAAGCCTTCTCTATTTCTTTATTTTTAATGGCATTATCCTTGAGAGCACTTTTTTCGTCTTGTTTCTCTAGCGCTCTTATTGAAACAATTATTTCACGATCTTTTTTATTGATATTAGCAATAACTACCTCAATTTCAGATCCCTCTTCAATAGAAAGTTCTGTTATAGAATTTGTATAATCTTTCATGGGAAGATATCCTTTTACGCCCTCGCTGAGAAGTAAGTCAATTCTATCGTCAGATGAACCAATTACCTTCGCGATTACTCTCGAACCCTTTTTATTTGTATTGACATAGTCTCCAAACGCATCGGACACAAGCTGCTTCATACCTAAAGATATCCTTTCTCTTGCTGATTCTATCGAAAGCACTAAAGCTTCTACGATATCCCCTTTGTTCAGCATCCTTACAGATTCTTCGCTTTCATCCCATGAAATATCTGATAAGTGGATAAGACCATCGATACCACCCTGCAATTCAATGAAGACTCCAAAATCTGTAATAGATTTAATTGCTCCAGATACTTTATCGCCCTCTTTATGCGTGTGCTCGAAGACTTGCCATGGATTTTCAGTTAATTGCTTTAATCCAAGAGATATTCGCCTCTTCTCTTCATCAACCTCAAGGATCATAACTTCAACCTGGTCTTTTAATTGGACAACCTTTGAAGGATGAATATTCTTATTTGTCCAATCTATCTCTGAAACATGAACTAATCCCTCGACACCTTTTGAAATCTCAGCAAAGAAACCATAATCCGTAAGATTAGTAACGGTAGCCATAACAGAGGTATTAATTGGGAATGAAGTCTCAATACCAACCCATGGATCGTCAATCAATTGTTTAACACCAAGTGATACTTTCTTCTCCTCAGAATTATATTTTATGATCTTTACATCTAATTTTTCACCTATCTTAATAGCTTCGGAAGGATGATTGATTCTGCTCCACGATATATCAGTAATATGGAGAAGTCCGTCTATCCCACCAAGATCGACAAAAGCGCCATAATCTGTCAAATTCTTTACAACTCCCTGAACTACCTGACCTTCAGCCAGTGTAGAGAGTAGTTTTTCTCTTTCTTCACTATTTACTTCTTGAAGAACTGCCTTTCTAGAAAGAACAACATTGTTTTTATCTTTATCTAATTTGATTACTTTGAATTCTTCATAGTTTCCTACCAGATGTTCTAAATCCTTCGTAGGGATAACTTCAGCTAATGAACCAGGAAGGAAAGCTTTTACTCCTTGAACATCTACAGTCATTCCTCCTTTCACCGATCCAGTTATGAGTCCTTTAAGTATTGAGTCCTGAGCCAATGAATCCTCTATTCTTTTCCAAACCTCTTGTTTGATTGCTTTTTCTCTAGAAACACGGGTATTTCCATGCCCATCCTCAATTGCTTCGAGTGTTAATTGAACTTCGTCTCCTATTTGAAGTTCTAACTCTCCTGATTCGTTATAAAACTCTGATTTAGCGACCACTGCTTCTGATTTTAATCCTACGTGAACCACTACGTGGTTGTCTAAGATGTCTATAACAATACCAGTCACAAGACTGCCTTGTTTCATTATTAAAGTGCTTAGATTTTCATCTAGAAGTTGTTCAAAGTTCGCTGCCATAATTATTTATTCAAGGTAAGTTTTAATTTCCTTTACCACTCCTTTAGGATTTAAGTTCGTTGTATCAATTGTTATTGAGTCATCAGCCGGGATCAAAGGTGAGTGTTCTCTCTCAATATCCTTTTTATCCCTCTCCTCTAATTCTTTTAAAAGGGAGCGCATGTTAACCTCCAAACCTTGTCTTTTCAACTGTGTTTGTCGTCTTTTAGCTCTTTCTTCCACAGAGGCTGTCAGAAAGATTTTATGTTTTGCATCAGAAAAAATTACAGTACCCATGTCTCGTCCATCTGCAATCAAACCAGGTAACTTCTTAAAATCTCTTTGACAGGGCTTAATAAACTCTCTTATTACGGGTTCTGCAGCTAGTGTAGAAGTTAATTTGGCCATCTCTTCTGTTCTTATTGTCGATGTAATATCCTCATTTTCAAATAAAACTTTAACGGGCTCGCCTGGTGTTCCTGGATCAAATGAAACTTTAAATCTCTCCTTTAATAAAAGTTGATTTTCATCGAAATTATCTAAATTGATATTATTTGCCTTCATAAAGTAAGCCAATGTTCGGTATAAGGCTCCGCTATCTAAAATATTCCAATCCAGTTCAAGTGCTAGCATCTGAGCAATTGTTCCTTTACCTGCACCGCTTGGACCATCAATTGTTATAACTGGTATCATGAACTGTCCTCTAAACTGATATCTAGGCCTACTTGATCTGCAATCTTTAAAAATGTCGGAAATGAGGTATTTACATTATCAGTATTTAGAACAAGTGATTCCTGATCGAAAAGACTGCATGCAATTGCTGAAGTCATTGCTATTCTGTGATCACCGAAAGATTCGATTATCCCTCCTGTGTAAGAGCTGAGATTATGATTATCATCAAGACCATTTATATCCATTCCATCTTGATGCATATCAAAATCAACACCAAGTAATCTAAGAACATCTCCCATAGCCTCTAATCTATCAGATTCTTTATGCCGCAATTCTTCTGCATTTCTCACAGCAGTTGAACCTGATGACATTGCCGCGGCGACAAAGAAGACCGGTAATTCATCTATCAAATTAGGTACAAACTTGGTATCAAGATTTATACCTTTTAGTTTTGAGAATTTAACTTTCAAATCGGCACGAGGTTCAAAATTTCCAGTTTTGTTAATAATGTCTATTTCAGCACCCATTTCCTGAAAGGCATTTAATAATGCTGTGCGAGTTTCATTCATACCTACATTCTTAATAGTTAGATTTGAATTAGGGATTATCAATGCTGCCAAAATAAAGAAAGCTGCAGAGGAAAAATCTCCTGGAATATCGATTTCTGTGCTTTTTAAGTTTGATGGAGGATACATTTCTATAACTCTTCCATTGTCTGTATCTCTTATACTCAAAGGCACTCCAAATTGCTTAAACATTATTTCTGTATGGTTACGAGTTGTCTGTTTCTCTCTAACAATCGTCTTTCCTTCAGAGTAAAGACTTGCAAATAAAATACATGATTTCACTTGAGCGCTCGCAATAGGAAGGTCATAGTTTATTGAATTAAGCATATCTGACTTACCAATTTCTAAAGGCGGTCTTCCAGAGTTTTGAGACTTGATGTTTGCACCCATTAAAGACAAAGGCTCTATGATTCTGTTCATAGGTCTAGATGATAAAGACTCATCTCCTATAAGAGTTGAAGAAAACTTCTGGGCAGATAATATTCCACTCAGCAAACGAATAGACGTTCCAGAATTGCCCAAATTAATCTCTTTTTTTGGTTCCTTCAATCCGTATAAACCTGAACCATGCACTATCATTTCATCATTATTTGAATCGAAATTTATACCCATATCCTTGAAGGCAATTTTGGTGGCTAAACAATCTTCTCCTTCTAAGAATCCATAAATTTTTGATTTGCCTTCTGCAAGGGATGCGCACATTATCGACCTATGGGATATAGACTTATCTCCAGGAATTGTTATTTCACCCCTCACACCCTTTCCTTTCTTAATTTTAAAGTTCATCAGATTAGACTGAATTATCTCTCAGTATCTTCACCTTATTAAAGTAATCAACTAAAGCTTTCTCATCTTTATTCTTAATAAGGTTTTTTAGGCTTGCAAGACTTTCTTCAAAATCTTCTATGGAATCTAAAATATTTTGATGATTAGAAATCAAAATGTCTTTCCACATTAATGGGTCGCTAGATGCAATACGTGTGTAATCCTCAAGACTTCCACCTGAGAAATCAAAAGTTCTTTCTCCTAAACTTTTAAATAAGCTATCAGTAAGAGAATAAGATATTACATGAGGTAGATGACTCGTTTTTGAAAACAAGAAGTCATGGTCTTCGTAGGAAAGAATCTTTGAAGAGGATCCTAACAATCCCCAAAAATTAATGACTTTATCAATATCTTCCTGATTATTTTTTTCGTGAGGTGAAATTACGACCACTTTGTTTTCAAATAGAGCTTTATTAGAATTATATAAACTGCTTTTTTCAGAACCTGCGATTGGATGAGATAAAACAAAATTTCCCAAAATGCCATTAAACTCATTTGATAAGGTATTAAGAATTTCAGTTTTTGTACTCAGAGTGTCAGTAAATATTATATTTTGTGAAGGTAAGTGTTTTTTGACAGAGTTCAAAGCCTGTTTGAAGGACAAAACTGGAACGCAAAATATTACTAATAGGTTTTTAGAGTTTTTAAGATCAATTTCCTTGTCATTGATCACGAGACCTTTTTTATTTGCTTCTTTGAGTATTTCTAGATTTTTTTCAAACCCATATACATTTGCCGAATAATCAATCTCTTTGATTTTCATTGCAATTGATCCGCCGATTAGTCCTAAACCAACAATTAAAACATCATCAAATTCTTTTATTTTGCTCATCTAACTCTAAGTTAGTTTTAATTTCTCTAGAAAAAGAAGATTTTCTTCCGGCAATCCTATGGAGACTCTTAAGAAATTAGGCATCTTATATACGCCCAAGGATCTAACTATTACTCCTTCATGAAGTAATTTATTAAAGGCATCGTTTGAATCTTCTTTACAGTCAAAGGATATAAAATTTGCTCTGCTGGGAAGATATTCGTATCCTTGAGAGTTCAAACCTTCATAAAGTAATTTCTTTTGCTCAGAGTTGAGTTGAAGGCATTGATTCATGTATTGGTCATCTTCCAAGGCTTTCTCTGCAGCATATAGAGCAAGGGAATTAGCATTAAATGGTTGTCTAACTCTATTAAGGTAATTAGCTATATCTTCTGATGAAACAGAGAAGCCAACTCTAAATCCGGCAAGGCCATATGCTTTTGAAAAACTTCTACTCATTACGAGATTTGGAAATTTTTTTAAGATATCAAAATCAGCATCTCTAGTTTCAAATGAAGAGTAGTCGTAATAAGCTTGATCTAATAAGATTATTATATCTTCAGGCACTTTTTCTAAAAAATATAGCAACTCATCAAGTTCAACAAAAGAACCGGTTGGATTATTGGGATTAGCTATAAAGATTAATTTTGTATTTTCTTCTATAGCGTTAAGCATC
>CABYSI010000003.1:0-70752 GCA_902521635.1 uncultured SAR86 cluster bacterium | reverse complement strand
AGTTATGTTTCCGAAGGTATGAGAAATTGATTCGACCAGAGAGGAAACAGGGCCGAAAGAATTTCCAGCTATATCAAGAGATAAGCCTGCCTCAGATTGATAAGTATTAAAATTTGCTTCAACCTCAGAGCCAAAAAATTTACCATTGGTAAGTTTTCCATTTACATTAAAATTATTAATGGAAAAGTTTGTATCTATACCAGAAATTTTGTACCCATTAAGATTGATAATGATGTCTCGCCCAGAACCCTGCATTATAAAAGAACTTGAATTATCAATAATTCTTCCGTCTACTGGACCTCTATATATAAAATTTATGTCCTCAAAAAACCCACTTTCAATTAGCGAATCAATACTTTTCTTTGTTGAAGCTAAATAATATGTGTTGGGGAATAGAGATAAAGCAGATTTTTCATTTATTTTTTCGTTTCTAATCCTCAAATTAATATCTCCTGCACCTTTGGTCGGAATATTCAAAATAGATAACAATCCTTCGACTCTCTGTTTATCTAGAATTGCAAAGAAACTGGATGGAACTAGCTCGATATTGTTTTTTGAAAAATCTAGATTTAAAAAAGAATTAAAGTCATAGAATTCCAAACTTTGATCTAAAAAACCATGGGTTGAAATCCTTAATAAAGGTGAATCGATTGCTATCTTTGCTTTATCCTTGAAGACTGATAGCTGCCCGTTAAATCCTTCTAAATCAATAGAAGCATGTTTAACTTTTAAATCTCGTAATGTAGCAATGAGAATTTCTTTATTCGAGTCTAGATTTATTGAGACATCTTCTAAAGATCCATCTACATTCAGTTTTAATCCTAGTGACTCTAGAAAAGTATCCGTCAACTTACTATTAGAAAGTATGAATTTTGGAAAAATTAATTTCGTATCTTTTCCAGAAAGATTTACAAAAAAATCTGGAACTTTTAATTTATTGTCTTTATTTAAAATTGCACTTATCTGCAGATAATTATCAATATGATCTTGTAACCTAAAGCTTGAGGATATGGAATTGAAACTAAAGACATCTTTATCTAAATAAAAATCCATATTTCCTTCAAAGCGTAGGAGTTTGTTACGAAAGAAAGTAAAATTTAGATTAGTATTTAATTCACCACTGAATTGGCATAATTTGCAGACAAGATTAATTATGGTTTTATCTATTAAAAATTTAGTAGTTTGAATGTATCCTCTCACCAACTCTCCCTTTGAGTTCTCATTTGAGAGAATACCTACCTCCAGAATATTTGTTTCTTTATCCTTTAAATGTAGATTGAGTTTAGGCCCACTTTCATCGAATAGTGAATGCAAGGACAAATTAAATAAGTTTGATCCATCTGGTAGATTTATTTTAAGATCATTGATGTTTAATTCTTCAATAATCTTTAATGAGTCAAACAAGCTGAACAAATCAGAATCTTTTTCGACATTTTGACTCTGAATAGTAATATCATTAATGCTCAATCTTGATATAAATTTGCCTTTAAAAATACTTACGAGAGAAAACTCTATTTGGATTTCATCAGCAAATATGACTTGTGATTGTGCTTTGGATTCGAAAGAACCCAATAATATTGATGGTTTTACAGGGTGCCAGTTACTTTCTTTAATATTGAAGGTAGGCTCACTATCTAGATAAGATTTCAATAAGAATGAATTAAAATTTTTTTGCGTTAAGGCAATTGAAATACATATCAATAAAGCCAAAAAAATTGAAACTATCCATGATGAAACTGTAAGTACTTTTTTCATTCCAGACTCACAATTTCACTTTCCTTCTTCTAAGTTCTCGCAGAATGAAAAACGTAGGTGCCCAAAATAAAGAGGATGTAATAGCAAAAATAAATGTATTAGTGATGTAAGAACTATCCGATACATGAAATCCGAGACTTGAACTGAAGAAGTCAAAAGAAAATGCCATTTTGAAAATAAAGAAAAGAAAGAAAAGAATCACGGATTGCTGCCAAATTGGAGAAACTCTAAACTGGTAAAAGAAGCGTTGACATATATATGTAATTAGTACGAAGAGTATTGCGTGTAAACCCAGTATAGAACCATTTAACAGATCCATTATCAATCCAAAAAATAAAGCTTCGAATATACCCACTTTGTCTGGTAATGCCATATTCCAATAAATTAATACTAACAAGGTTAGTAAAGGCTTCCACAAGAGTATTGATTCAGGAAAGAAAAAAAGGTCCATAACAACTGCAAGAAATAAAGAAAGATAGATCCATGACTTATTCTTAAATGATCTATTCATGCTTATGTATAAGAAAGTAGTCTTGATTAATGGGATTAGAGTAAAAAGATATATAGACTTTTAAAAACATACTATCTACGGGGTCAATAACTGAAGCTACTTCTCCGACTAGAATGCCTTCAGGAAAGGTTTTACCCAAACCAGAGGTATAGATTCTCTCTCCCACCGCAAAATTTGCTGTCTTCTTTATAAATTTCAGTTCACCATTTCTACCAAGTCCCTTTCCTGCAAGGGCAGCATGTAACGACGTGTCACCAGAAATTATAGGCACTGAAGATCTTACATCCTGAACAAGCATAACTTCTGCAGTGGCGAAGCCTATGTTATTTATTCTTCCCACTAATCCTTGTCCAGAAATAACAGCATTATCAATTTTAATACTTTGATTCCTTCCTACATCTAGAACTAAAAGTGGTTGATATTCATTGGGAGATAATAAATTTTTTTTTGAAATTAAGAGCCTTTCTTTCTCAACATTAGTAGATGACCATAAATAATTCAATTTACTGTTATCGATTGAGAGCTTTTCCATAAACTGATTGGTCACTTTAAGTTTAAGATTTTCTTCTTCTAGTGATTGAACTCTCTGTTCAAGTTGAACTCGCGAGGAAAAAAGAACTTTCAAAGATTGTGAAATATAAATAGGAAGTTGAGTAATATGAGATATTGGCTTCAAGACATCATGACTGAGGGATCTAATGGAAGAGCCAGATTCATATCTGATATCAGTAATCATCAGAAAAAGGCAAAAGATTGAAGCAAAAATAACTCTAGAAGGTTTCATGGCAGGTATAGCAAAGATGGCCTCACTGCTTATATTTGATACTTTATGTTCTCTTTTGAGCATAGATAAATAATACTCTGAGAATATCAGTAATAATATCTAAAATTATTATTCTGTAGAAAGGAGATCAATATCGTACTTATCCATTATTTCTAATGCACTTCCACCACCTTTGGCAACACAAGTTAATGGATCCTCAGCAACAATAACTGGTAAGCCTGTTTGACTAGAGATCAAAACATCCAAGTCTCTGAGCATTGCTCCACCTCCAGTAAGTACTATACCACGCTCACTAATATCTGCGCTTAACTCAGGTGGAGATGCCTCTAGTGCAGTTCTGATAGCTTGAATAATCGATGACAAAGGCTCTAACATTGCATCATAAGCTTGTTTACTATTCATAGTGAATGTAATAGGTATCCCCTCTGCTAGATTTCTTCCTCTTACTTCCATTTCAATCACCTCAGAATCAGGGGAGGCAGTTCCGATGATATGCTTAACTTTCTCAGCTGTTGCATCTCCTAGTAAAACACCTTGATTCCTTCTCACATAAGAAATGATTGACTCGTCTAATTTATCCCCACCAACCTTTAAGGAATGAGCATAAACGACTCCATTTAAAGCTAAAATAGCAACCTCAGTTGTTCCACCACCAATATCAACAACCATAGAGCCACTGGCTTCTTCAACAGGTAAGCCTGCACCTATCGCCGCAGCCATGGGCTCTTCTATCAAACGAACTTCTCTGGCTCCAGCTTTTAGAACTGACTCTCTTATAGCTCTTCTTTCAACTTGTGTAGATTCACATGGTACGCATACTAGAATTCTTGGGCTAGGTCTTACAAAGCTGTCTTCATGCACTCTTTGTACGAAGTGTTTAAGCATCTCTTCAGTTACTTGAAAGTCTGCAATGACTCCGTCTTTAAGTGGTCTGATAGCAGTTATATTTCCGGGCGTGCGTCCTAACATCTTCTTAGCTTCTGCCCCAACAGCAACAACTGTTCTCTGACCTTGATTGTTTCTAATTGCTACTACTGACGGCTCATCTAAGATTATTCCCCTCTCTTTGACGTAAACAAGTGTATTAGCTGTCCCCAAGTCAATGGACAGGTCATTTGAGAATAAACCTCTTAATCTTTTTAACATTTATTTCCCTTTGAAAAAATTCTAGCCTCGTATTATCGTACCTTAGCAACAGCATTGTTTTTGAGCAAGCTACAATATGCTACATTACGCATCTTTTTACATAGAATAAACTCTGTATATGGCATTAAGTGATCAAGAATTGAAAGAAATAGCATACTTAGCACGAATTAGTGTTAAGGAAGAATCATTACCTTCTCTTAAAAAGGAGTTGGAAGATATTTTAGGTCTATTTAAGGAATTAGATGAAGCTAATACTTCAGAAGTAAATGCTATGTCTCATCCTTTAGACTTATCTCAACCTACGAGGAAAGATGAGGTAACCGAGGAAGATCTTAGAGATGAGTTACTTAAAAATGCGCCATCAGTGAAATCAGGACTATTTCTCGTCCCCAAAGTTATAGACGGAGAAAATTAGAGTGGATTTGCATAAACTGAGTCTTAGTAAGCAATTAGAAGGTTTGAAAAAAGGAGATTTCACTTCAACAGAGCTCACATCTAACTACTTAAATAGAATTTCAGAGCTTGATGGTCAATTAAATTCTTTTATTACTGTTACAGCAAATCAGGCACTTTCTCAAGCCAAGGCTGCAGATGATAGGTATAGGACAAATAATAATTTCCCTCTTGATGGGTTGCCGATTGCTCATAAAGATATATTTTGCACAAAAGGTGTGCTCACAACTTGTGGCTCAAAAATGCTTTCAAATTTCGAAGCACCTTATTCATCTACGGTTTATGACAAATTAGATAAACAAGGCATGGTGATGTTAGGCAAAACTAATATGGATGAATTTGCAATGGGCTCATCTAATGAAACAAGTTATTTTGGTCCAGTAAAGAACCCATGGAATATTGAATATGTTCCTGGAGGCTCATCAGGCGGCTCTGCTTCATGTGTTTCTGCTGAGCTGGCTCCAATAGCTACTGCAACCGATACCGGAGGATCTATCAGACAACCTGCTTCTTTATGCGGTTTAACAGGTATAAAGCCAACCTATGGAAGAGTTTCAAGATATGGAATGATTGCCTTTGCATCTAGCTTAGATCAGGGTGGTGTCATAGCAAAATCTGCAGAAGATGCCGCATTAATTTTAGAGGCTATGTCTGGTCATGATCCAAAAGATTCTACAAGTCTTAAATTAGATCAACCCGATCTAACAAAAAATTTAGATAATCCTATAAAAGGTATGAAAATAGGCCTTCCAAAAGAGTTTTTTGAAAAAGAAATGGCGCCTTATGTAATGAAATCTATTGAAGAAGCGATAGATGTATATAAAAGCTTAGGAGCTGAGATAGTTGAAATTTCACTTGGGAATATCAATCTTTCTCTTCCAATCTATTACATTATCGCTCCCGCTGAATGCTCGGCAAATCTATCTCGATACGACGGTGTGAGATATGGATATAGGTGTGAAAACCCTAAAGATATAGAAGATCTATTCATGAGAACAAGAGAGGAAGGATTTGGAGCAGAAGTGAAAAGGAGAATACTTATTGGGACCTATGCCCTGTCTGCTGGATACTATGATGCCTTCTATCTGAAAGCACAAAAATGTAGGCAGTTAGTAGCTAACGACTTTAGTGAAGCGTTTAAAAGTGTAGATGTTATTTTATCTCCCACAACTCCCGGTACATCATTTAAATCTGGAGAAAAAACGAATGATCCTGTTGAAATGTATTTACAGGATATCTTCACTATTCCAGCAAACTTGGCAGGTTTACCAGGGTTATCAATTCCTTGTGGAGAACATAATGGACTGCCTTTAGGCATGCAACTAGTTGGAAACTCTCTTGAGGAGAGTAAATTACTTCAGTTTGCTCACTCTTATCAATTAAATACGGAGTGGCACGTGAAAATGCCAAATATCTAAAATGAAGAATTACTCAGAGGATTGGGAAGCAGTAATAGGATTGGAAATTCATGTTCAACTTTCTACAAAATCTAAACTTTTTTCTGGCGCGAGTACTGACTTTGGTGCGCTACCTAATACTCAGGCTTGTAATATTGATTTAGCAATGCCCGGGGTACTTCCTGTTCTGAATGAAGAAGTTCTTAGAATGGCAGTTAAGCTTGGTAAAGCACTTAATGCAGAAATCAACAGTCCTACGAGCTTTGCCAGAAAGAATTACTTCTATCCAGACTCTCCTAAAGGCTATCAAATCAGTCAAATGGATAAACCAATCGTTGAGAATGGCTACCTAGACATTGAAACAGAGAGTGGCTGTAAAAGAATTGGGGTTACCAGAGCACATCTTGAAGAGGATGCGGGTAAATCCCTGCATGATGATTTCGAGGGGCAGTCTGGTATTGACTTAAATCGGGCTGGAACACCTCTTTTGGAGATAGTATCAGAACCGGAAATAAATACTCCTGAAGAGGCAGTAGCATATCTAAAGTCAATACATTCAATTATTAGATATTTAGAAATATCGGATGGGAATATGGCGGAAGGTTCAATGAGATGTGATGCTAATGTTTCTGTGAGGAAAATAGGAGAAGTGGAACTCGGCACAAGAACCGAAACAAAGAATGTAAATTCATTTCGTTTTGTAGAAAAGGCAATTCAATATGAAATTGAAAGACAAATTCACGAACTAGAGTCCGGTAATAAAATTACACAAGAAACTAGACTTTATGATTCTACAGCAAACACAACACGACCAATGCGATCTAAGGAGTTTGCAAATGATTACAGATACTTTCCTGAACCTGATTTATTACCAGTCAACTTAGAGAAGGAATTCATCGAAGAGGTCCTGGCAACTATGCCAGAGATGCCGAACGAAAAGAGAGAAAGGTTCGTTTCTGAATTTAGTCTCAGTCAATATGATGCAGATCTGTTAGCGGCTGATAAAGACGTAGCTGATTTCTTTGAAGAAGTCACAAAAGTATCAAACTCTCCCAAATTGAGTGCAAATTGGATCATGGGGGAGCTATCTGCTGAATTAAACAATGAAAATTTAGGTATCAGAGAATCTAAAGTATCTTCAAATAAACTTGGCCAACTCATAAGTAGAATAGAAGACGGAACAATCTCGGGTAAGATTGCGAAAGATATCTTCGAAAAAATATGGACCAATGGAAACGAAGTAGATGACATTATCAAGGAAGAAGGCCTTGAGCAGGTAACTGATGATAAAGAAATAGAATCAATGATTGATGAAGTTATTGAAAACAATCCCGGGCAACTTCAACAGTACAGATCAGGTAAAGATAGATTATTTGGATTCTTTGTAGGGCAAGTAATGAAAGCTTCCCAAGGAAAAGCCAATCCGAAGCAAGTTAACGATATTCTTAAAACAAAATTAGAAGAATAATCTATCCTGCAAATGCAGGTTTATCATATTAATAAAGTCCTTTTGAATCTCTTTTCTTTCCCTTTGATTTGCTCTTACACAGTATTCCATATAACCATAAAGCGAGAGAAGAACTAAATCAGTCTGCCTTTCTAAAACTGAGTCTATTTTGCCCGGCCAACCTTTCTTAATTATCTTTCTAAGCGCTTGTCGATAGTATTTCTTTGTGCGTTCCCTCTCTGCAAGACATTTAGGTAAATAAAAAATGGCCGAGTAAACTAAATCACTATGATCTGGCAGAAGTTCAATAAGTTTTAAAGTTGAGTTCTCCAAAAGTGTCCTAGCATCATTGGGTGTTTTACAATCTTTTAAGCCTTTTTCAACTAATCCCAACATTTTTCTAGTTACTCTCGTTTGTTCATTTAAAAACATATCTTCTATGTCCAAAAAGAAATCTGTTAACTCATTTAGAGGCATTGCCATTTCGTCCGCCAATCTAGAAAAAGAAATGGTATGAACTGTTTTATCCATCTTCCTGATGGAGTTCATAGACTTTTGGATGATCTTTACTTTCTTTTGAACGTCAACTTTCATCTTAAAAAAACTTTCTATCCTGAAGGTGTAAATTAAGCATGTTTCTAAAGTCGCTTAGAATCTTTGATCTTTCATTTTTTGGAATATGAACTATATGATCGATAAAGCCATAAAATAGAACAGTCACTAATTCAGATTGTCTTTTAATTACTTTCTCATCCTTACCAGGCCATCCTCTTTTGATAAGTTTGGAAAACTTTTCTTTAACTTTAATCCTATTTTTATCTCTGTATTTAACGCATTCCGGTAAGTAGCAAGATAACTCGAAACGTAAGTCAGCATCTTTGCTAAGAGTTTCTACAAATCTTTCAAAAAATATTTCAAAGGCTCTTTTAAAATCTCCCGGGGTTTTGGCTTTCTTAATTTGTTTATCCCAATATCTATGCAGAGATTCCCAATCTTTTTTTTGAGCTTGAAGGAATATATCTTCAGTTGTCGAATAAAAAGAAGTTATTTCATCGATACCTACATCCAACTCTACAGCAATTGATGCAAAGCTGATTTGTTCAATTCTTTTGCTCTTCCTGAGTGAATTAACAGCTTTATTAACTACCTTGTCCTTAAGATTACTAGTAGGTTTAGACATATAGTTTTAGGTGACAAACATAGATAAAGTTTCAGCTATATAAGCAGGTTTTTCTACTCCTTCAATCTCCATAGTGACTTCAGTCTTCATTAGATATCTTCCATCGCCTTTATCATCAACTGATACGCACTTGCTATGAGTACGTACTTTAGAACCTACATTTACAGGATTAATAAATCTGACCTTATCGAGTCCATAATTAAATACCATTTTTAAGTTTTCAGGAGCAAGCACTGCTTGCGATGTTAAATGAGGTACCAATGATAGAGATAGGAATCCATGTGCAATCGTTGAACCAAATAAAGGTGTCGCCTTCTCTGAGTCAATATGAATAAATTGATGGTCTAAGGTTGCATCGGCAAACATATCTATTCTATCTTGATCTACCTCAAACCAATCTGAAGAGCCTATTTCTTGACCTACGTAATCTACTAATTTTTCTGCTGGTACTAATCCAATCATTGCTTTCTCCTATTTATTTATTAAATGATTTTTATAATCTTCTCTCAAGCCAGTTTTCAAAAGTTTTCCAGTCGCCGTATGAGGCAACTCTTCAACGAATACGATATCGTCGGGTAACCACCATTTCACTACCTTGTCTTCTAGAAAAGCATTGATATCCTCTTTTGTGGGATCTTGTCCAGCTGCTTTTACTATCAGCAATAAAGGTCTTTCATCCCATTTGGCGTGCAACACCCCTATTACACAGGCTTCAGCAACTTCTGGATGACCCACTGCAGCATTTTCAAGATCTATTGAACTTATCCATTCACCACCTGATTTAATAACATCCTTACTTCTATCAACAATTTCCATATAACCTTCTGGATGTATCTTCGCAACGTCACCGGTATCAAACCAACCCTTGGCATCCATAGCGCTTTCTTCTGCTTTGTAATAACGCTCAACAATGGTGGGTCCTTTAACCAATAATCTTCCAAAAGCCACACCATCATGTGGAAGTTCATTTCCATCATCATCGGCAATAGTCATATCAACCCCAAAAAAGGCTTTACCTTGCTTTTGTTGAAGGTCATATCTTTTTTCAATGTCCATATCTTCCATGTCTGTAGTCCTGCTAGTTGCCGTCCCAAGTGGGCTCATTTCAGTCATGCCCCATCCATGCATTAAAAAGACATCATGTTTTTCTTCAAATTCTTGAATCATGGCTCTAGGAGCAGCTGAACCACCTACTAATGCTGTTTCAACGCAATCTAAAGTTTGATTAGTTTCATTTAGATGTTGCAAAAGACCTAACCAGACCGTAGGAACTCCCATTAATAGATCAGGCTTTTCATTATCTATCAATTCATAAACTGAGGCGCCATCAAGAGCTGGTCCAGGAAAAACTAACTTCGCGCCAAACATTGCTCCAGCATATGGAATGCCCCATGCATTCACATGAAACATTGGTACGACAGGTAAAATGCATGTTGAACTAGATACTTTAGCGACATTACCTGAACTGACTATCCAAGCATGCAAGATTGTCGATCTGTGAGAGTACAGGACACCTTTTGGATTGCCGGTCGTCCCGGATGTATAACAAAGGCTGGAAGCAGTATTTTCATCAAATTCTGGCCAATTAAATTCATCAGATTCTTCAGATATTAAATCTTCATAACACATAGCATTACTTAATTTAGTTTCTGGCATATTCTCTTTATCCGTCAGAATGACATAACCTTTAACATCCTTTAATTCAGATTCCAGAGACTCTACAAGCCCCACAAATGATAGATCTATAAATAGATATTGATTCTCTGCATGATTAATAATGTATGTTAATTGTTCAGGAAAAAGTCTTGGGTTGACTGTATTAACAACACATCCTATTCCAGATACGCCAAAATATAATTCAAAATGCCTAAAAGTATTCCAAGCAAGTGTGCCTACAGTATCACCCTCTTTTAATCCAAGCTTTTCTAGGGCATTGGCTAACTGTCGAGATCTCTTAGCTGCATCTCCGTATGTATATCTATGAATTGGTCCTTCAACAGTCCTAGAAACTATCTCTGCATCGTTGTGATACTTCTCAGCATGCTCAATAAGGCCAGATATCAACAGCTGACCACTCATCATATTTCCTAACATTTTCTCTCCTAGTTTCTAAGTATTGTCTTTTTTAGTGGATCAGAATATCTTCGCTTTAACCACTCTTCAAGATTAAATTTGTTATCTCTCTTCTTTAATTTCTTTAATAACAGCAAATCAGAATAAAATTGCCATAAAAAAGGTGCCCATTCGAGTTGCAAATCACTCTTCCATTCAATACAAAGTTTATATTGAGTTTTCTGAAGCTTTTCTATGTCCCTGAGTTTTAACGAGGGAAAGTTTTTAAAAGGATCTGAGAAGTAAGGTAAAATTTTGATGAACTCAGAAGGTATATCGAAATTGTCCAAAATCTGTTTGTCTGTTTCCCCTTTCATGAATCTAGAAAGACACATCATATCTGTATAAGGCATACCAGTAGGGTTTATTCCTATAGCTTCTGTTAAGTTACCTAAAGATTTTCTTCCTTTATAAGGTCCTATATAAAATCTTGAAGGGCAGTAATCATTGGCGTAATAGTTGTCCCAAATTATTATTGGGTTTGAAAATAAACTCTTTAATTCTTTGATTCCCTTTTGCGGAATAGACTGGCTTACAACTTCATCTCCTGTCCATAATATCGATATCGAAGGGTCAATATCCTCTGCAAGAGCTTTTAGATATTCGTTTTTTTGTATATGTCCTTTGGCAAAACTTTTGCAGTAAACCGTAGGGCAAACCATTAAAGAATTCTTTTTAAGAAAGTCCATGGAGGTAACTAAATTAATGACTGTCAGATGAAATTTGGCAAGTTTTTTATCTTTTTCATGTTCAATATCATCAAAAAATATTGCAAAGTCTTTAAAACCAAGCTGATGAGCTTGTTTCAATTTAGAAGTAAGAGTTTTTACGAAGTCTTTTGATAATTTAGAAGATTGAAGACCTGGCGAAATAGCAAAGATAGGTTTTATTTTATTTTTTTTACATTGATCAACAAGATTTCTTAAGGTTTTTTGTTCTTTAGCAGGATACGTCTTTCCCCATTCTATTCTGTGGTACAAATCCTCCTTTGGTCCGTATAAATAAAAGTCCATTTTGAGTTTACCCATATGATTAATTACTTTCACTCTTTCATCCTGAGAAAATAAGCGACCGTAATAACCTTCTATATAACCTTTTAACATCTATTTAACTTTCCTAAGCAAACTCTATCATCACCGTTTAAATCTTTAAACGTTCTAATTTGAGAAAAACCGCAGGTCTCAAATATTGAGACAACAAAGTCGGATTGATCATAGCCATGTTCAATGAATAAGTAGCCAGCATTATTAAGAATTTCCGAAGTTTCTTTAACAATTCTTTCAATGTCATGTAGTCCTCCTGAATCAGATATCAGTGCTTGTTTAGGTTCAAACTTCAACCCATCAGAATAAACTCTAGGGTCAGAAGGATTAATATAAGGAGGATTGGAAACAATCACATCAAAATATTCATTCTTAAAAGCAGATAACCAGTTTGAATTGACTAAAGATACACATAATGAATTACTTATCATATTTTTCGATGTCACTTTTAGAGCTTCATAACTTAAATCTGAACATACAACTTCCCAGTTTGCTCTTTCCTTGGCTAAAGATAGTCCAATAGCGCCTGAACCTGTTCCTAAGTCCAAGACTCTAATTTTTTTCTTATCAAATGTTTCTAAGACTTTTTGAACTAAGATTTCTGTTTCTGGTCTAGGAACTAAGACATTTTGATCGACGTAAAGGCTTAGATTCCAGAATTCGGTATTATTTACAAGGTAAGCTAGAGGCTCGCCTTTTTCTCTTCGCTGAATCAGTTCTTTAAGTTTATTTCTAATTTCAATTGTTAATGGAGGGTTATCTCTATAAAGAGTATTCCTATCAATTTCTAATAGGTGTAATACCAATAACTCAATATCTAATTGAGAACCAATAATACTTGATTGCGTGAGAAGTTTTATATGGTTTAAAGCAGAATAATCATCCATCAGCTTGAAGATTCAAGATTAGCTAGAGCTCTTGCTTGGTTCTCTTCAAGTAAAGCTGTAATCATAACCTCCATATCTCCATCTAAAAAACCGGGTAAGTTATGAACAGAAAACTCAATACGATGATCAGTAATTCTATTTTGCGGGAAGTTATAAGTTCTTATTTTTTCAGATCTATCTCCAGACCCTACCATGACTCTTCTATTTTCGGCTTGTTCAGACTCTACTTTCTCTTTTTCAGCATTTTGTAATTTCGACTGAAGTAATGAAAGAGCTTTTTCTTTATTTTTATGTTGTGAGCGACCATCCTGGCACTCTACTACTATACCTGTGGGTATGTGAGTTAATCTAACAGCAGAATCTGTTTTATTAACATGCTGACCTCCAGCACCTGATGCTCGGAAGGTATCAACCCTCAAATCATTTTTATCTATATTTATTTCCGCTAAGTCATCTTGTTCTGCTAAAACAGCAACCGAACATGCCGATGTATGCACCCTTCCTTGAGACTCTGTAGATGGAACTCTTTGTACTCTATGAACCCCAGCTTCAAACTTTAGTTGCTTGTAAACATCGGAGCCCTCTATTCTTGTAACAAGTTCCTTGAATCCGCCATGATCGCCCTCTCTCACGCTGACTATCTCCATCTTCCAGTTATTCCTTTCAGATAATCGAGAATACATTCTATAAAGATCACCAGAGAAAAGAGCAGCTTCATCGCCTCCTGTACCGGCTCTTATTTCAAGAAAAACATCTTTTGAATCATCAGGATCTTTGGGAAGTAGTAACCGTTTAAGTTCATTTTCAAGATCATCAATACTTTGCTTTAGTTCCTCGAATTCGATTTCTGCCATTTGTTTTATTTCAGGATCGGGGTCCTTCATAAGTACTTTGGCTTCATTCATGTCACCTTCAGCTTTTTTGAATGCATTGAATGCATTCACTACAGGAGATAAATCTGCGTATTCTTTTGAAAGTTTTATAAACTCTTCCTGATTTGACGTTATATCTGGTTTACTCAAAAGAGATTCTATTTCTTCATGTCTAAAAGAAACATCACCTAATTTAGTTAAAATACTCTCTATCATTTATATAAACCTTTGCTGATAATAGAATTTATGATCAATCTAAGAAGATTATTTTCACAATATGTAATCGTTTTATCACTAATAATTATATCTCTTGGATGCACTTCAATCCCTATAGAACCTCAAAAATTTTCAAGTGAAATTAAAAATGTCCAAGAAAATTTCAAAATTGAAGGTAAGTTTAAGCTTTCGTATATGGATAGCAAGGAAACAGGTTATTTCGTTATTAGCAAAGAAGGTAATACTGTTTCGTTGAATATTGGAAAAAACTATCTTCTGCCAGAGAAAGTTATCATCCTAGATAGAAGAGAGACACTAAATATAAATGAATTTGTTGAAAATAATATCTTGCCTTACAACTTACCTATATTAAAAGTGGAGAGGTTTTTACAATTATTATTAGGACTTGAATCAAAAAATCTACAAGATGAGGAAATAGGATTGAAAATAGAAACTAAAGGATCTGATGATTATCCTTCAGAAGTCACTCTTTTATATAAAGACTTAAATCTTCTTATTAAAGTTAAAAAAATATGGAAGAATTAAAACTAAGAGCACCCGCAAAGCTTAACTTACATCTTGAAGTAGTAAAAAAAAGAAGTGATGGATTCCATGACTTATCCTCATTATTTACTCTAATTGAATTATTTGATGATATAACGCTTAAAAAGAATTCAAATTCTATTGAATTAATAGAATCCATTCCTATAAAACAAAATATTGTTTTAAAAGCGGCAAACCTCCTAAAAGATTTATTCTCTGTAAAGGAAGGTGTCAAAATTGAACTCGTAAAGTCTATTCCTGATCAAAAGGGTTTAGGGGGTGGGAGTTCCGATGCAGCATCAACACTACTAGGCTTAAGAAAATTTTGGAATTTGGATATATCAGACCAAGATCTTGCAGAGATTGCTCTAACGTTAGGTTCAGATGTTCCTTTCTTTGTATATGGTAAGACTGCCTGGGCAGAAGGAAGGGGTGAGATTCTGGCTGAATATCCATATAAAAAGAAATATTACTTGTTATTTTTGCCCGCATTAAAGATAAGTACTAAAAATGCTTTTGAGCAAGCTAGTTTTGTGTCTAGGCCTAAAATCAGTAAAGAGAACTTTACTAGTGACCAGTCATTTAATAGTTTTGAAGTATGGATAAGAAGAACTTATTCGGAAATGAATGAAGCTTTTAATAACCTTAGATTGATTGGAGAACCCAAATTATCCGGGACTGGCTCTACTATTTTTCTGGAGTTTGACAATAAATCGGCTGCTCAGTCAGCACAGAAACATTTTCCTGAGTTAGTTTTAACAAAAAGCTTAGAACGTTCACCCTTAATGCAAATAATAGAATAAAATACGCAAAATATATGAATGGGGTGTGGCCAAGCGGTAAGGCAGCGGCTTTTGATGCCGCCATGCGCTGGTTCGAATCCAGCCACCCCAGCCATCTATAGGAGAGACAAATGGAGAAAAGACATCAAAAAATAGCTGTCTTTAGCGGAACAGCTAACCTTGAGCTTACTGAAAAAATTTGTAAAAAACTTGCTTTAAAGCAAGGAAAAGCTGATATCGGTCGTTTTAGTGATGGCGAAATCAGCGTGAAAATTAACGAAAACGTAAGAGGCAAAGACGTTTACATAATCCAGCCAACTTGTAGTCCTTCTCATGTGAATTTAATTGAATTAATACTAATGGTTGATGCTCTTAGGTGGTCTTCTGCAGGAAGAATTACAGCTGTTATTCCATATTATGGATATGCAAGGCAAGACAGACGGGTAAGGTCTCAAAGAGTTCCAATCAGTGCTAAAGTTATTGCAGGTATCTTAGAAAGATCTGGAATTGATAGAGTTTTAACAGTAGAGCTTCATTCTGAACAGATTCAAGGATTTTTCGATATACCAGTAGATAATATATACGGGACAAAAGTTATCTATGAGGACATCAAAAAACAAAAATTCAAGGATATATTAGTTGTAAGTCCTGATGTCGGAGGCGTAGTTAGGTCAAGAGCTCTATCTAAGTTTTTAGATATTGGTGACTTGGCAATTATCGATAAAAGAAGAGATGAAGCGAACAAATCTGAGGTGATGAATGTAATAGGAGATGTTTCAAAAAAAGATTGTCTGCTTTATGACGATATGGCCGACACATGTGGAACATTGTGCAATGCAGCAGATGCATTAAAGGCTAAGGATGCTAGAAGTGTGAGTGCTTATATCACTCATCCTGTTTTATCAGGTGAGGCAATAGAAAAAATAAATCAATCTTCACTTGATCAATTAGTTGTAACAGATACTATACCGCTCTCGGAAGAAGCTAAATCCTGTAAAAAGATAAGATGTATATCTTTAGCGCCGACTTTAGCTGAGGCCATAAAAAGGTTAAATAAAGAGGAATCAATAAGTGAAATGCTTATGTGATCAATTGAATTATGAGTGAACAAGTTAATTTAAATGCAACTAACAGAGAAGTCGAGGGTAAATCTTCCAGTAGACAGTTGAGAAGAATGGGTTCAGTTCCAGCCGTGATATATGGTGGAGAAAAAGACCCTATAAGAATATCTATTTTAGAGAAGGATATTGCAAAAGCATCCGAGATTCCTGGATTTGCTACTCAAATATTGAATATAAATATTTCAGGTGATGAGCAAAATGTTATTGTGAAAGAAATTCAAAGGCATCCAGCTACTCAAAGAGTTCTTCATGCTGACCTTCAAAGAGTAGATCCTGATACAAAAATTAGTATTTCTGTTCCTGTAAGGTTCTTAAATGAAGATAACTGCATGGGCGTCAAAATGCATGGTGGTGCAATTTCTCGTTTAATTAATAATATCGATATAAGTTGTCTAGCTTCCAATCTTCCAGAATACCTTGAAGTAGATGTAGCTGAACTAGATGTTGGGGATTCAATATTTTTATCAGCACTTAATCTACCTGAAGGTGTAGAAATTCCATCACTTGCTCTTGGCGATGATAGAGATCAGGCTGTAGTTTCAGTGACTGAAGCTAAAGTACTCGATGTTGAACCTGAAATCATTGAAACGGAAGAAGATGGAGATTCCTCTGAAGAAGACAGTGCAGAATCTAGTGAAGGCCAAGAAGAGGCAGGCGAATAATCCTCCAATAAGACCTCATGGAACCACTACTAATATTAGGATTAGGTAATCCTGGTAAAGATTATGCGCTTACTCGACATAATGCTGGTGCTGATTACGTCGATCTGCTTTGCAGTAAATACTCATTAACTTTAAAAAAAGAAAGGCAAATACATGGTCAATTTGCTGAATTTGTTAATGAAAACTACAAGTTGATCTTTGTAATCCCTTCTACCTATATGAATGAGAGTGGTTTATGCGTGTCAAAAACAAAAAAATTTTTTAATCTCAGCACAGAACAAATTTTAATCGCTCATGATGAATTGGATTTGCCTAATTCAGAAATTAAGCTTAAAGAGTCAGGCGGACACGGCGGCCATAATGGACTTAGAAACATAATAGATCATTTACAAGGAGACAGATCTTTTAAAAGATTAAGAATTGGAATAGGTAAGCCAGAAAAAGATAAAGATGTCACTTCATACGTCTTAAAAAAGGCCTCAGTTGAAGAAAGAGAAAAATTAATGAGTAGTCTTATTAATTACCTAGATCTGGGAGAAAAAATAATCCAAGATGGCTGGCAAAAGACTGTAATGAATTACCATACAATTAAGGAAGTAAATAATGAGTCTTAAGTGTGGGATAGTTGGACTTCCAAATGTTGGCAAATCAACATTATTTAATGCTTTAACAGCTGCAGGGATCGAAGCGCAAAACTTTCCTTTTTGTACTATTGAACCTAATAAAGGTATCGTTCCTGTCCCAGATCCAAGACTTAATAAAGTCGCTAAAATAGTAAATCCTGAAAAAATAATACCTACAACTACAGAGTTCGTAGACATTGCAGGGTTAGTGAAAGGTGCTTCGGAAGGAGAAGGTTTAGGAAATAAATTTCTTTCTCATATAAGAGAAACACAAGCAATTCTGCATGTTATTAGATGTTTCGAAAATCCTGATATTACGCATGTGCATGATGAAGTGAATCCTGTGGTGGATCTAGAAACAGTAGAAACTGAACTTCTTCTAGCTGATATTGAAACTTTGTCAAACGCATTACTTAGACTGGAAAAAGCCACTAGATCAGGTGACAAAGAGGTATTGATTCAAAGAGATAAATTCCAGAATCTATCTGCTGAACTAAGTAGCGGAATTTTAGGTAGAAATACCGAGAGTTTTAAAAATGACCAAGAAGCCTTTAAAGAGTTAGGCTTGATAACCGTAAAACCATGTTTATATGTAGGAAATGTTGAAGAATTAGATTCTGATAACATTTTGCTTGAAGATCTGGTTAGCTATGCTGAAGAAAGAGACTCAACGGTTATTCCTATGTGTAATCAACTTGAAGCTGAAATTGCTGAACTTGATTTTGAAGAGGGAATGGAATTTTTAAAGGATATGGGACTAGAAGAACCAGGCCTCAATAAACTCATAAGGGAAAGCTATAAGATGTTATCTTTGATAACTTACTTCACCGCTGGGGAAAAAGAGGTTAGAGCCTGGACAACGAAGCAAGGTTCTACAGCTCCTGAAGCAGCTGGAGTTATTCATACTGACTTTCAAAAGGGATTTATTAGAGCTGAAACGATCGGTTATGATGATTATGTCGAATATTCGGGTGAGTTGGGAGCAAAGGAAGCAGGAAAACTACGTTCTGAGGGTAATGAATACATTGTTAAAGATGGTGACGTAATGCATTTTAGGTTTAATGTTTAATAGTTACTCGACTTTATCCTAACTGATCTCTAAAATTCGCAACACGGTTGTGTAGCTCAGCTGGTTAGAGCGCGGCATTCATAATGCCGAGGTCGGTGGTTCAAGCCCACCCACAACCACCAATGGTCTTAAAGATACTTCTTAAAAAATAAATTCTGTAGATCTGAAACAGATCTTCCATATCCCTTCTGAGAATCAAAGGCATGCTCTTCTTGAGAAAATATATGGAGTTCAGTAGGTATATTAAGATCAGTCAATTTTGTATATAAATCTGTCGAGTCAGATAGTTTTACAACCGAATCAGTTGAACCGTGAATCAGCATTGTGGGAGGAAAGTGATTATTTATTTGTAAAATAGGGCTAGCTTTATCGAAGTCATCTTGAGAGGCATCATTACCCATTAAGGCCTTGTAAGCATCAAATATGGCATCGGTATCCTCATATTTTCTTATTTGTGCTGGAGGATATATGGCGCATACAGCTTTTACCTCTGAAGTAACATGATTATTTCCGCCTTCACCTTCAAAACTTGGATCTATATCTGATAGAGCTGCCATTAAGGAAAGGTGGCCACCAGCAGAATTTCCTGTAACACCAATTCTATTTGGATCTATTTTTAATTTATCTGAATTTGCCCTTATATAACGTATTGCACAATTCACATCTTGTATCTGTGCAGGCCAAATCTCTTCTTGAGATAATCTATAAGAAGCTGAGAGGCAGGTAAACCCTTCCCTTGCAAGTAATATTCCATAACCACGTAATTGATTTTTGTCACCTTCTCTCCAGCCACCTCCATGGATAATTACTATCCCAGAACCGTTAGCTTCACCTTCAGGCGGACAAAATAAATCGCCAGTTAGGTCTCTCGAACCTGTTGTACCAATTTTTATATTATCTTCTATGTTTACTAATTTTTTCATTGAAAAAAAAGGCATCCGAGGACGCCTTTTTACAAAATCCTTTTTTAATTTGATCTAGAGTTCCATACACTCAATATAATGATTATTGCGATTATAAGACCCAAACCCTCAGATCCAAGAGTTTCCATGATAATTTGAGTATTATCAAGTACTCCTCCGAAGAAGGGCACATTACTACCAAACAACATGGATACTAATATGGCTACTGCCACAATTAATCCTAGAAATTTTGTTATGTCCCACAAAACTCTAGATATTCTATTTATTATGTCTGTCATATTTAACCCGCTCCTTAGCTATAAAGAAGAAAGGGGTTCTCTGAACCCCCTTCTATTTTTAGCATATTAATAACTATCTAAGCAATTCCATAACAATTAATAGAACTATAATACCTACAAGACCTGATTCCCCAAGCATTGATACTGCTCCTAGAAGATTTTCAAGTACATTAGGTACAAAAGCCACATCAGTACCAATGACAACTCCAAGAACAACACCAAGAGCAATCAAAGCTACACCTATACCCGTTAAGTCGCTTACTATGCGTTTTGCATTTTCCATCATAATATCTCACCCATTTTTTGTTAAACAAAAGCCCAGATAATTCTGGACCATCAAATTTAACAGGATGAAAAGTATTAAAACAATTGTCCAGCTAACACATAATTTGAAATATTACAAATTAATCGTCTAGTCCTTTCATAGTTAATCTTATTTTGCCTTGCCTATCTACTTCTAGAACTTTAACCTTCACTTCTTCACCCTCAACAAAATAATCTGAAACATTTTCTACTCTTTCTTCTGAGATTTCTGACACATGAACTAATCCATCTCTTCCGGGCATAATTGTTACAAAGGCACCGAAGTCTTTGATATTAGCTACAGTACCTGTATAAATCTTATTTACTTCTGGCTCAGCAGTAATTTCCTCAATTCTTTTTTGGGCAGACTCTCTGGATTCTGGAGTATCTCCATAAATAGTTACTTTACCGCTATCCTCTACCTCAATAATTGCACCAGTTTCTTCAGTGAGTCCTCTGATAGTTTCGCCACCTTTACCTATAACGTCTCTTATCTTTTTAGTATTAATCTGCAATACAACAGCTTGAGGTGCTTTTTCAGATAACTTTTCTCTAGAAGAAGAAATTACTTCATTCATACTCGAAAGAATATGATTCCTCGCAGTATGTGCTTTCTCTAGAGCAACTTCGAATATTTCTTCAGTAATTCCGTCGATTTTAATGTCCATTTGAAGAGCAGTTATACCTTCAGAAGTTCCTGCAACTTTAAAGTCCATATCACCAAGATGATCTTCATCGCCTAGAATATCAGTAATAACTGCGAATCCTTCTTCTTCTTTAACCAGTCCCATAGCTATGCCAGCCACCGCTGCCTTAAGAGGAATACCTGCGTCCATAAGTGCAAGACTTGAACCACAAACACTCGCCATTGAGCTGGAACCATTAGACTCTGTTATTTCAGATACTACTCTTATTGTATAAGGGAAATCGTTAGGCGAAGGTAAAACAGCTTCTAAAGCCCTTCTTGCTAGTTTTCCGTGCCCTATCTCTCTTCTTTTTGGACCAGACATAAATCCTGCCTCCCCTACCGAATAAGGAGGGAAGTTATAATGAAGCATGAATTGGTCTTTAAATTCACCTTCTAAAGCATCTATCAGTTGAGCTTGTCTAGGAGAACCAAGAGTCGAGGTAACAATTGCTTGAGTTTCGCCTCGGGTAAATAAAGCAGAACCATGAGTATTCTTCAATACACCAGTTTCAATAAACAAAGGTCTAACAGTATCTAAATCCCTTCCATCGATTCTCGGGGCACCTTCGATGAGTCTGGTTCTAACTATGGTTTTCCCTACCTTTTTGAATGCGTCAAGCAAATCATTTTGTGAAAATGACGCTTCATCTTCTGAGACATTCTCTTCTAGAATCTTTCCTCTTATATCTGATAGAGCCTGGACCCTTTCTTGTTTGATTTGCAAAGCATAAGCATGAGAAATTAGATCAGAATATTTATTTTTTACTAACTCAACTACTTCTGAACTTAAGACCTTTGGTTCATATTCAAATTCAGGTTTCCCGATGTCAGTTACCATTTCTTTTATTGCTTCAATTGCTACTTGCATTTCTTGATGAGCAAATAAAATTCCTCCCAACATCTGATCTTCAGAAAGTTCTTTAGCTTCTGATTCAACCATAATTACAGCTGCATCACTTCCAGCAATAACCATATCTAAGTGGGATTCTTCTAATTCGCTTCTTGTTGGATTAATACAGTAATTGCCGTCAATAAATCCAACCCGTATGGCTCCAAGGGGGCCATTGAATGGTAGTCCCGATATAGCCACAGCTGCTGAGGCGGCTAGAAAAGAAAGAATATCGGGATCAACATTCTTATCAGAAGAGATGACGGTACAAATTACCTGAACTTCATAAAGGAAATCATCATTGAATAAAGGCCTTAAAGGTCTATCAATTAGTCTAGAAGTAAGCGTTTCCTTTTCAGTAGGTCTTCCTTCTCTCTTGAAGAAACCTCCAGGTATTTTACCTGTAGCATATGTCTTCTCTTGATAATTGACTGTCAAAGGGAAGAAGTCTTGATGTTCGCCAGGCGCTTTACCTACTACAACTGTAGCTAATACTTGAGTATCCTCGCATGTAGCAATTACAGCTCCGGTAGCTTGTCTAGCAACTTTTCCAGATTCAAGGGTGATTTCTTTGTCACCCAACATGAATGATTTTTTATAACTTTCCATTTTATTTTCCTATTTTACAGAGCCCTATTGCCCGGTAATTAAATGATTAATGATATTAGGGATTGATTATCTTCTTAAACCTAAATCCGAGATTAACTTTGTATAAGTCTCTGGTTTGGATGTTTTTATGTAATCAAGTAGTTTTCTGCGTTGATTAACCATTCTAATTAATCCGGTTCTGGAATGGTGATCCTTAGCATTAGCTTTGAAATGAGATTGAAGTGCATCTATATTTGCAGACAATAATGCAACTTGGACCTCAGGTGATCCTGTGTCTTTATCCGTTCTTGAGAACTTTGTTACTATTTCTTTCTTTTGCGTATTACTTAGTGCCAATTTTTTTTCCTCTAATTGAAATTAATTCGTAGATATAAGTCTTTTAGGTTGAAGTTTATTATCACTGACCTCCCCAATACCTAGGAATAGTTCTTTTTCATTATATATTCTTACTAATCCTTTAATTTTAAGGAGCGCATTATAGTCTATTGGTAGGCCATTTCTAACTTTTTTTACATCTTCTTTTTGTATCTTGACTTTATCCAAATCATTCAACAAAGCATCGCAAGGCAAAATTTTAGCAATTAGAGATTGGTATGTATCTTCAAAACTGCAAGTTTTATGATTTAGATGCATATCTCCAACTTCTAATCGTCTTAGAGATATTACCGTAGCAAAAGAGTTCAAATTCCTGCCTAACTTTTCGATAAGGCTCCTTATATATGTACCTTTAGAGCAGGTCACTCTCAAAATTGCTGTATTAACAGATTTATTTATTAATTCAATTTTTTGTATGTCAACCTTTCTAGGCATTCTGTGGAGATAAACTCCCTTCCTAGCCCAATAATATAAAGGATTACCATTTATCTTTATTGCTGAATACATGGGAGGTATCTGATTTTGAATTCCTTCTAGGTCAGTTAAAAATTGAGAGAAGTCTTCTTTAAACCCAGTAAAATTAGCTCTTGAGACTATATTTCCAGTGACATCTCCTGTATCAGTCTCAATTCCAAACTCTAATCCTACTTCATAAACTTTATCCAGATCAGAAGCAAAATTACTAAATTTCGTAGCCTCTCCAATGCATACTGGAAGAAGGCCTGTTGCTAATGGATCAAGTGTTCCACAATGTCCTATTTTCTTTATTCCTAGTTTGGAGCGAAGTTTATAAACACATTGAGCAGATGTTAAACCTTCAGGCTTGTCTAAAATTAAAAATCCATTCATGAAGCTAAAAAAACTCTTCTATTTTAAAGAAAATCTCAGGAATTCTTCTCAAGTCTAAATTTTGACTGAGCTTTTTCCTGATAAAACCTTTGGCCTTTTCTAAACCTTTCTTTAGTTCTTCTGGATCGATTTCATTAAAGCTATTGGTTTGGGAAATGAAAATGTCAGCCTTCTTCATATCAGGTGTCAACATCACATTCAAGACTGTGATTCCTTGAACGCGGGGATCTTTTACTTCTATAGATAAAACCTGAGAAATTTCAACTTTTATTAGATCAGCGATCCTATCAGAACGCTTAAAGTCTTGTGATGGCATTAATCAAGTGTTCTTTTTATTTCAATCCTATCAAAGACTTCTATTTTATCTCCAACTTTTACATCTCTGTAGTTAGCAACACCAATTCCACATTCAGTTCCCATGGGAACTTCGTTTGCGTCATCTTTAAATCTTTTTAAAGAATCAAGCTCCCCTTCAAATATTACGATATTATCTCGCAGTACTCTTATAGGTTTATTCCTTTTAATAGTACCCTCAATAACTATTGAACCAGCAATCTGTCCAAACTTAGGAGATTTAAAAATATCTTTTACTTCAGCAGTGCCTAGTATCTCTTCTTTTACTTCTGGAGCTAAATGGCCTTCAACCGAAGTTTTAATACCATCTATCAGATCATAGATGATACTGTAATAAAGAATTTCGATCGATTCTTTTTCTGATAAAGACTTTGCAGCATTATCTGCTCTAACATTAAAGCCCATCACGAATGCCCCTGTGGTCATGGCTAGGTTAACATCATTTGCGTTTACAGAACCAACTGACTCATGGACAATATTTATTTTAACTTCTTCATTTTCTATATTCTTTATCGAACCTATGATTGCCTCTAAGGATCCATGAGTATCTGCTTTCAGAACAATATTCAAGATAGTGTGATTGCCCAGTTCTGATTCAAAGAGCATCTCAAGATTTGAGATTTGGTTACGAGCCAATCTTTCTTCTCTAGCTTTTTCTGCTCTTTCGTTAGAAATTTCTTTTGCCATTTTCTCGCTTGAAACAACAACAAACTCTTCTCCTGCCTTAGGCGGAACATCAAGACCAGTTATCGAAACAGGAACTGATGGTCCAGCCTCTTTCAAAGTCGAACCATTCTCATCTACCAAGCTTCTTACTCTTTTGGTCTGTTCGCCGACAAGAATCATATCGCCCTTCTTCAGAGTACCCTTTTGCACGAGTATGGTTGCAACAGCTCCTTTACCAACTTCTGTAGTTGAGTCTAAAACCACACCAAATGCTGGGCCTTTGTGATGTGCTTTTAGCTCCAATACTTCAGCTTCTAAAGAGACTGCTTCTAATAATTCTTTCACACCGTCACCTTTAAGAGCCGAAATAGGTAAAAATTGAGTTTGACCTCCCCAATCTTCTGGAATAAGTTCTTTATTGGAAAGTTCTGTTTTTACTTTTTCGATATCAGCTTCGTCTCTATCCATTTTATTTACTGCAACTACAATCGGAACACCAGCAGCTTTGGCATGACTAATTGCCTCTTCAGTTTGTGGTTGCAGTCCGTCATCTGCAGCAACGACTAAAATAACAATATCAGTGGAATTCGCCCCTCTTGCTCGCACTTCTGAAAAAGCAGCATGACCAGGTGTATCGATAAATGCAATTGTGCCTTGATCTGTATTAGCTTGGTAAGCTCCTATTTTTTGGGTTATACCTCCATCCTCTCCAGCTGCAACATTAGCCTTTCTAATAAAATCTAGTAAAGTTGTCTTCCCATGATCTACATGACCTAGAACTGATACTACTGGGTTTCTGCGTTCTTCCTCTCCTTCATAACTAACTAGTTCCATTAGTTGATCTTCAACTTCAACTTTTACTGCCGGCTCTCCTTTGTGACCTAACTCTTCTGTAACTAATATGGCAGTATCTTGATCTAAAGGTTGATTTAAAGTTGCCATGACTCCCATAGACATTAATTTTTTAACGACCTCAGCTCCTTTTACAGAGAGGCTTTGGGCAAGTTCACTTACTGTGATTGTTTCAGGTATTTGAATATTTTTTGAAACTAAATCAGCAGGTTTTTCAAACTCTTGTTTTTCAACATTGGAGAGAAAATTCTCTCCATCTAACTCTCTTTGTTCTTTTTTTGATATTTCTGGTCTAGTCTGTTTGAGAGTTCTTTTTTCAACTTGAACAACTTTCTTGGGGTCGGATTTCGTTGCAGGAGTTTCACCTGTCTTAGCTTTTCGCCTCGTGACAAGAGTCTTTTGTTCTATTTCTTTCTTTCTTTGTTCTTCTTCTGCCTTTTTACTAGCCTCTCCTGCTTGTCTTTTTCTCTCTATTTCTTCAAAATTGATAGTTGACGAAGTCCTTTTTGCTTCCGACATTGATTTATCAGAATTCTCTCGTGAAATAGTCTTTCTAGTTATTGAAACTGTTCCTGGTGTAGCAGGTTCAGGCCTAGTTGAACTCTTATTCAGAGAAATAGTCTTGGAAGATTGATTTTGCTGCCCTTTAAGAAACTCTAATAAAATCTTTTTATCTTTATCAGTAACCTCATCTTTAATATCGGTGTGAGAGAGACCAGCTTCTTTCATCTGAGAAAGAAGAGCTTCCTCTTGGGAACCAATCATCTTCGCTAAATTTTCTACTGTTACTGCCGACATATTTTTTAATCCTCAAACCAATGGGCTCTTGCTCGCATAATCAAATCCCCGGCATCTTCTTCAGAGATAGCTATAATGCTAGTAAGTTCTTCTATTGATTGCTCAGCAAGATCCTCCCTATCATTTATACCTTTTTGAGTCAGTTCCAATGCAAGTATCATTTCCATTCCTTCAACTGACATAAGATCTCCTGACTCTCCATCATCTGTAGAAACTTCCATAGCCATTGTTATTAAAACTTCTTTCGCTCTATTTATTAAAAGACTACTTATATCATCATCAAAGCCGTCAATCTGAGAAAGTTGCTCCATTTCTGAAGACGAAATGGATTCTAAAGAGTTATATCCATTAGATATAAGAGTATTTGCTAAATCTTCATCTACGTCTAATTTATCAATTAATATATTTGAAATACTTTCAGATTTTTCCTGGTTTTCTTGATCAGCAACTTCCTGATCAATAACATTTAATTTCCAACCAGTAATTTGGCTGCTAAGACGAACATTTTGACCACTTTTTCCAATTGCTTGAGCCAAGGTATCCTGGGTAACAGCCACATCCATAGAACCTTTAGTTTCATCTAGTACTATAGATGTTATCTCAACAGGACCCATTGAGTTAATGAGTAATTGGGCTGGATCATCGTCCCAAATTACAATATCAAGTCTTTCATTGCCCAATTCATTTGATACGGCTTGCACTCTAGATCCTCTCATTCCTACACAAGCTCCAACAGGATCTATTCTGTTATCATTAGTTTTGACTGCAATTTTGGTTCTTGAACCAGGATCACGAGCTATAGCCTTGATTTCTATTACTTGTTCAGAAATTTCAGGAACCTCTAACTTAAATAATTCCCCAACCATTTCAGGACATCTTCTACTGAGAGCGAGTTGAGGTCCCCTATTTTCTTTCTCTTCCTCTTGAAGGATAGCTCTAAGCCTATCGCCAATCCTAAATACTTCTCCAGGTATTAACTCGTTTCTTGACAAGATTGCCTCAGCCCCTTCACCTAAGTCTATAATCAAGAACTCTCTAGTCACTTTTTTTACAGTGCCATTGACCAATTCGCCTAAGACATTTCTATATTTTTCAACAACTTGCGCTCTTTCAGCTTCTCTTACTTTCTGAACTATTACTTGTTTAGCAGCTTGCGCAGCAATTCGACCAAATACCACATTTTCGACCTTCTCTCTTACAAATGAACCTAGTTCATTATTTTGACCATCGTAAATAACTTGGGTACCTAAATCTTCAATATCTTCTTCGGAAACCACCTCCCATAAACGAAAAGTTTCATAGTCCCCAGTTTTTGGATCAATTATCACCTCTATATTTGAGTTTTCAGAATACCTTTTTTTTGTAGCAGTCGCTAGAGCTTGCTCTATAGCCTCGAATATGGCTTCCTGAGGTAGACCTTTTTCACCTGAAACTGCTTCTGCTACTAATAAAATCTCTTTTTGCATAATATTGCCTCTTAGATTATAAGATTTGCTTGAATAATAGAAGAAAAAGCAATTCGCATTGGGTCTTCTTTCATTTCAAGTTTTATACTTGTTTTGTCTACATCCACTAAACGTCCTTGAATTGTTTTTTTATTTTGACTATCAAAAAAAGTAACCTTCAAAGGCTCGTTTAAATAATCTTTATATTGGTCGTTGTAAAAAAATTTCCTATCCAATCCTGGAGAAGAGACTTCTAACATATAGTTTTCAGAAAAGTCATTCTCTGTATCAAGCACTTTACTTACATGCTTGCTAACTTTTTCACAATCTTCAACGGATATACCTTCATTTTTGTCTATGAAGATTCTTAAAGTTTGATTGGATCTTCTTCCAAATAACTCAAGACCCCAGACCTTACAGCCTAGTCTTTCGATATCCTCTTCCAACACTTTTTTTATATAATCTATGTCCATTTTTTACCTACAAAAAAAGCCCATAAAGGGCTTATTTGGTAGCGGGGGCAGGATTTGAACCTACGACCTTCGGGTTATGAGCCCGACGAGCTACCAGACTGCTCCACCCCGCAACAAAGGGATCGCAGTATAGTTAGATGCAGCGAAAGAATCAAGAAAGATATTGGTGCCGAAGAGAGGATTCGAACCTCCACGAGCAATGCTCACTACCCCCTCAAGGTAGCGTGTCTACCAGTTCCACCACTTCGGCAAAATGCTTTAATTATCTTCTGGAAGTATTCCTGTTTCATCAATTTCTACTTCTATGAAGGGTGATTCTTCAATCATAGAACTCCGAGAGATATAGGTAATAGATAAACTAAGAATTAGAAAAATTGCAGCAAGGATAGCTGTTACTTTAGTAAGAGGATTTGAAGAAGAGCTTGATCCAAACATTGTGTTACTGGAGCCTGCTCCGAAAGCACTTCCTATATCAGATCCCTTACCTTGTTGTAAGAGTATTATTAATATTAAAGAAATAGAAATTAGTATGTAAAAGAATATGAGTAAATTTTCCATTAGCTTAAGTTATATATTTTCGAGAAAGTCTCTGGATCCAAGGAAGCCCCTCCAATCAAAAGACCATCGACATTATTTGAAGAAATTATTTCTTCGCAATTTTCTAAGTTTACACTACCTCCATAAAGAACTGGAGTATAAACATCAAGTAAGCCTAGATGATTTTTTATATAATGTTTAATAAATCGATGTATTTCCTCGATGTGTCCTTTTTCTGCATTCCGGCCAGTTCCAATAGCCCAAGTTGGTTCGTATGCAATTATTACAGAGTAATAATCAGTAGAATATTGACCAAAGGCTGCATCTAATTGCTCGCCTAAACATAAATGTGTTTCACTATTTTCCTTGGTTTGAAAATCTTCTCCAACACAAAAGATTACTTTCAGTTTTTCATCTAGAGCCTTATCAACATTTAACATAAGACGATTATTATTGAAATTTTCATAAAGATTTCTTTGTTCAGAATGACCAATGATTACATATTCAGCCCCGACATCCTTCAGCATCTTCGCGCTTATGCCTCCCGTCAGAGGTTCATCAAAAGTAGTGTTTATTATCTGAGATCCAAGTTTCATATGATTATTATGTTTTTCAATTAATGCTCTCGCATGCTCCAGATAACAAACTGGTGGACAGAAAATACATGGATTTATGTTGTCGATGTCAATATTTCCTGATACCGAATCAATCCACTCTGTCACAGATTGTCTTGTTCCATTCATTTTCCAATTCGCAACGATCATATAGTTTGAGCTAAATCAGCCAATGCATTGCAGAAGTCGTCAGAGGCACCAGATTTATCTGACTCTACCATAATCCTTATCAAAGGCTCTGTACCAGATGGCCTTATCAGAACTCTACCATTCTCTCCGAGTTGTTTTTCAATACGAGTTACTTCTGACCAAAATTTATCACTTATTATTATCTTATTAGGATTATTTACCTTTAGATTAATGAGAGTTTGAGGAAACTTACTAAACCCCTCCAATGATTTTTTTAAAGAAAAGTTATTGTCTTTAATAGCATGCAGTAACTTCAATGCGGCAATGATAGCATCACCCGTTGGAGCACAATCCAAACAAATTACATGACCTGATGGTTCACCACCCAAAACCCAAGATTTCTCTATTAATTTATGTAAAACATACTTATCACCTACTTCTGCACGCAAAAAAGGAATGTCATTTTTTCTAAAATATAGTTCCAGAGCCTTATTAGTCATTAAAGTTCCAACAACTCCTGTATCAGGAGAAATATTTTTAGACAAGATGTATAAAATATCATCCCCATCAAGAATTTTCCCATCAGAATTGATTATAAGGATTCTATCTCCGTCTCCATCAAAAGCTATTCCAATGTCGTATGATCCCTTCATAATTTCTTCTTTAAGAAAATTTGGACTAGTAGAACCACAATTTTGATTTATATTTATTCCATCAGGAGATGATCCTATTGTTTCAACTCTTGCTCCTAAATCTGAAAAAACTTTAGGCGCAACTGAATAAGTTGCGCCATTGGCGCAATCTAAAAGTATTGATAATCCGTTTAAATCTAAGGTGTTAAAAGTAGATTTACAGAAATCGATATAAAGTGCCTGGGGATCACTCATCCTAGAAGCTTTACCAAGGTTGATTGACTCAACTGCAACCATTTCTTGAGTCAGTTTAGTTTCAATTCTTTTTTCTAGCTCTGCAGAAAATTTCTGTCCATCTTTATTAAAAAACTTAATCCCGTTATCTTCAAATAGATTATGTGAAGCACTTATGACTAAACCGATTTGATTATTAGAGTTTGCGAGAAAAGAAACTCCTGGAGTTGGTAATGGCCCTAACAGCGTTACATCCATTCCTGCGGATATGAAACCCGCCTGCAGTGCCGATTCAAACATATAGCCTGAAATCCTTGTATCCTTACCAATGAGAACTTTTGAGAGGCCTTCTTCTTTGAGCACAGATCCAGCTGCCCACCCAAGTTTGGTTACAAAAAGAGGGTTCATTGTAGAGGTGACTGGTCCGCGTATTCCATCAGTACCAAATTTCCTGTCTTTACTTAAAGTAGAAAGAACAGACAACTCATTTTTTCTGATAGGCGAAGATTTACTCATAAAGAGTAGATTTTAGTCTATAGATATTGTTTCACCAAAATATTAATTTTGTTCTGCTGCATCTCCTACAGTATTACCATCTTCAGGATTTACTGGCGTCGAATCTTGCTGTGATTTAGGTGCTCTTGGCTTTCCACCAGCCATAATGTCATCAATCTGATCTACATCTAACGTTTCATAGTCCATAAGCGCCTTAGACATTCCATGAAGAGCATCAATATTGTTAGTAAGAATCTCTTTAGCAGTCTGATAACAGCTGGACAAGATTTCTTTAACCTCATTATCAATCTCGTGAGCTGTATCATCAGAGATGCCCTGTTTTGAAGCTCCTGCAGACCTCCCTAAAAAGGGCTCATCAGTTTCATCGCCGTATTTTATGGGTCCAAGCTTTTCAGAAAGTCCCCATTTGGTGACCATGTTATGTGCCATTTCTGTTGCTCTCTCAATATCATTTGATGCACCTGTAGTCACACCTTTTTTTCCATAAATAAGTTCCTCGGCAATCCTACCGCCATATAGACCACAGATTCTGTCAAGGATACTCTGATGACTATAGCTATACTTATCTTCTTCAGGTAAAAACATCGTAACTCCTAGGGCCCTACCTCTTGGGATTATGGTTACTTTGTATACTGGATCATGTTCTTCAAGTGATCTGCCAACAATCGCGTGTCCTGATTCATGATATGCTGTTTTGAGTTTTTCCTCATCAGACATGACCATTGATCTCCTTTCGCTACCCATCATCACCTTATCTTTAGCAAATTCTAATTGCTCCATGCCTACGAGCTTTTTAGCTGTTCTTGCGGCAACTAAAGCAGCTTCGTTAACCAGATTGGCTAGATCAGCTCCCGAAAATCCCGGTGTTCCTCTTGCTATTAGTGAAGCATTGACATCCTGAGCTATGGGTACTTTTTTCATGTGAACTTTGAGTATTTGCTCTCTACCTCTAATATCTGGAAGGGGAACAACAACTTGTCTATCGAACCTTCCTGGTCTTAGCAAAGCAGGATCAAGAACATCTGGTCTGTTTGTTGCAGCAATTATAATAATCGCTTGGTTGTCTTCGAAGCCATCCATTTCTACTAAAAGTTGATTAAGCGTTTGCTCTCTTTCGTCATGGCCTCCACCCATTCCAGCCCCTCTATGTCTTCCTACAGCATCTATTTCGTCAATAAAAACAATACAAGGAGCTTGTTTTTTCGCTTGATCAAACATATCTCTTACTCTTGATGCGCCAACTCCTACAAACATTTCAACAAAGTCTGAACCAGATATACTAAAGAAAGGAACACCTGCTTCACCAGCGATCGCTTTAGCTAAAAGAGTTTTACCAGTTCCTGGAGAACCAGTCATCAATATTCCTGTTGGTATTTTTCCTCCTAGTTTTTGAAATTTGGTTGGGTCCTTTAAAAAATCTACAACCTCTTGTACTTCTTCTTTAGCTTCTTCAATTCCTGCCACGTCAGCGAAAGATGTTTTAACTTTGCCTCCTTCAAGCATTTTTGCTTTGCTCTTGCCAAAACTCATTGGCCCAGACTTTCCGCCTAATCCACCTTGCATTTGCCTCATGAAAAATATGAAGACAGCCAATATGATGAGTATTGGGAAGCTAGCAATGAGAAGCTGTTTAAATATAGATTGTTCCTCTGGTCTCTCGCCGGTCACAGCAACTCTATGATCACTGAGGATTTCACTCAAATCATCCTGTAAGAAAGGCGGTCTAACTGTCTCAAATGATTCGCCGTTTACAGTCTTGCCTTTAAGAGTGTAATTATCTGATGAAAATTCAACGCTCAGAACTTGATCACTCTCTACCTGTGATATGAATTCAGAATAAGATAATTCTTGATTAGATACTTCTGTACTAAAATTGTTAAATACAGAAAAAACAGTGATAGCTATAAATAGCCACATTAATAAATTTTTAAGAAGTTCGCTCATATTATTTTTTTAATTCCTTTCCGATTATATAAATCTCTCTCGAGTTTGGTCTAGACGCTTTAGGTTTAGAAATTTTTACTTTATTGAATCTTTTTTTGAGGGCCTGACTAGTATAATCCAAACTTTCGCCTTGGAATACCTTTATTAAGACAGAACCTTTGATTTTTAAAAAGTTATCAATTACAAATAGGACGCTCTTTACTAAGCCTATCATCAAAGCAGTATCTCTTTCTCTAATACCACTTATATTGGGGGCCATGTCCGATAAAACAAGGTCAAATGGAACAAATTCAGAAATTTCTTCAAAATCACTTTCATGAATTTCTTCAATTGACTTATGAAGGAAGAAGCAATTTTGTAATTTCATTTCTTGTATGTCGATTGCTGCTACTTTCCCTGTCGAACCTACAAGCTCGCAGGCTACTTGCGACCAACTACCGGGGTATGAACCCAGATCGAATACTGACTGGCCTTTTTTTATACTAATATCGGTTCTGAGTATTTCTTTTAACTTATAAGAGGCTCTTGATCTGTAGCCTTCTTTTTTAGATTTTTTTGAAAAATAATCTCCATCTCGATAATTTGATTTAATTGACACCACAAACTCAAAGATATTCTACTTTCTCAATCTCATATTGAGTGAGTCCGCCTGGAGTTTCTAATTGGAGTACATCTCCTTCGAACTTCCCAATTAATTTTTTTGCCAAGGGTGAAGCGAATGAGATTTTACCTACACTAGCATCTGCTTCGTCCTCTCCAACAATTTTATAAGTAAGTGATTTTTCTAAATTGGAGTTATAAACTTTTACTGTTGTTCCAAATATTACTTTGTCTGAAGATTCGATGGCTGTGATATCAATTACTTGGGCGCTAGAGAGTTTTGATTCAATATCGCGAATTCTGGCTTCAGCTAAACTCTGTTCTTCTTTTGCCGCATGATATTCAGCATTTTCTTTTAAATCACCAAACTCTCTAGCAGTAGCGATAGCATCTATTATCCTAGGTCTATCTTCCGATTTAAGTTTTTTGAGCTCTTCTCTTAAGAGAACTTCTCCTTCTTTTGTAATTGGATTCATTAGGAAATCTTATCATGAAGATCTTGAAGTCTCTCAACCGACCAAAGATCTTTATTTCGTAGTACGGAGCAAACTGCCCTTCCACCTTCTAATGTAGTTGTGCAATAAATTTTTTCTTCTAAAGCGGTTCTTCTGATTGAGGCTGAATCAAGAATAGATTGTTTTCCTTCTGTAGTATTGACGATGAGGTTGACTTGTCCATTTTTCATTGCATCTACAACATGAGGTCTTCCTTCAGCTACTTTTTTTATTATCTCAACCTTTATCCCTGCTTCCTCAATATGTCTCGCAGTACCCTTTGTAGCAATAATTTTAAATCCTAAGTCAAGAAACTCCTTTGCAAGTTCTGCAACGAAAGGTCTATCTGAATCCCGCACGCTTAAAAAGACAGATCCTTCTTTAGGAATAATCTCTCCTGCACCTAACTGGGCCTTAGCATAAGCTTCAGAAAAACTAGAACCTACTCCCATTACTTCTCCAGTTGATTTCATTTCAGGACCTAAAATAGGGTCAACGCCTAAAAATTTATTGAAAGGAAAAACTGCCTCTTTAACAGAAAAATATTCTGGAACTATTTCCTTATCGAAATTTTGATCCTTGAGGCTGATACCAGCCATACACAGTGCTCCAGCTTTAGCTAAAGATCTTCCTATACATTTTGAGACAAAGGGGATTGTTCTAGACGCTCTGGGATTTACTTCAAGTAAATACAACTTTTTATTGTAGTAAGCAAGTTGGACATTTATCAGTCCTATGGCTCCAATCTCAATGGCTATCTTTTTAACCATCTGAGTTATTTCATCGATTAATTCTTTAGATAAACTATAGGGAGGTAGAGAGCAGGCAGAATCACCAGAATGTATACCTGCCTGTTCAATATGTTGGAGAATCCCTCCAATAATAACTGTTTCGCCATCGCATACAGCTTCAATGTCCATCTCAACAGCTTGATTGAGAAATCCGTCTAGAAGTACAGGACTTTTTGCACTAGCCTGAACTGCTTCGACAAGATAATTTTCCAGATCTGTTTTTTTATAGACCACTTCCATAGCTCTTCCGCCAAGAACATAAGAAGGTCTTACAACAAGAGGGAAGCCAACTTTTTCGGACACTTCCATCGCCTCCTCAACACTTGAAGCAATTCCATTTGGAGGTTGTTTCAGGTTGTGTTTATTTACAAATTCTTGGAATCTCCCTCTATCTTCAGCCAGATCAATTGAATCAGGAGATGTACCCAAAATTGGAACACCGTTCTTTTCAAGCTCTTGTGCTATCTTCAAAGGCGTTTGTCCACCATATTGAACAATAACACCCTCGGGATTTTCTATATCCGTAATGGCAAGAACATCTTCGACTGTGATTGGCTCAAAATATAATCTATCTGAGGTATCAAAATCAGTTGAAACTGTTTCAGGATTACAATTGATCATTATTGTTTCATATCCTTCTTCTCTCAAGCCAAGAGCAGCATGGACGCAACAATAATCAAACTCTATACCTTGCCCTATCCTATTAGGACCTCCCCCCAAGACCATAATTTTTTTATTTTGAGTTACGTTAGCTTCACATTCTTCTTCATATGTTGAGTACATATAGGCAGTTGAAGATTCAAACTCAGCAGCACATGTATCAACTCTTTTAAATACAGGATTAAGATTTAATGATTTTCTAAGTTGTCTGACTTGATCTTCTGAACTTCCAATTAATTCACCGATTCTTAAATCAGAAAAGCCTTTTCTCTTTAAACCATATAATTGCTCATAACCTAAATCTTTTATGGAAACATCCTCAAGACTTACTTCTATGTCTATGAGGTCTTTTATTTGAATCAAAAACCAGGGATCTATCTTTGAATATTCAAATACTTCCTCAGGCGTTAAACCATTTCTAAATCCATCTGCAACAAACCAAAGTCTATCTGGGCTAGGTATACTTATTTTTTGCTTAAGCGTCTCAAATTCGTCATCCTCATTAAAGATCGGATCAAGACCACTTCTTCCGGTTTCTAAACCTCTAATTGCTTTTTGCAGTGACTCTTGAAATGTTCTTCCAATAGCCATCACCTCTCCTACAGATTTCATCTGAGTTGATAAGACTGGATCTGTTTGGATAAACTTTTCAAAGTTAAATCTAGGAATCTTGGTCACTACATAGTCTATAGAAGGTTCAAAAGAGGCAGGTATAACACCACCCGTAATATCATTACTCAATTCATCAAGTGTATACCCAACAGCTAGTTTTGCAGCAACCTTTGCTATGGGGAAGCCAGTTGCTTTTGAAGCTAGAGCTGAAGATCTGGAAACTCTTGGATTCATCTCAATAATTAACATCTCACCATCTTCTGGATTAATGGTGAATTGGACATTTGAGCCGCCAGTTTCGACTCCTATCTCTCTTAGAATATCAATTGAAGCATTCCTCATAATTTGATATTCCTTATCAGTAAGTGTCTGAGAGGGAGCAACAGTTATTGAATCTCCTGTATGGACTCCCATAGGATCTAGATTTTCGATACTACATACGATTATGCAATTATCATTTTTATCTCTGACAACTTCCATTTCATATTCTTTCCAGCCGCCAAGAAATTTATCAATAAATATTTCAGAAGTTGGTGAAAGTTCTAATCCTCTTTTACAAATTTCATCAAATTCTTCGATGTTGTAAGCAATTCCTCCACCAGAACCACCCATAGTGAAGTTTGGTCTTAATACGCAAGGAAAACCAATTCTTTCCAAAAGAATGTGTGCCTCTTCATTATTGTGCGCCAAACCAGATTCGGGAACTTTTAATCCGATCTTTGCCATACAAGCTGCAAATAATTCTCTATCCTCAGCTTTATCAATTGCTTCTTTAGTTGCTCCTATCATCTCAACATTATGTTTTTTTAATATACCCCTACTATCTAGATCAAGAGCAGCATTTAACGCAGTTTGACCTCCCATTGTTGGTAATAATGCATCTGGTTTTTCTTTTTCAATTATTTTCTCAATAGTCTCCCAATGAATTGGTTCAATGTATGTAGCATCTGACATGCTTGGGTCTGTCATAATTGTTGCTGGATTTGAGTTGATTAAAATAACTCTATAACCATCTTCTTTTAATGCTTTACAAGCTTGTGCTCCGGAATAATCAAATTCACATGCCTGGCCAATTACGATAGGACCAGCTCCTATTATTAAAATTGAATTTATGTCCTTTCTTCTAGGCATTTTTAGTCATATTTGCATCAAATGTTGTGAATAGATATGCCAAATCATGAGGTCCGGGGCTAGCTTCAGGATGACCTTGAAAACTAAAAAAAGGTTTAGATGAATGTTGGATTCCTTGAATAGTTCCATCAAATAAAGATTTATGAGTTATCTCAACATTTGCAGGTAAGGAATTTTCTTCGACTGTGAAGCCATGATTCTGAGAGCTTAGTGAAACTTTACTAGTTTTGAGATCTTGGACGGGATGATTTGCACCATGATGACCAAATTTCATTTTTGATGTTTTGCCGCCTAATGCTATCGCTAATAATTGATGACCTAGACAAATACCGAATATGGGCATACTGATTTGTATTAATGCTTTAATTGTTTCAATGGCATAGATACATGGTTCAGGATCGCCAGGTCCGTTTGACAAAAACACCCCATTTGGTTTGAAATCTAAAATTTCTTGGCAAGAAGTTTTTGCAGGAAAAATTTTTAATTCATACCCTTGATCAACTAATATTCTTAATATATTTTTTTTAATTCCGAAATCTAAAACTGCAACTCTAAAATCAGATTCACCTTTACTTCCTCTCCATGTTCCCTCGTTCCAATCATAACTAGATTCGGTTGTAACTTCTTTTGCGAGATCTAAGCCAGCTAAACCTTCAAAATCTTTCGCTAAATCTACTGCGTTGTTTGAATCAATTGAGTTACCAGTGAATATTGATGCTGACTGAGCCCCTTTTTCTCTTATTATTCTTGTCAATTTCCTTGTGTCTATATCAGAAATTCCTTGAATATTATTTCTAATGAGGTGATCAGATAAAGTTTCAGTATTACGCCAACTACTTTCCGCCTGAGAAAGCGACCTTATTACCAATCCAGAACACCAAATTTTATCTGATTCAGTATCCTCACTATTTGTTCCTGTATTTCCAATATGAGGATAAGTTAAGGTTACTATTTGCTTGGCATATGAAGGATCTGTGAGAATTTCTTGATAACCTGTCATAGAAGTATTGAAAACAATTTCGCCATTTACTTTTCCTGAAGCGCCAATACTTATACCTTCGAAGATTGTTCCGTCTGCTAATGCAAGTATTGCTTTTTCTTTACTCATGCAATTTTTAAATTGATATCTTCAAGAGTAGCTCTGGGATTTTCGGATCCAGTAATGGGTCTTCCTATAACAAGAAAATCAGAACCATTCTTAACTGCTTCTTCGGGTGTTGATACTCTACTTTGATCATCTAAATCGGATTGGAATGGTCTTATTCCAGGAGTAACTGTTAGAAAATCTTCACCAAATTCGTCTTTTATATCTTTTGTATCTGAAGATGCACACACAACTCCATCTAACTCACATTCCTTAGCTAAGGCGGCTAGTCTCAAAACTTGCTCTGAAACTCCCTGCAAGCCAACCTCTTTGAGAGCATCGTCTGATAAACTTGTTAAAACAGTGACACCAATTAATAAGGGGGGTTGATCATAGCCTTCTAAAGCCTTTCTTGAGGCTTCCAGCATTTTAATCCCTCCAGAGGCATGAACATTTACCATCCATACTCCAAGATCTGCAGCCGATCTTACTGCTTCGTAGACAGTATTTGGAATATCGTGAAATTTTAAGTCTAGAAATATTTCAAATCCCAGCCCTTTAAGATCACTAATTACTTGAGGACCTGATGAAGTGAATAATTGGTTACCTACCTTTAGCCTGCAGATATTTGGATCAAGTGTTTTGGCAATATTTAAAGCACTAATATAATCAAGGTCTAACGGAATAATGATTCTGTTTTCCATACTTTAATCAGGAGAATTGATAAAATTTAATGAAAAAAAAGCGAACCAGAAGAGTATCTGAAGTTCGCATTTTAGATTTTTAAGGCCTATTGGCATTAAAACCACACTATAATAAATGTATGTTTCCCTGTCTATCAAAACCTTAAAGAAATAAAGAAAAAGTGATAAAAAATTTAGAAGAACTCAATGGAATGAGAAAGGCAGGCAGTCTTGCTGCTGAAGTATTGGAGATGATTGGAGATTTTATTAAACCAGGAATCTCAACTGGAGAATTAGATAAAATTTGTCATGACTATATTGTAGATGTTCAAAAGGCTATTCCTGCAAATATAGGATATAGGGGTTTTGAGAAAACATTATGTACGAGTATCAATCAAGTCATATGTCATGGCATACCAGATGATAGTCGAATTCTTAAAAGTGGAGACATTATGAATATTGATGTCACAGTAATCAAAGATGGATGGCACGGGGATACTTCAAAAATGTATCTTGTAGGAAAAGTCCAAGCACACAACGAAAGGCTTGTTAAGATTACTCAAGAATGTCTTTATAAAGGTATAGAAGTTGTAAAACCAGGAGCAAGCCTAGGGGATATTGGTCATGCAATACAAACTCATGCGGAAAAGAATTACTACACCGTAGTTGAGGAATACTGCGGTCATGGAATTGGCAAAATCTATCATGACGAGCCGCAGATACTTCATTATGGGGAAGCCGATACAGGACAAGAAATAATTGAGGGCATGTGTTTTACAATTGAACCTATGATCAATTTAGGCTCGAAACATACTAATCTATTAGAAGATGGATGGACAGTTGAAACTAAGGATGGCAAGAATTCAGCACAATGGGAGCATACTATTTATGTAAATAAAGATGGTGCGGAAATTCTCACACAGAGAGCAGAAGAAAGATAAAACACTTAGATGTTTGAAAATATAGTTGATCAAAAGAATATTGATAATAAAGAATTATCAAAAGAATTTGAAAAATGGCTTTACGGTGACAGAGGAAGACAGGTAAGAGGAATTAAATATTTCTTAAATAAGAGATCCGATAATACAGATACTTTAATTCAATCTATAGCCAATCACGTTAAGCTGGATGAAATTGAAAACTTTGGTATTTTCTCTGTTGGTGGCTATGGGAGAGGAGAGCTTCATCCCCACTCTGACATAGATTTACTCCTTTTATCAAAAAATAATTTATCGAAGTCTGACCAGAAAAAAGTTGAAGAATTTATTAGCTTATTATGGGATTTAGGTTTAGAAATTGGACATAGCGTAAGAACTGTAGATGAAGCAAGGAATCAAGCGAGAGAAGATCTCTTTACAATGACAAACATGCTCGAGTTCAGAAGACTAAGTGGTGACGAGCAATTACATAAAGAATATCTAAGAATAATAGACACTAAAAATTTGTGGAGAAATAAGTCTTTTATTCGAGCAAAATTTAAGGAACAAATAGAGCGTCACGAAAGCTTCAATAATACTTCGTACAATCTTGAACCAGATATTAAATCCTCGCCAGGAGGACTAAGAGATATTCATACAATTGATTGGTTAATAAAAAACAATCTTAGGAACAAGGCTGATGAAGAAAAGTTTATTGGCGTTCTTACTTTCGAAGAAAGGCAAGAGCTTAACAAATCTAAGTATTGGCTTTGGGTAATCAGATATCTACTTCACATCGAAGCTAATAGGGAGGAAGACAGGCTACTATTTGAGCATCAAATACCAATTGCGGAGAAATTATTCCCTTCTATTAAGAGCCCAAATCAAGCAGCTGAAAAATTGATGCATAGATATTATCGATCCTCATTAAATATTTCTGAAATAAATTCTACATTTATACAGGGTTTGAAAGAAAATTATGGTTTAACTAAATATTCAAGAAAGAGGAAAATAGATAAAAATTTCTTTGTTAAAAATAATCTTATTCATCTATACGATCTAAATAGTTTTAAAAAGAATCCCAGTCTTCTCTTAGATCTCTTCATCAAATTAAGTGAGAATACTTATATTGAAGATATTGGATCTGAAACTTTAAGAGCTCTTAAAAGGGACAGAGATCTTATTGATTCAAAATTTAGATCAAAAAAACAAAATATCAAACTTTTCTTAAAACTTCTTAAATCCAAAAGACTTTTAGTTACGCAATTGGAAAATATGAAAAATTTAGGGATATTGGGAAGGTACCTTCCTGAATTTGGAAGGATTACTGGACAGATGCAGTATGACTTATTTCACATATACACTGTAGATGCTCACACTCTGCAAGTTCTGAGAAATATGCGATGGATGTCACTTGGAAAATCTAAGGAAAAATTCCCTTTAGCATCTAAATTAATTGATAAGCTTCCTAAACTAGAAATACTCTACATATCTGGTTTGTATCACGATATTGGTAAAGGAAGAGGTTCAGATCATTCAGAATTAGGAAAAACCATCGTGAGGAATTTCTGCAAAAAACATTTTTTTTCTGAAAAAGACACAAAAAAAATTGAATGGTTAGTTGAAAATCATCTTTTAATGTCTGTTACTTCACAAAAAAAGGATCTTACAGATAATGAGGTTATTAGGGAATTTGCGAAAAAGATTAAAGATCTTGATACTCTCAATTATATGTATTGCCTTACTGCAGCTGATGTAAGTGCAACAAACCCCAGATTATGGAATTCTTGGAATTCCTCCCTTTTAAAACAACTTTATGACCGAACTAAACTTTATTTTGAAGACGAGATTCTTTTAAATACATCCATAACAGAGGAAAAGGCTAAAGCTATGCAGCTTTTGGGAGATTTTGGGCAACAGGATATAAGAAAACTGTGGAGTAATTTTTATGAAGATTACTTTGAAGCTTCAGATCATGAAGACCTTCAGATTCATGCTCAAAATATCCTCCTTTATAAAGGAATGTCAAATGTAAAACTATTTCAAAAAGATGCTGATTCTTTGACTACTATTTTCATAAATACTCAAGATAGAGCTAACCTTTTTGCAACAATTATAGGAGTCTTGGATTCGGAAAATATTAATTTTGTTGATGCTAAACTCTTTGGCATGAAAAATGGTTATTGCACTGATCTGATAACCATAAGTGATAACGGAAAAAGGGTCGAATTGGATTCTGAAAAAGCTAAAGTTTTAATCGAAAAATTAGAAGAGGCAATAACTCCAAAAATCCTGAAACCTAAAATTGTACAAAGAAGGCTACCAAGATATCTAAGACATTTTAAAGCTGACACTGAAATAAGTTTTAAGCATGATATGAAGAATAGATGGACGGATTTAGAAATCAGAACTATAGATAGACCTGGTTTATTGGCATCAATATGCCAAGTCTTTTTAAGGCATGGAGCACTGATTAAAAAAGCAAGAATAGCAACCTATGGTGAAAAAGCTGAAGATAGATTTAGTATAACTTCTAAGCAAGATACACCTTTTGTAAAGAGAAATGATTTAAATAATCTCATAGAAGATATTAAGGTTTCATTAAATTGAGAGGATAAATGAATAAACAATTAGATTTTTTAACAGAGTATCCATTCCAGTACCTCTCAGATTTGCTCAAAGATATAAAAAAAGATCCATTAGATGTTGTTGGACTCCATATAGGAGAACCGAAAGAACGAGCGCCAATACAAGCACTAGATATCATCAATGAAAACTCTTCGTCCTATTCAAAGTATCCAACTTCTTCAGGAGAGTTATATTTGAGGGAGAGTTACTGTAATTACTTAAATGAAAGATTTTCTATAAGCAATATTAACCCCGATATTCATGTTTTACCTCTTTCAGGAAGTAGAGAAGGAATTTTTTCGTTCATCCAGTCGACAATAGATTCTACAAAAAAGAATCCAAGGGTAATTTTGCCAAATCCTTTTTACAAAATTTATGAAGGTGCCGCTATTATGGCAGGTGCAAAGCCCTACTACTTAAATTCTATCGAATCTGAAGGATTTAAACCTGACCTAGAAAGCATACCCGAGGATGTATGGAAAGATTGTCAACTTTTTATAATATGCTCTCCCTCAAACCCTACTGGGTATTGTTTCGATAAAAAGGAATATAAGGAACTACTTGAAAAAGCTAAAAAATATGATTTTCTCTTATGCTCTGATGAATGTTATGTCGATATCTATGATAGTTCATCAAATCCTCCTTTGGGATTATTAGAATGTGATGATGTAACTATGACAGACTCTAGATCAGTCATATTTCATAGCCTTTCTAAAAGATCCAGTCTTGCCGGTCTCCGATCGGGATTTATTTGTGCTTCGGAAGCGGTAATAAAGAAACTAAGTCTATATAGAACTTACCATGGCGTTACCCTCTCTTTACCAACTCAATTGGCTAGCACTTGGGCATGGCAAGATACTAAGCATGTTGAATCTAACAGGGCTGAATATGATAAAAAGTATAATGCAGCTATTTCTTGTTTAGATAAGTTTGAAGATGTGAAGAGACCTGATGGAGGATTTTATATTTGGTTAAAATTACCTTGTGATGATCAAACCTTCGCAAAGTTGTTATATGAACAAGAGTCAGTGCTAAGTTTGCCCGGAACATACTTAGGTAAGAATATTGATGGCATTAATCCTGGGGAAGGCTTTTTAAGATTAGCTGTAGTGCATGACGTTGATACTATCAATAAGGCCTTTTCTGCTGTAAACAGGACCATTCAATCTTTAAATTAGATTTTTTAATCTATCTCTTCAGTTAACCAGAACTTATAATGTACAAATGAATATTTTTCCGTTGGTTGCTGTTGGAGTTTCTACATTAAACACAAGCGATGATTTGCTGGATGTTAGATATCACTTGATTTTAAATGAAGATCAGGAACTCCTTAATACTTTAAACATTGAAAATCCAGGATTTGATACTCTTTATTCAATGGCGACTGGAGTAGAAAAAAATGAAGTTTTTGAGAGTATTAGCAATTCATTATCTGTTAAAAATAGACAAAAATTAGTATTTCATAAAATTGATAAGGATTTACCTGTCTCTAATATATGTGATGCTTATCTAAAGCTTTATCTTTTATCATTGAAAGTCTCAAAACCAAACAGTATTAACCTAGAAAATATATTCGGATCTTTAGCTAACGTTGCATGGACTAATCTTGGCCCTGTTGATGTGAAGGATTTGAATTTATTTAGATCTAAAAATGGAGAAGTTTTTGTTAGATCGGTAGATAAATTTCCTTGCCTGACCGACTACATAATTCCTGAAGGGGTAAGAATAGCTGATAGTTCTAGGGTGAGGTTAGGAGCCTATTTGTCTGAAGGAACAACAGTAATGCACGAAGGTTTTGTTAACTTTAATGCAGGAACGCTTGGCTCAGCAATGATAGAAGGTAGGATTTCGGCAGGTGTGGTTATAGGAAAAAACTCAGATTTGGGTGGTGGTTGTTCAACGATGGGTACTTTGTCAGGTGGAAATGAGGTAAAAATTTCTGTCGGCGAAGATTGCTTATTGGGCGCTAATTCAGGACTAGGTATTCCTTTAGGAAACAGGTGTATATTAGAAGCGGGCTTGTACCTAACAGGAGGATCTAAAGTAGAAATTCTAAATTTAAAGAATGAGATGATCGAGACTGTAAAGGCATCTGCCTTATCTGGCAAAGATGATCTGTTATTCATTAGGAATTCGCTTACTGGTGCCATTCAATGTAAGCCTAATGGAAAAAGTGTTGTTTTGAACGAAACACTGCATAAAAACGACTAAATAAAAGAAATGAGTAAAGTTTTAGAACTAACCAAAGAGCTGATATCAAAGAAATCTGTGACACCCGATGATGCTGGATGCCAAAGCATTATTTCTACAAGATTGAAAAAAATTGGTTTTTCAGTCGAGCACCTTAGGTTTGGAGATGTAGACAACCTTTGGGCTACCTATGGAGATGCTGGTCCTATTTTTGCTTTTCTAGGTCACACTGATGTAGTCCCTACTGGACCGCTGGAAGACTGGGAGAGCGATCCTTTCGTAGCAACTGATAAAGACGCTTTACTGGTTGGAAGAGGAGCAGCAGATATGAAAGGAAGCGTTGCTGCTTTTATAACTTCTATTGAAGAATTCTTAGCTGAAGAACCAACCTTATCAGGAAGAATAGCTGTTTTACTTACCAGTGATGAAGAAGGTCCTGCCGTGGATGGAGTTACTAAAGTTGTTGATTATTTAGAAGAAAAGAATGAAAAAATTGAATGGTGTCTTGTTGGAGAGCCGACAGCTGATAATAATGTGGGAGATGTTATTAAGATTGGCAGAAGAGGTTCAGTTTCAGCTAAAATTATAGTAAGAGGAACTCAAGGTCACGTAGCCTATCCAGAAAAAGCAAGTAACCCTATACACAATTTCTTATCTCCTCTCGCTGATCTATGTAAGCTAAGATGGAAAGATGAGACAGGCAAGTTTCAAGATAGTGTTTTACAAATATCAAATCTCAACTCAGGCACCGGAGCAACAAATGTTATACCAGGAAGCTTAGAGTTAAGTTTAAATGTACGTCACTCTCCCTCAACTTCCGTGCAACAAATAAAAGATGATGTTGAGTCCATAATCAATAAATATGAAGTTGAATGTGAGGTTTTTTGGGAAGTTGGAGGAAAGCCATTCCTTACTACTCAAGAAGAGCTCATCTCAGCGGTGAAAAGCTCAATAAAAGATGTGACAGGATCAGAACCCAAATGTACTACTGATGGCGGCACATCAGATGGTAGATTTATAGCTCCTACTGGATCTCAAGTTGTTGAACTTGGGCCAGGTAATGCGTCTATTCATAAAGTAAATGAGAGCGTAAAAAAGGAAGATCTTGAGGAATTGCATAAAATATATAAAACACTATTAAGTAAACTCCTCACCGATTTATAAAATTTTATTGGTATTTCCCTAGTTCCCTTCCTTTATCTCAGTAGCCTTTACAAATCTATTTGATATGAGGAGTAAAACTCCTACAACGAACAGCGCAATGATAATTTGCATAAATAGATCCGGCATTGAAGCTATTCCCGCCTCAAATGATTTACTCGCAAGTAAACCTGCAAGACCGGCCGCTAAAGAAGAAGATAGAAACCAAATTCCCATCATTTGACCTCTGTATTTAATTGGAGAATATTTCGCTGTAGCTGAAAGTCCCACTGGACTCAAACATAGCTCGCCTAGTGTATGAAAAAGATACGTTATGAGAAGAAACTGAATACCAGCTTTTTCATTCTGCATAGCGGCTTCAACACCAAAAATAATTACTAGAAAACCAATAGCCATGAGAAAACATCCCAAAGCAAATTTTTGAGGTGTATCAGGATCTAAGTTCTTTTTTCCAAGATAGATCCAAAATGCTGCGAAAAAAGGAGCAAAAATTACTACCATCAAAGGATTTGCGACCTGAAGAAAGGTTGCTGGCATTTCCCATCCAAAGATAAATAGATCCGTGTAGTCTTTAGCAAACAGATTCAAAGATGAACCTCCTTGGTCAAATCCAGCCCAAAATAATACAGCCCCGAAAAATAATAATAACAACATTTTGATATTTTCAATTTCATCATTGCCTAATCCTGCAAAAAAGAATAAATATATGAAGTAAGAAATAGCCACAATCAATATCAAATAAACAGTCAGTTGGTTGAGTAGTTGGGGGTCGACAGTCCAAAGTCCTACAAAGCCAGAAATAATCAATAAGAAAATAGCCATTGCACTATATTTAAATATGTTCATATACTTTGATTTGTCTTCAGTAGGGGCTAAGTTAGGATTTTTTCCGGCTTCTCCTAATGAATTTTTACTGAAAAGATACTGTAAAACACCAAAAGTCATTCCTACACCAGCGGCTCCAAAACCCCAATGCCACCCTACCTTCTCTCCAAGATAGCCACAAACAAGGAATCCGAGCATACTTCCTATATTAATGGACATATAGAATATCGTGTAGCCAGAATCAATTCTTACATCTCCTGGCTTATAGAGTTGGCCGACAATAGTTGAGATGTTCGGCTTTAAAAGACCTGTACCGATTGAAACAAGAACCAAACCAAGAAAAAAAGTTTTATCATAAGGAATTGCTAGCACATAATGACCGATTGTTATAATAATTGCTCCGTACAGAACTGTTCTCTGGGCTCCAAAAATCTTATCTGCAATCCAACCGCCAGGCACACATAGAAAATATACTGAAGCACCATATATTCCGTAGATTGCCATAGCCTCAGGAGCATTAAGATTCATCCCTCCTTCAGTTACCTCCCTTGTCATGAACAAAACAAGTAGTCCTCTCATTCCATAGAAGGACATTCTTTCCCACATTTCTGTTAAAAAAAGTGTTACGAGACCTTTGGGATGGCCTAAGAAAAAGGTATCACTAGATTTGGATATATCATGCATAATAAACTCTCAATTTTTATATAGAATAATCAAAAAAAATATCTTCTCCAAATTATTATGGAAAATTCAGGTTTTTTTAAAAGAATATTTTCTCTTGTTTATGACAGTTTACTCATCTTAGGGATTATCTTTTCTTTGACTTTATTACTCGTATTTTTAAACGGTGGTGCTCCTGAAAATGGTGGATTTATAGATTTACTGCAGCTATTCGTTACTATTTTCTCTGGGCCAATCTTTTACTCTTATTTTTGGTTGGTAAATGATGGACAGACTGTAGGTATGCAAGCATGGAAAATAAAACTTATTTCTGAAGAAAAGTTAACAATAAGAATTTGTCTCTTGCGTTGCGCTTTTTCTACCTTTTCTTTCTTATTCTTTGGTCTTGGCTACTTATATATTTTTTTTAACGAAGAAAAAAAGTCGCTGGCTGATTTAGCAACAAAAACAAGAATTGCTAAGATTAATTAGATTTAAGTTTCCAGAATATAGTTGTTAGCACAATAACTCCCGCTATAGGTAAAGTAACTGCATAGAATGGGCTTAGAAGAGAGACTGCTGCCATACTTGCAAAGAGGTTTTGACAAATATTCAAGGAAAATGCGAATAAAACTCCTGCAAGAATTCTTTTACCAATAGAATCATCTCTCACTCTCCCAAATACGAAAGATGCAGCTAATAAAATTAATAATATTGTTGTAATAGGATGGAATATTTTCTTCCAATACTCCAGGGATAAGTTATTTCTTCTATATTCAGATATGTTTAACTTTAAAGCTTCGTTAAGCTCGCCAATTGAAAGATACCTAGGAGATAGAATTCTTCTCATGTCACTATCTTTAGGACCTTCTGGCCATATTTTTTCTTCTTGAAAGAGAATAGAATTTTTTTGAAAGTCTGTGACTGTTAAATCAAACAAAGTCCATATTCCATTTTGACGTTTAGCATATTTCGAATCTGTTATTTGGTTAATATTTCCCTCTTCTCCATATTGATAAGTCGTAACATCATTAATGGAATCTTTGCTTGGAGAAGTTTTAAAAAAATTGATTGAAGAATTAGAAGCAAACCAATAACCATCCTCTGAATTGATTCTGTCTTGCTTTACTAATCTATTTTCCTCATTTGATTGTGATAAGGAAGGAAGGAAAGTCTCTTGAAATAAAAAGGCTAGTGCTATTATTAATATTGCAGGTCTTAAAGATGCTATGGCCATCTTAAAATTCGATTTACCTAAAACCTTTGAACCAATAATCTCCCCTTCTGAGTTTAAACTTCCTAAACCAACGATCACGCCAATGAGACAGACGTATGATAAATATTCATAAATTGAACTTGGAATTGAATAAACACAATAAATTAAAGCATCAAGCACAAGATAAGAATTTGAAATATCAGAGATTTCAGAAATAAATTTAAATAAAAAATCTAACAAAGATACTGCGACGGCAACAATACATATACTATAAAAAATTCTTTTGGAGATATTCCTTTCTATTATGTCACCAAATAAATGAATCATGATTTTATCTTGATCATATATAAATTCAAAAGAATAGAAATTACCAAAAAAAGTAAATGAACCAAGAAAATTGAAATTAAATTAGATGTCTCTGAACCTTTGAATGTCAACAAAATCCCTAAGTATGCTGAAAATATTAACAAGCTAGGAAGTATTTTAGAGTATCTACCATTACGCGGAGATCTCTCTGATAATGGCACAGCCATGAAAATACTTAGTAATGTCATAAAACTAATAGAGCTCGACCATATCAATGGATCTACTGAATCCTGTTGCTCAAAATTTACTTCTCCATCAGTTTTCAACATAAAGTCAGCTTTTAATTTCAGATTATCAAACTTAACCGAAAATATTTCATCAGGCTCTTTTTTTGAATATGAAAACCCTTTATCAAAATTCAAATCTCCATTTCCTGACCTATTTGCTCTCAATCCCTCAGCTACGATAATCAAATTTGATTTCTCAGTGGAATCCTTTGCAAGAAGAAAAACACCATTCAGGCCGTTATCTTCTTTTTCCTTAGCATAAATAAGATAAGAATCATTCAATTTATGAAATTGACCTGGAAGTAAAGTATCAAAGGTTTCTTCTAGAGATTCAACTTCAAGTAAACTCTTTACCCTTAAATCTAATCCAGGACTAAGCACTAAAGAAAAAAAGAATATTAATAAAGCTATAATTACTGCAGGTATTGCCAATAGTGAGTAGATTCTTGAGTTACTAAAGCCAAGCTGTTCCATGATCGTTAGTTCACTTTCTGAGCTAAATTTTCCAATAGTCAAAACAATAGACATAAAAAAACTTAGAGGCAAAATTAATTCTAGAAATTCTGGAAGCCTATATAGGACTATATAAAAAACAACTTGAGGATTTATTTCTCCTCTGGATGCTTGTTCTAAGTATTGTATAGATCTCGAAGATACGATTATGAGAATAAAGACTACGCTTATAGCCAGAGTATATGAGAAAATAGTTTTTAAGAAATAACGATTTAAAATCATAAACGAGTATTTGAAAATCTATATTGTCAATCCTACTCTTTATTAGAAGAATATTCTCTATTTGGAGATAACTTTTATTGTTTATTGATAAAATAGTACAACAACAATCTTTTTTATAAGGAGACATAATGAAAAAAAGACTCACACTTAGCCTTAATCAAGAACTATCAACAAATCTTTTAAAAACAAAAATTGATGTTTTAGTTATTGGTGTTTCCGAGGGGAGGATTTTAAATTCAATCGCAGAAAAAATTGATAAGGTAACTCAAGGTAGTATTAAAAAGCTTATAAAAAGGGGTGAGTTTGAGTCAAAGGTGGGTCAGACGGCTTATATTGCAACTAATGATGGCACTTCTGCTGAGAGAATTTTCTTAATTGGTTGTGGTAAACCAACGAAAGATCTTAGTAGTGAAGATCTTGATAAGATTGCAATGTCTGTAACAACTTGTTTAACTTCAAAAAAATCTTCAACAGGTATTGTTTCATTACCATCCATGAAACATGATTCTAAAGAAAATACCGATGAGACATTACTCCAGAAAATAGGTACTGCTGTTGAAAGCAAGGCTTATACCTACGATGCGAAACTTAATAAGAAAAATAAAAAAATTAATTATCTTAAAAAAGTCTCAATTGTTATTGATTCAAAACAAAGCGTGGCTAAATTGCGCAAAGGGCTCAAAACTGGACAAGCCATAGGACAAGGTATGAATGTAGCTAAAGATTTAGCAAATCTTCCTGGAAATGTGTGCACTCCATCCTATTTGGCAACAAGTTCTAGGTCTGCGGCCAATAAATATCAAAAACTTAGTTGTAGGGTTTATGGCGAGAAGGAAATGAAGAAAATGGGTATGGATTGTTTGCTCTCGGTTGGAAACGGAAGTGCGCAAGAGTCAAAGCTCATTTCAATGAATTATCAAGGTGGGAAAAAAGGTGATAAACCATATGCGATTGTTGGAAAGGGTATTACTTTTGACACGGGAGGAATAAGCCTCAAACCTCCTCCGACCATGGATGAAATGAAATTTGATATGTGTGGTGCTGCGAGTGTTATAGCAACTATGCAAGTAGTTTCAGAACTTAAACTTCCAATCAATATAGTTGGTGTAGTAGCGTGTGCAGAAAATATGCCAGGTAGCAAGGCAACTAAGCCCGGAGATGTCGTACGCACAATGTCAGGTAAGACTGTTGAAATATTAAATACTGATGCTGAGGGAAGATTGGTCTTAGCCGATGCTTTGACTTATGTTGAAAGATTTGAACCCCTATCCGTTGTAGATATTGCTACACTTACCGGAGCGGTGATAATGGCTTTGGGCTATTCTACATCTGGACTAATGTCTAATAATGACAAACTTGCCGAAGAATTATTGGAGGCTGGCAGAAAAGCTTCAGATAGAGCTTGGCAATTACCCTTATGGGATGTTTACCAAAAAGATTTGGATAGTAATTTTGCAGATATCGCAAATATAGGCGGTCGAGCTGGCACTATTACCGCTGCATGTTTTTTATCAAGATTTGCAGAGAAATACCCATGGGCTCATCTCGATGTGGCTGGAACTGCTAGTTATAAAGGTGCTGCAAAAGGCGGTTCAGGCAGACCAGTGCCTCTTCTGTGTCAATATCTCATTGATAAGTCTTAGTAATGGTAGAAGCTACTTTTATAGCTTCTGGCAAAAATATGGAAGAAGCTTTGGACTTCACTAGTTCTCTAATTAGTAAACTAATTGTGGGCGATATAGATCTAATTCAGGCTAGTAAAATAGATGTTTTTTGTAATGATATAAGTGATGCTAATTATTTAGATGAGAGGTTATGGAATGAGCCTGAATATGGATTAATTTCTCATAATCTAGTTACTAATGAAGCAGATGATCTTATAAATATTGGTTATCCTGGAACTAAGTTCGTGTTAGGTTCCGATTTGATTCTTAATGTATCTCCAGAGATACCGAAAAACTTAGATGGATATGAAAATTTTATACAACTAGTAATTATGGATGGCGCTGATCTCAGAGAGAGAGCAGCGAGTACATGGTCTAAATGCAAAGATCTGGGATTGAAGACAAAATTCGTAGAGTCAATATGAAGAAAAACTACGAGCCGAGCTTTACTGAAACTGAAATTTACAAGAATTGGGAAAAGTCAGACTTCTTTAAAGCCAAGCCCGATGAATCAAAGGAATCATTTTGTATCATGATTCCACCACCTAATGTTACTGGAACCCTTCATATGGGTCATGGGTTTCAAAATACTCTAATGGATGCGCTTGTTCGTCATAAAAGAATGTCGGGATTCGATACACTCTGGCAAGTGGGCGTAGATCATGCCGGAATAGCTACTCAAATGGTTGTAGAAAGACAACTTGAAGCAGAAGGATTATCTAGAGAGCAGATCGGTAGAGATGAATTTGAAAAAAAAGTATGGCTTTGGAAGGAAAAATCAGGAAATAAAATAACACAACAACTAAGAAGACTGGGCGCTTCGGTAGACTGGTCAAGAGAAGCCTTCACTATGAGCGATGATTTAAGCTTGGCAGTCAAAGAGGTATTCATAGAACTCTATGACCAAGGATTGATTTATAAAGGTGAAAGACTAGTAAATTGGGATACAGTGCTTGAGACTGCCTTGTCAGACCTTGAAGTCTCCTCTGAAGAAGAAAATGGATCTCTTTGGTACATTGATTACTTTACTTCAGATAATGAAAAATTAACTGTTGCTACAACAAGACCAGAAACATTGCTTGGAGATACAGCCCTAGCAGTTAACCCTGAGGATGAAAGGTATAAGGGACAGATAGGAAAAATGGCACTTTTGCCAATTGTGAATAGAGAAATACCCATCATTGCTGATAATTATGTTGAATCAGAATTTGGGACTGGTTGTGTAAAGATTACACCTGCACATGATTTCAATGATTTTGAGATGGGCAAAAGACATGGGCTAAAAGTGATCAATATCTTGAATTTTGATGGTACTTTAAATGACAAAGTTCCAGATAAATATCAAAACTTAAACATTGAAGACGCAAGGAAACTTATCGTAGAAGACCTTAATACGATTGGTCAACTGAACAAGACTGAGCCTTATAAAGTCCAAATCCCAAGAAGTGAAAGAAGTAATTCTATCCTTCAACCGTTGTTAACTAATCAATGGTTCGTTAATGTTGAAAAACTTTCAGAAGAAGCTATCAGAGTCGTAAAAGAAAATGAGACAGAGTTTATACCTAAGAACTGGGAAAATACCTATTTTGCATGGATGAATGATATACAGGATTGGTGTATTAGTAGGCAGTTGTGGTGGGGACATAGAATACCAGCCTGGTTTGACAAGGATGACAATTTATATGTCGGGGAATCCGAAAAAGCAGTAAGAGAAAAATATAATCTCGATAATATTGAATTAAAACAAGACGAGGATGTTCTTGATACTTGGTTTTCTTCTGCTTTGTGGACGTTTTCAACTCTAGGCTGGCCACAAAAAGAGAACTTACTTTCAAGATATCATCCTACAAGTGTTTTAGTAACAGGGTTTGATATCATTTTCTTTTGGGTAGCAAGAATGATAATGATGACTACTCATTTTATCAATGAGGTACCCTTCAAGAAAATATTGATTCATGGTCTTATAAAAGATTCAGAAGGCCAGAAGATGTCTAAATCTAAAGGCAATACCTTGGATCCTTTAGATATCATAGATGGAATTAACCTTGAGGACTTAATTGAAAAGAGAACTGAAGGCTTGATGCAACCAAAAATGAAAGATCGAATCATAAAACAAACCAAAAAAGAATTTCCGAGTGGTATCGAAGCTTATGGAACTGACGCATTGAGATTAACTTTCTGCTCGTTGGCATCAGGCGGGAGGGATATCAATTTTGATATTAAAAGAGTAGAAGGTTACAGAAACTTTTGTAATAAACTTTGGAATGCGGCTAGATTTATAGACTTAAATATCGATAACTACGGTATTTCCAAAAAGAGAAGTGAAACTTCAATTGATGCTTGGATCGACCATAAGTTTAATCTAACTGTAAAGAAAGTAGACCAGTCAATGAATGAATTTAGATTTGATTTGGCTACTAAAGCACTCTATGAATTTATATGGTACGAATTTTGCGATTGGTTCATAGAGCTTCAGAAAATAAGTCTCAGAAAAAATGATGTAAATAAAGCAGAGATTGTTAGGTCTTTGGTTGATGTTCTTGAAAAAACTCTAAGACTCGCACATCCAATCATGCCTTTCATAACAGAAGAAATTTGGAAACAATTTCAGGCACACCATAATTCAACCCATCAAAGCATAATGATATCTGAATACCCCGTAGGTTCTGAAAATACTTCGGAACGAGACTACCAATCAGTAGAGTGGCTTAAAGATATTGTATCTGGGATAAGAAATATACGTGGCGAGCTTCTTATAAAACCTTCAATTAAAATTTCTTCTGTCTTTAAGGGAGGAGATCAAATAGATAAGAAAAACTTAAATGAAATTAGTAGTTACATAGAACAGCTATGTGGTCTCAAAGATATTATTTGGGCTGAAGAGAGTGCTCAGGATATTCCCTCATCAATGTTTACTAGAGACAATCTAAAAGTAATGATACCTCTTGAAGGACTCATTGATGCAAAGGAAGAAATGCAAAGGCTTAATAAGAAAATATCTAAACTTATTCAAGAAAAGGAAATGCTAGGTAGTAAACTTTCTAATAAGAACTTTATTGAAAATGCTCCAAAAGATCTTGTGGAAGCTCAAAAAGATAGATTTTCTGTTTTATCTACAGAACTAGAAAATCTTGACTTTCAAATGAATGAAATTGTAAAAATGATTTAGGGTTTATGAAATCATTTTGGTTATAATTCAGCATTATGTTTTTTAGAGCTCTAATAACAAGCTTCATTATATCGGGTCTATTCACTGGGTTAATTTTCACTATTGGGGATCTTACTTTTGGAAGCAGTCTTATGTACCAAGCTCTTGCGACGTTCTGGAGCATTGGATTTCTTTCAATTATCGGGTTTATATATGGAAGAAAAATAAAGAGAAATTTTAGAGGTGAAACAGGAACCATAAAATGGTTTGATCCAAGTAAAGGATATGGGTTCTTAATTCGAGATAAAGGTGGGGATTTATTCGTTCATCTCAGAGCTGTTCAAAATCAAGACAGAAGGAAACTCAAAGAAAATACTAGAGTAAGGTTTTCTGTTGAAGAAACAGAAAAAGGACCTCAAGCTGAAAATATCAGAATAATCTAAAATAACCTTTCCAAAAACCAATATGTTCCCAGGCAGGACAAAGCTGATGCAGCACAAACTCTTGCTGTGTTTATACTCTTTCTAATAAACTTAGTCATCTGAGAAAAAATAAGATAAAAAACCAAGACTATCAAAAGTTGTCCAAGCTCTACTCCGATATTAAACCCTGCAATCGCAGGTAAAAGCCTGCCCTCCATCAAACCGATAGTCGATAAATTTCCAGCAAACCCAAATCCATGTATAAGTCCAAAAAAAGAAGTTACAAGCAAAGTTATTGAAGAGCCTTGATGTCTTCGGACAAGATTTAAGTAGCAAAATGAAAACATGCTTATGCCAACCAAACCAATTATGAATTTTTGTAATCCAAAAAGAGTTAAAAAGATAACAAGGGATGAAGAAAAATAAATCAACAATCTTCCATATAGATTGTGGTTATGAGTAATTGAAGCAATACACTCTAAAGCTATAATGATTATTGAGTATCCTATTAAAGCTTCAACAAATTGCGAAGAAGGTGTAACTAGACCCAAAGCTCCTAACGCGAGAGTGATGCTGTGGCCAATTGTAAAACCCGTAATTACTATGATTAAACTCTTTAAGGTAAAACCTAGAATTAATATTGCAAGTAAGAATGCTAAATGATCATATCCAGACAATATATGATTAAATCCAAGTTCAAGATAATCTCTAAAAGAATCAAATCTTGATTCACTTTTAGATTCATTATCAGTTTCTTTCCACTCCCTGTTTGAAGATGTGAAAACCTTTTCGGGACTAGCTACAGAGTTAATATAAAAAGTAGATATATGAGTATGCGTAGGATCTTCATCAAAAAAGAGTTCGAAATTTATTGTAGATTCTTCAAATGCACACTCCATCGTCCAGAGTAAGGTTAGGTAACCGGTAGAAAAAGAATTTTTTAAAAAAGGTTTATTTGAAATATTGCAATTTTTGTTAAAAATAAAATTACCTATAACTTTATTCGTAAGTTCTTCTTCCCAGTTCGCTGTAAAATTTAAATTTAGTCTTTGCAATACCGATGTTTGTATACTAAATTCAACTTCAATAGATTTTGACTCAGCAGTAGAGTCTATATTTATCTTAGAATAAGATTCACTTCTTTGATGCGAAAATAATACTGTGCTTAATAAAAAAGCTATTAGGCCTAATGATAAAAATTTCGACATTTATTCTGGTAAGTTTCTTGAAATATCGTACCAATTCTTGAGATTTTCTAAATATTCTCTCAAGGAATTATCATCTCTTCTTTTTGAATATTCTGCTAAAACAACATCTTTAACTTGATCTAAGTTTGGCTGTCCTGCTAACTCCTTTTCCAATAAGAAAATTATTTTATGTCCACCAGGAACCTTGATTGGTTGACTGAAAGTACCAGGTTGTAAATTCCTAGCTAAATTCATGAGGCTAGGCCCAATGTACTCCCTTACTTTTGATAAAGTCATCAAGCTATTTGGTATTTTTAAGGCTGAATCACTCCCTAAATTGGATACCTCAACAAAGCTGCTACCAGAAATTAAAAGTTGGTAAGCTCGATTAGCATCTTCAAAGGATGAGTTTTTAGACCCTTCGTCAGAAAAATAAATTTGTTGAATTCTTAACCTTGATGATTTCGTAAAAAATCCTATATTCTCTTTGAAAAATTCATTTAATTCTTTATCAGATACTTCGTATCTCATATTTTCAGCAATAATGGTCTTTATCATCTGCTGAACAATTGTTCCTCTTGCTATAGGATTATTTTCGAGCATGCCAAGGTCTAAAGCCCTTTTAATTAAAAGTTCCTCTTCGATCATTCGTTCAAGGACATATTCTTTATCTTTTTGTGTTATGGGTGACTTCTTGTCTTTTGCAAGACCCTCAAGTTGAACTAAATATTTCTCCATAGAAATTGAAGTGTCTTCAATTTTCGCAGCATATTTAAAATTTGAAATATTAGATTCTTGAATAATAGAAAGTCCTGCCAGCAAAGCTCCAACAATTAAGCCTGCAGACAAAACAAGAGTGTAGAGCTTTTCTTTATCCATTCCTTATCATTTGAACATGGGGAATTCCATCTTCGTCATACACTTCGCTACTTACTTTAAAGCCATGTCCTTCATAAAATTTAATCAAATATTCTTGAGCAGAAATAGTTGATTTATAAGTCATATAATTTTCTAAACTTCTCTTAAGACCTTCGTCAACTAATCTTGATCCAATGCTAAGACCTCTCAGACTATCAATTACAGCAATCCTTCCTATGGATGGTGTTTTGTACTTGATTCCAGGAGGAGTTAACCTTAAGTAAGCAACCAAATGTCCATCCTTTTTCAAAAGTAGATGTTCACTAATTTCGTCTAATCCATCTGCATCTTGATACCAAGATTTTTGCTCTACAACAAATATGGATTGTCGAAAACTAAGAACCTCATAAAGTTCTAACTTTGAAAGCTGATCAAAAGATTTCCAAAAACTCTGTAAATCTAAATCTTCAGAGATCAAGGACATATATTAGGATTTTTTCTATGTATCAAAGATATCTGCTCTAAATCTTCGTCGGTTAATTTCACATCAATACTTCCAATAGCTAACTTTAACTGCTCCATAGTGGTTGCACCGATGATATTAGAAGTTACAAAATCTCTTGAATTTACAAAAGAATTAGCCATCACCGATGGATCCATGTTTATTGAACGAGCATAATTGACATAGGATTTAACTGCCTCATTTGCACCCGCAACCTCGTAACGATCTCCTCTTTCGAATAGGGTTGTTCTGGCTCCTTCAGGTCTAGCACCATCGATATACTTTCCCGTTAGATAACCTTGTGCCAAAGGTGAATAAGCCAGTAGGCCTACTTGTGATCTATGATGAAATTCAGACATACCGAGCTCATAAGATCGGTTCAAAAAATTATACGCATTCTGTACGGAAACAACTCTTGGCAAGTCATACATTTCTGAAAATTTGATAAATTCCGAGAGGCCCCATGGAGTTTCATTGGATAAGCCAACATATCTAATTTTTCCAGAATCTACTAATTCCGAAAGTACTTTCAATGTTTCAAGTATTGGAACTGTTTCGGCTTCATAGTGCTTATAGCCCAAGCCATCAGCGCCAAACATACTCATTCTTCTGTCAGGCCAATGTAATTGATATAAATCAATATAATCGGTTTGTAATCTAGTTAGACTTGAATCTATTGCGCTTTCGATGTTCTCCCTATCCAGAAGCGTCCAATCACCTCTAAACCAATTCATGGGTGCCCTTCCAGCAACTTTCGAAGCAAGAATTATATCTTCTCTTTTGCCAGTATTCTTAAACCAATTTCCTATACACTCTTCTGTCTTTCCTTGTGTATCAGGCTTGGGAGGTATTGGATAAAGTTCAGCTGTATCAAAGAAATTTACTCCTTGCTCAACAGCATAATCCATCTGCTCGTAACCTTCCTCAAAAGTATTCTGTTCCCCCCAAGTCATGGTGCCCAGACAGATAACACTTACATCCAAATCTGTATTGCCTAATTTTCTATACTCCACCCTTCTCTCCTTTCAAAGTTGTTATAATTTATCATTATAAAAAATTAAATAAAAAAATGACTAAAAACATTTACGAATTCTCCTGTGAAGACTCATCTGGACAAACCATAGACTTAAGCGATTTCAAGGGAAAAACCTTACTAATAGTAAATACTGCCAGCCAGTGCGGTTTTACTCCTCAGTATGAAGGCCTAGAAAAACTTCAAAATAATTATTCATCTGAGGTGTTTTCTGTACTTGCCTTCCCTTGTAATCAGTTTGGAGGTCAAGAACCAGGCACTAATGAACAAATCACAGAATTTTGTAGCTTAAATTACAGAAATACTTTTCCAATCTTTAGTAAGATTGATGTGAATGGAGAAAATGCACATCCATTATTTAATTTTTTAACTAGTGAAAAGAAAGGTCTTTTAGGGACACAAAAAATCAAATGGAATTTCACAAAATTCCTTATTAATAAAGATGGTGAGCCTGTAAATCGATATGGATCTTCAACAACGCCAGAGCAAATTCAGTCAGATATCGAAAAGCTAATTAACCCTTAGAAAAAAATAAACTACTTACAAAACCCTTTTTAAGAGTCTTTGACATTACGTAAGCATCTTCCCTTCCCTCAGGAAGCCTATAATATTTTTTTCTCTCCCCAACCTCATGAAATCCAAGTTTTTCATAAAGCCTGTAAGCAATTTTATTTGAAACTCTCACTTCAAGAATAATTTTCTTACTCCCCATAACCTCTGCAGCAATTATCATCTTTTTTAGTATTTGTTCACCAAAACCAGACCCTCTAAAATCTTTATTTACACCTATATTGAGTAAATGTGACTCTTCAGACGAAATAGCCATAATAGCAAACCCAACTAACCTTTCTTTGTCTTCAAGGACCATAGAATAGTAGCCTTTCTCTATACAATCACTAAAGTTTCTTGCTGTCCAAGGATAGGGGTTTGATTCTCTTTCTATCTCAAGAACTGAATCTAAGTGATTGAAGTCTAAATAAGAGTAATCCACGTATTATTTTTTTATAAATTTAGGATTTTTAACTTTTCCAGAAAGAGTTGTTTAGTCTCTTTTGAGGAACATATTTCTTTCATCGAATCATAGGAAGAGATTTTGGCATTCTCAAATTGCTCTAAATATTCTGATGAATCAGTACCTAGATCCAAGATGTTATTCACTGCTTTAGGATTTTCTAGTTTATTAATTCTCAAGATCTTGTTTTTTTTAATGGACTTGGTAAGAGTTCTTAAAAATATTGTTTTATCCTCCTCTGAAACCTTTTTGTCTTTTTCTCCAAGGAGTAGGATGCTGTCATCATCAATTAAAAAGATTTCTTCTTGAAAGTTAATTACCTCTTCCTCAGATCTTTTTTTCCATATATCTATGCCCAGCTCTTGAAGTTTTTGATATTTTGACAAAGACATAGTTTCTAATTTTACTACTTGGAAAAAAAGACTCAACTTGACCTTAATTGGTTGCATATATAAGCTAGCGCGCATGATTTTAGTCGTCAAAGAATATATTCAGCTCCGACTGACTGACCCGGTCTCTTTTTTTAAGAGTTAACCGGGCTTAACTTTGTGCTTAAAGCACCAATCTCAATAATTTACTACCTTCTGGAGATACAAATTGACTAAAATAATTAATGATTCTGCTAATAAATATCGACCTTTTAAGTCTGTTGACTTAGCTGAAAGAACTTGGCCATCAAATACTATTACTAGATCACCTTTATGGTGTAGTGTCGATTTGCGTGATGGTAATCAAGCCCTGATAGAGCCTATGGGTGAAGAAAGAAAACTTAGGATGTTTAATCTTTTGTTAGAAATTGGCTTCAAAGAGATTGAAGTAGGTTTCCCATCTGCATCTCAAACAGACTTTGATTTTGTCAGAAAAATAATTAAAGAAAATTTAATACCAAACGATGTAACAATCCAAGCTTTAACTCAAGCTAGACCTGAACTGATTAAGAAAACTTTTGAAGCTTTAGAGGGAGCGAAACAAGCTATCGTTCATGTCTACAACTCAACTTCTACTTTACAGCGCAAAGTTGTTTTTAATAGTGATGAGGCTGGCATAAAGAAAATTGCAATTGACGGAGCTAAATGGGTAAAAGAAGAGTCAGAACTTTATGATCAAACCGATTGGTCATTTGAATATAGTCCGGAAAGCTTTACGGGCACAGAACTGCCTTATGCTGTTGAGGTATGTAATGCTGTAAATGAAATCTGGCAACCGAATGAGCAAAAGAAGACAATCATGAATCTACCCGCCACAGTAGAAATGGCATCTCCAAATACTTATGCAGATCAAATAGAGTGGATGTGTAGGAATCTCCAGGATAGAGAAAATGTAATAGTTAGCCTTCATCCTCATAATGATAGAGGAACAGCTGTGGCAGCTACTGAGCTAGGAGTTATGGCTGGTGCTGATAGGATAGAAGGGACGCTTTTTGGAAATGGAGAGAGAACTGGTAATGTGGATATAGTTACCTTAGCTTTGAATATGCTTACACAAGGTGTCGATCCTCATCTAGATTTTTCTAACATAAATCCAATAATGAGAGAGGCAGAATATTGCAATCAATTGCCAGTCCATCCAAGACATCCTTATGCAGGCGATCTTGTTTTTACAGCTTTTTCGGGCTCTCATCAAGACGCAATAAAAAAAGGTCTTACCGAATTAAGAAATTCTAATCAGGAACTTTGGGAAGTGCCCTACCTGCCAATTGATCCAAGTGATGTGGGAAGATCTTATGAGGCAGTAATAAGAATTAATAGTCAATCTGGTAAAGGGGGTGTTGCTTATCTTCTTGAAAAAGATCATGGATTAAGTATGCCGAGGAGGTTGCAGATTGAATTTAGTCAGGTAATACAAAAAATAGCAGATGAGTCTGGAAAAGAAATCTCTCCTTCAGACATTTGGGATAACTTCCAAGAAACTTATCTTAATAGCTTTGGTAGCTACGAATTCATTGAACATCATATAAATTCAAGTTCTAATAAAGATGGCACGCAATCAGATGAAATAACAATAGACATAAAACATAACTCAGATGTCGTCACTATAGAGGGCTGTGGAAATGGGCCAATAGATGCGATGATTGATGCTATTAAAAAGAGCTTCAATCTTGAAATCAAGATATCTGATTATCATCAACATGCCATCAGTTCTGGCTCAGATGCTAAAGCAGTTGCATACTCTGAATTAGTATTAGCAAACAAATCTGTATGGGGCGTTGGTATGCATCAAAATACTGTTATAGCTGGATTGCTTTCAGTAATTAGCGGCCTAAATAGATTGTCTAAATAACTCAAAACTATAATATGACCTTGGAATTTATCATTTCTAGGGGAGTTTATGAGTACTACGACAGTTCAGCGTAATACAATATTTGCTTATGGAGGCCTTGCAACTCCTTTAGCAATGATTGGCTATCCAATAGCAATCTGGCTAATTCCCTTTTATTCTGAGGTTGTAGGCATTCCTCTTTATATAATTGCTAATCTCCTTTTAATTGCAAGGTTCACAGATGTAATTACTGATCCAATTCTTGGGCAGTTAGGTGATTCTACTAGGACTTCTATAGGAAGAAGAAAGCCTTGGATTATATTAGGTGTCCCTTTAATGATGTTGGCTATTTATAAGTTATTCATCCCTGGGTCCGAAGTCTCAATTGCCTACTTTGTAATTTGGATGATGCTTATGTATCTAGGCTCAACCATAATTAACATTCCTTATGGTGCCTGGGGTGCTGAAATATCATCTGACTATCACCAGAGATCAAGAGTTGTCAGCGGTAGAGAAGGATGGACTTTGATTGGTTTGTTGATTTCTGCCCTGATACCTCTTGCTATTGAAGTATCAGGACAAGGAATAGGAGTCCTGGAATCAATTAAGAGGATGCTTGCAGCAATTTTTATTTTTCAAGATTTTTCTACTTCGGGGAAAATGTCGGATATTTTAGCTAGCATGGGGATTGGTATTATTATATTACTGCCTATCTTTGCCGCATGGGCACTTTGGAAAGTTCCCGATCCTATGCCAAAGGTTGAAAAAAAGATTCCTCTATTTGAAGGTCTAAAATATGCTGCAGAAAATCCTTTACTAGTAAGAATTTTATTAATCATTTTCTTGGTGATTGCAGGAGAGTCATTTAGAAATACTTTATCTCTGTGGTTTGTAAGAGATGTCATTGGAATTGAGACTGTTGGTGCTTCTTATGCAAGATACTTTATTGCAGGACTAATAGGAATTCCGTTCTGGCTCTGGCTTGGCAAAACTTTAGGCAAACATAAGGCTTTTTGTATAACTCTTGTTGGAACCGGAACAGTCAGTTTTTTATGCTTTTTTCTTGAAAGAGGCGATTTTACTCAGTTTCATATTCTTTTTCTTCTCAAAGGATTCTGTTTTGGTGGCCTTCAATTCCTCCCTGCCTCAATGTTGGCAGATGTTGTTGACTTAGATTCTCTAAAAACAGGAGGAAGACGTGCTGGAACATTCTTTGCATTGAATGGAATGATAGCGAAAGTATCTGCAATGATAGCGGTTTGGGCTGCGGCCATATTAGTAGACTTCTCAGGATTTGTGCCAGGAATAATAAATTCAGATGATGCGATGCTAGCTTTAAGAATTTATTATTGCCTAGGTTGTGCTGTATTTTTCCTGCCTGCTTTATTTCTAACTTGGTATTACCCCCTTACTAACCAAAAACATAAAGAGCTGAGGATAGAACTTGAGAATCAGAACAAATAAATTTTTATTTAAAGTTAGGCTGTCTCTTTTCCATAAAAGCTGTGACTCCCTCAATATTATCTTCTGAACCTGTCAGTGTGTTTTGGGTTTTAGCCTCAAGGTCATAAATATCGCCATAAGTACTATCTAAAGCCTTTCTCATTATCTGTTTTGTAAGTTTTAAAGACTGAGAAGACCGTAGACTCAATCTATCTGCCCATGACAATGCCTCATCTAGCAAAGCTTCACCAGGAACTACTTTATTTATTAACCCTAATTCTAAACATCTTCTAGAATCTATTCTTTCGCCTTCTATTGCAATTTGATAAGCAAGTTTATAACCAACTGTATTGGTTAAAAACCAATTAGCCCCTCCATCAGGAATTAGCCCAATATTACTGAATGCTTGAAGTATATAGGCTTCTTCTGACATGATGGTTAAGTCACAAGCCATTGCGTAAGCACTTCCTATGCCTGCTGCAGCTCCGTTTACCGCAGATATGATAGGTTTAGGCATTGCCATTATCTCCTCTAGGCTTGGTAAGTACCCCTCGACTAAAGCAGCTTCGGTATCTAACCATTTGTTATCTCGTGCAGACAGATCTGCACCAGCTGAAAAACTTAATCCTTCACCAGTCAAAACTATAGCTCGGACATCACTATCTACTTTTGCCTCTATCAATGCTTCAAGAATATCCTCGGTCATTTTGGCATTAAATGCATTCCTCACTTCAGGCCGATTAAACTTAATTAAAGCAACTGCTCCTCTTTTTTCATAAATTACTGTCTCTAAATTCATAATTACTCCTTATTTATTTACATTATCATTCCATACTATAGAAATACCACTCTCATTTAAGTTAGTATGGAATTCATCACAAACCCATAAATCTCCCACTGCAGCTATCCGATCATTTATATAGATTAGCGGGATAGAATTCCTTTTCCAATCTGGTATCTCAAATTCTTGAAATAGATTTTTTATTTTTTGACTCTTATCTCTTCCAAAAGGTTTACATCTTTCTCCTCCAACTCTGGCCTTGATAATTACATCATCTCTGAGATATTTTTTATCCAATCCTTTTCCATAGGATTCTTGAGTTGAAAGTTCTCCAGAAGGAATTTTTATAGATTTTTTTAAATCCCAAATAACTCTTAAATTTTCTGGCAAAGGTCTTAATAAACCTTGATCTAATATTCTTATTTCTTTAGAACTTACAATAATTCTTATATCAGTATTAAGTGAATCTGAATGAATAATAAAACTACTTGATTCTGAAGATGGCTCTGAAACAGATGATAAAATCTGAAAGATGAATTTTGAAGGAACGTAAATATCATTTTCGTTGTTTAACCAAAAAACTATTGCATTTTTCTGCCTCTCCTTAGATAAAGATTTTAATCTTTCCATATTGATCTTATCTTTGCTGGCATCAATATTAGCTAAATCCTCTCTAGCAACTTCTGTAAGTATCTTCTGATTCCATTTCGCCTCTTCTGAAAGTTTACCTACTGATTTACCAATAGAAGGCCATCGATCAATAATTTTTGGCATTAAATCATTTCTAATCATATTTCTAGAAAATTTAGATTCTCTATTAGAGCCATCTTCAACCCAACTAAGATTATGTTCTTGGGCATATTTGAGTATTTCTTTTTTTGTATTTTCCAGAAAGGGTCTATAAAAATTTATGTCACGAACTTTAGATATTTCTCTTATTCCTTCTAAACCTTTAATACCCGTTCCTCTAAAAAGTCTAAATAAAACTGTCTCAATGTGATCGTCTAAATGATGTCCCGTAACAATTAAATCATTATGATCTGCCCAGCTTTTAAATATTTCATGCCGTTTATTTCTTAAAATGTCTTCTGAGATTTTATCTAAATCTTTGAGTTTCCATGATTTAAAATTAACTCCTAATCCAGCTGCAATTTGAGCACAGAATTCTTCCCATTTATCTGAATCATTATTGATACCATGATTAACATGAAGGGCTGTAATCCTGTCTTTAGCTATAACTTGATCTGAAATGAGTTTAAGAAGGACAGACGAGTCTAGACCTCCTGAAAAAGCAATACCTAATTTATCAAAGTCATTAAGAATTTTATTCTTTAAAGTTAAATGCGCCATTAGATAGATCCATAGCTCATTAGCCTTTTGTATCTCCTATCAAGTAGTGAATCGATAGACATATTAGTTAACTCATCTAAATTTTTGATTAAAACCTTAGATAAATTTGATGATGCCTGGTCAAAACTTCTATGTGCACCACCCAAAGGTTCTGGAATAACTTCATCTATTAAACCCAAATCATGGACACTTACCGCATTTAATTTCATAGCCTCTGCAGCAAGATCTGCTTTTGTGGAGTCCCTCCAGACAATACTCGCGCAAGCTTCAGGTGATGCGACTGAATAAGTAGAATGCTCAAGCATGGATATGTGATCTCCTACACCTAAAGCGAGAGCTCCACCAGATCCACCCTCACCTACAACATTAACAATAATTGGAGTTTTTAATGAAGACATAACCCTTAAGTTATGAGCTATTGCCTCGCTTTGACCTCTTTCTTCACTATCAATGCCAGGATAGGCTCCAGGTGTATCTACAAGGGTGACTATCGGAAGTGAGAATCTCTCTGCTAACTCCATTAACCTACAAGCTTTTCGGTAGCCTTCCGGTTGAGACATTCCAAAATTATGTAAAATCTTTTCTTCAGTCGATCTGCCCTTCTCATGTCCTATAAACATGACTTTATATTCACCAATAGAACCAATCCCGCCTATAACAGCTCTATCGTCTGAGAAATGCCTATCACCATGAAGTTCATCAAATTCATCAGAAATTCTTTCAATATAATCTAAGAAATGAGGCCTTTCTGGATGCCTTGCAACTTGAACATTTTGCCAGGGAGTTAAATTAGAATAAATTTTTTCGGTAGTCTTCAGGATAGATTCATTGAGTCTAATAACTTCTATCTTTATTGACTCCTCATCTAAATCTGAATCTTTTAGATCTATAACTTGTTGCTCAAGATCGGCAATGGGTTGTTCGAAATCTAGATAACTTTTTAGCATTTAAGATTATTAATTTATGTGATACTGGCTATGATAAACGAACTCAACATTTTCTGATCCAAAACGTTTGCCCAAGGCCTTTATTGAAGAATCATCAAGTTTCACTGAGAAATCACTTGGCAGAACAATATCTGCTACTGCTGACTCTCCCTTGTAAGATATTAAAACTTCATTACCTTCACTACTATTGGCAATTAATTTTAAAGAATTAACCACCTCTTCCGAGCTTATATCATTATTTTCAATATCGATTTTAATGTTTTTTATATACTCATGACGTGCTTGATCAAATGTTAAAATCTTATCGGCAATCATTTTATGTTTCGCAAAATTAGAATATTCATCCTTCTCAATCATACCCTCTACAACCAGAACCTGACCTCTTTTTAGCAAACTTCTATATTTCTCAAAAACATCTGCCCAGATCGAGACTTCTATTTTTGATGACCCATCATCTAAAGTCGCGAAGGCAAATCTACCTCTTTTGCCCTGTCTTACATTAAACTGCATTAAACATCCGGCGACTCTTTGTGTGTGCTCTTCGGATTGAAGTTCAGAAATAAAGAAACCGCACATATTCCTAACCTCTTTCTTTTTACTTTCTAGAGGATGGGAATCTAAATAAAAACCTAAAGCACTCCATTCAGACGATACTTCATCAAATTCTATGTCATCGTTAACAAGATCCTCTGCAGGAGAAATAATTTCTTCTCCAAAAAGATCTTGGATATTACTTTTATTCCTCTCGGAAGCCTGTTCAGCATTCTTAAGATAAGAATCAATTCTTCTAAAAAGATCTTCCCTCTGTCCGAAAGAGTCCATGGCACCAGACCCTATTAATGTCGTTAAGATTCTTCTATTTATCCTATTAGATCCAATTCTCATACAGAAATCATGCATATCTTTGAATTGTTCAGTATTGCGTTGAGAAACTATTTGTTCTACTAAAGATTCACCAATACCTTTAATTGCACCCAAACCATATAAGATTGTTCTTGAGTCTAAGTCTTCAAATCTATATGAACTTCTATTTATATCCGGTTTTTCCACTGATAATCCTATGTTTCTACAATCATCTACAAATAATTGAATATTATCTGTATTCCCTAAATCACATGATAAGACTGAAGCCATAAATTCAGCAGGAAAATGAGTTTTAAGCCAAGCAGTTTGATAGGCAATAAGTGCATAACCTACGGAATGAGATCTATTGAAACCATAACCCGCAAATTGTTCTATTTGGTCAAATAGATTTGCAGCATATCTCTCGTTTACATCTTTCTTAACTGCTCCATCTACAAATGTAGAACGCAGACTTTCCATTTCTTCTTTCTTCTTTTTTCCCATTGCTCTACGCAAGATATCTGCTTGGCCTAGAGAGAAGCCAGAAAGCTCCTGAGCTATCTGCATTACTTGTTCTTGATAAACTATTACTCCATAGGTAGTACTAAGTATTTTTTTTACTGATTCATGACCATAAGTAACTTCTTCCCTGCCATGCTTTCTATTTATATAAGAATCTACCATATTCATACCTAGGGCGCCTGGACGATACAAAGCATTCATGCTGACAATGTCTTCAAAATCATTAGGGACTAATTGTTTTAAGTAATCCCTCATACCCCTTGATTCAAGCTGAAATATACCCGTAGTTTCCCCTCTTTGCAGTAGTTCAAAAGTTTCTGCATCTTTCAATGATAAATTATCAATATTTATGTAATCTTCCTCGTTTTTTGTCTTTGCATTAATTCGTCTTACAGACTGATCTATTATCGTGAGAGTTTTCAGACCAAGAAAATCAAATTTTACTAGACCTGCAGACTCAACATCGCCCATATCAAATTGTGATGCTACTGTTCCTTTATCAGAATCTAAAAAAAGAGGTGTAAAATCTGTAAGAGCTGTTGGCGCTATCACTACACCAGCTGCATGAGTTCCAACACTCCTTGATAAACCTTCCAACTTAAGTGCCATGTCAAATACTTCTTTTGATTCATCTGACTCATCAATAATTTCTTTGAATTGCTTGTCTTTATATGCCTCTTCGAGACTTATTCCTAAAACATCTGGTATTGCCTTCGCAAGTCTATCGCCAAATCCATAAGGTTTTCCTAATACTCTAACCACATCTCGTAATACAGCTCTTGCTGCCATTGTTCCCCTAGTGCTTATCTGTGCCACTGAGTCTTTACCATATTTGTTGGTGACATATTCAAGAACTTTATCTCTACCTTCAATACAAAAATCTATATCAAAATCGGGATTACTAACCCGTTCTGGATTAAGAAATCTCTCAAATAAAAGATCATATTTAATGGGATCAATAGCGGTTATACCTAAAGCATAGGCAACTATAGATCCAGCTCCAGAACCCCTGCCAGGACCAACAGGGATATCATTCTTTTGAGCCCAATTCACAAAATCAGCTACTATTAAAAAATAACCTGCAAAATCTAGCTTGCAGATCATGTCTAATTCATAATCCAGTCTCTTTATATAAGTATGTTTATCCAGTTCATAGGAATCAGCGGACCCTTGAAGGTCTTTAATTCTTTTAAGTAGGCCTTCTTTTGAAATTTTTCTTAAGAATTCTTCCCTAGAATAATCATTTGGAACTTCAAAATCAGGTAGATAAAATTTTCCTAACTCTAAGTCGATGTTACATTTTTCGGCAATTTTTACGGTATTAATCAATGCTTCAGGTATATCAGAGAACAACTCAAGCATCTCTTCTTTACTTCTAAAAAATTGCTCTTCTGTGTAATTTTTAGGTCTTCTGGGATCATCTAGAATATCCCCTCTTTGAATACAAACTCTCGCCTCATGAGCTTCAAAATCAGAAGGAGAAATATCAGGATCAACAGCTTCTAAAAACCTCACATTGTTTGTTGCAACGACAGGAATGTCCATTCTTGAGGCAAATTGCAATACAGATTCATTATATTCTTTTTCATTAGGCTTACCCGTTCTTTGAACTTCAATAAAAAAATTGTCCTTATAAATCTTTTTAAAGAAGTCGATACGAGACTCTGATAATTGCTTATTTCCTGCCAAAATTGAATTTCCAATATGTCCTTCCATACCTCCTGATAAAGCTATTATTCCTTCTGAAAATTCTTCAAGCCAACTAAAAAGAACAATCGGATCTCCATTTACTTGGCCTTCAACATAAGCTTTAGAAACTAACTTTGTTAAATTTATATAGCCTTGTTTATTCATAGCTAAAAGCACAATAGGAGCTGAGATGGAGTCTTTATCTTTTGCTACATTAATCTCCGAACCTACAATAGGTTTAATGCCTCTACTCCTTGCAGACCTATAGAATTCAATTAATCCAAAGAGATTAGTTAAATCCGTCAAAGCTACAGAGTGATATCCAAGACCAATAGAACGATCTAGTAATTCATCAACTCTTATAATCCCATCAACTAAAGAGTATTCCGAATGGACATGAAGATGAACAAAATCTAAATTATCTAATTGACTCATTAATATTTCTTACAGGCTTAAAACTTAATCTATGTTCTAAAGTTATACCATATGATTCTAATGCTTCTAGGTGCATCTTTGTAGGATAACCTTTGTGTTGTTTAAAGCCATATTCTGGAAAGGAGTTATCTAATTCTTTCATATAATTATCTCTATAAACTTTTGCAAGGATTGAAGCTGCCATAATATTCTCATTTGACTGATCTCCTTTGATTATAGTCCTAACTTTCAAATCCGTTTCAGGTGAAAACTGGCCATCGACAGATATAAGATCGGGTCTCACGTCTAAAGTATCTATGGCTCTCTTCATAGCTAACAAAGATGCTCTAAGAATATTAATATCATCTATCTCCTTAGCTGAACTCATTCCTATAGACCATGAAATAGAATTAACTTTTATATCTTCTGCTATTAGTTCCCTTCTTTTCTCTGAAATCTTTTTTGAGTCATTTAGATTAGATATTGAATGTTTTTTCCCTAATATTACTGCTGCAGCAAAAACTGGACCTGCTAAGGGACCTCTTCCGGCTTCATCAACTCCAGCTTCAATCAATTTAATAACTTTAAAACCTCAATAGATGCCTTATCAGCTCCCCCGGCCTTGAGCTTTTCTTTTATAAAAGTAAACTCTTTTCTATAGAATTCAAAGCCTCTATCTTCTAGTAAATTTACTGAAGAGATAATCTTTTCTATAGTTGCTTCAGACTGTAACAGCTCAGGTAAAATTTTCTTGCCTAAAATAAGATTTGGCAATGAAAATGAGTCAATATGAAGCAAGGGTTTAATTAATAAATAAGACAACCAATTAGTCTTATATACAGCGATGCAAGGTGTGAATGACAAAGCAGCCTCTAAGGTTGCTGTACCAGAAGTAATAATAGCCATAGAGGATTTCTTTAAAATATCTTGAGAATTTTCATATGTAATATTAATAAATTCTTTCATATCTTCTTTAAAAAGGTCTAG
>CABYSI010000002.1:0-122546 GCA_902521635.1 uncultured SAR86 cluster bacterium | reverse complement strand
ACCCTCTTCAATGTCTAGAAACATTACATTTTTATGACCATAGTGAGTTTCTGCCGTATTTCCAACTTGGGTCCACTCGTATCCAAGAAAAGTTACTAAATCTGGATCATTAGCATCTGTAGGACTATTACAGTTTCTAACAGCTTCCTTTATAGAATTCCATTTTCTTGGAGTTAATGCCTCTGCATGATCTGTAGAGACCCAAAAGTCCAAATTTGCACAGAACCTTGCAAAGTCACATGCGTCAGCTATTGGGTGGGGGCCTTCTCCATTGAGTATTGGCAAGCTCCATAGAAAAGCATCTGTTGAATAAGTTGTATGAACGTGAGTATCGCCAAATAAAATTTGCTTTTCTCTGCCAAAGGGTTTTTGGGAAATGAGTTTTTGATCTACAAGAGATTTAGGTAGTTCGGAGTTTATAGAATAACCGGGTTCTTCTAGTTCACCATACAAATCTAGATATATGCCCGCCGTATAAATACCAAAAACAATAAAAACTGTTCCAAACAGAAAATAGATGTAGCGCATAGATTAATTTTTATCTTTTTTGTTTGCTGTGTCGATAAATTCTTGCATAAAATCTCTTTCTTTTTTTTGACTAAAAAGTTTATTCATTGAGAAGTTGCTAGACTCAAATGATTTAGAATTTCCTGTCTGAAATAATTTTATATTAGAGTGTTTGAAGAAATAAATTAACAGGCATCCCGCAATAAAACCACCAATGTGAGCAAAATACGCAACTCCACCCTCAGAGCCAACTGATGCACTGAAAAATTGACTGAATATCCAGATACTTAAAACGATAAAAGCAGGAATCTTTATTACTGTTATAAAGATAAATAGCCAAAATAAAACATTTACATTGGCCCTGGGGTGAAGGACTAAATAGGCTCCTAGGATTCCAGCTATTGCACCACTGGCACCTATCATTGGAATACTAGACTCAGGATTAATTAATGCTTGAAGTAAAGCGGCGGCTATTCCGCAAACCAAATAAAAGATAAGAAACTTCTTATGACCCATACTATCTTCAATGTTGTCACCAAATATCCAAAGAAAGACCATATTGCCTATCAAATGCATCCACCCTCCATGCATAAACATTGAGGTAAAAATTGTTAAGTATGGGCTTATAAAGCTTTCTTGACTACCTAACACAGCAGCAGGAACGACTCCGAAATTATAAATGGCTTCCTGATTTAAATTAATAGGAAGTGTGCTTTGCCATAGGAAAATAAAGCAACAGATACCGATAATAAAATAACAAACTAATGGTCTAGAGCCACTTTCGTTGTCATCGGAAATTGGGAAGAAGAACATTAGTTCTTCTCTACATAACCAAGGTCATTTACATTATCTAGATGACCTTTTCGATCAATATCATATTTAAGAATCAGAAGAGTAGAGATAATCGGTAAGAAAAACCCTATTGCTATATGAATTGTTGCAAATCTGTCTATCAGTGGCCCACTTTTCATTTCTTCTGTAATTCCAGGATCATCAAAGCCAGCCCAAGCAAGTATTAAACCTGCGATTAGGACACCTCCGGCACCAATTAGTTTTTGTATCATTGAACTAACTGTACCTAATAATCCTTCTTCTCTCCTTCCGGTCGTTCTTTCTACATCTTCTACGATTTCCATAGCCATAGAAGTAATAAAGATAAATCCTAAGGAGCCAATAGATACTAGTGCACAGCTATGAATCAGAAGGATCCACCATATTAAATCTGAACCATTAGCAGGAAAAAGCTGCATACCTAAGATTGGTTCAAGCAATCTAAGCACCATAGGTAAAGGTCCTACCACTATGGATGTTAGAAAAATTCCAACAGCTATCTTTTTTTTACTTCTACCTACTGCAATCCTCGGTGCAAACAGCGCTATAAACACAACACTTGCTGCATTCCATGCAGCAAATGTAGATATTTGGTTTGGTTTCCACTCCCAAAAATATGTATTGTAGTAAGTTCCTGCTCCTGTATCAGTTCCTACCACAAGAGAATAAACACAACCTGAAGCAAACAAAACTATCCATGATCTATTAGAGAGAGTTTCCTTTGCCTCTCGAAAAAACGTTTTAAATTGAAAAGACCTTTCTGGTGGGACATGCAAGTATGGTATGCGACTATGAGTCCCAACAGTTGTTATTACAGTACTAACGAAAATACCTAGACCTCCCCAAAAGGCTAATAATTGGTATCCAGCACCATTAGAGAAACTATCAACTAAGAAGTATTCCATATGGATAAAAGAAATACCCGCACCACCAATCCATCCAAGGGCCATACCAATACCAGCTATTATATTTCTCTGATCATAATCTTTAGTTAATTCCGGACCTAAAGCGCCTCTTGGAACTTCGTAAAAGGTCATTGCAAGTCTCATGAGGATCATTAAAACTAAAAGTCTAGTAAAAAGTGCTGAATCCGAAATATCACCTGGGTCTTGTAAAATTAGATAATAACAAAGGGCAAAAGGAATTATGGCTCCGTACATAAAGGGATGTCTTCTTCCCCATTTAGTTTTAAGACGGTCGGACCATACTCCCACAAAAGGATCTGAGAATGCATCTATTACCAACGCAATACCTATTGCTGCAGTTACAAGCACTGCATCTAAACCCAAAACATCTTGGTAGTAAAAAAGTAACCAAGTCCCTAGCAAGTTATTTTTGATTCCGACCCCTATCGAACCAAAACCATATGTCCACATGGTCCTATTAGAAGCGGATTGAGCTTTTAGGTTGTTCTCCTCCATAAACAGTCATTCTCCCTGATAACTAATTCCATTTATACATTAAAAAAGACTAAATAAATACCCTAAAAAAAATTTTAAAGTAGAATGAATGAGGGAGATAAATATGGCTAGATTAAAAGACAAAGTTGCAATAGTGACTGGAGCTGGAAGAGGTATAGGAAGAGAAATATGCCTTTATTTAGCATCAGAAGGAGCAAAAATTGTAGTAAATGATTTGGGTGGAGGTAGAGATGGAAGCGGTGAAGGCAAAGTGGCTGATGAGGTTGTTGAAGAAATAAAAGCACTCGGCTCTGATGCGGCCGCCAATTATGATTCTGTAGGAACAGTTGAAGGTGGTCAAAATATATTTAATACCGCCATAGAATCGTTTGGTCGTGCCGATATACTTGTCAATAATGCTGGTGTTTTAAGAGACAAGACACTTTACAACATGGAAGAGTCTGATTGGGATGTGATAATGGAAGTTCATTTAAAAGGTCACTATAACTGCACTAGACCCTTAGTAAGATACATGAGAGATAATAATGTTTTAGGTTGTAGGATTATTAATATGTCCTCAGTTTCGGGACTATTTGGAAATTTTGGACAAGTAAATTATGGTGCTGCAAAAGAAGGCATAGCTGGCTTTACAAGATCTCTTGCATTGGAAGTGGCAAAGTATAAATGTACTGTAAATACAATTTCTCCTGGAGCCGCAACAAGACTAACGATTGATCTAATAGAAGCTGCAGGAAGAAAATATGATGAAAATGACTGGACACAAGGACCAGGTCAAATAGCTCCAGTAGTCGCATGGCTATGTACTGAAGAAGCTAGCCAAATAACCTCACAAATCATTCATTCACAAGGCGGAATATTAGGAATTATGCAACAACCGGCAATTATTCAATCTTTTACTACAGATAACTTATGGACTCTTGATCAGTTAGACCAGTTAATTCCTGAACTAGTAGAATCTAAAAAATTCCACGACCAAGAGGTAGAGGAAAAAGGGGCTCCTAAGAAAGTTTAATTAGCCTAGCCAGACAGAAGCTGAACCTCTGATATCTTTAGCCGAAGCTCCTACTTCGAAAATATACTCTGCAGGCTCTACTTGCCATGCATGAAGATCAACATTCCAGAATGATAATTCTCTTTCTGATAATTCAAATTTTATTTTTTGAGTCTCACCTGGTTCTAAAGAAATTTTTGTGAATTTCTTGAGCTCTTTTCTTGGTCGATCAATTTTTGAATCCGATACTTTTACATAGCCTTGAATTATTTCCTTACCAGCAACATCACCTGTATTGCATATTTCAAATTCAAAAGCAGCTACGGAAGCATTACCTTTAGGTGGTATTGCTCTTAAATTTGAATATTCGAAAGAAGTATAAGAAAGCCCATGTCCAAATGGAAATAATGGGTCAATTTCTTCTTTGTCGTACCATCTATATCCGATGTACAAACCCTCTGCATAATCCATCTGAAGATCTTTACCTGGGTATGTTGCATAAGCAGGAGTATCTTTAATAGATTTTGGGAAAGTAGTAGGTAATTTTCCTGAAGGGTTTGTTTTTCCAAAGATAATATCAGATAAAGAGTTTCCAAATTCTTGACCTGGAAACCAACACTGTAAAATTGAACCAGCCTCTTCAACCCACGGCATCAAACAGGGAGATCCAGTATTTAAAACAACTACCGTATTTTTATTTAGTTTGCATACTTCCTCGATTAGCTCATCTTGATTAGAGGGTAGATCTAGGTTGGATCTATCATTACCTTCAGTTTCCCAATCAGAATTAGTGCCAACTATTAAAATAACTGCATCGGCCTCTTTGGCTATAGACTTAGCCTCTTCCATTAAATCGAATTGGTCTGGTGCCTGCATTCCGATTTGGACAGCAGGGAATCGCCCTTCCCACTTATATTCAACTTCCAGAAGATAAGTTTGTCCTTCTTCAAAAATTATTTTTTTTCTTTTTGGAGCAGAGCCCATACCAAAGAATGCATCACCTGGATCTTGAGAAGTCCAATTATCAATTTGGGTCTCTCCATTTATAGAAAGTCTTGAAGGTCCTATACTAAATATTTCAAAATCATACTCTCCAGAGAATTCTGGTTGCAACTCACCTGTAAATCTTACACTCAATGAAGGTCGCTTAGATTGCGATACTATATCTAGACCAAAACCCCCCATAGCCCAAAACTTATTTCCTTTTAGGATTTTAGTTTCAATAGGTTTTCCATCGAACTCTTGACCGTCATAAAAGTCGACCTGGAAACCATCATTTTCTTTAAAAAGATTACTCGGTATAGCGGGTAGAAATTTATGCGTATGACAACCCTTTGCATAATCAACTTTCTTATCATCACCCAAAGCAGATTCGATCCCCTCTAATGGATGTACTACATAATGCGGATTGAGTGATGCGCTACCTCCTCCCATATATTGTCCCTTAAGAGCATTTGGACCTATAACTGCAAGTTTTTTAATCTCTTCTGTTTTTAAAGGAAGAACTCCGTCATTCTTGAGTAAGACCATACCTTCAGATCCAGATTCTCTAATCAAAATCCTATCTTCTTCTAAATTATTACTCTCTTCTGGTTTTTCATCCGGTTTGTCTAGTCTTCCAGTAAATTCAGCAACTCTGAGAATCCTCCTTACTTTATCATCAACTACTTCCTCATGTACTTTTCCTTTGTTCACCGCTTTTACTAAGTTTTCACCCCAACTTCTTGCAGGACCTGGCATTTCACAATCAAGTCCTCCATTGGCATTGCCAATGGTATCTTGTGCTGCACCCCAATCACTGACTACATATCCAGGAAAATTCCATTCATCTTTAAGTACTTTATTTAGCATCTCATCATGAGAAGAGCAAAATATATTATTTAATTGATTGTAAGCAGACATGACTGATAAAGACCCAGCCTTTACTCCCATTTCAAAGGGTAAAAGATATAGTTCCCTCAAAGTTCGTTCATCAATATTTGAACTAACGAAGTGTCTCTGATATTCAGTATCATTGCCGATGAAATGTTTCAGACATGCTGAGACTCCAACTGATTGGACGCCTTGTACATAACTGCTTGCTAACTCACCCGTTAAAATAGGATCTTCGGAGTAACATTCGAAATGCCTGCCACCTAAAGGGTGTCTATGTAAGTTAATAGTTGGGCCTAGTAAAACATCAGCATCTTTGCTTTTTGCTTCTATTCCAATAGCTCTAGCAATATTTTCTATATTCTCTGTATCCCAAGAAGAAGAAAGACAAGAGGCACTTGGAAAGCAAGCCGAAGTAGCTCCAGAAATAGAATCTCCTCTGGCACCTATGGGGCCATCAGTCATCTTTACTCGCGGAATATTAAGTCTAGGTACCGCAGTTGTATGCCAAGCTGATGATCCTGACAAAATAGAAACTTTTTCTTCTAGGGTCAACTCCCCTATTAAGGATTCTATTCTGTCCATAGAGTTAGCTGAGATTAAGCGTAATCTCTTGCTTTGTAGATAGAGTTTCTTGGTTTGGCAAATACATTTCTTACCATCGGTTCAAATTCTTCGATGGACATACATTCATAATCTGGATCAAATGAATTTTGATCATATTTAGCACAAAATTCAGCGCAAGCATGCCAGTAAGGACTATCCTTATATTCGTCTCTCATATTTTTGTCTAAACCTAGAAAATCAAAGAAGTAGTAACCTTGAAAAATGCCATGGTGTTTTACTATCCAGTAATTTTCTTCCGAAACAAATGGTTGCAACATTGTTGCAGCAAGGTCAGCATGATTTGCAGAAGCCAAAGTATCTCCAATATCGTGAAGAAGAGCGCAAACGACATACTCCTCATCTCTTCCATCTTTATAAGCTCTTGTTGCAGTTTGTAGACAATGAGTGAAACGATCAACAGCAAAGCCTCCAGTATCACCTTTCAAAATAGATAAATGTTCTAAAATCCTATCAGGTAAACTCTTTGCATATTCAGAAGTTTCTCTACCAATGATTGCATAATCTTCAGCAGTACCGTTTAGCATTTCAGTAAAAGTCGCTTGTTTTGACATAAACCCTCCCGTTTATGGACTTAATTTTGCCAGAATACGTGAATTTTTTCCACATTTAGACCATCCAGTTACTAATATTTTTTCCTTCAGGATCAATTAAAACGCCAGGATTCATTACACCTTTAGGATCTAAAGATGACTTTGCTGCTACTAAAACTTTATTGAAAAGATCAGGTCTTTGATCATCATAACCTTTAGGACGATGATCTCTTCCTACAGCATGGTGATGAGTTACTGTACCTTGGTTAGCAATACAAATTTCATTAGTAGCTAGCTTTATTTCTTTCCAAGTTTCGATCATAGATTGGGGAGTAGAGAAAGCACCAAAAGTAAAATAAGGAGCCAATCCGTCGGGATAGCTATGTGTGATTCGACAAGTTACCAGTGAAGGCTTTCCAGTTATTTCTAAGATTGCTTTGGAAGTCTGTTTCTTAATATTTTCTATAAATTTATGACTTTTATCCCAAGTTATTGCTGTTTCAAATGTGTCCTGAATAATACCTCTTCTAGTAAAACTTTCCCTTAAATAAGGTGCCTTTATAAAGCTGCTTCTCCAACTACCAGATGATCCGCTTCTATGAGCATCTATTGATTCTTTTGACTCTTCAAAAATACCTTCATTGTCATCAACTATTTCTAAAGCCCTCTTTAACGAATGACTTTTATCATGATCTGCAGATTCAAAAGCGATTATCAATAAGTGTTTAGACCCATCTCCAGCACCATTAAATAAGGCTTCATTTGAATCCAATAATCTACAATTTGCTGGAAATAAGCCAGCTTGACTAATATGTCTTAAGGCATTTAAAGCATTCGTATATTCGGTAAATTCAACTGTACAAGAAGATCGATAAGTTGGTCTATCTTGCAAACGCATCGATGCTTCAGTTATGACACCCATAATACCTTCAGATCCAATAGCAAATCTATCAGGGCTTGGTCCAGCACCAGAACCAGGCAATCTTCTAGATTCAAATGAACCGGAAGGAGTAATCATCTTTAAGGATTCAACAAAATCATCTATATGAGTGTACAAAGTAGCGTAATGTCCGCCAGATCTAGTTGCTATCCAACCTCCAAGAGTAGAGAACTCAAAGCTTTGAGGATAGTGACGCATTGTTAGATCGTGTTCTTTAAGCTGACCTTCAAGATCAGGACCAAGAATTCCACCCTGTATAAGAGCTGTTCTACTCTCTCTATCTATCTCAATAATAGAATTAAGATTTTTCATATCTAAAGAAATGACCCCGTTGTAATCATCACCAACATTAGTTTCAACTCCACCACACACACTGGACCCTCCCCCATAAGGAATGACTGCTATATCATTTGAAGACGCCCAGTCCAGTATGTTTGTTATATCTTCTTCGGAATTGGGAAAAGCTACAAAATCAGGAGGTGCTGGAAATTGACCTAATATTGATCTTGCTGAGTCTGGAAAAGATTTTCCATAGGAATGGTTAAGTCTCTCCAATTTATCATTTGAGACTATAGCCTTAAGACTATTAGGGCATTTTAGAGAGGAGTCAGGCAGATTAACATTTTCTATTTTTGGTATTTCTATTCTTTCTACAGAATCTAACTCAAAAGTTTTAGCTATTCGCCTGTCTATATTATTTTCTTCTTCCGCAGTAAGAAGTTCATCTTCATAACCCCATCCCCAAAATTTTCTTGTTCTCATTTAATCTCTCCTTTGCAGATCTTATAGTGCAAGTTACTAAACAGTAAAGAAGAAGTAATGCTAGAATAACATTTTAACTTTTATAGATATGGCAAAAAAATACGAAAACTTTCAGGTAGGAGAAAATCTTTGGAGAAGTGAAAATACTTACAAAGTTTATACGAACACTATTTTAGAAAAGCTTGTTGCGAGTAAAACAATTATTGATCCAAATGGATCTACCGGTGGACATAGGCTGATTGAATCGGAAGTAGTCTATGTATTTTTATCTGGTGTTGGTGAAATGGAAGTCGTGGAATATGCAAATCACGAGGGCGGTCACGGTACAAATCCTAGTTTTGGTATTGAACACAAAGCTGAGATGGCTATAACTGCAGGAAATATCATCTTAGCTGAAGAAGGTGACTACGTTAAAGTCAAGAATACATCTAAACTCGAGCAGCTAATTTATCTGAGAATTTTCGATAGCGAGGGTGCTAGAAAGTAAAAAAAATCCCCACCCTAGAGCGGGGATTCCGAAAAGCGTATCTCAACTACTTTTCAACTAACTGTTTAAACTGTTAGCCGGAACCGGGGGTAACCCGTGTCAGAAGGATACTCCTGTTGTTCCTCTTCTAAAATAAATACTAATAGTGATCACCTCCTGTAGAGGGTAATAAAGATCCACAAATTCAATTCCCCTCGTGTTAAATTGAATGTGGGACGCCTTCCGTAAGAATATCAATAAATTTATTTTTATAAAAGAATTATTTGATAGTTTAAGAATTTAGATTAAGCCAAGAAACTTCTTCATGAGTTAAATCAATTTTTATCGCTTCTAATGAACTTTCAGTTTCAAAAAAGTTTCGAGGTCCTATCAATGGAAAAGATGGGAATTTTTGGTTAAGCACAAATGATAGAGCCAACTGAATTGGAGCAACCGACTTTTTAGAAGCTAACTCAAAACATCTTCTTCGTCTTTCTATGTTTTCTTTACTTCCCCAGACTCTGTCTTGCTCTTCCCTATTTGGATCAGCAACATGTCTTAATCCAGAAAATTCTTGAGAGTCTAAAAAGAAACCTCTAGCTTGGCTGGACCAGGGAAAAATAGCAATCTGACTATTAGTTAGATATTCAACATATTCATCATTAGAACAGCTGTAACATCCTGGCCAAACAGGATTATTCATATGTGCAAGGCTGAAATTATTACTCAAAATAGTGAAGGGCTCCTTTCCATTAGATAATGCATAATCATTTGCTTCTTTAAATCTTTTTAATGACCAATTAGATGCACCGAAAACCTTTATTAATCCTTCATCTTTCAAATCATTTAAAGTGTCAATAAAACCTTCAACTGGCAAAGAGTCATTATCTCTATGCAAACAATAAATATCTAGATATTTAGAAGACATTCTACTTAAGGTCTCCTCAAGTTGTGGTCTAATTTTATCTGGTTCACAGTCGGGTGTATGTGCCCCTTTTCCAAGAATTACAACTTCTTCTCTCAAGTTCCTAGAGTTTATCCAGCTTCCTAGGTAGTAATCACTTTTTCCATTATTGTAAATATAAGCTGTATCAAAAACATTTCCTCCTTTCATATAAAAATGATCAAACATTGCAAATGCATGGTTAGTATCGGATTGATTATCACAGCCGAATACTAAACGAGACAATTCTTTATCAATCCCAGGAATCTTTTGAGTTGACAGTGTTTCTCTTGGAATTTGGTTAGATATGATAGGTGACTTTCTTCTTTCTCCTCTATCTTCATCGTAAACAACTCTAAGTTCTTTTCTCCATGTGTCCAGAGAGATCATATTGCCATGAGAATCATTATGTGGGATTAGCCGCGATTCAGTAGTCTGCGAATTAAAAGTTTCTGAAAAATGATCTATCTCTAAAGCATAAATTCCTTTATCAGTTGAAATATCAATCTCCTCTTCGTTACCTTCTTTATCTATTATTTTCAATTGAGATTTTCTATCTGTAAATTCTCCACAATGCCATGGTTGATTGACTAAGATGGTATTACTGCCATCTGTAATTCTTACATCGCTTTCTGAGCTTAAATTGGTGGCTGACTTTATCTTAGCAATTGATTCATCTTCAAACTTTAAAATTGCTGAAGCATTTAAATCTACTTCTTGAGAATTTAACTCTCCCTCACCCTCGATCGATATTGGATTTAAAAAGTTCTTATCATTTGCAGCCCCTACAGCATGTCGTGCCATTGAAACTGTATAACATCCGATATCCAAAATAGATCCGCCACCTAATTCACGATTAACCAACCTATGGGTTTCTGGGACATCAACGGAAAAGCAAAATTCAGCATTGATATTCAATGGAGGGTTTAACTTCTGTTGGATAATTTCCATTATTTTTTTAGTTTGTGGGTGTATTTTGTACATAAATGCTTCCATCAGAAGTGTATTATTCTTTCTAGAAAGATCGATAAGGGCCATAGTTTCAGTCGCATTAATAGTCATAGGCTTTTCACAAAGGACTGCTTTTTTATTTTTTAGGCATTCGGCTGTAAGTTCAAAGTGACTTGTGTGAGGCGTTGCCACATAAATGGCATCAATTTCAGGAATTGAAATCAAATTGTGATGACCTTCAATTGGCTTGCAATCATAAGGTGAACAAAATTCTTTTGCTCTTAATTCATTGCTGCTGGCTACGGCGACTAATTTCCCTTCAGTTTCCTTTAAAGCATCTGCAAACGCTTTTGCTATTGAACCAGTACCTAATATTCCCCATTTAATTATTTTCATATTTCTTCCTTTTGCAGTTGTTTCAATAGGTCCTTATGCATTTTTGAGTCTATAGGATAGAAATAGATTATTATCAGACTGCATGAGATACCTAATATGGGTATCAAAGTCATTATAATTTTCATATTATCAATTGTTGTTACAGACATCGCTTGATTTGCTTGGTACCCGATTGCATCCAAAACCCAGCCCAATATCAATACCGCAATTGCTATAGACCCTTTTTGAGCAAACGTCATAAATCCATATAATGATGACTCGCTCCTAACTCCTGTATGTACTTCCCCGTATTCAATAGTGTCTGGAAGCATGGACCAAAATAAAATCCCGCCTGCACCACTGCCAAAACCAATAAAGGCTACTAAAAAAAGTAATTCATTTAATGTCTTGATATCATAGAGATAAAATAATATTAATGAAGATAAGGTTATTGAGCTTGAGATTAACCATGTAATTTTCTTACCTAATCTATTAGAAATGATCCACCAAATTGGTATGCTTAAAAAGGCCACTATGCCACTAGTGAAAAGAATTGTTCCTTGGTGTTCATGCAGATCTAAAGCATACTTCGTGTAATAGATAAGGTTATTTCCAAAAAATATAGTTGTAATACCCACGATTAAAGTTGCGGAAAAAACTAGCCAAAAAGGTTTATTCTTTCCTATTGCCCTTGCTGCGTCAGCAAGACTTCCACCAACTCTCTCTATACCCTGATCATTATCTGGTTCTTTTACTGTGATAAATGTAATTGAGTGAATGAGTATGGCAGTTATTCCAGCTATAGAAGCTAAAACTATAAACCCCATACTCTCGTCCTCTCCTCCAACCCAAAAAATAATTGGAAAAGCCAAAAGAGCCATCAGGTTTGTTCCAGTTTGGGCTCCCAGCATTCTAAAACCAGTCAAATTAGTTCTTTCTTGACTGTCGGAAGTTATCCTTGGAGTAAGAGATGAAAATGGAACGCTTACTAAAGTAAAGCATGTCCTATGCAATAAATTTGCGAATAAAAGAAAAAAGAATAATGAAGAACCTTCCAGAGGTGGAACCCAAAATAATAAAACGAATGACAAAGCCAAAGGAATATTTCCAAACAATATATAAGGACGATAAACACCCCATTTTGTTCTTGTTCTTTCGGCCATATAGCCCATGAATGGATCAGTGCCTGCATCCCAAGCCATCCCAATAAAATAAATTAGTCCAGCTAAAGATCCAGAAATACCAACTACATCAGTATAAAAATATAGAAGATATAAACCTACTCCACTCCAATACAAGCAAATTGCTATATCTCCAATTCCATAGCCTATCCTTGTCTTTAAAGTCAGCCTTTCGACTATAGATTGAGTCATTACAGATAAGTTTATAGGTATAAAATAAAGATTAAAGTCTTATCTAAAGAATACTTTATTCTTATTACTCAGCTAGTTTTGAATTAAGCATTCAATGATCTTACTTCTATTGCATCAGCGGAATTTTCTGAAAGAATTCCAGAAATCACAACAAACTTTAACTCACTTGTTGGTGAAAGCTCTTTCTTCAAAATTTTCATAATTGATTGAAGATTCTTTTCGTGGTCTGAATACATAGATGATTTGTAAGCATGAACTGAACCAGTTAAAGATAATTGTTTAATGGTTTTTTTATTATTACTGAATGCAAATATAGGAATCATAAAGGGTTTGGCATTAGCTACAATTTCAGCGGTTTGGCCTGATCGAGTAATTGCAATAATTCCATCAGCCTTAATAGATTCTGCTATGTCCTTTGCTGCAACTCCAAGATGTTGCCAGTCTGTTTTTGATACTAATTGGCTTTCATAGCCGAGAGTTCTATATTTTTCGGTTTGCTTCGCAATTCTTGAGATAAATTTTACGGACTCAATTGGATATTTTCCGATAGTAGTCTCGCCAGATAACATAACGGCATCGGCTCCTTCATAAATTGCATTTGCAACATCGGTAACTTCTGCTCTTGTTGGTGTGGGGTTATCAATCATTGATTCTAGAAGGTGAGTGGCAACAATAGACCTAACTCCGTATTTTGCGCAATTAGACATTATCTTTCTTTGAATATTTGGTAAATTTGCAAGATCAGTTTCAATGCCTAAGTCTCCTCGAGCTACCATTACGGAGTCAGAGACTTCACAAATTCCCTCAATATTCGCTAACCCTTCTCTATCTTCGATCTTTGAAATTATCTTTACTTTTTTGGCATTCTTTTTGAGAATTTTTTTTAAATCATCAATATCCGAAGGATTCCTTACAAAAGACAAAGCAATGAAATCAACGTCTTCCTTTAAACCGAAAGCAATATCTCGTTTATCTTTCTCTGTTACTGATGGTAGATTAATACGTATACCAGGTAAATTGACATGTCTTTTACTACCAAGCTTTCCACCATCCAGAACCTTACACTCAAGTTCATTCTTTGATTTTTTTAATACTTTGAAATTTAACAAACCATTATCTAAACTAATAAGGGTTCCAACATTAACGCTTTCTATTAATTCATCGTAATGGACTCTGATTGAGGTAGTTTCTACGTCTACTTCATCACGGATAGTAAAGGAAACTAGTTGACCGGGTTCTAAATTAACCACTTGTGAGGTATCGCCTGTTCTTATTTCTGGACCTTGAGTATCTAATAGAATTCCAACTGGAATCTTTAGAGATTTATTTAGTTTTTTAATCCTCTCAATAATCTTTTTAGCATTCTTATGATCAGAATGAGACATATTTAACCTTGCCACATTCATTCCTGCCTCGTATAACTTTTTAATACTTGTGTAGCTCGAGGTAGAGGGACCAATTGTGCAAATGATTTTTGTTCGCTTGTGTTTCATGTCAGAGGTGATGCATTCTACATAAAATTATATTTAACCAAAATAAAAACAGGCCCTGAAGGCCTGCTTTTAATCTTTATTTACCCTAGAAAGAATATTTGAGATCAATACCCCACCATCTCTCTTCTAAAGGCCAAGCGTATTTTTGGTAATCTCTCGTAACGGTTGTAGTTGTGTATGCATAAACATCTTGATTGTTCATGATATTTCTACCAAATATTCTCGCTGTTATATCTCCATCTTCACTATACCAAGACAGACTAACATTAGAAGTTTCTCTAGAGGGCACTGTATCGTACTCTCTTTCAATACCTGAGGCAGAAAAGTCACCCGTATAGGAGTGAGTTAAATTCAACCAAAGCGGTCCAACGAGTGAATCCATCTCATAAGTTAAATTAATAGTGAATTTCTCTTGCGGTATACCTCTTAATTGATTTCCTTTCAAATTGAAAGTGAATAAATCAGCGTCAGCACCAACCGCAACAAAATCTACGACATCAACTTGAGTGAATGTACCCCAAACCGGTGCAGGCAAGGAAGGGTCATCGAGGTTTTGAATGAAATAATCTGTTCCATATTCAGTTTCTGTATAACTATAGTTTCCAGATAGTGTTAATCTTTCAGTCGCAGCCCAAGTTATTTCAGTTTCAAATCCTGTATTTGTTATACCGTCAGCATTTGTAACCCTGTCTGTGGCCCATCCAACATTTGGATTAAATTGAGTTACTCTATCTTGGTAACCATCATAATCATAATGATAGATTGAAGCGAAGATTTGAACAGTATCATCAAAATGAAGACCCTTATAACCTATTTCGGTAGCATCAATTGTCTCTTTGTCGTATGTTTCAAGTCTCAAATCTGCCCCTCCAATTGGAAGTCCAAATTCATCCCTTAAACTGTCTTTTCCTCCGGGGACACCAAGAATGTAACCTCCAGATCTATACCCAGTAGTGTATGAAAAATACATCAGGATATTATCATTAGGAGTCCAGTCTAAATTAACACGAAAGTTGGTATCTGACCATTCGTCATCTCCACCAACAGTTCTAGTATAACTATATGGCCAACCTTGATTTAATCTGAGAGGATTGGCACATTCTGTTGCAGTGAAATCACATACTGGAGCAATATTACTGCCATTTGCTGCTACTCCTGCCGCACCAGTGTATGTCGCAGCTCCCATCATTAAGTTACTCAGCGAAAGTACGGTTTGTCCTGAGTTAGGTAAAACTCCTGCAGCTTCTAAGAATGGCCCAGGTATTCCTGCTCCAGCTAATATAGCTGGCATAAAACCTGCAGCAAAATCTAAGCTTAATTCTGCATAACCACCACTCTTTTCAAGGGCATCTTTTTTATCTTTAGCATGCCTTGCTCCGATAGTGAGTGAAAATTCATCATTTATTGTCCATGTGCCTTGAGTATAGACCGCAGATGCTTCGGTAGTAACTTCGTTTTGATACTCGTAAACTAAGCCTTCCGGAGAACCTCCCCAAAGACCAGATATAACATCATTCATTGGAGCGCTGCCTTGTTCGACATGTGGTGTAAATGCAATAGCTCCCAGAAGTTGTTGTGTTGAGGCTCCACCAAGGAAAGCCATAGGAGCAGCAAATAAACCATAATTTGCTGGATTTATTACTGCAAGATGATTATTAGCAAATGAATAGCTTTGTTTTCTCGTCTCATCCATATAGAAAAGACCAGAAGTCATTTCTACATCTTCGAAGAGTTGCCAGTTTACAACCAGTTCGTGAGTAGTCATGTGCACATCTTCGAGAACGGTTTCTCGTCTTGTACTGAAAGTAGCATCAGAAAGATCAAAATCTCTATTGAAAGTGTAATCAAAATCTACGAAACCATATAAGTACTTAACTTGCACTGTATCCGATACATCCCAAGTGACATCAGATTGAATGCCTTCGTGCTCAAACAATACATGTTGACAATTATTGTTGTTATATGGGAAGGAAGAGTTGTTACAATCTTCCATATTTACCCTAGCTCCGAACTTACCTATAGTGCTATTTTGATTGCTAGCTCCATACTCAGGATTAAAATTTTGTACAACTGATGAATTTCTGTCCACACCTGGAATAAGTGCTGCTCCGTATCTTACTTCACCTGTAGTCGGGTGTGTATATGCATATGCACCTGGATATGATGCAGAAACTCTCTTGATACCATAAACTGCATTTTCAGGACCGTGAGTTCCCCTGTAAGGACCCCATCCTTGATCTAATAAAATAGGAGCAGTTGTTGGTTGATCAACAAGCCTATCATTACCCCTTATGTTAAATGTAACATCATCATTGATGTTCCATTGTAAAGAAAAGGTTATATTTTCGTCATCAGTTTCATTTAAATCTACACCCCCTAAACCATCTTGAAGTGCATCTGAATCAGCGGTCATAGCAGTAAATCTATAAGCTATTGCATCACTAATTGGTCCACTGGACATCAGGTAGTTCTGCTGTCTTCCCTCTGTTCCTAGCACAACTCTTACTAGGCCTTCAGATTCGAATGAAGGTTTGAAAGTTATATAATTAATCGCTCCACCTATGGAATTTCTTCCATAAAGAGTACCTTGTGGTCCTCTGAGAACTTCAATTCTTTCTACATCAAAGAGGTAATTTTCTCCTGCTGCTATACCAAAATCAGGAGAAAATATGCCGTTATAGTAAGTTGCAACTCCCGGATCTCCACCAAGAGCCCTAAAATTTCTTCCTACCCCACGAATTCTCACATCATATTGATCTCTAGTTGTTGCTGGCAACTGATCCATTAAATCATCAGGACCTTGTATGCCTAAATCTTCAATCAGTGAAGAATCAAAGGCTGTTATTGACATAGAAGTATCAGAAACAGTTGATGTACGTTTTTCAGCTGTAACAGTTATCTCTTCAATTCCACCTCTTCCACTATCTTCTTCATCAGAAAATGTGTAAATAGAGAAAGTAGAAATAGAAAGAGTGATTAACGAAAAGAAAATCTTATGCATGGCATCCTCCCCAAAAGTGCAGTTGTCACTGCTTAATTCCATTTAAATAAAGACCCTGTAGGTCTCCCCTAGAAACTACATTAGCATAGTTTCATTTTGCTTTGCAACAAAAAAAAACAGGCCAAAAGGCCTGTCTTTTCAATGATACAAATTTAAAATTTATATCTAATATCCACGCCCATAGTTCGTGGACTCAGAGCACTTACAGTCTTTCTAAAATTCTGTTCTGCGCTATCGGCCGATAATGCGTAGTACATATCATTATCCATTAAATTATCTATGTAAGCTCTTATATTTATGTTTCCATCTTCGCTGTACCAAGATGCACTTAAATTTGTAATTTCTCTGGACTCAATTCTATCTAGTTCTCTTTGTACCCCTGAGGCTGAAAACTCTCCGGTGTAAGAATGTGTAGCAAATAACCATATCGGGCCCCAACGAGAATCCATTTCATAAGTAATATTAAGTGTGAATTTATCTTCTGGAATACCTTTTAGAGGTCCACCTTTTAAATTTACAGTGTAATCAGTTACAAATGCTGGATTGTCATCTTCGCAAGTAACATATCCTTGAGTACATTGTCCAAATACAGCAACTGGATTTGTAGGATCATCGACTGTCAGGACAAAATAATCTTCTCCATACTCAGTTTCAGTGAAACTATAGTTTCCAGCTATATTAAGACGGTCATTGGCTTGATATTGAATTTCGATTTCAAAGCCCCTATTTGTAATGCCATTAGCATTAGAAACAAAGTTTGCACCGGCGCCACGTATTGGATCAAATTGTTCCAATTCATCTTGATAACCTTCATAGTCATAATGATATATGGAAGCAAAAATTTGTAAGGTGTCATCTAAATGAAGACCTTTATAACCAAGTTCAACTGCTTCCACAGTTTCTTCATCATAACTAACTAAAACTGATCCAGTACCATTTGGAACTCCATTTGCATCTCTAGCATCATCTCTTTGTCCAGAAACACCTAAAGCATACCCTCCAGCTCTAAAACCAGTTGTATAAGATAGATACCAAAGTTGATTTTCATTAGGCTCATAATCAACATTAACCCTGATATTCGTATCGTCCCAAGAATCTTCTCCTCCAATGCTACTTGTATATGAGTATGGTATACCCTGACCGACCCTCAAAGGTGTTGCACATGATGCTGATGCAGTAATTTCACATTTCGGGGTAATTGGTTGAGCTGGATCTATTGATCCCGGGTAGATAGCCGCAGCAGGCAATAAGCCAGCACCAGCTAGAGCAGTTAACTGCGCAAGAGTAGCTGGATTATAATTCCAAGTAGCATTACCCATTGCTACATTAGTAGAAGCCTCAACTGTTGAATCCTCTCCGATAGGAATGTATGGATTTCCAGCTAAAAGGTTTGCAAAAGGAAGGTAAGCACCAACTGGACCGGCGAATAGCTCTGCGTAACCACCTCTAGCTTCTAGAGCTTCTTTTTCGTCTTCAGCATATCTTGCCCCTAAAGTAAGAGCCCAAGTATCATTTATTTGCCATGTTCCTTGGGTAAAATATGCTATGGCGTCTGTTTGATTCTCATTCTTATGATTATAAACAGACCCTAAGGGATCTCCTTGCCATCTTCCAGTGATTGTCGCTCCTAGAGGAGCAGAACCAACTTTTACATGGGGAGTTAGCGCATCACTAGGCCAACCAAGAATTCCCATAATTGATGCAGGAACACCTATGAAAGCTAGACTTGAATCTAGTAAACCATAATTTGCTGCTTGAGTTATATAAGGAACATTATTACTTAATGTATAATTCTGTTGTCTATTTTCATCCATAATAAAGACACCAGAAGTCATCTCAACATCGTCACCAATCATCCAGTTTACATTTATCTCATGAGTAGTCATGTGAACGTCTTCTAAAACAGTTGTTCTGTACTGCGAGAAATCTGAATTAATATTATCAAGATCAATGTTAAAGGTATAATTAAAATCTACTTTACCAAATAGATAAGTGATTGTTGTTCTATCATTTAAATCCCACGTGTACTTAGACTGAATACCCTCCTGTTCAAACATAACATGATTTGCAGCACATCCTGGAGGGCCGTAAGGAAAATCATTGCAGTTTTGATCATTATTTACGTTAACATCATAAGTTCCTATTACATCTGGACCGGTTGAACCATAGGCAGGATTAAATCTCCACGGGAAACCTGAAGCATCTACACCAGGTCTTAAAGGTGCCCCATATCCTACTTGTCCTGTGATTGGATTAGTAAAAGCTACTGCTCCAGGTGTGCTAGCTGCTGCACCCCTTAATCCATATACCGCATCAGTTGTATTTCTTGTTCCTCTATTAGGTCCGTAACCCTCTGTAAGAAGCACATTATTGTTAATAACTCTATCTGACAATCTATCATTAGCTCTTATTTGCAAAGACATATCATCATTAATGTTCCAGAGTAGTGTAAAAGTTAAATTTTCGTCATCAAGTGAGTTTGTATCTGGACCAGGTCCTATACTTTTTTGGACCCCATCTCTTTCTACTGTTATAGCTGTTAATCTGTAGGCAATATCTTCAGTTATTGGTGCGGAAGACATTAAAAAATATTGTTCTAGTCCATAGTCTCCTAATACAGTTCTAATTTCACCCTCTGCCTCAAAAGCAGGTTTTTTAGTGATGTAGTTGATGGCTCCACCTATGGAATTACGTCCATATAAAGTACCCTGAGGGCCTCTTAAAACTTCGACTCTTTCAACATCATATAAATAGTTTTCAGAGGCTGCTATGCCAAAATCAGGTGAATAAATACCGTTGTAATAAGTCGCAACACCTGGATCACCACCGAGCGCTCTAAAGTTTCTTCCTACGCCACGAATTCTGACATCAAAAGCATCACGAGTTGTAGCTGGAAGTTGGTCCATTAGGTCATCTGCACCTTGCATACCCAGATCTTCAAGTAATGAAGAATCAAATGCAGTTATGGACATTGAAGTATCAGAGACTGTTGAAGTTCTTTTCTCTGCAGTTACAGTAATTTCTTCTATTCCACCTCTGTCCACATCCTCATCATCTGAGAATAAATTTGTTGAAAGAATTAGAAGAGAACCTAAAAGTAATAAGGATCTATTTTTCATGTTTTTTCCCCTAAAAAATAGTTTTTTTATCCTCTAAAAACTATTTCATAAACACTAAGAAATCCTTTTCGAACATTCACTATGCCCTTTTAAAGGTCGCAGTGCAATTTTTTTTAATGCTTTTTTTTGTAACTTTTGAGGTGCTATTGAGAGTTAAATTTAACCCTTAGGAGTTTCTAGCTCGCCCTTTTTCATTAGATAAGCAATCGCGGCTGACATCATTACAAAATTTAAAATTGTTACGCCCCATATTTTAAACTGTACCCAGGCCTCAAGTGACATGAAATATATGAAATATAAGTTTACAAAACCAACAAAAATAAGGAAAAAACCCGCAAAGTTGGTCACATTTGATTTAGCAGACGAGGATGTGGCACCAGACTGTGGACCCAATTGTGATAGAAGCATATTGAGTAAAATTGGACCTCTATAAAGATTAGAAATGATAAGAATTAAACCGAAAAGCCAATGAACTATTGAAAATTTCCACTGTAAAAAAATAGGATCTCGTAGAGCAATCGTAATAATACCTAAAGGCATCAACAGACACCATGATATAAACAAAGGTTTAGAAACCTTAGAATGAGAAAGCTTTTCTAATATAACTTGGATTGTCACGAGTCCCATGATTACATAAGTCAAATAAAAAAAGTCTCTAGTTATCCCCCACGTTAAGGCAAAGGCAATTAACAACAATAAGGGGTTATTAAAAAATTTACTTAATTTTTTCATTCTCAACTTATTTTAAATGAGGTTTCAAACTGTTAAAAACAATTTCTGCAATTAAAGGTTGGGCATCCTTATTTGGATGAATTCCATCAGACAACATGAGTTCTTTTTTAAGCGCAATATCATTCAACATAAAAGGTAGCAATATTACTTCTTTTTCTTGGGATAGAGTGGGATAGATTGATTCAAACTGAGACTGATATCTCTTTCCATAGTTTGGTAATATTCTAATTTGCATTAATAAGACTTCAATGCCTCGCTTTTTTGAGGCTTCTATCATTTTATCAAGATTTTCATATATCTTTTTAGGAGGATAACCTCTCAGGGCATCATTACCACCCAGTTCAAGTAGTAAAAATGTTGGTTTTAATTCATCTAATATTCTAGAGATTCTCGTCAACCCTCCTCCTGTTGTCTCACCAGAAACACTCCTGTTATAAACGCTAATTTTAAAACCTTTATCAGATAGTAAAGATTTAAGAGATTCTGACCATTGGCTCTCTTTTTCCATTCCATATCCAGCACTGATACTGTCTCCATAGATCAATATTGAATTATTTTCTTCAGAGCTCGTAGTCGAAGCAATGAGAACTAATAAAAATAAAATTGTGGCTTTCATTATTTAAGAGTAAAAAATTTAAAATTGCATTATAGTCAAAGAATTAGATTTATTCTGATTCTGAGAGGTGTTATAGTTGGGTAATACACCTACTAAAACATAGAAATGATCCTTGAAGTAAACAAACTAAGGAAAGAAGTCTCTTCAGGAGATAGTAAATTAGTCATACTGGATGATGTGAGTTTTAACCTTCTTGAAGGTCAGTCTTTGGCAATAACTGGACCATCTGGATCTGGAAAATCAACATTACTAGGTCTTCTAGCTGGACTAGACACTGCTACAAGTGGTGAAATTTTCCTAAATGAAGAGGCTTTACATGAATTAGATGAAGAGCAACGAGCGCTCTTAAGAAAAGAAAAAGTTGGTTTTGTTTTCCAATCATTCGAACTCCTCCCAAGCCTTTCCGCTTTAGAGAATGTTATGTTGCCTTCTGAATTAAAAGATGAAGATGAACCAGAAGAAAGAGCAAAATATTTCTTGGATAGAGTTGGGTTAAAGGAAAGAGAACATCACTATCCAAATCAATTATCTGGTGGAGAGCAGCAAAGGGTAGCTATCGCAAGAGCATTTGCTTGCTCTGCAAAAATATTATTTGCCGATGAACCTACTGGCAACCTAGATCCAAAGAATGGAGAAATGGTTTCTGATCTTCTTTTTGAAGTCAATTCAGAAACTGACAATGCATTGGTTATTGTGACGCATGATCACGATCTGGCAGATAGGTGTGATAAAAAAATTAATCTAAAACTAGGAAAAATAGTTAAATAATGCTGTTAAAGCTATCGTTTAAAATATTCCTTAGAGAGCTTAGATCAGGTTATTTGACTTCTATACTTGTTTCTCTAGTGCTTGCCATAACAATAGTTTCTGGAATTTCACTTTTTACCGATAGGTTGGAAAAAGCCTTGAGTGCTGAAACAGAAGAATTCCTTGGCGGAAACCTTAAATTTGAGTCGAATCAAAATACCGCTAAGAGTAAGATTCAAAGACAAGAGTTCCATGATATTGATTTTATGGAGATGGTTCTCTTTGCTTCAGTCATCTTTTCTGAGGAAGATATGCAACTTAGCTCCGTAAAAGCTGTTGACAATGCCTATCCTCTTATTGGTAAGTTGGAACTTCAAAATAAATCTGGAAAATTTTTATCTAAAGAAAGTCCTGAATTAGGAACGGTTTGGATGGATGCAAGACTACAAAATTTACTAAATTTATCTTACGGCGATAAGATCTTTCTTGGTGATTCAGAGTTTATTTTTGCGGCTACTATTCTGTATGAGCCAGACAGAGCATCTGGTAACTTTGCGTTCGCTCCCAAAACTATAATGAATTTTGAAGATGTAGACTCTACAAACATCATACAACCAGGCAGTAGAGTTGAATACAATTATCTCTTTAAAGGACCTGAAGATGAAATAGCAAATGTAAGAAACTATCTAGAGACTATTAAAGAGAATGGAGACGACATAGAGGTACTAAGTGAAGACTCTAGTTCACTAGGAAGAACTATCGATAGATCAGAAAATTTCTTTCTTCTAGGCGGATTAATAGCAGTTCTTTTATCCGCTTGTACTATTGGAATTGCGTCACAAAGATTTACTAGAAGACATGTAAGTTATGTTGCAATGTTAAAGACGCTTGGAATGAAAACAACACAAATCAAGACAATGTATTTTCTTTTATTTCTATTCATGACTTTCCTCACATTATTATTTGGACTAATACTTGGATGGACTCTTCAATCCCAATTTATAAACTTGATGTCATCTTATTTTCCTACTGAATTACCATCTCCAGGTTACTATCCAATTCTTATAACTTGCCTGACTGTTTTGATATGCCAATTTGGTTTCATTTATCCTCACATAACAAAACTCATAACTATCTCTCCGATGAGAGTATTAAAAGATGATGTGTCCTTCGACTATGGTTTCATTCCAGTATTCCTAATGGGACTGGCTGCTTTCTTTCTTCTTCTCTACCTTTATACAAATCAATTAACCTTATCTTTAATTATCTTTTTCGGAGTAATCGGCTTTTCAGCGATAGGTATTGGATCCATATATTTGCTGCTTGGAAAAAATAAAACGGGTTTAGGTGCTTCTAGCTCTATATTGTTAGCATTATCTGAACTTAGACGAAGAAAATTTGGTAATTCTTTCCAAATATTTGCCTTTACGATTGCTATAGGTTTAACACTGATAACATTTTCTGCAAGTCAAAATCTTCTCGGATCCTGGCAAACTTCTATTCCTGAAGACTCTCCTAATAATTTTGCTATTAATATAACTCCACAGGATAAAGAAAATATGCAATCTTTCTTGCAGGAGAATAATATTAAATCTAAGCCTTTCTACCCTGTAACCAATGCAATTATTTTTAAAAAAAATGAGCAAAATGTGGACGATATAATTGATCGAAATTTCAATATTACTTGGATTGAAGAACTTCCCGAACAAAATGATATATTGAAAGGAGAATGGTTTGATAAAAGTTTAAATAATGGTATTTCCATTTCTGATGATATCTCTGAAAGATATAAATTAGAAATAGGAGATGAAGTATTCATTAAGGTAGGTGAACAAATAATTAAGTCCTATGTTCAAAGTACTAGAACAGTCAATTGGGATAATTTTTCTCCAAATTTCTTTATTATTGGGCATCCATCTCTTTTTAAAGATATCTCATCTACTTATATAACTTCTTTTTATATTCCGTCAGATAAACAATATCTCGCTGCTGACCTTATGAGAGAATTCAGAACTGTTTCGGTATTTTCAATAGAAGAATTAATCGAACAGATCAAAGAAATAATTGAACAGGTTACTCAAGCATTAAATTCTATCTTATTGCTCACTTCATTGAGTGCTCTCTTTTTAGCGTTCTCAGCTTTACAAGATGGTTTTAGTGTCAGGAAGCATCAGTCAGCAGTACTTAGAACTTTAGGAGCTTCAAATATCCTGATAAAACAATCTACTCTATTTGAGTTTACTCTATTAGGTTTAATTTCAGGAAGTCTTGGAGCTTTAGTTGCGTATGCCGGAATCTATTTCATAGAGACAAGAGTTTTCGAAACAACTGCAAGCTTCTATCCAGAAATATCGATAATGGGGCCCCTCTTAGGAATTGTTGTTGTTTCTTCTCTTTGTTACTACCTAATAAGCGGCATCACAAAACAATCTCCAAAAAAATTATTAATGCAATAACATAAAAAAGCCTGCGCAAGGCAGGCCTTTTTATTCTATTTAATGCCTACTTAATAAGCACCAAACTTCTTAGTAAATGAAATACCTCCCATTCTAGGTAATGTTGGAACTATAGACCTTAAGAAGCCTTGTGTTTCATCATCTGTGGACATATTTCTAACACCAATTTTATCCATCACATTATTAACAAAGAACATGACTTCTAAATCACCTTCATCGTTAGTCCAAGTAGCTTTGATATCTACACGACTGAAGGCAGGAGAAACGTCATAAGGTAATGCGGCATCAGACCAAATTATTTCGTCAGTCCAGGATAAACCAACCAAGTAGTCAATAGATCCGCCATTAACTTCTTGTGTGTAGTTAGAATACACTGACATTTTATTCTCAGGTATTCTTTCCATTCTCACTCCATTAATAGGTCTTTCCCTCTCTTTAATTGTATAAAGAGATCCTGGTGCATTTGGATTATTAACCTCAATAACACCTTGGTTGCCAAAAGCATCTACAATTTCTTCAGAGTATTTTGCATCTGTGAAACTGTAGTTACCACCAATAATCCAATTAGGTTGAGGCATATAAATAACTTCTAATTCAAAGCCGTTAGTTTCTGCTTCAGGATAACCTATTACAGAAGTGCTAACTCCTCCCAAGAAACTTTGAGACTCAAATTGACCATGAATATTCTCATAAACATATTGATAAGTGGATGCATTAATTTGCAAAGTATTATCCATATAAGAACCTTTGTGTCCTATTTCATAAGAAGTTACATTTTCAGAATCATAACTTGGGAAAGCAGAGAAATAACCTAAGTTAAATCCACCAGCCCTATGACCAGTTGTTACTGAGAAATACCAAAGAGCATTATCTGAAGGAGAATAATCAACATTTACTCTGTAATTAGATTCTTCAAATTCTCTTTCCATTGATCTGTAAAAAGATCTTGAATAAGGAATACCTTTGAATCGAATGATACCCTCACCTGTTGGAGTGCCATCAGCATTCAAAGCTCCAGTTGCTTGGTTGTATGCAAAGAGTTGTGCAGAAACTAATTCAACTTCGTTATATTGAACTAGGTTTTCTTCAGCTACTTTTTCGTCTTCACTGTAAGACCCGCCAAGTGTGATAGCCCAAGTGTCATTGATTTGGTATTCAGTTTGAAAATAAACAGCATATGCATCTGTTTTATTTTCAGTCTGCCAAACAAATGTTGTTCCTGGTGAAGGGTTAGGACCATTTTTAAGAACAGCATTTTCACCATCCCAAGGGCCAGAAATGATACATACTTGAGTCAGTGCTGGATCAGAAAAATCAGGGACTGGTGCTAATCCTAGTAGACTTGCAATTCCACAACCAGTATCTCTAGCAGTGTAAGGACCGGCAGTTGTAGTGAAAGCTGGAACAGTAGGATTTACTCCACCATAAGCAGCTACTGCAGTTAACATTTGTACTTGTCTTGATGCTCCAGGTGCTAATGCAGCTACTGTACTTCCATAATCAGCTGGCTGTGAATATCTAGCATCTCCGTTTGGATTAAAGAAATCTAAATCTTGATCAATTTCTTCATGATATTCAAATAATCCACCCACAAAACTCCAATCATCAGTTATATCCCAGAAGAATTGTATCTCATGTTGATAGTTTTCATTTTCTTGCATTGCATGAAATTGTTCATCTGCGAGAGGGTTACCTGTCCTATCGTCATCTGTAATCCTTGTGTAAAGATAGTCAGTATAAGAACCGATATATTTAATTGTTAAATCATCTCTAGCATCCCAGGTGTAGTTAACTGTTCCTGCTTGATGATCAAAGTATTCGTCATTGAAACCATTTGTAGAAGTTACTAAATCATCTCCGGTCATTGAAGGTATGCTTTTTCCATCTCCAATCATGGTAGCTGCTAAGATATTGGAATCGTAACCAAATGCAAAGTTAGGACTAACTCCAGTTCCTGCAAATAATGCAGGGTCAACACCCGGAACCAAAAACTGACCATGTCTAACAAGACCCTTATGATTAAACATAAATGTCTCATAGCCAGGGGTAGCACAATTAGCTACAGTTCTGTCAGTTAAACTTGAACAAGGCGTGTTGGGGTCAACTGGTCTGTAGCCATGTACCATAAGATCATTTCGTCTAACATTACCGCCATACTCACTCGTTGTTATAAGTCCTGCACCTTGTGCCGAACTAATAACCCTTCCATAACTTCTTTCGTTTCCTCTTATATCAAGGGTATGGTTGTCATTTTCCCATCTAAGGGCCAGTGTATAGTTTTCGTCTTCGTAACTATCCAAGTCCTCTCCAGCACCAAGGTCCTTAATAACACCATCTCTACTTCTATTAACTACAATAACTCTTGCACTTAAGTTATCTGTTAGGCCCCCATTAATAAAACCATAAGCCTCAGCCATTCCATAACTTCCGGTAAGAGTTCTCACTTCTGCAGCAAAATCCTGTGAAGGTTTAGCTGTTATAAAGTTTACAGCTCCACCAATACTATTTCTACCATATAAAGTTCCTTGAGGTCCTCTTAGAATCTCTATTCTTTCTATGTCATAGAGTCCATTATCTGTAGAGGCAATACCAAAATCGACAGAATAAGCACCATCAACATAAGTTCCAACACCAGGATCTCCCCCCAATGCCCTAAACATTCTTCCAATACCTCGAATAGAAATATCATATGGCTGAATAGTTGTTGCAGGAATATAGTTTTGAAGATCTTCCTGATTTCTTAGATTCAATGCTTCAATTAAAGTTGAATCAAAGGCTGTTATAGAAATAGCAGTATCTTGAATAGAAGATGCTTGCCTCTCAGCGGTTACAATTACTTCTTCTATTCCCCCTCTTTCTTCATCATCGGATAAAGCAAGAAATGGAATTAGAGTAAAAGATATAAAAAAGATTATCTTTTTCATGAAACCCTCCCCAAAGTTTCATCAGAAGACCTATCCTTTTGTCAGACTGAATATGTTTCTAATTCAAAAATATCCTTTTTTGAATATATATGACTAACAAAATACCCCTAATTAGATATTCAATCAAGAAAAATCTAATAGAAATAATACGCCATAAAAAAGGCAAATAAGTTATTTATTCCATGAAGCATTATTGGCAGACTTAATGACTTATAAGCCATCCTGATATAACCAAGAAAAATACCAAAAATAAATAATACGATCAAGATTAGAACTTCGTATTGAAAGTGGATCACTGTCCATAAAAGGCTGCTAAGCGTAACAGCACCCCATGGACCTATTTTTGTTCGGCTCAGCTGAGAATACAAAAAGCCTCTAAAAATAAATTCCTCTGCTATGGGTGCAATAATAACAACTGAAATAAAGCCTAATATTATAGGTTCAGACAACATAAATTCCAAAAATCCCATAGGCATCTCAATGTCAAGAATCCACATATAGATTTCTTCAAATACAATAAAGGCAGCTAAAAAGAGTGTTCCCAAAAACAAATCTTTTCTATTCAGATTCAAAGAACCTAAGTCTCCAAAAGGTATTTGCCTAACCCTCATTCTCCAGAGAACAAAAGCTAACAAGGCTGACATTGAAAATATAGAAACTAAATTATCTGCGATTGGGTGCATGTTGATCAATCCCAGATAATTCATATCTACTTCAACTGGATTCTGATAAACCCACTCTCCAAGAAATCCTACAAGCATGGTTAAAGGAATTGGAATCAAGTTAAAAGATAAGAAAATAAAAAGGACTGCCCACCAGCCACTAAAGTATTTAGTCGTATTTGTATCTGTCATCAATCAATACTACGACAAAACAAATTTTAAAAGAAGATAGATATCTTTTTAGGCTATGCGAGTAAAATTTAAAATATACTTTAAAATCAAAGAACATTATCTTAAATTCGATGAACAATATTAAAACTAACAAGAAACCCAAAGCCTTGGTAACAGGCTTCTCTTCTGGAATTGGTCTCGCATATTCGAAATATTTGGCATTGAATAATTGGGAGCTGGAGCTCGTAGCTCAAAATCCAGAAAAATCTGAAAAGGCTTTTAATACAATTGAAAATAATAAGTCTACTTATCATCTTGCAGATCTATCGAAGCCTGAGGGAGTAGAACAAATTACGAAAAAAATAAAAGACCCAGATTTGATAATTGCAAATGCAGGCATCACGATGTTTGGTGAGGTAGGCAATATCAATAAAGAAGATAAAAAAGATCTATTTTATCTTCTCTGTCATGGAGTCATTGATTTAATAGAAGCCTATGTTCCTAGTATGATAAATATCGGTAAAGGAAGAATTGTGATTGTATCAAGTATAGGTGCGATAACTCCTATGCCTAAGTCTTCAATCTATGCATCAGCTAAATCTGCTATATATTCCTACGGGCAATCCCTGTCCCAAGAACTTTCTTCAAAAAATATATCTGTCACTGTTAGTTTGCCCGGTTATGTTAAAACTGAAGCTCATTCAAGAGCAGGCTTAGATCATTTAAGAGAAAAAATTCCATCATGGATGTGGATAGATGCTGAAAAAGTTGTTACTGAGACAGAAAAGGCCTCATTGAAAGGAAAATCAACAGTTATACCGGGTAAAATATATAAGCTTGTAAGCCCTTTTCTTCGCATGTCACTTGCAACAAATATCTGGAACAAAATTACGAAAAGGACCAAAAACTAGTGGATATCAGAAAAAAGGTTTTATTATTTTTTTTGTACTTGCCTTTGAATGTTTTTTGCTCAGAAGATGTAATCTTAAATTTAAATATATTAGTCTACAACACTCATGGACTACCTGAAATATTCTTGGATGATAATCCTAAAATGCGGTTTCCCATCATTGGTGAAAAAACACAGGATTATAATATCTCATTACTTCAAGAGGACTATTCACATCATGAAGAATTATCTTCCGGACTCGACAAATTAAGCTTAGCTTACAGGGGCGGAATGGGAACTTTACTTTGTCCATTTTGTACCGGTTCAGGTTTAACTTCGATATTTAATTTACCAGTAGGTTGGTTGATAGATGTTGAGAATAAAACATATGAAAATTGTTCAGGTTGGTTAATAGGAGCAAATGACTGTTTTGCGTATAAAGGATTCCAACTAATAAAAGTTACTCCTCCAAATAAAAAAGAATTTTATATTTTGAATACTCATATGGATGCTGGCAGAAGAGACTCCGATAGGGGTGCTAGGCAAAAGCAATTAGAACACATTGTTTCTGTAATAAAGCAAAAAACAGAAATGAAAGCGCTTATTGTCGCCGGTGATCTTAATCTAAACTCCAAAGATCCAAGAGACATGGGACTATTAAAAAAATTTAAAGAAGAACTATCCTTAATTGATACTTTTGAAAATACCAAAATTAATAAAAAATGGTCAGTGTTGGACTATATTCTCTTAAAACAAGGAGAGGATGTTAAATTTAAGATTAATTCAGTTGGAGAAGACAAATCATTTTTTACTGAAGAGGGTCCATTAAGCGACCACCCTGCTCTATCTATAGATCTATCAATCTACTGAATGGTGGAGCTAGGCGGGATCGAACCGCCGACCTCAACACTGCCAGTGTTGCGCTCTCCCAGCTGAGCTATAGCCCCATTTAATCTACTTAACTATTATACTTACCAATTATGAAACGGAAAATCTATTAGAATAATCTCCATAAACTTAAAGTTAAGAATTTGAAAACAAACCTTCCAACGGCTCCATTATATGAAATAGATAATTTATCTTGTTCGGGGGGAGAATCTTATTTCTTTTCCCTCAACAAAAAAGATAAAGTAAGGATAGCTTTTTGGAATCTTAATAGCGAAAAAGGAACCATAATTCTTCAATCAGGTAGAACAGAATTCATAGAGAAATATTATGAGGTCATCTCTGAATTTGTTATTAGAGGATATGCCGTAGCAATGATGGACTGGAGAGGTCAAGGTCTCTCATCTAGAAAAGCAAATAATAATAAAATTGGTCATATTGATACATTTGAAACTTATGACAAAGATCTGGTAAAGGTGGTTGATGAGTGTTTTAAACTCATATGTCCTGAACCCTTTATAGGTTTTGGACATTCAATGGGTGGTTGTCTGCTGACCTCTTACTTCATAGCTCCAGAGAATGTATTGAGTAAATGTATACTCTGCGCTCCAATGATTTCTGTGAGAGCAAATGCTGTTTCAAGAAGGATAGTAAGATTGATGGGTATTTTAGAAAATTTTGGCCTAGGTACTTTTCCAATGCAAAAGCCCTCTTGGCATCAAGATTTAGGTTGGCAAGAAGAATCGTTTCTAGAAAATGCACTCACAACAGATGAAGAAAGATTTAATAGGACTTACAAATTATTGAGCCAGTTTCCTGAATTAGGCGTAAGGGGAATAACTGTAGGGTGGTTAAAGCATGCACTCAAAAGAACAAATTATTTCAAATCATTAGATTGGTCTTCTGCGATAAAAAAACCTCTGCTTCTTCTAGATGCAACAAATGATAAATTGGTGAATAGTTCATTAAATAGAGAATTATTAGGGCAGTCTAATTTAACGACAATAGTTTCATTAGAATCTGAGCATGAGATCATGATGGAAAGAGATGACATACGTAAAACCGCATGGGATGCTATTGATCAGTTTTTAAGTCCTTAATCATGGTTAAAAACTTTTCTATTCTGTTTAGAGTAATATCTCTGCCTAGCAGCTGACATACTAAATCAATCGAAGGAGAATTTACCGTAGCAGTAAGAGCTAATCTGAGAGGTAAACCTATCTTTCCAAATCCTATCTCGAAGTGAGCAATAACCTTTTCAATGACTTCTTTTATGTAGATTTGTTCCCAATTCTTAAGTTCTTCAAATTTCTCCCTTAAGAGAGATAAATGTTCAAACGAATCCTTCTTACAATACTTTATGATCAATGCTTCGTCATAATTCTTTGGATCTTTAAAAAAATATCCAGCATTTATAGAAAATTCATTTAATGTTGAACACCTATCTCTAATCGTGTGCAAAATAGTTTTAGAATATTGACTTCCATCAAACTCTTTGCTTGATAAAGCTTCTATCAATTGATCTACACTCATTTGATCCAAGTAATATTTATTAAACCAAAGTAATTTATCCATTGAAAAAGTAGCAGGAGATTTATTTAAAATACCAGATTGAAAACTTTTTTTCATATCTTCACCAGTAAATATTTCATCATCACCCAAAGACCATCCTAATCTTAGAAGGTAATTCTTTAATGCTTCAGGCAAGATACCTAATGACTCATATTCCCGCACTCCTAAAGCTCCATGCCTTTTAGATAATCTTTTTCCATCTTCGCCTAGAATCATAGGAACGTGACCATAAGTTGGTACTTCTTTATTTAGAGCTTTTAAAACATTTATCTGCTTAAAGGTATTATTAACATGATCATCACCTCTAATAACATGAGTAATTTTGGAATCTAAATCATCGACTACAACACATAAATTATAGGTAGCTGATCCATCACTTCTTTCGATAATAAAATCATCAAGTCGATCATTTTCAACTTGTATCTGACCTTTTACAATATCTTCATAAACAGTGATGCCTTTTTCTGGCATTTTGAATCTAACAACTGTATTTTCATCTCTTGAAAGGTTTTTGTCCCTGCATTGTTTGTCTATCTCGGGGTCTTCACCCTTACAGACATAAGCTAAACCCTGATCAAGAAGTTGATCTATAATTTCTTTATAACGATTTGCATTATTTGATTGAAAAACCACTTCCTCGTCAAACTCAACTCCTAGCCACTTAAAACTTTCAATGATCTCTTTTGTAAATTCGTCTTTTGACCTTTCTTTATCTGTATCTTCGATTCTCAATAGACACTCACCATTTTGGGATTTGGCATGAAGCCAAGCAAATAAGGCAGTTCTAGCTCCTCCAATATGGAGATAACCGGTAGGGCTAGGAGCAAATCTTGTTTTAACTACAGACATTTTAATCAAGACCTAATGGATCTATGCCTGTTTCTTCTTTCATTCTTAGTAGATACTCTTTATGAGATTTTTTCTCTTCTTCATTTAACTCGATAACTTTTAAATTTATTTCCGAATTTAGTTGATTAGAAGAACCGTTTTCATTTACTTCCTGTTCCGTAGCTGAAATACTGAAATCAAGATCACTCTGTCCTCCGGTCATAGAAAGATATACATCTCCTAATATTTGCGAATCAAGCAAAGCTCCATGCAGTTCTCGGTCGTATCCCCCTATTTCATATCTCTTAACTAAGGCATCCAAACTATTTCGTTGACCAGGATGTTTCTCTCTCGCAATCTGAAGTGTATCGGTTATCTTTGCAACACAATCTGATACATTTGGTAATTTCTTTGAAAGAAGCTTTATTTCATGATCGAGAAAATTTACATCGAATTCTGCATTATGTATAAGCAACTCAGATCCGCTTATAAATTTAAGAAATTCTTCATAAATGTCTTTAAATCTTGGTTTGTCACTTAGAAATTCCGAGGTTAATCCGTGAACTTCTAATGCCGCTTGATCACTAGCTCGATCAGGATTTAAATAAATATGGTACTGCTCTCCTGTAAATTTTCTATTCACTAATTCTATACATCCAATTTCAATGACTCTATGTCCCGATTTTGGATCTAATCCTGTTGTTTCAGTATCTAATATTATCTGTCTTTGCATTAAAGTTCGTCTATACCCTTATTTGCAAGCATATCTGCTATCTCATTTTCTCTATGTCCAGCATGAGCTTTTACCCACTGCCATGACACGTTATGAAAGGAATTAAGGTTATCAAGTTGCTCCCATAAATCTTTATTTTTCACTGGTTTTCTAGAAGCAGTAACCCAATTTTTTTTCTTCCAATTGGTCAACCATTTTGTAATACCATCTTTTACATAATTAGAATCAGTAGTGATAGAAAGGGATACATTATCATTAAAAAACTCTAGTGCCTTGATTGCAGCTTTAAGTTCCATTCGGTTATTTGTTGTATCTTGCTCTCCTCCAAATAATGTAGTTTCCTCACCATCTATTATAAGCAGGACACCCCAACCCCCGACCCCAGGATTTCCTCTGCAAGCTCCATCAGTAAAGACTTCTATTTCCTTCATTTTTGTAAGATACTTATTGTATTACACTATTCTCAAACTAAGTTATAAACACAATGAAAATAAATCATTTAAATGCATTTAGTGATAATTATATTTGGACTATGGAGTCTGAAGGTAAGCTTGCAATTGTTGATCCTGGGGACGCAAAACCAGTGCATGAATATATCAAAAAAACAGGATATGTACTTACGGATGTATTAATCACACATCACCATTGGGACCACACTGGAGGCCTTGAAGAAGTTATTGCTGAATATGGATGCTCAGCCTATGGACCTTCGGGAGGACATATAAAAGGCATAACTCATCCTCTACAAGATAATGAAAATTTTTACATCCTAGATGACTTTCAATTCAAAGCTTTTTCAGCTCCGGGACATACTAACGATCAACTTTCGTATTTTTGTGATAAGACAGAAAAGCCAATTCTTTTTTCTGGTGACACGCTATTTTATGCTGGCTGCGGAAGATTATTTGAGGGAACACCAGAAGATATGCTTTTTTCAATGGATAGGTATGAAGAACTCCCCCCAAGCACGCTCGTATATTGTGGTCATGAATATACTGAATCCAATTTAAGGTTCGCTATGGCAGTGGAGCCTAATAACCAAGATATTATTAAATCAACAAAGAAAGTCCAGGAAGATAGATCAAAGAATAAGCCTTCATTACCCAGCTTAATAGATACTGAAACCAAGATAAATCCTTTTATGAGATGCAGAGAATTGCCAGTGATTGAAGCTGCAGAAAATTACTCAAAAAGAAAGCTGAACAGTACTTCAGAGGTATTAGGTGAAATAAGAAATTGGAAAGATAACTTTTAAAATGTATAGAATCTTCTTTGCCATTAGTTTGATAGTTTTTAACAGCTGCGCTTCTGCAGCAAATAATAATTCAGTTAAATCTGCTGCTGAATCTAAAATGATTTCCGATACCAATATTATTGAAATAAAATCTGAGGAAGCTCCTTTTGATATTTGGGAAAGAATTAGGTTAGAACTGTCTATAACTATCCCAGATGACCAAATTGCTGCTACAAGCCTATATAGAGAAAGGCTCTATAGTAACCAAACTGCAGTCAACAGAATAAGTAAATCAGGGCAAAGATACCTCTTTCATACACTAACTAGGGCACAAGAATTAGGCCTGCCTGTAGAATTGGCTTTATTGCCTTTTGTTGAAAGTGAATTTGATCCGTACGCTAAATCAGTTGATGGAGCTACAGGTATTTGGCAATTTATGCCAGCGACAGGAAAAGAATGGGGATTAAAAAGTAATTGGTGGTATGACGGAAAAAAGGATGTGCTCGCATCAACTGAAGCTGCTTTACAATTTCTGACCTATCTAAATGAAAAATTTGATGGAGATTGGTTGCTTGCAATGGCAGCTTATAACACTGGACCTACTAGAGTTAATAGAGCAATAAGAAAAAATAAAAGAGAGGACAAACCTATAAGATTTTGGGATTTAAATCTTCCAAAAGAAACAACAGCTTACGTTCCAAAGTTACTGGTTCTTTGCGAGTTGATTAAGGATCCGAAAGCATTTGATGTGAATTTACCAAGCATCGCCAATAGACCGTATTTTGAAAGAGTCAAAATTCCAGGACAATTAGACTTGATGCAAGCTGCTGACCTAGCAGGCCTAAAACCCGAGACAATTTATGAATTGAATCCTGGCTTTAATCAGTGGGCAACTGATCCTAGTGGGCCGCACTATCTGCTTTTACCTATTGGAGTATCAGATAGATTTATAACTCAGTTGGAATCTTTAGATCTAAATGATTTGGTTAGATGGGACCGTTATAAAATTAGAAGAGGTGATAACCTTTATAAAATTGCGTCAAGATATAAAATAGAAGTTGCTGTTCTAATGGAGATTAATGGATTATCGTCTGACTTAATTATTGCAGGCAAGGAAATAATGGTCCCAAGAGGATCTGCGTGGGCTGGAAAACAAAATCCAAGAGAACAAGTCTATATAGTTATTGGCGGAGATTCACTTTGGAATATATCCAAGAAATTTAAAGTATCTATTGAAGATGTGGTCTTATGGAATGATTTAGATATCGAAGTGCCTCTACAGATTAATCAAGAAATTAAAATATTTTCGCGTTATGAAAGAATAAGACAAGAGTTACCTTCAAGAGACTTACGTACAATGTTATATCCAGTTAAATCGGGAGATACTATAAGTAGGATAGCGTCTAAGTTTGAAATCACCTCGAAAGATATACAGGAATGGAACGAGATAGAAGATGTCTCAAAAATTTTTCCTGGACAAGTTCTAAAACTGCTTCTTTAGCTATCTGCAGTTCGTGGATCCAAGGCATCTCGCAAGCCATCTCCAATAAAGTTCAGTGAAAATAGGGTAAGAGAAAAAGCCATAGAAGGAAAAATTAACAACCACCAATATTCCTCCATAGATACAGCACCGTCACGGATTAAGAGACCCCAAGAACTCAATGGAGCTTGTACGCCTAAACCTAAGAAGCTTAAAAATGCTTCGAGCAACATAATCTGAGGTACGGTCAATGTTGCATAAACAATTACTGGACCTATTGAATTGGGTATAAGGTGTCTAAATATAATTCCAGCTTTACTTACTCCCATTGCCCTAGCGGACAATATAAACTCTTGTTTGCTAAGCGTCATAACCTGGCTGCGCACTATTCTAGCCATTGTTAGCCATTCAACCGCTCCAATGGCCATGAAGAGAAGAATGAGATTTCTTCCAAATATGACCATTAAAAGAATAACAAATATAATAAATGGAATTCCATAAAGAACATCCACAATCCTCATCATGATCGTATCAATTTTCCCTCCTGAAAAACCTGCAATAGTTCCCCAAATAACTCCTATTGACAATGCAACCAGTGTCGCAAGAAAACCAACTAATAGAGAAATTCGACTGCCGTATAGCATCCGTGTTAATAAGTCTCTCCCAAGAGTATCTGTGCCTAATAAATGTTGTGCAGAAGGTCCAGAAGGCCCAAGATCTAAATCTTGATAAGCATAATCATATGGCGCTATGAGAGGTGTTATGAGTGCCAAGAAGATTATTAAAACAATATAAATACAGCTATATAAAGATAACTTATTTGAAGTAAGCCTATTTAAAGCATCTTTCCACAAAGAGTTATTCATTCAATCTCTCAATTTAGGGTTTAGACCAGCTGCTACAAGATCTGAAATTAAGTTAAAGGAAATTATCAAAAATGAGAAGAAGATAGAGGAGCCAAGGATCATTGTATAGTCTCTATTGAAAGCAGCCTCAACATAGAATCTTCCGAGCCCAGGAATTCCGAATATTGTTTCTACAACAAAAGATCCAGCTAAAAGTCCAGCCATTGCGGGACCTAGAAAAGCAACTACTGGTGTTAGTCCTCCCCTCAAGGCATGAACAACTATAACCCTTTTTTCAGAAAGGCCTTTAGCTCTGGCGGTCCTGATAAAATCCTGATTGAGAATCTCCAACATACCTCCTCTAGTTAATCTGGCGCAATAAGCTGCGTAAGCAGTTCCTAAGGTAAGTATGGGTAGAATTTTATCACCAGGCATATAACCCCAACCTGAAACCGGAACCCACTCTAGCCATATTCCAAATATCAGTATCAACGTTGGACCTAATATAATTGAAGGAATACATATGCCGATCATCGCGGTCGACATTGGAATATAATCTAAATAAGTATTAGGTTTTAATGCTCCCAAAACTCCTGCCAAAAGACCAAAACATAATGCAAATAATATTGAGTAAAGAGCGAGCTCGAAGGTTATAGGTAACCCGATAGATATTAATTCAGTAACTGATCTTCCTGGATAACGAAAAGAGGGTCCAAAATCTCCGGTCACTACACCTGACAGATAGTCAAAATACTGATCGAGTAGAGGCTTGTCCAAATTATAACGTTCATTGAGTTTTGCTAAAACCTCTTCAGATACTGCCTTTTCCTCATCGAAAGGACCTCCTGGAGCTGAGTGAACCATTAAGAATGTTAAAGTTATTACAACCAGAAGAACAGGTACCGCAATAGCAATCCTCCTGAATATTAAATTGAGCATGATGAAGCTAATTTTCTATAGAAATAAATTGGTAAGCATGAGAATCAAGTAAATTTGGATTCCATCCTTTTACACTTGGGTGCTTCATGAAGATTCTCGTGTATGTATATATTGGAATAATAGGAAGCTCATCCATTAGGATTTTTTCAGCTTCATACATGTAAGAAAATCTTTCAGCTTGAGAAGTTGAATTAGCGGCTGATACTAAATATTCATCATAATCAGTATTAGACCAACCGGTTTGATTGTTTCCTCTTCCCGAAACCATCATGTCTAAAAATGTTTTTGGATCTTGATAATCGCCAATCCACCCTGCCCTCGCTATTTCATAATCACCGTTATTTTGCTTATCCAAATAGACTTTCCAATCCGTATTTGTAAGGACAATATCAATACCCAGTGTTTGCTTCCACATTTGTTGCAATGCCTCAGCAATCTTTTGATGTCCTTCGCTAGTGTTATATAAGAGTTCAATAGTTGGTAAGTTGTTACCTTCGAAACCTGCCTCCCTCATTAATTTCTTAGCCTTTTCTGGATTAAAATCAAGACGCGTAGGTGGATTGTAAGCATTTGGGTCTGGAGGAGTAAATGAATAAGCAGGTGTTTGTCCCCCTTTAGCAACTTTATCGGTTATTTTTTTGCGATCTATGGCTAAAGATAAAGCTTTACGGACTAATTTTTGATCTAGCGGCTTTTTATTTATATTTAATCTATAGTAATAAGTTCCATAGTAAGGAGTTATATTGATGAGCTCGGGATTTTCATTCTTATAAACTTCTATCTTCTCAGTTGGAACAGAACCTGTGATATGTAATCTGCCTGACCTAAACATGAAATCTTCTCTGGTTACATTATCAATAGGTAAAAAATGAATCTCATTTAATTTGACTCTTTTTGCATCCCAATAATTTTCACTTTTTTTTACTTTGATCACCTGATTTAGTTTCCATTCCTCTAGAGTAAAAGGACCATTACCAACAAAATTTCCAGGCCTGGTCCACTGATTACCCAAAGTATCTATATCACCAAATTTCTCAATAGTATTTTTATGTACAGGTCTTGTCGTATAGTGAGCCAATAACTCAATAAAATATGGAGCGGGATTTTTCAAATTAACTTGCAAGGTTTTTTCATTGACTGCTTTCACACCAACTTGGTTAAAATCTCCTATAAGACCTTTGTTAAATTCCTCTGCATTTACAACGTCAAATAACATATCAGGATATTTAGAGCCCAATGATGGCATTAATACTCGTTTCCAAGAATATACAAAATCATATGCTGTTACAGGGTCACCATTTGACCATAGGGCATCTCGAAGCGAAAAGATATATTCTCTGCCATCATCTGAGATAGTCCAGCTCTTGGCAACTCCTGGAATTGGTGCAGAACCATCAGGATTTCTTATAACAAGCCCCTCTAAAAGTGCCATTAATATTTTGCTTTCTGGGACTCCTGTGACTGTATGAGGATCTAAATCTTTTGGTTCAGTACCATTCCCTAAATATAATATTTTTGAGTTTAAAGATTGTTCAACGGGAGTAATATCATTTCCACAAGATGCGATAAGCAAGCTCGTTGCTAGTAAGAATATTTTTATTAAATTCATATCTAATTTAAATTATCTTTGAAGAAGTTGATTAACTTAAGATTACTTTCGTATCTTACAGATTCATCAGAGTACCCATGACCTTCTTTATCTATAAAAAGGGTTTCATGTTGTATACCTAGTTTTGTGAGAGTTTTTGAAAATTTTACAGCATCCTCATATGGGGCTCTAATATCCTTTTTGCCATGAATCATAAAGAATGGAACTTTCAATTTATCAGCATTATATTGAGGAGACATTTCTTTATGTCTGTCCTCATTATCACCTAGCCTTTTTACCAGCTGAGCCTTACCACCTCTTGAATCTTGAATATCACCAGTATTGAATAAATTTCCAATATCATATACACCTACATCACTAACTGAGCATTTAAATAGATCCGGTCTAAGAATTGCGCTTTGGATGGCGGCATAACCACCATAACTTCCTCCATAAATACATGAGTTAGTCTTGTTAATCTCTCCTTTTGCATGTAAATATTCCATTCCATCAAAAAGATCTTCTAGGACACCATCCCAGTTAGCTGCTATATATCTTTGATAATCCAATCCATAACCTCCAGAACCTCTAAAATTAATTTGAAGAACATTGAATCCTTCAGAAGCCAACATTTGTATTCTGTGATCAAACCCCCACCTATCTCTTATGCCTTCTGGACCTCCGTGTGGATGGACAATTGTAGGAGAATCATACGAGCTACCCTTTCTACTTCTTGTTAAATATCCGTATATCTCTGTACCATCACGAGATATGAAAGATATTGGTTCCATTGGAGATAAATTTGAATAGTCAATACTGCTCCAATACCTACCAAGAGGCACGACTTCTTCATTTTCACTATCAACTAAATAATAGATTCCTGGGTTAATATCGGAAGAGACGAGAAAAGTTTGTTTTGTTTCATCATCACTTATATTTGAAGGTAAGATGAGACTATCCGGGAACAATCCTTTGACATATTTTAATCTATCCTTTTCTTCACTCTCTCCCTTAAAGAATACCAATGAAGGATATCCATCCATAAAACTAGCCGCATATACCCTTCCTTTATCATCAGTTAATACAGAACCTACATCAACTGTTGTATGTCTATATATTAAATTTCTTTTACCTGTTTTTAAATTTGTTTCGTAAATTCCAGATAAATCATTACCAAGGTTTTCTACTGTAATTAGTTTTCTTTCATCTTTTTGATAAGAGATTAATTCTAGTCTGCTGTCCCAAGAATCTTCTTTCCAGAATGTCCAATTGGGATTTTTAGATTTAGAACCAGGTTTTTTTCCAACTACTTCAATACAATCTACAGCGGAGCCTTGACAAGGATTCCCTACAAAAAAATCTGTAGGTATATTTTTATTATATAGGTAAATTTGTAAGTCGAATGTGTCTTTATCTACTCCTGATACAGCAATTAGTTGTCCGTTTGCATCGAATTGATAAAAAGGCTGTTTTACTGGAGGGACTGCATACCTTTCGATATCACCATTAAAAATATTTATTTTATATAATCTCCAGAACTGATCAGAGGTGAAGAATTGAACCATTATCTTGTTAGGTTCGTCAGGCAAAAGATCAATAAGTGTAGCTGGTTGCTTTGGATCATCCTTAACCGTGTTGCTAGACCTTTTAGCCTGTCTTCCAGTAAGCATAATAGATTTCTTTCCGTCTATGTTAACAGCGTAAAGCTCTCCTGTTTGGAATCTACTATTTCTAGTTGGAATAGTTGTTACTTTTGACATCAGAAGTCTTTCGTCCGAAAGCCATTCAAAAGCACCAATCTCTCCTTTCTTAACGAATCTATGATTATAGATCAACTCTTTGGAGTTCAAATCAATGATAGATAGTACCAACTCATCATTTACTTTTCTGTGGACACCGATCAACTTTCCATTTGGAGATATTTTTATGTCATATATATCTGGAAGGTTAGAAAAACTTTTGATGTTTTCGTTGGCATCAATAAAATTAAATATGCAAAATAATATTAAAATGAAACTCTGCTTAAATAATGTCATGGTTTATTAATTTTTTCTCCTTACTCTGAGTTTTATTTTTTTTCCAAGAACCTTAAGAGTGTATCCACTAAAGAAACCCTCTTGTATTTCGACCTCATAACCATCTCGAATTTTTATATCTCTTATCTTTTCAACAGATTGCCAAATTTGACCATTTTCTAGAATTATAAGTAATTGTAAATTAAGCCTTTGGGAAACACTCTCTATTTTTGAAGTTATCTTTAACTCCTCAGTGCCTTCAGTTTTCCTTACATTACTAGGAAGACCAAAATTCCTTTTCTCATACTCTTCATCAAAGGTGTCTATTGCAAGATCATCGTTTTGGGTAAATTCTTTACCTATCTTGAGATCATTATTTGTTGAAAAGTAGCTATCAAAACAACTTAGTCTATTTATATCATTTTCTATCTTCGTACACTCCTTAATGTCAGAAATTATAAAACCAGAATGTATCAAAAAGATTATTATAAGTTGATTCTTCATTTAATAATTTAAAAACAAAAAGGGTTGCAATAGCAACCCTTTTTGAACTCTCTATTTATATTAAAGACTTAATTTAAATCCGAGTTGAAAGTATCTTCCTATAATATCGTAAGTATTCTGAGGTGTTTGAATCTGTGGATCAACAAAACCAAAGAAATCTTTATAATAAGGAGGTTGTTTATCAAACAAATTACTCACCGCAAGAGATACTCTTACGCTATCAGATGCCTGATAACCAATATTAAGATATGAGTATGTTATTGAAGGTATAGAATAAACGTCATAGATTTGATCTAAAACTTCTTGAGTATAAGTACCTTCACCATAAGCACCGCCATCAACACTAAAGTAATCAACTACACCATCTTGAAGAGGTATATTGCTTAAGTAACGCGTAGTCAATCCAACTGACCAGTCTTCGTTATACCATCTCAGAGAAAGATTTATTCGGTCTCTATTGAAACAATCTTCTCCAAAATTAATACATTTTCCGACCGCATCATCACTTATACCAGAAGCAGAAACGGTAACATTTTCATCAAAATGTGTTCCTATTACGTCGACTTCGAAACTTCCCCCGATTCTTGGCAGATCAGCAAAAGTTAGATTAAATGAATAATCAGTTCCTTTGAAAACATCTACGCTAGAACTATTAACATTTTGGGTTTCTACCGAAATGATATCTCCACCAGGAGCTCTTGTAATAAGATTACATTGATTTGAATTACCAGATAAGTAACACCCTTGTAAAGTTGCGGCTACACCTGAACCAACGACAGCATTTTCTATCTCTAGTTCAAACTTGTCCACAGCCATTCTAAAGTCAACCGCTTCTAAAAAGTCAATGTTAGTCGGAGCCCAAACTACACCAATTGTAGTATTAGAACCTTCTTCCGGAGTCAGGTTAGGATTACCAACTGATAATGATAGGATTTGATTATTTTCAGTACTAAAAGTTGTAGCATCTATCCCTTCAGAGGAACACTGAGCGAGAGCAATGGCCTTTTGAGCATCTGAATAAGTAGAATATTGGTTCTGCTCACAAGGATCTATGTAAGTTGGGAAACCACCTCCACCGCCGAAGTATAAGTCAGAGATAGTTGGTGCCTTGTAAGAAGTAGAATCAGTCATTCTGAATGTTAAATCATCAATAGGCTTCCACTTAATAGCTAGTCTTTCAACACTCTCAGAGTCAAACTGACTGTATGAAGTATTTCTGTAAGCATAGTCGATATTAAACTCCTGGATTCCCGTAATGTCAGCAATCAATGGAATGGAAATCTCTGAATATATATCTCTACTATCATAACTACCATCTGTTGATTTTCTTGGATTACCTGATGAACCACCCGCTTCAGTTAATCCATCAACGGTTTCATATCCAGATAAGTCAGTTTGTTCTAAACCTACGGCCATCAAAATTTCTCCAGCTGGAAGTTCATAAACAGGTATATTCGTTACGTTGAATGCATATCCTTGATAGGTAGTACCGTAAGTATTCTTTTCATTTTGTCTTATGTAGTCAGCTGCAGCGGCAGTTATACTATTTGGACCGAACATATTCAAAGGAACACATCCTAGTTTACGAGCAACTGGATCAGCACATCTGTATTGAGTTCCATTTACATCAACTCCCGGTCCTGCTTCTGTCTCAAAAGCATTTTGAACGGCAAGCATATTAATATAATTTCTTGTTACCTGTGCTTGATGGAAATTTTGGTAAGTATAGTAAGCTTCCCAATCTGCCCCTAAAGCATCAAGGGTTCCAGTAGCGCCGAACTCTACTCTGTAATTTGTAGACTCTTGATTAAATAATCTAGGACCAACATCCAACATTCTTTTTCTATAGGGCAGTCCTGTATCAGATGTATTAGCCCTAATTGAAGCAGGCATGAAAGGATTATCTTTTGGTATTAGTGTACCGTAAGTTACCTGAGCACCTAATCCCATCGGAACAGGGGCCATAACTAGATCTGATTCTCTTCTTGAGACTCCAATTTGATAATCTAAGACAACACCGCTATCTGTTTCAAAGTTACCCGCTGCCCATGCTTGTCTATTCTCTCTTTCTCCTAACAATTGCATATACTCACTATAGTTGTACATACCCCTATTATTTTGAGGATCACCAGCTTCTCTTCCAGAATAAGTAGCAAAGGAGAAAGACGATACATCGCCTGTAGGACCTATACCATCATATAAAGTTTTTGAACCAGCATTAGTAAAGAATCTTCCGGTAGGGATAAAAGTTGATGCTCCACAAGAAGCTGTGGAAGATAAGTTCTCACCTGTAGCGCCATGACCAGGAATACCAAAAGCTTGGAAATATAGCATGTAATCTGGTTCGACTCTTGGGCAGAACGAAAAATCTCTGTCCCACATATCTAAACCAGCTTGTGTTTGTTGAGAGACAGTTGCAACCATACTAGATCTTTCTCCAGCAGTACCAAAAGATAATGATATTAAACTTTGATCTGCATCACCTCTATCTGATGAGCCTTCACTAATATAAGCCTCAAAACCTTCAAACTGCCTAAGCTTAATATTCAAAACTCCGGAAATTGCATCAGAACCGTATACGGCTGATGCTCCGTCTTTTAAAACTTCTACTGAATCGATTAAAGCAAGAGGAAAAATTTGTAAGTCGACTGCTCCGCCAGTTCCTGTACCTGCAGGAGCTACTCTTCTTCCATTAATCAAAGTAAGTAGTCTTTCTGAACCAGCCCCACGCAGATTAAGTTCTGTTGTTCCGCTATTGCCGTTGTTAACTGAACGCTGATTGGATGCTAAGTTTGCGGAAGGAAGTTCGATTAAGAAGTCACCGATACTTACCTTACCTGCATCTAATACTTGTTGAGCAGTAAAAACTTCCACAGGACCAGTAGAATCATAGTTTGATGTTCTCTTGATTCTTGAACCTGTTACAACAATTTCTTCAGCGGTATCAGCAGAATCTTCATCATCATCTGCAGAAATTGAGAAAATAGAGCCAAAACTTAGCAGAGCAACCAATGCAAAGCTAAGAGATGATCTTGAAAAGAATGAAATAGAATTTTTCATATATATACCCCTTATATCTAAAAAATGAGGCTTGTTTAGTCCTCTGATACAAACCTTAAAGCAAAAGAGGCGATTAAGCAACATTTAGTAGTCATCTAGGTTAAATGTGGAGTTTTCTTCATGAAATAGAAAATTCTAAATTTTTCTATAGATTTATTATAAAAAGACTAAAATAATGTAATGAATATTCTAAGTGGTAAAAATATATTGATAGTAGGAGTTGCAAATAAACACTCTATAGCTGCTGGTATTGCAGAATCAATGTCAGAAAATGGTGCAAATATAGCTCTGACTTATCAAAATGAGCGGTTAAAGGGAAATGTTGAGAAATTAGGAAAAGAAATAGGCATAGAGACCTTTATCCCTTGCGATGTTACATCTGATATTGAAATTAAAGAAACCTTTGAAAATCTGTCATCACAATGGGAAGGTTTAGATGCTGTAATTCATGCGGTAGGTTTTGCCCCTAGAGAGGAATTAGATGGAGAGTTCGTCGATGTAACCAGCAGAGAGGGTTTCCAAATAGCACATGACATAAGTAGTTATAGTTTTATTGCCCTCGCTAAAGAAGCCAAGAAGATGATGGAAAACAGGAATGGGTCCTTACTGACTTTATCTTATTTAGGCTCACAAATGACTCTTCCAAACTATAACGTGATGGGTTTGGCAAAAGCCAGTTTAGAGGCAAGTGTTAGATATCTAGCTGTTTCGATGGGTAAAGAAGGTCACAGGGTCAACGCAATATCTGCTGGACCAATTAAAACTCTTGCTGCTTCGGGTGTAAAAAACTTCAGAAAAATGCTTAGTTACAATGCTACTAGGTCTCCGATAGGCAGGAACATAACTACTAGAGAAGTCGGAGATGCTGCATCATTCCTAACATCTGATATGGCAAGTGGAATAAGCGGAGAAGTGCTATATGTAGATGGCGGTTTCAATATTACCGCTATGGGCTCTATTGAAGAAACTGAGAGCTAAACTAGCCGCTTATTGAAAGGCCTCGCTTTATAAACGCTTGTAATTCGCTTAGCTCGGAAATAGATTTTTGTTGATTCAGAAAATTCTTAATATCTACGATATTCTCTTCTGTAAGTTCTTCGTTGCTCTCATTTACAGCATCCAATCTAAAAATTATGCTGTCACCGTTCTGAGATACTGCTGAACCAAATACATCTCCTGCTTGCGACCTTGGAAGAGAGAATATCTCGTTAACCGCCCTTACTGGAAGTAATGAACTGTCCCTCTTCAAGCCTTTATAAGTTTCAACTTCTACATTGTTTTGACTAGATAATATTTCAAAAGTCTTGTCGGCTTTTAAATCTTCAATCGATTTAAGAACAAAGGCTTCAGAAGCTTTTAATGATTCTCTAAGCACGTAAGTATCTTCTATCTGAGATCTCACATCTGGATATTCAAGTTGAGACTGCTCAACATAATCGGATATCTGAATAAGAACAGCACTTAGCTGAGAAGTTTCTATTAATTCCGGGAAGTTACCTTCACTAAAGTCTTCAAATATAAAGTCAGATATAGAATTCGTAGATAAAATTTCTGGTATCTCTGATCTTGAAAAGTAATCAGTCTCAATTAAATCTTGATCAAGAGTTTCAGCAATATCTTTAATCGAGTCAGAACTAAAAGCTAGATCTGAAACTTCTCCAAGAAGATCAACATAAAACTCTTCTGCTTTATTGGTTAATAGATCTTCTCGAAATTTTGGCGACAAATCTTCCAAAGTTTCAGGTTCGGGCTTAATTACTTCATCTAGTCTTATTAAGTGAACACTTGATAAAAGCTCTATAGGTCCAAAAATTTCACCCTCTTCCATAGATAATAAAGCTTGTTCAAATTCAGGGGGTAGTAATGTGCCATCAGTAATCCCAAGACTACCTTCAATATCTTTTGTGCCGCCATCTTCAGAAACTTCAACAACTAATTCTTCAAAGGCTTCGCCTTGATTAAGCCTATCTTTTATTAATATTAATTCTTCTGAAGCAGCAGAAGAGTCTCTAGCATCTGTAATATTAAGCATAATGTGTGATACAGACTTTCTTTCACTAGAATCAAAATCTCTTATGTAGTCTTCATATTCAAGTCTAATATCTTCTTCAGAGATGTTAACAATGCTTTCAAGCTCCTCTGAATTCAAAGAGATATAAGAAACTTTTGCCTTGTCTGGACTCGTATAGGCAGATTTATTTTCTATGTAGTAATTTTGTAGATCTTCTTCTTGATAGCTTACTGAATTTTTGAATCTTTCTGCAGATAGTTTAATAAAAGTTATGTCTCTTTCTTGATCAGCTAGAGCCATGGATTCTGAAACATCTAAATCAGTTATGAAACTAGAATTGATTATTGATTGACGCCAGATATTAATAAGAAAGTCTTCTCTAACTCTTTTTAAATAGTCGGATGGTATAAATCCATTGCTTCTAGCGAAAGATTCAAATCTAGCTTTACTGAATCTACCATTCTCCTGAAATTGTTCTTCTTCAGCTAATTGCATATAAATAAATTCATCCGTAAGTATCGTTTTTTTAGAATCTAAAAAATCTAGTACCGAAAATTTATTGATCAAATTATTCTTTGATAATGTAAACAGAGTTTCATCATCAATCTCTTGATCAGGAAACCTTTGGCTTAAAGCAAATTGTTGAGTACTTACTTCAAAGTTCAGATCTGCATTTGTAATTTCTTTAGACCCTACGGTGGCAACCACATTAACGTTACCTTGTGAGAAAAAACCAGCCCAACCCACGGAACCAATGAAAGTAATAATTATTGCAACAACAATAACTCTAGTAACGTTTCCAGTTAATCCTTCTCTAATGCTTTGTATTCCTGACATGTGTTTGTAATTAAAAAAAGCGCGCCTAATGGCGCGCTCTTAGTAAACTAATTGGGTCTAAAGACTTTCTTTAAGTGCTTTTCCTGCTTTAAATCCTACTGATTTTGAAGCTCCTATTTGAATAGTCGCTCCAGTTTGAGGATTTCTTCCAGTTCTTGCAGCTCTATGTCTTACATTGAAGGTTCCGAAACCTACAAGTGAAACACTATCTCCACCAGATAGGCTACCTGCTATTGCATTTAAAGTTGCTTCTACCGCTCTTCCGGCTTCAGCTTTCGAAGTGTCAGTTGCCGCTGCTACAGCGTCTGTTAATTGGGCTTTATTCACATTAATCTCCTAGAGTCTTGTTAAGCCAGCTTATCATTTTGCAAGCTGGTCAATATGATTAAAACCTCAGGCAAAAGCCTTGTCAAGCTTGAATTTGATTTAATTAGTGAGCTTTTACCGAGCTTTTCTTTGCTCTAGATTTTTTTGAAGATACCTTGTCACTAACCTCTTCTTTTTCCCACGGAATGGGTTGTCTAGTAAGAACAATGTCTAAGACTTCGTCAATCCACCTAACAGGTTTGATATCTAAATCAGCCTTTATATTATCTGGAACCTCTTTTAAGTCTCTCACGTTTCCTTCGGGTATCAGGACTACTTTTATCCCACCTCTTCTTGCAGCTAATAATTTTTCTTTGAGACCACCTATTTTAAGGACTTCCCCTCTGAGAGTTATCTCACCCGTCATGGCAACATCTGATCTTACTGGTATGTTTGAAAGCACAGAAGTTAGAGCGGTTGTCATAGCAGCACCTGCGCTAGGTCCATCTTTTGGTGTTGCCCCCTCTGGGACGTGGATATGTATATCCTGCTCCTCATAGAATTTAGGATCTATGCCCAATGATTCTGATCTTGATCGGACAACTGAAAGTGCCGCTTGGATAGATTCTTGCATTACATCTCCAAGTGAACCCGTTTTAATAATTTTACCTTTTCCAATAAAACTCGAAGCTTCTATCGTTAATAGTTCTCCTCCAACTTGAGTCCATGCAAGTCCCGTGACTTGTCCTATACGATCGTTTTCTTCAGCCTCACCAAAATCAAATTTTCTTACTCCACAGTAGTCTTCTAAATTACTTGGTTTGATAGAAATCTTTTTAGACTTATTTACTGTTGCATTTTTTTTGACAACTTTTCTGCATATCTTTGCAATCTCTCTTTCTAAAGCACGCACGCCGGCCTCTCTAGTAAAATATCTAATAAGGTCTTTTATCGTGTTTTTAGAAATGGAAAGTTCATCTTCATTTAAGCCATTATTTTTCTTTTGTTTGTTAACAAGATACTTATCAGCGATGTTTACTTTTTCGTCTTCCGTATAACCTGGCAAAGTTATAATTTCCATTCTATCGCGAAGAGCTTGAGGAATATTCATGCTATTAGCAGTACAAACAAACATGATGTCTGAAAGATCGTAATCGACTTCAAGATAGTGATCATTAAAGGTGTGGTTCTGCTCTGGATCTAAAACTTCTAAAAGAGCGGAAGCGGGATCTCCTCTCATATCCATGCCCATTTTGTCTATTTCATCCAAAAGGAAAAGCGGGTTCTTTACTCCTGTCTTAGATAACTTTTGCAGAATCCTGCCAGGCATAGAGCCGATATATGTTCTTCTATGTCCTCTTATTTCAGCTTCATCTCGTACACCACCCAACGACATTCTTACAAACTTTCTATTGGTGGCTCTGGCTATGGATTCACCGAGAGACGTTTTGCCTACTCCAGGAGGTCCTACTAAACAAAGAACTGGTCCTTTGAGCTTTTTCACTCTTTTTTGAACAGCTAGGTACTCTAATATTCTCTCTTTAACTTCCTCTAGACCAAAATGATCTTCATTTAAAACACTACTAGCAGCATTCAAGTCTGACCTAATTTTGCTTTTCTTTTTCCACGGAATATTCAGCATCCAGTCAATATATCCGCGCACAACTGAGGCTTCAGCAGACATTGGTGACATCATCTTATATTTTTGGAGTTCAGTAAGTGCCTTTTCTTGAGCTTCTTTTGTCATTCCAGCTTCATTAATCTTGGTTTCAAGTTCTTCAGCTTCTTCTGCTTCATCGATCTCACCGAGTTCTTTTTTTAGGGCTTTCATCTGTTCATTGAGATAATATTCTTTTTGGCTTTTTTCCATTTGAGTTTTTACCCTGCCACGTATCTTCTTTTCGACTTTAGAAAGATCAAGTTGAGAATCTAAATGCTCCAAAATACGGTTAGCCCTATCAGTCAATGAAATCATCTCTAATATTTCTTGTTTTTGGCTTATATCGATTGAGAGATGACCCACTAGTGTGTCTGTGAGTCTAGATAGAGAGTCGATGGCATTGACCGTATTTAAGACTTCAGGAGTAGCTTTTCGAGTAAGCTTTACGTATTCCTGAAATTGCTTTTTGAGAGAAGGAAGAAAATGATCTAATTCTTTCGATTCAGTTTCTTCATCTATCGTTGAAACTTGCACAGACATATACTCATCAGAAGCTTCTAGTGACTCTATCGAAGCTCTTTGATTGCCTTCAACTAGGACTTTCAAAGTACCATCCGGCAATTTTATAAGTTGTAGAATGGTAGAAAGAGTACCAATAGGATAGAGGTCACCTAGCTTAGGGTCATCCTGCTGGGCACTTTTTTGTGCTACAAGCATTATCTGTTTATCACCAGCCATTGCGGACTGCAACGCAGTAATTGATTTCTCTCTTCCAACAAAAAGAGGTGTTACAACTGAAGGGAATATAACTACATCTCTAAGAGGTAGTAGGGGTATGTTTAGATTTTTTTTAGACATAATATTTTTGCTATATGTCTAATAATGGGGTTTAACTAAAAAAAAACAAGAGTTAACCAGTTTTAGTTTTTGAAGTCTTTTCATAAACCATCAAAGGTTCAGTCTCACCCTTTACGACAGAGCTATCCAGAACTACCTTATTCAGAGATTCTTCAGATGGAACTTTATACATAGTTTCCATCAATATACTTTCAAGAATTGACCTCAAACCTCTTGCTCCAGTTTTTCTCTCAATGGCTTTTTTAGCAATTTCAAGAAGTGCATCTTCTCTAATGTCCAACTCGACATTCTCCATCTCAAATAGTTTAGAGAATTGCTTAGTAAGACTATTTTTTGGTTCGGTAAGGATTGTGACCAAGGCCTCCTCATCAAGCTGTTCTAATGTAGTAATGACAGGCAGTCTACCTACAAACTCTGGGATTAAGCCGAACTTGATTAGATCCTCAGGACGTACTTGTCCTATGAGTTTATCTGTTTCATTTTCTAACTTAATGGAAGTTACATTTGCACCAAATCCTATACCGGTTTCTTCACATCTTTGTTGTATTACAGACTCTAGACCAGAGAAAGCACCTCCACAGATAAACAATATATTGGCAGTATCCACTTGTAAGAATTCTTGTTGAGGATGTTTTCTTCCACCTTGGGGAGGAACAGACGCTACAGTTCCTTCAATTAGCTTAAGAAGAGCCTGTTGCACTCCTTCACCAGAAACATCTCTTGTGATAGATGGATTGTCCGACTTTCTTGCTATCTTGTCGATCTCATCAATGTAAACTATTCCCAATTGAGCTTTTTCAATATCGTAATCACATTTTTGAAGAAGCTTTTGTATTATATTTTCAACATCTTCTCCTACATATCCTGCTTCAGTTAATGTTGTAGCATCAGCGATAGTGAATGGTACATCGAGCAACCTAGCAAGGGTCTGGGCTAGTAACGTTTTTCCAGAGCCTGTGGGACCTAGAAGTAAAATATTACTTTTTGTGAGTTCGACTTCGTCGGAGGAATCTAATTTCTTTCCACCTTTTAATCTTTTGTAGTGGTTGTATACAGCAACAGATAAATTCTTTTTAGCTTCTTCTTGCCCTATTACATATTCATCTAAAGTGGCTTTGATTTCTATAGGAACAGGAAAAGTTTCTTCTTCGACTTCAGATGATTCTGAAATTTCTTCTTTGATTATATCGTTACAGAGATCAATGCATTCGTTACATATGTAAACAGAAGGACCTGCAATCAGTTTCCTTACCTCATTTTGGTTCTTGCCACAAAAAGAGCAATATAAAAGTTTGTCTTCGTTATTTTCTGTATTGTCCTTATCAGACATATAAACTCCCTTTACTTTTCAACTGAACGACTGTCAACAACATCATCTATTAAACCATACTTTACGGCCTGCTCTGGAGACATAAAATTGTCCCTATCGCTATCCTTGGCTATCTTATCAACCTTTTGACCAGAGTGGTTTGCTAAAATTTCATTTAATTTCTTTTTGATAGATAATATTTCTTGAGTATGAATCTCTATATCGCTTGCTTGACCTTGAAATCCTCCGAGAACTTGATGAATCATGACTCTAGAGTTTGGAAGAGCCTGCCTTTTACCTTTAGCACCGCCACATAAAAGAATAGCTCCCATACTAGCGGCTTGGCCAATACAGAGTGTAGATACATCAGGTTTGATAAATTGCATAGTGTCATAAATTGAAAGCCCTGCTGTAACCGATCCTCCTGGAGAATTAATATACAGATGAATATCTTTATCGGGATTTTCTGCCTCTAAATATAGCATTTGAGCCACTATCAAATTTGATCCGTAATCTTCTACAGGTCCTGTCAAAAATATCACTCGCTCTTTAAGCAATCTTGAATAAATATCGTAAGCCCTTTCCCCTCTTGGCGTTTGTTCAACAACCATTGGTACAAGTTGATTTACAAGATTTGTGTTTTCTTTACTCATTTATATCTTCCTTAATTGATAGATGGGGCAATAGAAATTATTTTCAACCATAAGTTCCTGAAACGCAATCTTCATAGGAAATATTTTCATCAACAGACTTAGCCTCAGATTTTATGATTTCAACAACTTGTTCTTCTAAAGAAATTGATTCAATATTTCTAAGTTGCTCATCATCGGAATAAAAATAATTTATTACTTGTTGGGGATCCTTATAGTTTTTTGCCCGCTCTTCTATTATTTCTTTAACTTTATCGGCATCAGGCTTGAGCTCTTTATCTTGGATAATTGTATTTAATAATATTCCTACCTTGACTCTCTTGGTGGCCTCATCTGCAAAAGTTTCATTGGGAAATAAATCTTCATTCATATCTTTTGGATCCATACCCATTCTTCTCGCCGTGTCCTGTTTCATATTAGAGACTTCAGAGTCAATCATTGAAGAGGGAACCTCGAAATCATTTGCTATTAAAAGCGAATCAAAAAGATTTTGTTTAGTCTTGGTATTTAAGATATTTATTAAATCCTCCTCTAGTTTGGTCTTAACCTCTTTTTTGAAGGATTCAATATTTTCTGACTCAATTCCAGTGCTTTTAAAAAACTCTTCATTAAGTTCAGGAAGTTTCGGACTCAAAACTTCTTTTACTTGTGTTTCAAAGTTAACAGGTTTGGACGCAAGATCAGATTTTCCGTAATCATCAGGAAAAGTTAACTCAAGTATTTTATTATCTCCTGCACTAAGTCCGATAAGGCCTTCTTCGAAGCCCTCTATCATAGACTTTGAACCTATCTCTACTGTAAAGTCTTCTGCAGTTCCTCCTTCAAACTCTTCTCCTTCAATTTTCCCGACGAAACTTATCTTGACTTGATCGCCATCTTTAGAAGCCTCAGTGCTTGTTTCCCACTGACTCATTCGTTTCTGAAGATTTGTTATGGTCTTATCAAGATCATCATCGGAAATCTCGCACAAGAAGTTCGTGTAAGATATTTTGCTCATTTTTGATAAAGAGACCTCAGGGTAAACTTCAAAAGTAGCTTTGAATTTGGCATCCTTACCCTCCTCTATTTTTTCTGGTATCAAGTTGGGTCTGCTTACAATCTTTAAATCTTTTTCCTGCGCAATTTTAGAGAAAGTTTTACTTGCTAGATCCCATAGTACGTCCTGTCTAATTTCAGGCCCGTATATACTTTCAACAACATCCATAGGAGCTTTTCCCTTTCTGAAACCTTTGAGTTTAGAATCTTTTTGGGCTGCTTTAAGTTTGATTGATACTTGTTCTTGAATATCTTTATTCGAGACTACTATTTGTAGGTCCTGATTGATATCTACCTTTGATTTGAATGAAAATTTCATAATTTATCCTTTGGGGTGGGCGATGGGGCTCGAACCCACGACCACTGGAATCACAATCCAGGGCTCTACCAACTGAGCTACGCCCACCAAAAACCGCCATTTTATCACTTAATAAAAATTGCAGATGATTAATTTAATATATTTCGAATCCTCTAATAGATTCGTCTGGGTTTGCATCTTGTACTAATACATCGTCGACATGTGAGAAAGAAGGACCATCCCAACATAGCGATATAAATGAATTGACTGATTCATCTTCTCCTTGTACAAAAATTTCAATCGAACCATCCGAAGCTTTTCTGGCCCAGCCAGTTAAAGTAAGTTTTAGACTTTGTTCTTTCGCCCAAGACCTGAAACCAGATCCTTGAACTTCGCCGTAAATTGAAATGTGTGAACCTAACATGAGGAAAATTAAATAATAAAAAATTATTCTATCTTCCATATTTCATGCCTTCAAGCATTTAGAAAATTTAAATATTCGTTATAGATTAAAGTTGAGAAAAAAAAGGTGGCCTCCTCGGCAGGACTCGAACCTGCGACCCACTGCTTAGAAGGCAGTTGCTCTAATCCAACTGAGCTACGAGGAGTTGAGCGAATTATATAGTAACCATGAAGATTAGAGATGAATAATTTATACGGATCTACTAGCTAAATACGGACTGATATCAATTTTTGAATCTTTAAATTGTACTTGATCTGCCAGCAGTGATGCCGATCCCATTGCAAGAGTCCATCCTAAGTGTCCTTGACCGCAATTTACAAATAAACCCTCTATCTTTGTTCCCCCAATAAATGGCAAGCCATCAGCACTCATTGGTCTAAAACCATGCCAAACCTTTCCTTCGTTTTCTTCAAGCTGACCGTAGAGGCTAGGATAAATACTTTCTAACATCCTATAAAGATAATCAATTCTTTTAGGATGGATTGAATCATCATAACCAGCAAATTCGGCTGTTCCAGCAACTCTAATTCTGTTTTGAAAGGATGTAACTGCTGTATGAATACTTTCATCAACAAGGGAGATGTTAGGAACATTATTCAAACCGGTAGTATCGAAAGTTAAAGAGTAACCTTTAACAGGTCTAACCGGTAAATTAAGACCTACTTGCTTCAAAAGTTCTCTAGACCATGAGCCGCTGCATATAATTAGTCTTTCTGTTTCAAGAATAGCTCTATCTGTAACAATACCTTTGACGTAACCTTTGTTGATGAGAATTTTATTTATTTTGGTATTTGTTAAAATTCTTCCACCATTTTTTCTAATTTTTTCTTCAAGAATTTTGCAGAATTTATATGCGTCACCAACTTCATCATTAGAAAATAATAATCCACCTGATAATTCTGGTTGTATATCTTTAAGCTGAGGTTCTAAATCAACTAAATCTTTATTTTTTATTATTTTTACTGCGTCCAAATTTGAAAATATTTTTTCATGCTGATTAATAGATTTTTGCATTGATTCAGAATTTCTATAAATCTTTAACGTTCCTTTTTCAGATTCATCATAAGTAGCATTATTTTTTTTTCTGAATTGGATAGTAAGTTCTTTGCTGTAATTAGCCAAATCAAATAAGTTTCTTGAAATTTCATTAAATCTTTTAGGTGTTGAGTTTCTTAAAAACTTTAAACCCCAGAAAAATAAAGATGGTATTTGGTTTAATTTAAGAAGCATTGGACTATCAACTTTTCCTATCCCAGCCAAAATTTGTGCAATGTCTGCAGGTGAGTTCCAAGGTGAAGATTGAGAAGGAGTCATCATACCCGCGTTGGCAAAACTGGTAGAGGTGGCGACATCACTTTCTCGCTCAAGAAGTAAAATTTCTTCACCTCTTTCTATAAGAGCATTCGCAGTTGCTAAACCCTGCAGCCCTCCTCCTATTATGACAATTTGTTTTTTACTCAAGATAACTGGTCGGGGCAGCAGGATTTGAACCTGCGACCACCTGCTCCCAAAGCAGGTGCGCTACCAGGCTGCGCTATGCCCCGAAAAAAGAATTGAATTATACATTTTAAAAAACTATGTGCATAAAAAACCCAGCCTAAGCTGGGTTTTTTTACTGAAAGAATTTACATAGTTAATTTCAATCCAACTGAGATCATTCTTCCTCTGGGGTCATGATGTTTAGGATCATAACTCCAATTAGCAGCATCGTACACTTGAGGTACTTCTTCATCGAAAGCATTTTTGACTCCAAGTGTGAGTTTTAAATCATCTTCACTATTGAAATCAAAAGTGTAATTGTATTGAAGGTCTACAGTAAACATACTATCAATATCTTGCGTGAAACCTTGTGCAGCAGCAGAAGCACTAACTGGTCTTGTAGTTTCATAACTTGATACCCATCGTCCATAAGCAGCTGCAGAGTGCTTTCCTGACTGTAGCATTGCAGATAATACCATCTTGGTTTCAGGTAATGATCTTGCGAAGTTATCGTGGTTAAATAATCCCACAACATCCGTTGCAACTCCTGCCACTGGAATTTCATACTGCAGCATGTGTGAAGCATTTAGACCTAAGAGCATTTCACCTATTGCAGTATCCATCCCATATGACATTTCGACGTCAAAACCATTGGTGTCTACAGACGAAGCATTGAAATAATTAGTAGTTACTCCAGTAAGGGTTCCATCAATTGTTCTTTGAACCTTTGAACTATTTGGTGTTCGTGCGACTATACCTTGAGCACTTTCAATGGTAATCACATTTGTATAATCCACCATCCAATAATCTAATTTTGCTTCAAAGTTGTCTGTAGGACTCCAAATAATACCTACATTCATATTGTCAGCTTCTTCAGGTTTTAAATTCAGGTTACCCGCTTGAGCAATTCTAATGAATACTGTTCCACCTTTTGCTGAACCATCAGGGTTGTAATCTTGAATACCTTGGAGGCCCACACCACTTGTATATAGTTGTGATAGTGAAGGCTCTCTGTATGAAGTACTTACTGAAGCCCTCAAAACAACATTATCATTAGCTTGATATCTAAGAGACAACTTAGGATCAACGTTGGAATCATTTGCAAGATCTTCGTATCTGATAGCACCCTTTAACTCTAACTGATCAGTTAAATCAGTAGAGGCTTCCATGAATATTGCATTGGTTCTTCTTGAAGCACTAGATTCAGTTCCACCTCCTAAGAAAATCATATCAGCTGGCTTTGTTAGATTTCCAGCTGCGTCGAATTCAACTATAGAGTTAACACTTCTTTTTATGTCGTACTTCTCTTTTCTGGTTTGAAGTCCCATTGCCATATCGACATTTCCTACTTGACCAGAAACTACGTAATCTATTACTGACAATTCAACATCAGTCCAGGTCTCTTGGTCAGATCGCAACCAATCTCTCAATTCTTGCGAATTGGCAAAAGGATCAAAAAGATTAAAAGTCTGATCCCCACTTGGTCCACCTGTACCATCAATGGCAGCAGCAAGCTTCGATGTGCCTGTATCAGGTTGACTTCCATAGTTGTCTTCTGAACTTTGAGTTATATGAAAATCCCAATCGAAACCATTTTCATAAGTTCCATTAAGTCCGAATGAAAGCCTGTCCATCTCTATTTCTCTAGGTGCAAAAGGAGATGGGAAAGCTGATGCTAATGGCCTTCCCAACCACAAAGCTGGAACTCCAAATGGGTTTCCTCCTTTTCCAGGGGCAATTGCATTTGCAGGACTCAAATATGATAGAGCTGGATAAGATGGTGATTGAGGATTGTCATATACTTCTGTTTCTGCTTTTAAGTAATCTAGTTCAAGATTAACAGTATCAGATAGTGGCGTTTTTATTGAAAAGTATAGTTGATCATGATCTTCATCATTCACAATATTGAATCTCGGTCCATATTTGAAACCACAACGACTTCCACTTGCTTGAGGAATAAGAATTCCTTTGTTGGCTACACAACTTGGGTCAGGTACATTTTGAAAAGCACTGTAAGTTCCTGCGTATGGGCCTGTGTCAACTGTCGAAGGACCAAATAATAAAAAGCTTGTTCCTAATCCACTTACTCCAAGAGGAGCTAATTCTAATTCGCTTTGAGAAAGAGGTGATCTACTCAAGGTACTGTAAGCAAGAACTATATTTGTATCAGCTTCCTCCATACCCCAAATAAAGCTTCCTCTGTTATCTTTAGAAGACCCAAGATCAGTCTCTTGAGATGTGATGTCGACTTCAAATCCAGTGAAATCTCTTCTGAAGATATAGTTTACAACTCCAGCTACAGCATCAGAACCATAAACTGATGCAGCACCTTCTTTAAGAACTTCAACTCGGTCAAGCGCTATGACTGGAATAGCTGAAGTATTAACAAATACACTCCCATCATTAGCAGTTGAACCTGTAACTGTCTGTCTTCTACCATCAAAAAGTACTAGTGTTGATGATAGTCCAAGACCTCTTAAGTTTACGTTTGTTCTGCCCTGAAGCGCACCCGAAGTAAAAGAGTCAGCATTATTTTCAGATCCAGAATCTATAACCATATTAGCTGTTATGTCCGCTGCATCTACTGCACCAATACCTTCTATTGTGTCTCTATCATAAAGTTCAACAGGAGAAGCGCCATCAGTTGGACTACCCTTAATATATGAACCTGTGACTACTACCTCTTCTACATCCCTCGCAAATGAAAGATTTGATACTGCAATAAAAGGTAGAATTATTAGAAATAAATAAAACTTTCTTATCATGATTTCCCCATATTTAGTTGTTAATAACCAAAGGAAAACTTTAGAGATAGAGAATGTCCTTATTCGAAGCCTGTATATCCTTAATACGTAAATCTGCTGAGTCTTACAGATGGCTTGTAAGCGCACATTAACACTACAAATGAACTTTTAATACATATTTTTAAATAAAAAAAAGGCCCCTACTTAAGTAAGAGCCTTTTGAATTGAATAATTCTATAAGTTTTAAAACTTAAAATTAATTCCAGCTGTTGTGATTCTTCCCATTGCACTATGTGAAAAAGCATCATAAGCTTGTTCGTGAGGTGCTAGGGGAGGCTCTTCGTCTGTCGCATTCACGATTGATAATGTCAATTCAAGATTATCAAATCCCAAATAAGTATAGTGAAGATCTAATGTGACATCAGAATCTACCGACTTAGCATCATAAATACCTAAAGGCGTTCCGTAGTCATTATGCGCAGGATTCGTCCCAAGAAAGTCTGGGAAGTATTCAAAAGAATCATCTACATCATAGTCACTGATATACCTTATAAAAGCTCTAGTAAAGTGAGAACCATTCATTAAGCTTACACCCAAATTGAATTTCATTTCAGGCATTGATCTTAATCTTATTGGGCTGTTTTTTGCTCTTGTATTGTACTTACCTTTGGCATCATAAGTTGTCCCGTCTGCGTTTGCGACATCATACTTTAATAGTTTCACGCCGGATAAAGTGAACTGCATGAGACCCATCTCAGTATCTATATCATAAGATATTGCAAAGTCTAAACCAGAAGTTTCCACGCCATTACCATTGATAGCAGGAGCAGTTATATTTTTTATAAAACAACTAGCAGGTTCGGTTCCTCTCACATAAGAATTGCCGTCTAGGCAATTGGTCGTCGCAAGTGCACTTGAAGTAGATGCGACTCCAAGATTATCAACTAGATCAAGAGAATAATAATCCATAGATAGCTTTAGATCATCTACCGGCGTCCAAATAAAGCCTAAGTTAATGTTATCTGAGCTTTCAGGACTTAGGTTGGTTGGTATTGGTGTTTGAATTTCAACATACTCACTACCAATTTTTTCTAAAGCCGTACCCATTGATGTTGGTACCTCTGGAGATCTAAAAACCTCTTCATATGAAGCTCTTAAAACTAAAAAATCACTCGCTTGATAAATCGCCGATACTTTCGGCACTGTTACACTGTCAAGATCATAATCTTCCCATCTCACCCCTAGATTTAAATCTAACATTTCAGTTGCTGGAATAGAAATTTCAGCGAAAGCTGATATGTTTTTTCCTTCAATAGTTGAACTATACGAATTTGGTAAGAAATGAAGTAGTGGTTCACACGGTCTATTTTGCGGACAGGTATTGTCACCATAATCTAAATCATTTGTATCTGTTTGATTGACTTGAACACCTGCAGCAAAAGATAAAGGATTTCCGTCAATTTCGTAATCAGTGTCGCCATTGACTACAAAATCAAAAACAGTTGCATTTCTTTCTGTGACGTTACCCATTTTCGCTTTGATATAATCAAAGAGTTCATCACTATTTCTAAGATTAGAACCTGCTGGAGCCGTTATTGCTGTTCCAAAAACATTATAGTAAGAACATCCTTTTGATATATCACCTGCGTCAGCTGCTAGTCCTGAACATTCCCAACCACCTAATCCACTGACAGCCGAATTATATCTGGCAGTATGGATATCACTGTATGTATAGTCGAATGTCATTGTTGAGTAGGTTAGAGAAACATCAAAGTCATAATCTGTACCTGGTAATATACCCTTAGAGCCTATAGACCACCTTGAGGTGTCTCCATCAAGATTAAATATCTGCGGACCGCATCCGATGGCACATGCTCTTCCCCACCATAAAACTACTGGTGAGGTACTCCCATAAGCATCTTGTATTCCTTGAGACAGAGTGGGTAAATGATTTGCTGCGAAATCAATATAACCAGGAGATGACTTAGGAACAACAGTGAAATACCCAGCATTTGATGGTGGATACGTAGGAGAACCATAATAGGCACTCTTTAGGGTTGAATGATTCGCTTGAAAATAAATTTCTATTTCATCAGAAATATCCATATTAAATGTTGCAAAGTATTTGTGTCTTTCCTGAGGGTCTATGTAATTTCCATAAGGAACATAACTATAACCGCACCTACTATATGGATAATAAGGACCAATATCATGAGACGTTCTAGCTTCAGCTACGCCGTTTTGAGAAGCAGTTATTCCACAGGCCGGATCTTGTACAAGATTTTGACCAGGACCAGTCTGGAATGTTCCAGGATTTCCCAATACCGAATAGCCTAAAGGCCAATAATTTTTTGAATTACTTGGTCCCTTATGTTGAACACGAGGATTTTCAGCGATATTCACCAGAGTTGTATCTTCCCATTCAGCACCAAAAGTAAAGTTTGCTCCTCCATTTGCGAAGCCTGCTATAAATGCTGCCGTTGTTGTGCCATCTGATGCATCCAGATCTGATTGACTAATTGAAGCTTCAAAACCTTCAAATTTATCTCTAGATATGAAGTTGAATACTCCTCCAATAGCGTCCGTACCATGTGAGACAGCTCCACCGTTTTTAAGAACCTCTATTCTCTCCATTTGTATCAATGGAAAATTTCCAATGTCCACATATGTATTATTTTCTTTAGTGGTTCCTGGACCGTGAACAATCCTCTTACCATTAAATAAAACTAAAGTTCTCGGTATTCCCAGACCACGTATGTTGACATTTTTCGTGCCGGTTATATCACCGCCACCGTCACTAAATTGCTCTGATTGGTTAATTGTTCCAGAAACTGATGGCATATTCCTTAAGATATCTCTCATATTAGGTTGTCCAGACTCTCCGTATTCCCCTCTATCAAAAACATCCACTGGAATTGCGATATTTTCACGATCAGTTTTGATAAAACTACCAGTGACTACTACTTCCTCTACCTCATCATCTGAAAAAGTAAAAGGAATTAGTAATGCATATGCTGAAATTAAGATTAATTTCTTTAACATTGATTTCCCCATTAAGTTGATTAATGCACAGGGAAGAACTGTAGGCCCTTCCTTGCGCCTATATGATGAATTAACTTTAGATTAACGATCGACATCCTGTCTTTAGTTCATCTAAAATCATTATAGCATCATTTTTGTAACGTAAATGTAACTTTTAAAAACTTCAAAACAGATACTGTTACATTCAGAAGTAGAGAAATATTTTATAAGGAATATAATTTATATATGACTATTATCATGGATGGGAAAAAAACAGCTAGTGAATCTGAAGAAGATATTAAGAAAAGAGTTGAGCAGATTCTTTTACATCAAAAGTCCGTACCGATATTAGCAACTATTCTTGTTGGATCAGATCCAGCTTCTGCCACCTATGTGAAGATGAAGGGAAATGCCTGCGAAAGAGTTGGTATGAGATCTTTAAAAGTTGAATTAAGTGAAAGCACCTCTACTAAAGAATTATTGCAAAAAATTGATGAGCTTAATAATGATCCAGAAGTAAATGGAATACTATTGCAACATCCCGTTCCTAAGCAGATTGACGAGAGGAGATGCTTCGATGCAATAGATATAAAAAAAGACGTGGATGGGGTAACTTGTTTAGGTTTTGGAAACATGTCAATGGGAGAAAAGTCTTTCGGCTCTTGCACACCGCAAGGGATAATGAGATTGCTGCATGAATATAAGATAGATATTGCAGGAAAACATGCAGTAGTAGTTGGAAGAAGTCCTATATTGGGCAAACCAATGGCTATGATGTTGCTTAATGAAAATGCAACAGTTTCAATTTGTCACTCTAAAACTACTAATCTAGATGAGCACTTAATTAAAGCGGATATTGTTGTAGGTGCTGTTGGTATTCCAAAATTTATAAAATCAAATTGGATTAAAGACGGAGCCGTAGTAATAGATGCAGGTTATCATCCGGAAAAATGCGGAGATATAGATTTAGAAGGAATCATAGATAGATGTTCTGCTTATACTCCAGTTCCAGGTGGAGTTGGTCCGATGACAATTAATACGCTAATACTGCAAACAGTTGAAGCCTGTGAAGCGTCTTTATAAAATATTATCAATATGAAAATTTATGATGTTGCAATTATAGGAAGTGGTTTTTCAGGTATAACCTGTGCTCATTACTTAAAAGAAGAAGGAATTGATAACTTCTGCATTTTAGAAAAAAATAATTCTTTAGGAGGTGTTTGGAGTCATGGAGGTGTAGGATCTTATCCTGGAGCTGCATGTGATGTTCAATCATATACATACTTACCTTTTTTAGATGAAACTGGTTTTATACCTTCTAAGAGATACGTAAGTCAGTCTGAAATAGCTGATTACGCAGAACTACTAGTTGACCACTTTGATATACGTCAACACATAAAATTCTTACAAAAGGTAGTAGCTCTTGAGTATGTAGATTTTGGCAAATGGAGAGTTGAAATTACGAACCTTGAGAGTGAAACGAAAACTGAAATATTCGCAAAACACATAGTTTGCGCTAACGGACCATTATCAAGTCCCAGAATGCCTGAATTTGGTGGAATGGAAAAATTCAAAGGTGAAAGTTTTCATACTGCTGAATGGGATCAAGAAGCTAATTTAAAAGATAAGAAAGTAGGCATTGTTGGGACAGGAGCTTCTGCTGCCCAAGTCATCACATCTATCGCAGACGAAGTAGAATCCTTAACTGTATTTCAAAGAACAGCAACATGGGCTATCGAAAGAGAAGATCAACCTACACCTCCAGATATAGTCGAAGCTTTCAAGGCAGGAGGATACAGTTCAAAGCTTAGATACGTCGATTGGAAAGGGGAATATCCGCCTGATCCTAATCTGCCTTTTACATTCGAGCAATTACATGACAAAAATTGGAATTCTGCAGTCTGTGATCTTTTGAGCGAGAGAATCAAAAATGATGTCAATGATCCCGAAGTTGCAAAACTACTGACGCCTGATTATCCTTTTTTCTGTAAAAGAGTTTTGATTATTGATGATTACTTTACAACTTTTAATAAAGAAAATGTTCACTTAGTTAATGACCCTGGAGGAGTAGTTGCCGTGAATGAAACTGGTCTTGAGATGTCATCCGGGGATTTACACGAACTTGAAGTTATTATTTATGCCACAGGGTTTGATGCTGGCCTTATACCTTTTTCAGTAACAGGTAAAAATGGCATAACCTTAGCAGATAAATTTGGGGCTTCTGCTGAGAACAATTTTCAAATGATTGAACCAGAAACATTATGGGGTCTTCATGTAAATGATATGCCAAATTTTTACATGATGGTCGGACCTCAAAGCTTAAACCCAGTGACTAATGTGACTCTTCTATGCGAAGAACAAGGTAAATATATTGCAAAGCTTGTCTCATCAATGAAACTCGACAATAAAGACGAAGTTGAGCCTCTTGAGGAAGCCGTTAAGAATTGGACTGATAAATGTAATGTTTCTTCTGATGGGAAAATATGGCTCCAATGCAATAATTGGTATATGAAAGGAACTAAAGATGATCAATCTGCGGGAAGAAGTCGTTCAAAGGCTATGTGGATGGAATCACATGAATCTTATCTTAATCACTTACTAGGTGGTGCTGATGGTCATCAAGATGAATTACTAAAATTTTCATAAAAAGACCTATCTAAAAACATTGTTATAATAATGTATGAGGAGATCTAGATAATGGAACATGTTGATGTAGTGGTAGTTGGAGCGGGCATTTCAGGTATTGGAGCTGCTTACAACTTAAAAACGCGATGTCCCCAAAAGACTTACACAATTCTGGAAGGACGGTCTAATTTGGGGGGCACATGGGATCTTTTTAAATATCCTGGTATAAGATCTGACTCCGACATGCATACTATGGGCTTCAAATTTAAACCTTGGAGGAGTCCCAAAACAATAGCAGACGCTCCTTCTATTCTTGAGTATCTCAATGAAACTGTAGATGAATTTGATCTAAGAAAAAAAATTCAATTTAATAAAAAGGTCATATCTGCCTTATGGTCATCTCCCGATGCCCTCTGGTATTTAAAAGTAGAAGATCAAGAGAATAACTCTGTTGAAGAGATGACTTGTAATATTTTATATTTATGTGGCGGATATTATAATTACGATGAGGGGTACACTCCTGAATTTAAAAATGTTGATGCCTTTGAAGGTGAGATCGTTCATCCCCAAAAATGGCCAGAAGAATTAGACTATTCTGATAAGCAAGTTGTTGTCATTGGTAGTGGAGCAACTGCTGTGACTATCGTTCCTGCCATGTCAGAAAAAGTAAAACACATCACTATGCTGCAAAGGTCTCCTACTTATTATTTCGCAGCACCCGATGAAGATAAAATCGGTAACTTCATCAAAAAATTTACTACAGATAGATTGGGTTATTTTTTGGTGAGATGGAAAAATATCCTAATGCAAAGATTTATGCTGAATAGGCTTAGACGAAATCCTGAAAAAACAAAAGAGATGTTAATTAATCATGTCAGAAGTCACCTAGGAGAAGATTATGATGTTGATAAACACTTCACTCCCAGATATATGCCTTGGGATCAGCGCCTATGCTTTGTTCCAAATGGAGATATGTTCAATGCTATGAATTCTGGAAAAGCTTCTGTGGTAACTGAAACAATTGATGAATTTACTCCAAACGGTATTAAGCTAGACTCTGGAGAGGAGTTGGAAGCAGACATCATTATTACAGCTACCGGCTTAAATATGAGACTGCTAAACGGTATAGACATAAAAATTGACAATCAAACTCTCGATATCTCAGAAAAGACTCAATATAAAACAATGATGTTTAGCGATGTACCAAACTTAATAGCAACATTTGGGTATACAACCGCTTCTTGGACTTTAGGTGCTGATCTTATTTCAGAATATGCATGCAAATTGATTAACTTACTAGATAAAAAAGGGTTAGATTATTTTTGTCCTGAGATAGGTGAAGATGTTGTATCTGAAAAAGAATATCTAGACTTAAACTCTGGATATATCGAAAGAGTGAGAGATCAACTGCCCAAGCAAGGATCTAGAGATCCTTGGATTAATAGCCAAAATTATTTAAGAGATATAACTCAAATTCGTTTCAAGAGTGTAGAGGACGATGACCTTAAATTTAAGAAAGCAGGTTAGGAATTATTTATTGTAGATTTATTGAAGTCGTCGAAATAGTAGAAATTAACGCCCTTCTCATCTCCTGATAAATTAACCATTGCCTTAGCTAAAGTGTCCCCTTTTATACTTCGATACTTTCTCATACTTCCAATTAAGAAAGGATTTAGAACATAAGGAAAAATCTTTTGCCCTATAAACTCACCAAGCCTCATTTCATTTCTAGCGCCTATTAACAAACCAGGTCTATGAATAGATATAGATTCAAAATCTATCTCACTTATTTGATCTTCTATCATTCCCTTAGTTTTTAAATAAAAGTTTGTAGAGTTAGAATCCGATCCCAGAGAAGTAACAATAGAAATATTTTTAACACCACTTGCTTGTGCTTGTTTAGCAATCTCGTGACAATAAGTTATATCAACCTTCTGAAAAGCCTCTCTAGATCCAGCTTTTTTGATAGTGGTGCCTAAGCAAATATATATATCTTTAATATCTGAAAAGGTCTCATCTGGAAGATGAAGATCATCAAAATCTATTTTGTAGTAATTTAATAAAGAGTTATCACTTTCTGCATCGTTTCTTACAAGAGCTAAAACCGCAATATCTCTCTCAATTAGATAATTTACAACTGATTTACCAACTAAGCCGGTTGAACCAACGACCATAGATTTATTTCTGAGCATCTCTAAGGCCAGTATTTATCTTTAAGCAGTCTTTTATATAATTTTCCTGTTGGATGTCTAGGCAGTTCCTCTTCAAAATCTATAGTTCTGGGACTTTTAATTGAGGACATATTCTCTTTACAAAAAGCGATGAGTTCTGCTTCTAAGTCGGGCCCTGCGTCACTTAAATTAGCTGGCTGTACTACGGCCTTTACTTCCTCCCCCATTTCTTCATTCGGAACACCAAAAACTGCCACGTCTGCAACCTTAGGATGCATCACTAGAAGATCTTCAGTTTCTTTGGGATAAATATTCACTCCTCCTGAGATAATCATGAAAGATTTCCTATCAGTTAGATAAAGAAAACCATCCTGATCTAAATAACCCACATCACCAAGAGAGCTATAACCTTTATCAGTCATTGCGCTTTTAGTTTTCTCTTCATCATTATGATATTCAAATGTCGTCGCTGTCTCACCTCCGAAGTAAACTCCTCCTACTTCACCAGTTGGCAATTCTTCACCCTCATCATCAAGGATGTGTAAAGAGCCAAATAAAGGTCTGCCTACGCTACCTTTATGTTCTAGCCATTCTGCAGAATTAATCATAGTAATTCCGTTATATTCAGTGCCTGCATAGTATTCGTGAATAATAGGACCCCACCAATCAATCATCTCTTCTTTCACAGCTACCGGACAAGGTGCAGCTGCATGGATAGCAACTTGATGGCTTGATAAATCATATTGCGATCTAATAGAAGGGTCTTTCTTTAAAAACCTTACAAACATTGTTGGCACCCACTGAGAATGAGTAACCTTATATTTCTCTATTGATTCTAAGGCAGCCTCTTCATCAAATTTTTCGAGAATAATTGAAGTTGCCCCTGAAGCTAGAAAACCAGTATTAAAATTTAGCGGAGCGGCATGGTACAGAGGCGCTGGAGATAAATACACACTGTCCTCTCCAGCCCCATATAGCATTAGCACTCGACCTAAACCCGGATCTTCTTCATCTGGCTCATAGGGTAATGGAGTTAATGGTAATTCTCTTTTAACTCCTTTAGGTTTGCCGGTGGTCCCTGAAGAATAAAGCATAGATCCTCCTTGGCATTCATCTTCGATCGATTCAATTGGCATATCTTGGATCCCTTCTTCATAAGATAGATACCCAGATGTTGTGCCATCTAACATAAAGCGATGAACACCCTCTAAAGCTTCTCTGAGATCGCTTGCTGTTTGTTCTAAAAACTTAGAAGTGATTAATACTTTGGCATCACAATCTTTTACGATGTAATCCACCTCAGATGGTTGAAGTCTCCAGCTTATCGTTGTATACCTAAGACCACTTCTCCATGCGGCAAATACAATTGGGAAAAATAATTGGTGATTTTCCATCATGATAGCTATGGAGTCACCTGGTTTTAGTCCCAGAGATCTAAATAAATGAGCGCCTTGATTAGACAGTTCGTTTAATTGACCATGTGTGACTACCTTACCGCTACCTGCCATTATTACAGCTGGCTTTTCTGGAAACTTTTTCCCATTAACTCCCGGATGCATAACTTCTCCCTTGTTATATACTTTAAAACTTATGTGAATATTGCCATACAATATAAAAATCTGTAAGACTAAAATAATTTAATCATATGACTTCTAAATCTCTTGCATTAATAACCGGCTTCGGAGGAATAAATTCGGCAGGAAGAAGTTCTTCTTACCTTGCCTATAAAAATATGGTCTTCGATTCTCTTTCAAGTAAAGAACAACTTGAGGTTCTTCAAGACCTGGCGGTTCTTCAGGGCAAAATTGAGCCTATTGGTAGATCTTGGGAAACTAATTCAGGTGATTCAATTGATCTTAAAAAATACTTACTCGATAACATCACAGATATTAGGTCTGATTCAATGGTAAGAGAAATAGACAGAGATTTATATGATCAAGATGGAATTATTCTTGACCAAATCGGTGCAAGTGCAGCCGGACAATTACCAAAAGGATTTGATCCTTCTAGCTTATACCCTGCAAGGCAACATCCGAAAGCACTTCAGATGACAATATTTGGTATGGGTGATGCTCTTGGACAGCTTGGAGTTGACTGGAAAATCATCCAAGAAAAAATTGCTCCAGATGAAGTAGCAGTTTTTAGTGGGGCAGCAATAGGTCAACTGGATGGCTTCGGATTTGGTGGATTGATGCAATCTAGATCGAAAGGATCTAGAGCGAGTTCCAAAAATTTAGCTCTAGGTTTAGTAGAAATGTCTGCTGATTTCATTAATGCCTATATTTTAGGTAGTGTGGGACGCACTGGTCATGTTGTTGGTGCGTGCGCAACATTTTTGTATAACCTGCAAATGGGGAAAGAAGCTATTGAGTCGGGATCTGCTAGATTTGTGGTTGTAGGCGGTGCAGAAGCCCCTATCACTCCAGAGATTGTTGATGGTTTTTATGCAATGAGCGCCTTATCAGATGATAAAAGGATGATGGAAATGCAGGCTCAAAATAATGAAAATTTAAAAGATGGTCCAATTCAAAAGAAAGCTTGCAGGCCTTTTGGTCAAAATGTGGGGATGGTGCTTGGTGAGTCTGCACAATTCGTAATATTAATGGATGATGCTTTAGCTATAGAATTAGGGGCCGAGGTTTATGGATGTGTGTCTGCTGTTTCATCTCATTCAGATGGATTCAAAAGTTCAATTAGTGGGCCAGGAGTTGGTAATTACATAACTATGGCCAAATGTGCTTCAGAAGCAGAAAAAATAATTGGGCTGAAAAAATTGCGAAACAGAACCTTCGTGCATGCACATGGAACAGGAACGCCTGCAAATAGGACAACTGAGTCTCATATTCTTGATGAAGTAGCACAAACCTTTGGAATAAAATCTCTTCCAGTTACAGGCATCAAATCTTATTTGGGTCATAGTATGGCCCCTGCTTCTGGCGATCAACTTACAGCTACCCTAGGAACTTGGGATAAAGGTATAGTACCAGGTATACACTCAACTGATTTTATTGCTGAAGATGTTCATCAGAAGAACTTAGATATTCTTCTTGAAAATCATAAAGAAGATAAAAGTTACTTCAGTGCAGCTTTGCTGAATGCAAAAGGGTTTGGCGGTAATAATGCCTCTGCCTTGATCTTATCGCCTGAAGAATCAATGATTTTATTATCTAAAAAATACTCTTCTTCGAAGATGAAGAAATACTTATCATTAAATGAAGGCGTGAGTGCAAAGGCATCAAAACATAACAAACAATGTTTGAGGGGAAATTACAATATCATCTATAAGTTCAATGAAAATGTTCTTCAGGGAGAGGAAGACGTAATTATAGAAAAGAGTAAAGTAAGCCTTAAGGGGTTTAAGCAATCAATAAATTTAAAAAAATAAAACGGGGAAAGAAATGGAAAGAAACTGGAAAGAAGTAAGATCAGAAGTAAAGCGGTTCGTTGAAGAGGAAGTTTATCCTGCTGAACCTATTCTTCACAAAGGAAACGAGGAATCTAAAAAGAAACTCTCTGAACTTATGCAAAAAGCAAAAGATAATTCTTTGTGGGCGCTTGGCCATCCTAAAGATATAGGAGGTCAAGGTATGCCTTTCATGGAATATGTCTATATAAATGAAGTTGTTGGAAGATCTTCCAGCGCGATGGTTGCTTTAGGAACGCATTCACTTCAAGACTCAATAATGCTTAGAGAATTTGCCCCTAAAAAATGGAGAGATGAATATCTTGAACCACTGGTTCAAGGTGAAGTTTTTCCAAGCTTTGCAATGACCGAACCAGATATTTCTAGTTCGGATCCAACACAATTACAAACTACCGCTATTCTTGAAGGTGATGAATGGGTTATAAATGGAACTAAATGGTTTACAACAGGAGCTGCCAGAGCTTCTTACACGACCGTTATGTGTCGTACCGAGTTAGATGTCCCTAGTCATGGTGCTTTCAGTATGATTATTGTTCCAACTGATAATCCTGGTTACAAGATAGTGAGAGAAACTCCGGTTCTTGGCATAAATGGTGGTCATTATGAAGTTAATTATGACAATGTCAGAGTGCCTAAAGAAAATCTTCTTGGTCCTAGAGGGCAAGGTTTCTTAATTGCTCAAAGAAGATTAGGGCCAGGTAGGATTTTTCACTGCATGAGGTGGCTTGGCCAAGCCCAAAGAGCTTTTGATTTAATGTGTGAAAGATTACATTCAAGGGAGACTTTTGGGACTCCCCTAGCTGATAAACAGTTAATGCAAAAATTTGTTTTTGATAGTGCTTGTGAAATTCAAGCCAGCAGACAGCTTACACTAGATGCTGCTAAAAGGATTGATCAAGGAGATGATGCCAGAATAGAGATAGGAATGATAAAAGTTGTAGGTGCTGAAATGGTTCATAATGTTATTGATAGAGCCATTCAAGTGCATGGTGCTAAAGGTCTTACTGATGATACTCCTCTAAGCTTAATGTACAGACACGCTAGAGAAGCAAGAATTTATGATGGTCCAGATGAGGTACATGTTCAATCTGTTGCTCGAAGAATCTTAAAAAATTATCAAAATAATGGGGTGGGATGGGATTTTGGTGAAAGAGATGCAAGCTTAGAGGGCTAAATGAACCAAGAGTTAGGCAATCTTTTATCAAAGAAACTTGATAGTGAATCCATTAATGGTGAGATCATAAATCTTGAGCCTTTAACTGGAGGAGCATCAAAAGAAATTTGGAAATTTGAAGTAAAGCTCAAAGATAAATCTGAAAAATATATTCTTAGGAGAGGTTCAGGAATTGAAGGACCTCTTGCAATCAAAACTTCAGATGAAGCCCAAATCCAAAAAACTGTAAGAAAATTAGGTGCATTAGTTCCCGAAATCATTTCTGTATCATCTCTTAGCGAACCTCTAGGAGATTCCTACATTATGAAATTTGTTGAAGGTGAAACTATTGCAAGAAAAATCTTAAGAGATGCAGAATATAAAAATGCACTTCAAAATCTTGCTTTTGAATGTGGTGAATCCATAGCAAAAATTCATCAAGCAGATATTGCAGAATTTAGCTTCCTTCCAAAAAAGACTGTCAAAGAGCAACTGAGTGATTTATATGAAACCTATACTTTATTCAATCAGCCTTCTCCTGTATTTGAGTACACTTATCTTTGGCTCAAGGAACAAAACTTTGGTGAAATTGATGATGCTCTTGTACATGGTGATTTCAGGCTTGGGAATATCATTGTTAGTCAAGATGGATTGCAATCAATTATAGATTGGGAACTTGCTCATGTAGGTAATCCTTTACAGGATCTTGGATGGATTTGCGGGAATTCTTGGAGGTTTGGCAATACAGATAAAGTTGTAGGTGGATTTGGAAATTTAGAAGACCTTCTGGATGGATACAACTCCGTAAGTAAATATCAAGTTGATGCGGAAACAGTTAAGGCATGGCAAGTTTTTGGAACTTTCAGGTGGGGAGTTATTTGCCTCATACAAGCATCTGCTCATTTAAATGGAACCATTAATTCTGTAGAAAAAGCCGCAATTGGCAGAAGAGTATCTGAAACGGAAATTGATATAGTGGACTTGCTTTTTTTAGGAGGTAGATAATGATCTTTGATAAACCCGATAGTGTAGAGTTATTGGATGCGGTGAATCATTTTTTAAATGAAAAAATAAAAGATGAGGTTCCTCCTCACTTAGCATTTAAGTTGAAGATTGTCGAAAATGTATTAAACATAGTTGGCAGAGAAATAGCACTCGGAGAGAAATTATCTCAAGAAGTAATCGAGGATTTAAGAGAACTAATTGAGTCAGATACTGCAAATATTAAAGATCTCGCATTATTGATTAAAGAAGAAAAGTTAGACTTACAAAACGAAGATTTAAAGAATCTGCTTGTTAAATTATCAAAGAATAAAATTACTATTGATAATCCTAACTACTCTACTTATAAAAAATTAGTCGACTGACTTCAATGCCTTCTTATCTCTGAAAATCATCAAAAATGGCATGAAAAAAGCCCAAGTCTTGTGATAATGTTTAGGAAATAATCTTTGCGAAAGATCTAATAATTTAGCATCTAAACCAATAAAAATTCTACTTTTCTTCTTTCTCACACCATTCAAAATAATTTCTGCAGCTTTACTGGGGTGCATACCTCCTTCCCTAAAAAGATCTCCCATTTCCTGTTGAGATTTTGGAGCATTTCTTGTGAAAATAGAGTCTCTAGCTCCATCATCTCTATTGAAGTCTTCATCACTCATTCTTGCAGTTGCCGCAATATTTGTTCCAATGTGGCCAGGATGAACACAATGGATTTGCAGATTTGGATTTGTTGCTTTCATCTCAAGAGCTAAACTTTCGGTAAATCCTCTTACGGCAAACTTTGTTGCGTGATAAACGGTTTGTCCAGGGACAGCAACCATACCAAAGATAGATGATGTGTTGACGATAGCTGCTTCAGGACTGTCAATCATATGAGGTATAAATGCTCTTGTACTGTTTATAACGCCATCAAAGTTAATCCCCATTACCCAATCCCAATTCTTTTCATCCATATCCTTAAAGTGCGATCCCGTTGTAACACCAGCATTGTTGAATACCAAGTCAACCTTTCCATGTTGATCGATCACCTTTTGAGGTAAGGCCTCTATAGATTCTTTATCGGATACATCTAAAACATGAGAAGAGACAGATACATTATATTTTCTTAACATTTCGACTGTTTCATTTAATGTCTCTTCATTCACATCCGTAACGCAAACATCAGCGCCATCTTGTGCAAGCAATACTGCCAGATATCTTCCCATTCCTGATCCTGCTCCAGTAATTACAGCGACTTTATCTTTAAACGTTTTCATCTATTCTCCCCTTCTCTCCCCATTAAAATTTATATTGTAAGCATCCTCCGGTGAGTTTCTAACCCACCCATCAATTGCTTTCGCATCTTCTCCAACAAGCACTCTCCATTCTTTTCGTTTTACAGCATTAAGAATAATTTCTGCTGCTTCAGCTGAAGATGTCGGAGCATTATTTTTAAAAGACTCAGCATTTTCTTTTATTTGATCTTTAATTTGTTCAATCGAAAAGTTATGAACCGGCATTCCCATTTTTATCATAGCTTCCTTTGTCTTTTCATAATCTTCATCTGATCTTTCACCTAAAATCTTCCCTGTATTTTCAGCTATAGAAGTTCCAATATGCCCTGGCATTACAACTGAAACTCCAACATGTGGTGCATTAACCTTAAAATCATCAATTAATGCCTCACTGAAACCTTTAACAGCAAATTTGGCCGCGGAGTAGGAGGTATGAGGTACTCCATTCAAAGTAGCCCAGAAACCATTAATACTGCTCGTGTTTATAATATGTCCTTCGTCACTGGCAACAATGTAGTCCATAAAAGCTCTGCTGCAATAATAAACACCATACCAACAAACTGCGAAGCAACGTTCCCATTCTTCTCTTGAACCTTCAACGAAGCTTCCCCCGCCTCCAATACCAGCATTATTAAATAGAAGATTTACTACTGAAGTATCGTGCTGGTCTATCACTTCATCTTTAAATTGGAGTACCTGCTCCTCATCGCTGACGTCACAAATGTGCTTAGTAACTTTAACATTTGGGCATTCCTTAGAAACAATTTTAAATGTTTCTTCCATATTCTCCTGTATTACATCACACATCGCGACATGACAGCCTTCTGCAGCTAACTGCCTCACCAGCTCTCTACCCATACCGGTGCCTCCGCCGGTGACGACTGCAATTTTATTTTTGAAGTTTTTCATCCTGAAAGATCCTTTTGCTTATAAAGTTATACTAATTTTCGCTAGTATCTTGAGATTTGGGAAAATCGCTTAATGGAAAGGGCTTTTCGCCACTTTGATAAGTTAAGTAATCAATAATTTGAACCATATAATCTCTAAAACCTAGAGAAACTTTAGAGATATTCTCACTTCTTTTATCGGTAATTAAAACGAAAAGAAACTGAATGAATACAATTAACCATAGGAAGGTCATAGATAGATAATAAGCAAATGAAAAGGCTAACATCCAAAAAAGTCTTATCCATTTTCCCTGCTTTAGGAAGTTATCTTTCCACTCTTCGCTATCGATGATTTCTTCATTACCTACATCAATTATTTTATCTTCTTCTTTTTCTGACATATTTTTATTTTATAAATTCAACATCTTTTATCATATCTTGACCCAAGACATTTTGAATTGATCCGTCAAGACTATCACCTTTATAGATTATTTTGTAAAGAGAATCCACAATAGGCATCTCAACTTGATTTTTATCTGATATGTTCTTTACAACCCTTAAGGTTTTTAATCCTTCAATGGTTTGGCCAATTTTTTGTTTAGCTTCATCAACAGATAGACCTTCACCGATATATTTTCCAAATTGATGATTTCTACTCAAAGGTGATGCGCAGGTTGTAATAAGATCTCCTACTCCTGCCAAGCCTAGAAAAGTTTGAGGATTAGCGCCTAAATCAGTCGCCAAACGTCCCATTTCTCCCAACCCTCTTGTCATGATCATACCAATAGTATTTTCTCCTGAATTTAAACCGTCGGCTATACCGCATGCGATTGCATATATATTCTTTAGTGCACCACCCATTTCTACACCGTAAGGATCATCATTCTCATAAACTCTAAAATAATCTGTTGATAAATCTTCAATAGTCTCTCTTCTCAGATCTTCATTTTTACTAGCTATGACTGTTCCAGATAAGTGATGATTGGCTATTTCTTCTGCCAGATTAGGTCCGCTTAAAACACCTATAGGATTCTTAGGATAATATTCCTCAAGAATGTTGCTCATCAAACTGAATCCATCTTTTTCGACACCTTTAGTGGCGGTAATAAGATATGAACTTTCTTGAATAAATTTATATGCTAGTATCGATACCTCTCTGAAAGCATCGCTTGGTATACAAAATATTATTGTGTCTGAATCAGATACTTCCTCAATATGAGGGGTTGCGACGATATTTGATCCTAGATTTAAGCCGGGAAGATATCGATGATTAATATGAGTTTGATTGATTTCTTTTGCAGTTTCTTCATCTCGCATCCACAGAGTTACTTTATTTCCATTCAGTGAGGCAAGGTGAGCTAAGACTGTGCCCCAACTTCCCCCTCCAAGGACGGAAATACTTTTTCTATTCATTAATTTTCAACAATTATATTTATGAAGTTACAATCAAATAGAAATTCTAACAGTTTGTATTTTTTTAAGCTAAAACCATCAGGAAGGAATCATGAAGATTAGAAAATTAAAGTCAGCAGAGGATGTAAAAAAGTTTTTAGATTCTTCTAAAACAGAATATGTCAAAGTTGGACTAACAGATATAGATGGCATTCTACGAGGAAAATATATGCACGTAGATAAATTTATTAAATCTTCAAAAAAAGGTTTTGGATTTTGCGATGTAATATTTGGTTGGGATAGCAATGATGAATTATATGAACTTAAGAATGAATCAGTGGACAATCTTTATACAGGATGGCACTCAGGATTTCCTGATGCTAAAGCAAATATTATTCCTGAATCCGGAAGGATCAATCCATTTGAAGAGAATATTCCATTCTTTCTGGCAGAATTATCCGAAGATGAAGTATGTCCTAGAGGTTTGCTTAATAAAATCATTAATAAAATGGAAGATGTAGGGATAAGATCAAAGTCTGCTTTTGAATATGAATTTTTTCTTTTTAATGAAACACCTCATTCTGTAAGGAGTAAAAATTATTCTAATCTTACTAATTTCACTCCAGGAATGTTTGGATATTCGATACTAAGGAGCTCTGTTGAGTCTCACATTTATAATGAATTGTTGAATTTATGTATGGACATGGATATGCATCTCGAAGGTCTCCATACTGAAACAGGACCTGGAGTGATAGAGGCAGCTATAACTGTAGATGATTCGCTAAATGCCGCTGATAAAGCAACTTTATTTAAGACTTTCTCTAAGGTTCTGTTTCAAAAAAATGATCTTATGGCAAATTTTATGGCGAAATGGTCAGATAAATACCCTGGACAATCTGGTCATATTCACACTTCCCTTCAAGATCTTGAAGGAAAATCGCTATTCGCATCTAGTCAAAAAGAACTTCCGGAGCAATTAAGATACTTTATTGGAGGTTTACAAAAATATATGAGAGAGTTTTCTATAATGATTGCACCTACCGTAAATTCCTATAAAAGACTTTGCCCTGGAGCATGGGCTCCAATAAATATGACTTGGGGAATTGAAAATAGAACAACAGCATTCAGAGCCATAAAAGGTGATTCCACCAGTCAAAGGATTGAAAATAGACTGCCGGGTGCAGATTCCAACCCGTATCTTGCGCTTGCTGCAACATTAGGTGCAGGATTTCTTGGGATTCAAGAGAAAATTGATCCTACCGAGGAAACTTTAGGTGGTGCATATGATTTAAATCTAGAACGAAAATATCAAGTACCTTCTAATTTGGGTGAAGCAGCAAATCTTTTTAAGAATTCAGAATCAGCCAAAGATCTTTTTGGAGAAACATTTGTTAAACATTTTGCAAACACTAGGATTTGGGAATTTAAAGAATTCCAGAAAAATAAAAGCTTTTTTGAGTCTGATGAAATTTCTCTATGGGAGTTAGATAGATACTTTGAAATAATATAACAATGAAAACAGGAATAGTATTTCACGAGCTTTATCTTTGGCATGACACTGGGAATCATGCTGATTATGTGCCCTATGGCTTTCCAGTTGAGCCCTTTCAACATTCAGAAAATCCTGATGCAAAAAGGAGAATCAAAAACTTAATGGAAGTTTCAGGCCTTTATGAAAAACTTTTTCAAATAACTCCCAGAAAGGCAACCAAAGATGAAATTTTGTTATTCCATACTGAAAATCATTTTGAGTATATTAAATCACTTAATGACTCCATAAATATTGATGCGGGTATCACGACACCGACTGGAATTGGTAGTTTTGATATTGCTTTGCTCTCTGCTGGAGGGGTCATTGAAGCTATTGACCATGTGATAGACGAAAAGGTTAATAATGCATATGCTTTAGTAAGACCTCCTGGTCACCATGCTATGCCGAATAAAGCTATGGGGTTTTGTATTTTTGGTAATGCCGCTATTGCCGGCAAGCATGCACTGAAAAATAAAGATCTACACAAAATAGCTTTTATTGACTGGGATGTGCATCATGGAAACGGAACGCAAGCTGCTTTTTATAATGACTCTAATGCTTTAACAATTTCTATTCATCAAGATAGAAATTTCCCGACAAATTCGGGTCTTGTCTCTGAAAATGGGGAGGAAAAAGGAGCTGGTTATAATATTAATATTCCTCTACCTCCTGGTTCCGGTGTTGGAGCTTATGAAGCTGCGTTTGATCGTGTGGTAGTACCGGCAATCGAAAAATATAAACCTGAATTAATCATTGTGCCTTCAGGATTTGATGGAGGTGCAGGTGATCCTATTGGTAGACAAATGATGACCGGTGAAGGATTTAAATCTCTAACACAGAAGCTAATGAAAATAGCTGACCAAGTTTGTAATGGAAAAATTCTAATGACTCATGAAGGTGGTTATAGTGCAGCGACTGTGCCCTTCTTTGCGCACTCAGTAATCGAGACTCTAGCTAAAGAAAATATGGGCATCATAGACCCGTTCCAAAGGATCATCGGAAACCTTGGTCAGCAAGAGCTACAACCCCATCAAGATAGCTTGATAAAAGAAGTGGAGAAATTACTCAAAAATATAAAATAATTATGAAAGATATATTTAATTTAGATGGGAAAACTGCAATTATTACAGGGGCATCTTCAGGTCTTGGTAAGCACTTTGCTAAAACACTATCTGCAGCTGGCGCTAATTTGGTTATCTGCGCAAGAAGGATGCAAAACCTAGAAAAACTCAAGGATGAAATTGATGGTGAAGTACTCGTCCTGCCATTAGATGTAACCTCTGAAGAAAGTGTCGCAAACTTCTTCTCAAATGTAGAGTCTTCAATTGGATCTGCAGATATATTAATTAACAATGCAGGGACATCTGATCCAAAGAGGTTTAAAGATTTAGATGAGGAAAGTTGGAACTATGTTCTTGAAACAAATCTAAATGGTGCATATAGGGTTGCAAAGAACTTCACAGATCATTTAATCAAAGATAAAAAAGGAGGCAGTATCGTTAATATTGCTTCAATTCTGGGTCTTAGAGTAGGACTCAATCTTACAAGCTATGCAACAGCTAAGGCTGGTTTAGTCCAATTAACAAAAAGTATGGCATTAGAGCTAGCGAGATCAAATATTAGGGTCAATGCAATTGCTCCAGGTTATATTTTGACAGAAATGAATGATGATTTTTTTGCTACGACTGACGGTCAAAACTATATAAAAAATATACCTATGAATAGGTTGGGCCTAGAGTCAGATCTTGACGGCGTATTGTTACTTTTATCAAGTGAGGCTTCATCTTTTATGACAGGTTCAATAATTCCTGTAGATGGTGGTCATCTGATAAATCCTCTTTAATTTATTGAACGATCTTAATTAATCTTCCAACTTTGAGAGTTTTATCTGGGTAATCACCATTGATGAGACGCAACTGGTCCTCCGCGTTAATATTTATACTGCTCTTTGAAGCGAGAGATTTATAACTATCACCTTCTTTGACTTTATAAATTTTCAGTTTAAGTGGTTTAGATAGAACTCGCTCTTCTCTTGTTAGATTCCTAAAAGAATTAATGATATTGAGAAACTCTGAATCAAATTGTGAAATATTAGAATTATCATTTTTTGAGTAACCTAAAAATTGGTAAACTTGATCATCTTTGAATATAACTGCCATCCTAGTTTCTTTTCCCGTCCTATAAGTCTTTGCAGTAAATCCTTCATATCCATTCACATTTAAACTCATATCGTCATATGTATTTGAAGCGAAACGTCTCAAATAACTTTCTGGAGACTCTTTAAAATTTAAATCTTCAAGGGTCATCTGTAAAACTGCTTCTCCAAAAGGAGACATAAAAATAAGTTGATTGGGTGTATTGATAATTTCCCAAGATTCAGGAGAGGACATGAAAAGATTTAAAGGACCATGATAAAACTTATTATCTCTCCTAATGCCGGATTGTTCAGAATCACCAAAGACCATACCTTCTATCTTTTCAAGATAGATATCTTTTGTTTTTTCATTTCCTTTTTGATATGTGTTACTCACATTGTCTAAAACTTCTTGAAGACGAAGATCGTTTGATGGATGGCTTGCGAAAACTCCGTGATAGCTTCTTGGTTCTTGTCCTCTTTGCTCAGCTATCTTCTTAGAATAAGTTTCTTGATCTTTGAGCACCGATAGTACGTCATACATACCTTGAGGAGAATAACCGTCCTGATAGATATATTGAGCTCCTAAATCATCAGCTTCTAGTTCCATCTCTCTTCCATAACCAGAAAGAAGTGCCCCTGAGGCCAAATTTGCTATATTACCTGCCGTTCTACCAGAGTTAATTTCAATGGCTGCTGAAAGAATACCCATTAGTTGAGATTGTGAGTATTGTCTGACACTATGTCTTGCAGTGACATGACCGATTTCATGGCCTAATACAGCTGCCAATTCTTCTTCACTAGAAAAATAACTCATTAATCCACGATTGATATATATGTAACCTCCTGGCAACGCAAAAGCATTGATGTCTGGACTATCCAGTACAGTGAATCTATAAATAAGGTTTGGTCTATGACTCTTCAGGGCAAGAGATTCTCCTATTGACTGGACATAGTCTTGAAGCTTTTGATCTTGATAAACTGGATTCATTTTGAGTATTTGAGAATTGTATTCTCTGCCCATCTGAATCTCTTGTTCCTCACTAATCATCACAAAATCCTGCTTACCTGTTACAGGATTTACTGCACAACCCACCAGAGAAATGATGAGTAATAACCAGAAAAGATAAATTTTCATGAGGTAAGCAGATTCACTGCCTTTGTTCCAAACTCTTCCCACCAAGATTCACCCATTGCGACTACTTTTTTGATGTTTGCTTCTCTTTTATCATCTAACCTTCTATTAACAGTTCCTAGAGCAGAATTCACTCTCAAATAATTTTCTCCAATCAAATCCCCTGCTAATTCATGGTCAAGGCTACTTTCAACCATAAGGCCAAATAAATCATGCATCATCCATCCAACAACTCCCCAATTTTGTGAAGCTTCACCTTTTAAGGGTCTTTTGCTAAGACCTGTACCTACACTTAAAACTTTCAGTTCAGTATTGGGAAATAATTTTGAAGCTTCAGCATAACCATGAAGGACTGGATTATTAGCTACAATAGCTCCATCAATTAAGTATCTATCTTCTACTTTTGCTGTTGGGAAATAAATTGGAGCAGCACTGGTAGCGTTTGCCGCATCAGTAATTTTTATTTGTCTATCATCTTCAGAGTAAGACCTTATTAGAACAGGTTTACGTTTTTCTATGTCATAACTTGTTACTGCTACGGGTTTTTTTGCATCCTTCATGATGCTTTTACCAAAATATTTCTTCAAGACAACAAGCTTGCCTACATTATCGTATTTAGGTCTTCCTTGAAGTAATCCAAATTTACTTTCCCAGGAAGAATTACTCATAGTTCTATTTATATTTCTTGGTGCCCAAATATCTTCTAGATCAATAACTTTTGCCCCATTTACAGCTAAAGCTAAACATGAAACAGCTCCTGCAGAAGTCCCTATAAAGTAGTCAAACTTTTCTGCAATTCTTGTTTTTAATGCAATCTCAAGCCTCTTCAAAAATGTAATCGAAGCTAATGTTCTTACACCCCCTCCATCCATGGATAATATGTATTTTTTTTCCATAACTTACGAGATTTATTCTATACAAGTTTTAGTGACTTTTGAGTTAAGTTTTATTAAATTAGTCGTGCGTTCAGTCCATATTGGGGAAAAATATGAAAAAAATTACTTTAATGGTGTTATTTGGGCTTCTCATTAATATGGGAATACTTCATGCTGATGAGGAAATTGAAGAAGTAGTCGTAACTGGATCTCAGATTAAAGGTGCGAAAATAACAGGTGTTCTGCCTGTGACTATCCTTTCTTCGGATGACATTGATGCTATTGGCCCTGAAGATGGAACGGAGCTGATGGAAAATATTGCTGAACAAGGAGTAAATTATTTCACTGAAGCTGAGTCTGATTCGGGCGGAGTGAATTCTGCTAGGGGAGATGTTGGAGCATACAACCTAAGGAATATGGGCGTTGGTAATACTTTGGTTTTACTTAATGGAAGACGTTTAGTGAATAATGCAGGCTACCAAACAGAACTGCTAGGTGGAGATTTTGTTCCTACAATGTCAGTGAACTCAAATTTGATCCCATCAAATGCCCTAGATAGAGTTGAGTTATTAAAGGATGGAGCTTCAGCTATTTATGGAGCCGATGCAGTCGCAGGTGTTGTAAATAATGTTCTAGATACTGATTACACTGGATTTGAAGTATCTTTCAGAGGTAATGGCTATGATCATTTCGCTGCTAATGATGAAAGAGTACAAATAAAATATGGCGCGGACTTAAATGAAGGAAGAACAAACATCTCAGTTATGTTTGATTTCTATGACAGGGATTCTATAGCTGCGGCCGAAGATCCAAGATGGGGTGACTCAGATCACAGAAAATGGATACCTTCAGACTCTCTATGGGCTAATGACAGTTCATTTAACAATAGATATTCCGGCAAGTGGGCTCAATTAGATCTCAGAGGAACAACTGATTACAGTGATGGCTCCGGTGAAATCCAAATGATGCCTTCAACAGATCCTAGATGTTCAAGATCTGATTCCTTAGATACAGGCTATGGCACATGCCTGGGGGTAGATACTACATCACTTGCTAATGGAGAATACTATATAAATCCCGGTCAATTCAGAGACTATAGAGGAGAGCTAGAAAGAGATAATACTTTTATTTTTATAAATCATGAGCTTCAAAATGGTAATGAGCTTTTTGCAGAAATAGGTCAGTACAACTCTGACTATAGAAGATTAAAAGAACCAGCAGGAGACTTTTCAACCGCGTTATTAAATATAGGTCCTGATTATTACTATACAAATTTATTGGGGATAAATTCTGACAATAGTAGTTCTAATAAGAACATAAGAATAGATAATTGGAGGCCTGACATTGGTCCAAGGATTATTAATGTTGAAAAAGAGACATCTCGTTTTCTAATTGGTTTAAGAGGAACTACAGATTCGGGTTGGGACTGGGAAACAGCTATACTTAGTACAAAGGCTGAGTCAGAAGATTTTACTCAAAATAGATTATCTAATAGCCTTCTTCAAGCCGGTCTTGCTGATTCTACATCCAATGCTATAAATATATTTTCTTCGGATGTTAAGACAGCCTTAGCACCAGCGATAGTTGATATATCTAGAGATGATACTAGTGAATTGAGCACGTTTGATTTCAAAGCTTCTAATCCTGAGATATTTAATCTTCCTGCTGGTCCAGTAGCCATGTTAGTGGGATTCGAATATCGTAAAGAGAAGTATTCTGATGATAGAGACCCGAGGCTTGATGGAACCACAAGGTTTACTTCTATAGTGACGGGGCTAACGTTTCCATTTGTTGGCGATGTTTTAGGATCAAGTCCTACTGCAGATACGACCGGCGAAAGAGAAACTAATTCCATTTTTGCTGAATTTATCCTACCGCTTGCAAATAACATTGAATCGCAAATAGCCCTTCGTCATGAAGATCCTGATGATACTGACTCGTCTACTGTCGGAAAATTTGCTCTAGGATGGAATGTTTCACAGAACTTTTCTTTAAGAGGATCTTTTTCCACCTCTTTTAGAGTACCTAATCTTATACAAAAAAATCAGCTATACGTTACAAGATATGGTGGTGTTAATGATGCAGTTGGAGTGTATGTTGGAGGCAGTAATAGTTTTGCGTTAGATGACAGATATTCAATTCAAAGTTTTAGAATAGGTAATCCTGATTTGAAACCTGAAGAGTCAGATAATTATTCAGTTGGTTTTGTATGGACGCCTGAAATTTTAGAGGGGCTGACAATTACCTATGATGAATGGGAAATTAAAAAGGAAAATACAATCGTATTACTGGGAAGAAGTAACGTTGTTGTTAATGATTTAATAAATCTTATAAATTTTGGCACCAGTAATTGCTCAAATTACAGTAATCCTTTTGTTACTAGAGATACTGACTTCTCATATGACGAAGCAGAATTAGCGGCTTTCTCTTCAGCCGGTATTTGTCCTGTAGGAGAAGCTCAAATTGTGACCGATCCGTATGCAAATGCAGCTACAAGGACTATCGCTGGTAATGATCTGGGGGTTTATTATGATCTTGATACGGATATAGGTAGATTTAAATTATCTGTTAATCATTCAGAAACTGATAAATTTACTCAAGAACCTACAGCTACTTATGCTCAACTAGCCGCTGCTCAAGACAGTGGCATTATTCCTTTCGATGTATCTTTATCAGGCTTTGGTGATCTAGCTCTTCAAGACGGTAATTATGTTAAGAAAACGAGTATGAAACTTAACTACAGATACGGAGATTGGGGTGCACAAATTTCCAGTCTAAAAAAAGGTCAATTTTATCAAAGCAGTGAAACGAGGTCTGATGGTACTCGTTATATGATCCCGTCAATGAGAACAGTTAATGCATCAGTTTATTATAATTTTGAAATAGGTGATTATGATGCGCGTATTAAGCTAGCAGTAAAAAATATTGATGATGAAAGAGCGCCATTAGCTGATAGATTTTATGGCTTCTTTGCTGATGCTCATCAAGACTATGGAAGAAATTATTACTTAGACTTTAGGCTAAAAATGTAATAGTTGGTAAATGTAAAAAGGGAGTTATTACTCCCTTTTTTATTTAGAATATATATATGAATTTCTTACTTGAAAATAAAGGCTTTGTTCTTGGGCTTTTGATAGCATTAATAGTTCTTGCTCTCCCTACTCCTGAAGGTCTTTCAAGTGAAGCCCATAGAACTGCAGCTATATTTTTACTAATGGGTACATGGTGGGCAACTGAAGCAGTTCCTGTAGCAGTAACTGCTCTAGTTCCGTTAGCATTATTTCCTTTGATGGGAATAGTTGATATTCAAAATGCAGCCAATCCTTATGCTAATAAGATTGTCTATCTTTTCCTCGGAGGATTCCTTATTGCTACTGCTATCCAAAAATGGAATCTACATAAAAGAATAGCTTTATTCGTCCTGAATAATGCAGGATCAAATGGTGCATCTCTGATACTAGGCTTCATGGTAACTGCTGCTGTTATAAGTATGTGGGTAATGAATACAGCTACAACTATTATGCTTTTACCTATTGGTCTTGCTGTAATTACAGTTGTAAAAGAAACCGTTAAGGGTTTGAGCGAAAAAGAAACGGAGAATTTCCAACTTGCCTTGCTCCTGGGAATTGCATATGGAGCTACTATCGGAGGCATGTCGACTCTAATTGGCACAGGTCCAAATGGAATGCTGGCAGCCTTCATGGCAGATAACTATGGATTGGATATCAGCTTTGTAGATTGGATGAAAGTTGGAGTTCCATTAAGTGCTGTAATGTTGCCTTGCAGTTGGTTGATCTTAACCAGAATAATTTTTAAAGTTAAATTTGAAACTTCCACTGAAACAATCGCACTTTTATCAGATATGAAAGAAGAATTAGGCTCTTTAAGAGGTCCTGAATATAAAGTTTTATTGGTATTTATTCTTACGGCTGCTGCATGGATGTTTAGAACTCTGATAGATAATATTACTTTTCTTGAAGGCCTCTCTGATGCCGGTATAGCAATGATTGCTTCATTGGCCTTATTTCTTGTTCCGAGCGGAGATAAAGAAAAAAAAGGTGGGTTATTAGAATGGCAAGACGCGCAAGAGAATGTTCCTTGGGGTCTTTTAGTATTATTTGGAGGCGGTCTTAGTCTTGCAAATGCAGTTCAAACTACCGGTCTAGCTATATGGATGGGCAATCTACTTCCGGAAGGTATTAATTTAGTATTGCTTGTTGTTTTAGTGGTCACAATGATTTTATTTTTGACAGAACTTACATCCAACTTGGCCACGACAGCTACTTTTCTTCCTGTTGTAGCAGCAGTTGCAATTCAGTCAGATTTTAATCCTATTCTATTGACTGCTGCTGTAGGTTTGGCAGCTAGCTGTGCCTTTATGTTACCTGTAGCAACACCTCCTAACGCAATTGTTTTTGGATCAGGTTTAATAAGAGTTCCCCAAATGGCTAGAGCAGGATTTCTGATAAATATCTTGGGAATAATTATTGTCTCTTTTGTTGCAGTTGTTTCTGTTCCCTACTTTCTTCTTTAATTGCCTTTCGCTAGAGCTCCCGGTCTTCTGGTATCAGCCACTCCAAATATATTTCCTTGATCTAAAAAGATAGCTTGCACACTGCCCATAGTATTAGATCTTTCAACTTTGTGACCTCTGTCGATGAGCAAACTAATAGTATCCGGACTAAAACCAGTCTCTAGTTGAAGATTACCTTCTAATCTTTGATTAATCCTAGGGGCTATCATTGCTTCAGTAAAACTCATCTCATGATCAATAACATTACTAATGACTTGAGTAATGATATTAGGAATTCGACCACCCCCAGGTGAGCCTAAAATCATAAAAAGATCACCATTAGGCTCAAAAACAAGTGTAGGTGTTTGTGTGCTTATCATTCTCTTACCGGGTTCAAGTTTATTGGCCTCACTTGTACCATATTGCATATCGTCTCTTCCGTAAAAATGAGAAAAGTTTCTCATTTGATTGTTCATTAGGAAACCGCCTTTTTTGATGGTTACTCCGGAACCAAATGAAGAACCTAAGGTGTAGGTATTTGAAACAGCATTCCCCTTGGAATCTATAATCGAGAAATGTGTTGTATCTGGACTCTCGTCATATTTCTTTAGATCACCCTCATAAATCTGTCCATCAGGAGTTCTCATTCCACTTATTTGGTCAGATAAGTCTTTAGAATATTGTTTACTTAAAATCTGCTTAATTGGTACGTCATAAAAATCAGGGTCTCCGTGATACTCCGCTCTATCCGCATAGGCTCTTTGCATTGCTTCAGAAAGAATATGAATTGTTTTAGCTGAATTATGTCCTGAATCTTTTAAATCAAAATTTTCTAAAATATTTAAAGTTTGCAGTAAAACTAAGCCTCCACTAGCTGCCGGAGCCATAGAAATTATTTTATAACCTCTATAGGAAGTCACAATAGGCTCTCTGTATTTAGCTTCATAAGAAGCCATATCTTCTAGAGTTATTAATCCTCCATTGGCTAAAGATTCTTCAGAAATCCATTTAGCTATTTCACCTCTATAAAATACATCAGCACCCTTCTTACTAATCATAAACAAACTTTTGGCCAAGTTAGGCTGTTTAAAAATGCTTTTAATTTCAAGAGGATCTTCATTAATACTATAGAACTTATTATTAGAAGCCTCATTGGAGAGCATGGACTCTTTTCCCCACTCTAAAACATAATTAAAATCACGAGTAACTTCAAAGCCATCTCTTGCCAGTCTTATGGAAGGCATCAGCAAGTCTGCTAACGGCATAGTTCCATGATCCTGATGAGCTTTAAGTAGACCGGCTACAGATCCAGGCACTGCATTTACAAGGTGACCAGACCTTACAACACTATCATCTTGGACAAATAAATCACTTGTTGCTGATTTTGGAGCTGCAGATCGATAATCTATTGAAGTGACATCATCTTTCTCTTTGTCATAAATTAAAACGAATCCTCCACCTCCTAGGTTTCCTGCTCTAGGAAGAGTAACAGCTAAAGCAAAGCCAACAGCAACTGATGCATCTACGGCGTTTCCTCCTTTCTTAAGTATTTCATAACCTGCCTTAGTAGCATGAGTATTTTGTGACACCACCATAAAGTCACTGGATATCTCTGGATGGATTCTATTTTGGTAATCTAGAGTTGTTTGAGTTCTTGTTTGGGATAGGCCTTCAAAAGAAACTAATAATAGAAGAAGATAAGCTAAATAACTTTTAATCATGAAGTTATTTTAAGGAGTTGCAACTCCAGAACTAGGTCGTCTTGGGTCGGCCACACCGTAGAAATAATTACCCTCTTTCATAATCGCCTGAACACTGCCCATTGTTGATGAGGGATATAATCTATAACCTTTTTGCTTTAAAAGCGTTTCAGTATCAATACCAAATCCTTTTTCTATCATCAATACTTCAGGTAACCATTGATGATGAATGCGCGGGCTGTGAACTGCTTGAGCTATATTCATATCATGATCCATCACATTAATAGCGACTTGCAGTACTGTAGTAATAATCCTACTCCCTCCCGGACTCCCTAAAATTACATAAGGCTCATCATTTTTAAAAATAATTGTTGGAGTCATAGACGAAAGAGGTCTTTTATTCCCTTCAATTGCATTAGCTTCAGATCCGAGTAATCCGTATCCGTTAGGCGTTCCTGGCTTGGATGAGAAATCATCCATTTCATTATTTATTAGCATCCCCGTTCCTGGAATCATCTTTCCCGAACCATAAGAAAAATTAATGGTGTATGTATTAGAGACAGCATTTCCGTAAGCATCCATAACAGAAAAATGAGTTGTATCAGGGCTTTCATATGGATAAGGATCGCCAGGAGAAACCTCACTTGAAGGAGTTATTTTGTCCTTGGAAATGTCTAAATTCAATGATTTTGCATATTCTTTACTTGTAAGGCTTGAAGGTACTTCATAAAAATCACTATCACCCAAATACTTACTTCTATCCGCATATGCTCTTTTCATAATCTCAGCGAGAATGTGAATACCTTCTGAACTTCCAAAGCCCATTTCTCTGATGGGAAACTCTTCAAGCATATTTAACATTTGTACTAAGTGAGTTCCACCTGAGCTGCTAGGCGGCATAGATACAATTTTAAAATCTCTATAATTTCCAGTGAGTGGTTGCCTTTCAACTATGTTGTAATTATCCAAATCTTCAAGAGTAATCAAGCCACCATTTGTTTCCATTTCTTTGACAATAAGCTTGGCTATATCTCCGCGATAAAAAGCATCAGGACCGTATTTGCTTATTTGTTTGAGGGTAGATGCAAGGTCTGTTTGTATCAGAATTTCTCCAGCCTCATAAAGACTACCATCTGATTTAAAAAAGACTTTAGAGGCAGCAGGATCAGAAGATAATCTTTCTCTATAACGTTTTGAAGCTAGTGTATTTGCTAAGTCATGAGGGATTTTAAAACCTTCTTCTGCTAATTTAACGGATGGTTCCATCACTTCTTGCCAAGTAAGCGTGCCGTATTTGGTTAAAGCATGATAGAAACCAGCTACAGAACCTGGAACACCTGCTGATAAAAGAGAAAACTGAGCTTTGTTTCTGTCGTAATCCCCATTTTCATCCAGAAATAAATCTCGTGAGGCAGCAGCTGGTGCTTTTTCTCTGTAATCTATGGTCAAACTCTTATCTTGATCTTTGAGATGTATAACCATAAAGCCACCACCTCCAATATTTCCTGCTCTAGGTAATACAACTGCTAAGGCTAGCCCTGTAGCTACTGCTGCATCTACTGCATTTCCACCTCGTCTCAAAATAGAAGCTCCGACTTCACTAGCAATCATTCTTTGAGAAACAACCATCCCTTGATCGCCTATAACCGGATGATTGATAGATTGATATTCGATGATAGGAAGATCTATGGACTTGATTTGTCCCATGAAAGTTATGCTCAAAAGGTAGATAAAGAGGTTTTTCATAATCAAAGCTATTTAGCGTATATAGATCTTTGTAATACCATTATAAAGAACGATTAATTAATCATCTATGGCTTGATAGACTAATGCCGAATATGTTTCTCTCAATAATTCTGAACTTCCTAAGACTTGAGTCATGAGAACAGCCACAAGTTCTTCTTTCGGATCTATCCAGAAGATGGTCGACGCAGCCCCACCCCAAAAAAACATTCCTTTTGAACCATACTGTCCGGCTTTAGCTGGATCAGTTAAAACCCCTACTGTTAAGCCGATTCCCGCTCCTCGCCTGTATCCTCCTGCAGTTTCTAAATATGCATCTGAAGAAAAGGTATCTGGCAAATGATTGCCAGACATAAGTTCAACTGATTTACGACTAATAATCCTTACATCACCAAGCTTGCCTCCATTCAGAAGCATTTGTGCAAATTTTAGATAATCTTCTGCTGAAGAAACTAAGCCTGAACCTCCATCAAAAACGGTAGCCTCCTGAAAGTACGCACTATTTTGCTTTCCATCTACTCTCAACATTGTTAAGTCTTCAGGCAATCTTTTATCAAGTTCAGGGAAGTATCTTCTAAGATCTTTTACCTCGGCATATAAAGTTGTGAATCTGTCTCTTTTTGATTCAGGCACCGAAAAGAAAGTATCCTTCATATTTAATGGATTAAAAATCTTTTCTTCAAGAAATTTATCAAATCTTATTCCTGAGGCTCTTTCGACTACACAACCTAAAACATCCATTCCAACTGAATATGTATAGTTAGCTGAAGGTTGATGCATTAGTGGAGCTTCAGTTGCTAATGTTTCAGTAAAACTACATATATTCTCAAAGGGTTTACTTGCGGCAATTATTCCGTTTTTGAAACTGTCTTCAGTTACATTATTTATAGAAAAGTAAGGACTTAAATTCTTTTCTCTATATATTTTTGCGAGCTGCTCATTAGCAGTAAAATCATAAGCCAAACCTGACGTATGGGTTGCGAGATCCCTTAAAGTCATTTTTTTGGTTTGTTCGACGAGGTTTGTGGAACCATCTTCTTCGACAACAAGGACTTTTGTTTCAGCAAATTCTGGTATGTAAAGTGAAACAGGATCATTTAGCCTAACTTTCCCCTCCTCTAGGAGTACCATAAGCGCTACTCCAGTGATTGGTTTGCTCATAGAGTAAATTCTAAAAAGAGAATCTTTTTTTAGACTTTCACCGGTTTCTATATCTGCAAAGCCAATTGTCTCGTAATGAACAACTTTACCTTTTCTAGCTATAGCAGAGATAAAACCGGGGAATTTTCCTTTCTTTAGATACAATTCACTCAAAGTAGGTGCTATTTTCTGTAGCCTTTCATATGACATATTGGCTTGATCAGCTTCGTATGAACTTGAAACGATAGATAAACTAAATAAAGATAATATAAAAAAGAAAATAGATTTAGATTTGAGCATATTTTTCCCTGTAAATTTATTGATAGCAATCATACTGAATAATTTGATTAATATAAGGGTTAACTGTAAATTTTAAGTATGAATCTAAATCTTAAAAACAAAAATGCAATTGTTTGCGCCTCTAGCCAAGGGTTGGGTAAGGCAGCTGCTATAGACCTAGCAATGGAGGGAGTAAACCTAGCAATTTGTTCAAGAGATTTAAATAAAATTAATAAAGTTAAAGATGAAATACTTGAAAGGACTGAGCAAAATATCAAAGTAGTATCTTTAAAGGTTAATCTTGATTCAGCAGAGGAGATTAATGAGTTCTTTCAAGAAGTCGAAAGTAGCCTTGGGTCAGTCGATATACTGGTAAATAATACTGGGGGGCCACCACCAAGTTCATTTGAGCAAATTTCTGATGAAGATTGGCAAAATGCATTCAATTCAACAATGATGTCTTCAGTTCGTCTTTCAAGAGCAGTAATACCTAACATGAGAGAGAATGGCTGGGGGCGTATAATTAATATTTCCTCGGTATCAGTAAAAACTCCTGTAAACGGATTATTCCTATCTAACAGCCTAAGAATGGGTGTCCTGGGATGGGCAAAAGCACTATCAGATGAAGTAGCTGCTCATGGCATAACTGTCAATACTGTTTGTCCTGGTTATACGAAGACAGAAAGAGTGGAAGCGATCTTAGAATCTCAATCTTCTTCTTCTGGTTTAAGTAAAGAAGAAATAGAAAAAACCATTGCCGATAATATTCCAATGAAAAGAGTTGGCGAAGCTGAAGAATTAGCAGGATTGATAACTTTTTTGGCTTCTGAGAAGGCAAATTATATGACAGGTCTGGCCGTGCAGGTAGACGGAGGTTCTGCTAGAACGTTCTACTGATCTTTAAAATATTTGTAAAGTCGTCTTACTTGCTTGGGAGGTTTTCTCATAAGTACATAGCAGATAGAAGAGATAAAACCTGAAATGATCAGTGGTGTCGATAAATATCCTATATAAAAATAAGTAGACGCGTTTGATGGTATATCTCCTCCATAGCCCTGCATAAAAAATAAAATTAACGAGATTACTAGAAATAAGGCTACTATTTTTTTTCTATACGCTTGATGTCTAGAAGCTTCTTCAATGAGTTCTTGCAATGTGAACTGTTGATCGATATCTTCTGAGCTGACATTAAGCTTTCCGTTTGTGTAGGACCATTTCATGAGATTCTCCGTAGAGATATTATAAATGGGTTAGATTGCCTTAACAATTTTTAGATAAATAAGCTTCCTTTCAAAAATTAGTTTTTTAACTTTCTCCAATTCCAAGGTTCTAGTGGATTTTGATCTTCCCATAAGCCTTTTTTTGAATTCCTTGCTTTTGATTGGTTTTCATAAAATGAATTATCTGTAACATATTTATCGTATACCCAAGCATAACCAGCTGATACAAGTTCACGATTAATATCCATCCCTTGCCAATACAATCTTCCTAGTTTTCTTCCATATCTATCTGTCCCAGAGATATCAACATCAACCCTCCCCTCGTTCAAAAGACCTTTTAAATATTCGGTTGAATTGGCCCCATAAGGTTGATCTCTTTCAGGCGCATCGATCTCTGTGAGTCGGATTTTATAAACCTCATCTTGATAAAAGACATGCACAGTATCTCCATCGACTACTCTTTTTATTTTAAGACTCTCTAAGTATTCAGCGTTGGAAACTTGAGAAACTAATAGCGCACCAACAAGAAATAAGATTTTCATATCTTTATTCTATTGATAATTTATTTATGTGTTAACCCTTAAAGAAAAGAATGGCGGACCGGACGAGACTCGAACTCGCGACCTCCGCCGTGACAGGGCGGCGTTCTAACCAAACTGAACTACCGGTCCATAGAACTCAGGCATTCTAACAGGAGTTATATACTTTTGAGAGATTACTTTTAAGTTTTTAGGCCTTCAAAGAAAGAGTTTCAAAAGCCACTTCTGATACTTTCCCTTGGGCGAGTGAAACTAGATAAGACTGTTTTTGTTTGCCGAAATCAACAGACAAATAATCACTATCATCTTTGATATGAAGTGCTGCATTACCTTCAGAAGCGTAACAAGCTTTAATAATATCCTCTTCAAGAAAAGATTTAACAGAAGGTCTTCTCTGAGGTTCTTCATCATAATGTGGACAAAAATTTCCTTTTACAAATCCCATACAATCAATAATCTTTAGCTCATCTTCCCAAGAGTCAACCACGGCTCTTTCAAACCAACAGTTAGCACCAGCACTGACTCCACTCATAACAACTCCAGCTTCGTAAGCTTTTTGAAGCAAGTTATCCAATCCCCAATCTTTCCAGACGGCCAACATACTCTTAGTATTACCACCCCCAACAAAGATAGCATCTTGCTCACCTATTAACTTTTCAAGATCTGGAGTTCTTTTAAAAAAATCTAAATGAACTGGATTACAGTTCAACTTTGAGAAAGTACTGTAATAATTAACCTTGTAAGCTTCATTGTCTCCTGTTGCAGTTGGTATAAAGCATATATTTGGTTGATCCTTACCAGTCTGATCCAAAATATATTGCTCTATTAAACCTTCACCTGGATTTCTTCCAAAACCCCCGCCACCAATCGCGACAATATGTTTCATGAAATATTGTAATATTTTATACCGCGTTTTATCCTCGGCCTGTTGTTCTCCTTACGCCATTTATTGGTATCTCTTAAACTGTAAACGCAACCGCAATATTCTTGCTGATAAAACTCTTCTCTTTTAGAGATTTCAATCATTCTTGAGGAACCTCCTTGCTTTCTCCAATTAAAATCCCAATAACTGACTTGGTCATACCTTTCTGCTGCTCTAAGACCGGAATCATTTATTTGTTTCATATCTTTCCACCTTGATATACCTAGTGTTGTGGCATAAACAGCATAATCATTTTCACTGGCATATAGCGCTGATCTTTCAAACCTCATATCAAAGCATTTTGTGCATCTCTCCCCTCTTTCGGGTTCATTCTCAAAACCTTTTATGCGCTCGAACCAATTTTCTTTATCATAATCAGCATCAATAAATTTAAATCCTAAGGCATCACAAAATCTTTTATTCTCATCTTTTCTTATTTCATATTCCTCAACGGGATGAATATTAGGATTGTAAAAATAAACAGTAGTTTCAATATCCGATGCTGCAACGGCTTCCATTATTTCACCTGCGCAAGGTGCGCAACAACTATGAAGAAGCAGCTTAGAATTTTCTTTTGGTAGCTCTAAGTTAGGTCTCGAAAAATTATCAAGTGAATATTTATTGTCCATACTTTTAAATTCTTTAACCGTGGGAAAACATCAAAGCCGAAACAAATATAACACCAGTCGTTAAAACTCCAAAAATGGAAATAAACAAATAGACCAAGAAGATTCTTGTAAGCTGGATTTTGTTAGTTATTTGTAATGAATTGTTTTTGAAATACCAATGAAGTATCAGCAACCAATTTAACAGAAAAGTTATACCGCCTAAGCAAAATATAAGTGTGATGGTATTGGAGCTCATTTAGACTTCTGCAGCGGATCTATTTTTAGAAGAAGCAAGTCTCCAAAGCGATAAGACTATCACCAAGACCTCTGCAATCATGGCAATCATAATAGAATTGTCCATCTGGCCAGTGAGAAGATAATTAGCAAGCCTTCCTAGGAAAATACAACCAAACATGAACGAATAAAGGATATAGGTTTGCCTTGCGAGCTTATGAAAGAAGATTGCCAAAAAGGCCATAAGTCCTAATCCTGAAATTAAAGTGTAGTAAGCCCTTATTTCGGAATAAGCAAATTCACTATTTAGTGCATAGCCAGTTAGTTCAGCAATACCTTCTGGAGAATAAAAGCCATAGATGCCAAATCCTAAATGCTCAATAGCTAGTATTGCCAATATAATTTTGTCCACTCTTAACATTTCCCCTCTCTTTTACATCTCTGACTACAAAATCTTACCTCTTCCCAATTCCTTTCCCATTTTTTTCTCCATGAAAAAGGTCTTTTGCAGTTAGCACAAATTTTTGTTTCTAGTGTTAGTTTACTATGAGCCATTTTTTAAAGCTTCATTTACCTTTTCAAAACTAAAACCTCGCATAATGATTTCTTCTGGTGACAAACCCTCTTCAGTAAGCTCTTGAATCCTTTCCGTAACAGGTAAATCTACTCTTTCATCAAATCCTTCCATTGATGCCTTACCTTCATCGAAGGTAGCTATTCCTTGATAGTTAGAGTGCTTTATCAATCTTAAGATTCTTTCCCATGAAGTTACTACCTCTTCTTTAGTCTTAGATTGGCGCCAAACTCTTCCCCAAAAGAGTATTTCTGATGCTGTTCGCACTTCAATATCTTTTGTTTCATCATGCATAATCTCTGAGACTGCCTTGAAAGAATTCGGTAAATTCTTTGCTGTCAAAGTGGCTAAAGCTTGAGCTTCCCATGAATTTAATAATTTTCGTGGATTCTTATGGTTAACACTTTGGAACAATTTTTTGCCTTCTTTAATGAGATTTATGGAATATTTCTATTTTAACTCTTTTATAAGGATATTTTTTAAATATGAATGATTATCTAGCCACTTCTTTCCAGACAAAGAATCTTATTGAAATAAAAAAAGCAATCAGTACCCAGATGACGAGCCCTATAGTTGAGGTACTTAAAGAGAAAAGACTTGCACCATCATTAGCAATTTCTCTTAAAGAGGATACAACTGAACTTAGCGGTAAAGAGTAAACAATTGGTTGAACTAATTCGGGCATTGAGCTGATAGGAAAAAATACTCCAGATAGAATAACCTGTGGAAATGTAACTAAACCTACAATGGGCCTGATACCTTCTTGAGTCTTTGCAAGGCTTCCAAGTGCAAAGCCTATACATAAAAAAATAAGAGTTCCTAGAATCACAGCAGAATAAAACGAAATATAACTACCAATAATATTTATATCTAATAAAATTAATGCTATAGATAAAACAACCGAAAGTTGAACTAGAACAATGGCCATTCTGGCTAAAACAATACCAATCATAAAGTCTCTAGGTCTGATCGGTGTTACAAATAATCGTTTAAGTATTCCTCTTCTTCTATATTCCACAATATTGAATCCTGATCCAGCTATGCTCAAGTTCATGATCATAAAAGCTAATAATCCAGGAAGTAAGAAATCTATATATCTTTGATTTCTTGATTTTACATCTTCCAATTCAACAGAAAATAAAGGAGACATATTTCTTATATTCCGTTCTATAGAAACAAGAGATCTATCTATGGCTTGCTTGATAATACTTGCTTGTCTGACTTGTGAAGCATCTACATAAAATTTCAATGCATCTAAATTTTCGATTTCTTCAAAATTTTCAGGAATCACAATAAATCCGTCTACCTCGCCCTCTTGCAGAGATATTTTGAGGTTTTCAAAATCTCCATTTATCAAAGTAAATAAATCTTCTTGTTCTAAGTTTTCTATAAATTTAGAAGAAAAAGGTGAATTAGATTTATCTTCTACTCCAATAAGAAATGGCTGGGGTTCACTTCCTGAAAAAGAAAAGGCTCCGATGAATATGAGTGGGAAAAAAAGACTGAATAAAATAGCCTGTCTATTTCTTAAGAATATCTTTAAAAAAACCTTGGATAAATGCAACTGCAAGGAAGTAATCATTTAATCTCTAAGCTCTTTGCCAATTAATGACAAAAAAACATTCTCAAGATTCCCATCCTCTTGATCGTATTTGTGTATTAAATCTTTAGGATTTCCTTCAATTATAATCCTGCCTTTATCCATAATGGCTACTTTGTGGCAAAGGTTCTCTGCTTCTTCCATATTGTGAGTTGTAAGAATAATTGTCATTCCTGAAAGGTTTAATTCTTTTATTAGCTCCCAGAGATTATGTTTGGCTTGAGGATCTAAGCCAGTAGTTGGCTCATCGAGAAAAAGAACTTTAGGTTCATTGACTAAAGCACATGCAATGGAAAATCTCTGTTTCTGACCGCCTGACAGCTCTTCTGGTTTTGAGTTTATCTTTTCTAAAAGGTCTACTTTGTTAAGGAGATGTTTAGGATCAACATTATTTTGGTAAAGCTTGCCGAAAAGTACCAGTAATTCTTTAAGGCTTAAGGAATCGAAATATTCATTTGATTGAAGTTGCACTCCTATGATCTCTTTAACTGCAAAGGGATTATCTGCAACATTTATTCCATTCACAGCAGCATAACCTCCGTCTATGTCAGTTAAACCTTCCATCATTTCTAATGTAGTAGTTTTCCCTGCCCCATTAGGTCCCAATATTCCATAAATTTGGACTTCTTCTAGTGTAATAGAAATACCATCAACAGCTTTTAAGTATTTATCAGACTCGGGGTCAGGATAAGACTTCTCTAAATCTCTAACTTCGAGAATATTCACTCTCTAAGCTTCTTCTAGAGGTAATGATTGAAGGCCTAAAGCCTCACGATATGTATTATGATAATGATGAAGAGCAGGCTCATTTTTGCCAAAAGTTAGATAATCTAGGGAACCAGTCATCAAACCTCTGTGAGAGGAAGCTGCAACTAAATAATCTTCGTCTCTAATGACTGATGCGAAACCATTGTATTGTTGCTCGAGCAATTCTCTGCCATTAATTCCGTTTTTTTCGAGCTCTTTAATGTGTTCTAAAATATGTGGGTAAAAGTAAAAAGAGATTTTTGAGAAACTCTTGTGAGGTGAATTTTCAGCCGGATATTCTCTTACTAAAAATGCCCCTTCGGTTGTGGGAATAAAAATTATATTTGGAAACAAATAATAAACAGGTAAAGAACCTTTGCATATATCCCATTCTTTCTCCGGTAATTCCCTCATCTGATCTATATCTCTCTTACAAAGAATTAACCTGCCATTCCTATTAAAACTATCAAACATTTGACAATTTCCATGGAAACTCTGAAAAAGAGAGTCTTTGTGGAGAACCGAGAAATGGTATGTTTCACCAAAAGTATCTATAGCCAGCTTCCAGTTCATATTGGTTTCATATATGTCCTCGTTAGCAAAAATTAAGTCTGAAAAACGCCAAGAGCTAAATTCATTTATTAACCTTTCCCCTAACAATTCTTCAAGGTCTATAATTCCATTAGGAGAAGGATGTACCCAGAGGAAACCATATTTTTCTTTTGAGGGTAGTTCTTTAAGTTTATAGCAGTCTTTGTCTATATCACCGAATTGATCTTTTTTTGGATATCCAATCAAAGAGCCTTCGTTATTGTATGTCCAGCCATGAAAAGGGCAGGAAAATTTAGATTTATTTCCTTTCAATGAATCTTCAATGATTACACCTCTGTGTGCGCATACATTCACATAAGCTTTGAACTCTCCTCTACTATTCCTCGTAGCAAGGACGGGTACTCCAAAATCCTCGGTTGTTATAAAGGTATCTGGTCCAGGAAGGTCGCCAGACATGCCTACTATTTGAGGATAATCTTGAAAAAAGGTATTCCACTCCATATCGAATCTTTCTTCCGACGTGTAAGTATCTGCAGGAGTTCTAATTATACCCCCAGCATCGATATTGGTTTTATTATCTAAGTGATGCATTAAGCCTTTTAGCAGGCGCATCTGTTCGTTTTTTTGCATTAATTATTAAAAATTTTTGACATATTATCATAGGTTTTTAATTCAAAAAAATTCAATAAAAATGAAATTCATATATTAATAACTGGAAGAACAATTTATAATTCACATTAACACTCAGTGTTGCTCGCTGCTCAACTAAATAATCTGCTTTGCTTGGTTCTACGAATTGTAAGGGCACTTACATTTTCGGTTACGAACTTGGACGCTCAGGACAAATATAAGGAAACATTTATGAAATACTTATTTATATTATTGTTCTCAATAACTTCGAATCTGGCTTTTGCTAGTTATCATGGGGGAAGTGAAAATCCTTCTTCAGGTGATGATGGTGGTGGTGGATATGGTGGAAGCTCTGCTGCAGGTGCAATTGTTGCAGTAGGGCTAATCGCCTATTTCGTCATGAATAGTGGTGATGATTCTGAAGAAGCCGATTTCACCGACGAGACAGTTGAAAAGAAATTTTCTATAGATTTCTTAAAGCAGCCTGTTCGAGATGATTTTGCTGATAATCAATATTTTGAACAAAATAATGATTTTCAAATTAACTTCAAGTACCGTTTGAACTAATTTGAATACTTTTGCGCCCAACATTCTGCAATGCCATCCAAGAAAGGTAGAAATCTCTTTTTAATTCTAGGTAATCAACTTTTCAATCCAGACGAGTTATTGGAAAAAGGTTGCACAGATGTATATATGTCTGAGGATTTTGGACTATGTACATACCAAAAACATCATAAATTGAAGCTCTATCTATTTTTGACTTCTATGAGGGAGTACAAAGATACATTAATAGATAAAGGCATAAATGTTCACTACAACAAACTAGAGACCCTGGAAGTCTCAAAAAGTTACTTTGATAATTTTGGTGCTTTTCTAAGAGAACATAGTTTTGACAAAATTAATATATACGAAATTGAGGATAAACTCTTCGAGGAAGAAACTATCGATTACTTTAATGAGATTGAAATAGAAATAGAATTTATCAAGTCACCTATGTTTCTCTTTTCAAGAGAGGAATTAAGAGAATTTCAAGGAGATACTAGTAAATACAGGATGGCTAATTTCTATAAGAAATCTCGACAAAGATTAAATCTTCTTGTTGATGAAGAAGGTAATCCAGAAGGCGGCAAGTGGTCTTTTGATGAAGAAAATAGAAAAAAATTTCCAAAAGATATAGAACTGCCTATTCAACCCTCCTATCAAAAATCAAAGCATCACGATGATATTGTCCAGATCATTGAAAAATATTTTTCTGATCATCCAGGATTATTAGAAAATTTTTGGTTTCCAGTAACAAGAGAACAAGCCAATAAACATTTTAAAAACTTTTTAGAAATAAAATTCAATAACTTCGGTTTATATGAAGATGCAATGTTGAATGAAGAAAATTTTCTTTTTCATAGTTGCATTAGTTCTTCTTTAAACCTAGGACTTATAACTCCTAAGGAAATTTTAAAATCTATTAATAAACATATAAGTAAATTTGAAGTACCTCTGAATTCCTTGGAAGGGTTCATAAGGCAGTTAATAGGATGGAGAGAATTTATAAGAGGTATATATCAAGATCAAAGTGAATTCCAACTTCAAAGTAACTATTGGAATCATAGCAACAAACTCTCCAAAAATTGGTATGACGGAACGACTGGTATTGTTCCTCTTGATGATTGCATAAAAAGTGTTCTTAAAGACGGCTACAATCATCATATACCAAGGCTGATGATTATCAGTAATCTAATGAATATGTGCGAAATTCATCCTGATGAAATCTATAAATGGTTTATGGAAATGTACGTTGATTCATCAGATTGGGTAATGGTCCCTAATGTATACGGCATGGCAACCTTTGCAGACGGTGGATTAATGTCTACTAAACCTTACACATGCGGTTCCAACTATATGATGAAAATGAGCAATTATAGAAAAGGAGAATGGAATGATACCGTTGATGGACTCTATTGGAGATTTACAGAGAAACATAGAAACTTCTTCGAAAAGAACGCCAGAATGAGCTTTCTCACCAGAACTTTAGACAGACTGGATCCTGTGAGAAAGAAGAACATATTTGCAAGTGCTGAAAAATTTATAAAAGAAAATACTAAATAAAAATATGAAAAAGAAATTAATTTGTGCAATTTTACTAGTAAGCTTCAATATCTTATCAACAGAGGAAAAAACAGTTAGTGACTTAACAGTTGAGGAGTTAACTCAAATTGTTAGAGAGATTATTCAAGAAAGTCTTGAGAAATGTCTAGTTTCCGGATCTATGGAAGGACGTGCAAAAGTAAACTTGGCTGTTCTTGGATCTGTTGAGGCTAAAATGGTCTGTGACTTTGAAGAGAAGTTAGATTAAATTTCTAACGTACTCTCGAAATGAGAAGCCACAAATATCGAAGGGACAAGAAACTTGTCAGGGCACCAATAACATAAGTAAAAGCAGCTGCTTTTAAAACGTTATTACATTGGGCATGGTATTCCTCAGGAATCTTTTCTTTAAGAATAGGCATAGCTCTATTGAAGCTGGCATCAATCTCCACATTCAATGTAATTAGGTGAATTAAAACTCCCACTAGCACTGAACAAATTACTAGTAACAAAGATAATTTTATAAATCCAAAAGAGCCTGTTGCCAGTATCAAAGGCAAGGCACTGTATAGTATCACGCCCCCTAGACGCGATATCCATTGTGTTTTCTGCACTAAATTAGTTCTTTGGACCAAAGGCTCATATTCCTCATTGTGCTGTATGGCATGTCCTATTTCATGACACACAATCGTTAAAGAGGTTAAACTTTTTTTCTCAAGCCGGCCTTCCTTCACCCTTACCGTCCTATCGTTAAGATCATAATGATCTACTGCCTGAGTTTCTTCTATCTTAACTCCTGTTAGATCATTTTCTTTAAGGATGAGCTTTCCAAATTCTTCTGCATTGAAAGGCATATTGACGAGTTCTTTATCACCTTTTTTCATAGAATAAGAAAGCCAAAATTTTGGTAATAAGAAAAATACTAAAAAAAAGAATAAAAAGAAGACCATATGACTATTTTAATTTAAATTAAAAAAAATTATCTTATTTATTAAAAAATGAGAGTTTTATACCAATCATTACATCCTTTTTGACATAATGCTCTTTTGGGGAAAAATATGAGTGCAAAACCAGATAACAACGAAATAGACATAGAGAACATATCGAATGCTGACTTAAAAGCTAAATGGGGTCTCCCTGACGATATTGACCCCTACAAAGTAGACTTAGATAAAATCAATCCAGCAAATAATGATTGGTTTGGAAAACATCTGGACCTAGATGTATTCAAAAGATTAAGAGAAGAAGATCCCGTGCATTTTACTGAAGAGAGTCAAGCGGGTTCTTATTGGTCAATATCCAAATACGAAGATGTTAAGGCCATTGATATGGACCACGAAAGGTTCTCTTCCGATATTATGAATGGCGGAATCAGACTCGGCGGTCAACCTATGTCTGAGCCACCCGATGCGATATTTCATTTACCTATGTTCATCATGGCAGATAGGCCTAAACATACAGAACAAAGAAAAGTTGTTGCTCCGATGTTTACTGCGGCTCATTTAACAAAATTTGAAGAGCTAATTCGAGCGAGAACACAAAAAGTACTAGATGATTTGCCTGATGGAGAGAGCTTCAATTGGGTCGATCAAGTGTCCATTGAATTAACAAGTAGAATGTTGGCTACTTTATTCGATGTCCCGCAAGAAGATCGCCTTAAACTCATTCATTGGTCCGATACAGTCGAGAGAATAACTGATCCTGATTTCTTTGAAACCCCTGAAGAAGGGTTTCAAGAATTATGGAAATGCTTTGAATACTTCAATGCAGTCTGGGAAGAAAGAAAAGCCAGTGGCGGTGATGGTAATGATTTAATCTCTATGCTAGCCAGGGGAGAAACTACTAGAAATATGACTCCTAATGAATTCCTTGGAAATATTATACTGCTAATTGTAGCCGGTAACGACACTACAAGAAACTCCATGAGCGCTGGAATTAGAGCTTTCAACAAATATCCTGATCAACTTGCCAAAGTTCAATCCAATAATGATCTTATCGGCAATATGGTCTCGGAAATCATCAGATGGCAGAGTCCAGTTGGTCATATGTGCAGAACGGCCATGGAAGATGTTGAGATCAGAGGGAAGATGATAAAGAAATGGGACAAAGTGGCCATCTGGTATACCTCTGCAAATAGAGATGACGACAAATTTACAGATCCCAATCGTCTGGATATAGAAAGAGCTGATGCTAGACAGCACCTCTCTTTTGGTTTTGGAATTCATAGATGTCTAGGAAACAGACTTGCAGACCTTCAGCTCAAGATTCTATGGGAAGAAATTTTAGAAAGATTCAGCCACATTGAAATTGTCGATGAAACTGAATATTTAAATTCTAGCTTTATAAGAGGTATTACAAAGTTACCTGTCATAGCACACAGAAAATAAATTCTATTTGAGAATCATTCTCAATAAAGTAAAATCGGCAGTATGAAAAAGATACAGCTGATTTTGTTATTTACTTTATTTGGTCAAGTCGTGATGACTGATGAGGTTAATGTTTATACCTCAAGGCATTATGATTCTGATGATGTCTTATACGAAGAGTTCACCAAAGAAACTGGTATAAAAGTAAATATAATTTCAGGTAAAGGAAGTGCTCTTCTAGAAAGACTCAAGTCAGAAGGTCGAAATTCTCCAGCAGATATATTCTTCACTGTTGATGCAGGTAATCTTTGGAAAGTTCAAAAAGAAGGTTTATTTCAACCTATAACCTCTAAAGCGGTTCTTTCTTCAGTACCTAAAAATTTGAGAGGTCCTAATAATGAATGGACTGCCATAGCCAAAAGAGCAAGAGTAATTTTCTATAATCCAGAAACTGTTTCGGAAGATATGATCATGAACCTAGATTATGAAGATCTAGCAAACCCTATCTGGAATAAAAAAGTTGTAGTAAGAAGCTCTAGTAATATGTACAACCAATCGTTAGTAGCATCACTCATAGCTAATCTTGGTGAAGAAGCTACAGAAGATTGGGCCAAAAAACTGGTGCAAAACTTTGCTAGACAACCTCAAGGAAATGATAGATCTCAAATCATGGCCGTAGCAAATGGCGAAGCAGTTTTAGCCATAGCGAATAGTTACTACATAGGAATAATGCTTTCAGGATCTGCAGGTGAGGAACAACTAGAAGCTGCAAAAAAATTAAAAATGGTATTTCCTAACCAAAGCAATAGAGGTGCTCACATAAATATAAGCGGTGCAGGAATCTTAAAAAAGTCACCTAATTCAAACAATGCAAACCTGTTTCTTGAATTTTTAATCTCTAAAAAGGTACAAAAAAATATGGTGGATAAGTCTTATGAGTACTCTATCCTTAGCGATGTGGCTCCTAGCAACGAAATAGCTAGTTTCGGATTAAATTTCATTGAGGATAAAACCTCTGTAAAAGACTTTGGTAAGTTGAATCCAGCCGCAGTAAGGCTAATGGATAGATCGGGTTGGAAATAGCCAATTTCTAGTTTAAGCTTATTTTTTAATACTTAGGTTTCTTCAGATCATAAATTGAAAAGATTATCCTTATGGAGGGCACTTCCCGTTGCAGTTCTAATTATATTTACTGCTCCTCTTCTCATTGTTTTATCAAGCTTATTTGGAAACTACTCCGAAAACTGGTTTCATCTATATGAGTTTGTACTTTTAGATTACGTTTCATCTTCTTTGATTTTAGTTACTGGAGTAGCAATTTCAGTTTTTGTAATAGGGACTACTACTGCATGGACGGTGACCAACTATAATTTTCCAGGAAAGAGAGTATTTGAATGGGCATTGATCCTACCACTTGCTATCCCGCCTTACATCTTAGCTTATACTTTTACAGGTCTCTTTGATTCCTATGGGGACGCAAATAATTTAATGAGATCCGTTTTTAATTTAAATAATTCTCAGGTCTTTTTCCCGAGTGTTAGGAATATATACGGTGCAATAATCGTTTTTGCCTTTACTCTTTACCCTTATGTCTACTTAGTCTCAAGAAGCGCATTTATCAATCAGTCTAAGTCTATGAAGGAAGCAGCAAGAATACTTGGAATGAATCAATTACAGGTTTTTTATAAACTTGCACTACCAATCATAAGGCCAGCAGCAATAGGAGGGACGATGTTGGTGATAATGGAAACATTATCTGATTTTGGAGCCGTAGATCACTTTGCAATTCAGACTTTCACAACAGGTATATTTAGAACTTGGTACGGTTTATATGACATACAAACTGCAATGCAACTTGCCTCCTTATTACTACTGACAGTAGGTGTTTTTTACATGATTGAAAGAAACTCCAGGGGAAATGCTATTTATACAACCAATAACTCTTCTTTCTCTCCAAATATGGAAGAAAAGTTAAATGGTTACAGAGCTTTTACAGCTTTCTTAATCTGCTTGATGCCGATATTTATAGGTTTTATATTACCGATAATTGAGCTCAGCGTTTGGGCTTTTGAAGTAAACCTTGCATTTTTCAATTCAAAATTCCTCAATACCTCGCTGAATACCATCAGTTTGTCCTTAGGATCAGGAATTTTGTGCGCAGGTTTGGCTTTATTAATAAATTTTTCAATTAGATTTAAACCTGGAACCTTGGTAAAAAGATTTAGTGGATTACTATCCATAGGCTATGCAGTTCCAGGACTTATATTGGCAGTTGGAATAGTCCAGTTATTGGTCCGTATTGACGTACTAGTATCAAGTTTAGATATTGTACTAACAGGTTCTATTTTTGGCCTAGTACTCGCTTACCTAATCAAAACTTACGCTTTAGCAAATTCTTCTATTGAATCTGGTTATGAAAGAATAAGTCAATCTTTGGACGACTCTTCAAGAGTGTTAGGCTCATCAGGTTTAAGTATGCTAATTAATATTCACACTCCATTAATGAAAACAGCCTTCCTTACATCTGTACTGCTTGTGATGTCTGATATTGTTAAAGAATTACCAGCAACATTGATTCTTAGACCATTTAATTTTGAAACGCTGGCAGTATCAACTTATATTTATGCATCAGAAGAAAGGATGCTGCAAGCTGCGGCACCCGCAATAGCTATCGTGCTAGTAGGTCTGATTCCCATAATTTTTCTTTCAAAAATGATAAGGTCATCAAGACTAGGTGAATAAAAAGAGCGATATGATTTTACAAATTAATAATTTAAGCCATACATATACCGATGGGGTTTCTTCTCTTCAAGATATAAGTTTAAATATTTCTAGGGGCCAAAAGGTCTCAATATTAGGACCCTCTGGATGTGGAAAGAGCACCTTGCTCAGGCTGATTGCCGGTTTAGAAGAACCAAGAACTGGCGAAATAATAATAAATGGATTGATGGCATCAAAGAAGAATCATTTAATGCCTCCCGAAAAAAGAAAGATAGGTCTCGTTGTGCAAGAAAAGGCCTTATTTCCTCACCTATCAGTTTATGAAAATATTTGCTTTGGCATCAAACAAAATAAGAATAAAAACTCTATTTGTTTAGATTTATTAGAGCTTCTAAAAATAAACACTTTAAAAAATAAATATCCTCATGAAATATCTGGAGGTGAACAGCAAAGAGTCGCATTGGCTAGATCTTTAGCTCCTAACCCAGAATTATTAATGTTAGATGAACCTTTCAGTGCCTTAGATGAATCACTAAAAGAAACATTATATGTAGATATATCTAAAGTATTTTTAGAGAGAAACTCAACCATCCTTTTGGTTACTCATGATACAAAAGAAGCTGAAATAATGACTGATATTCAGTTAAGAATGGAAAAGGGTAAATTAATATAGTAGTTATTCATTAAGATCCGTTTGATAAGTCTCTGTTAAAAAATAGACAGAGATTAAAGATAATAAAGAAGCACAAGCTATATATACAGATACCCAAAAAATATCATAATTTTTCCAGAGAAGCGTTGCTATAGTAGGTGCAAAAGATCCTCCAATAATGGCTCCTATTTGATATCCAAGAGATGCTCCTGAATATCTTACTTCTGTTGAAAAGAGCTCTGCAAAAAAAGCCGCTTGAGGACCGTACATCATACCTAAAAATGCTAAGCCTCCTGTGACTCCCAAAATTACCAAATAAAAATTACCTGTGTCTATCAAAGGAAATAATGCAAATGACCACAGTGCAGTTAAAGCGGCTCCTGTCATGAAGATTCCTTTTCTTCCATTTTTATCTGAGTAATCCGAAAACATAAATTGTGTTGGCACCATTATTGCAGATCCTATCAAAACAGCCATTAATAGATCATTTCTAGATAAGTCAGTAGTTTGAACGCCATAGGCAAGAATAAATGCCACTAATATATAAAAAGTAACTTGTACTGAAAGAAAAGCCCCCGCTGCCAGTGAAATCCTTTTAGGATATCTTCTTAAAGCTTCTAAAATTGGAGATGATTTTATAACTTTTGGACTATTATCATCAGATGACTTCATTGCTTCAAGGTCTTTAAAAGCTTTTGTGTCCTCCAGATTTAGTTGTATATACATACTGATAATTACTAGAACAAAACTTATAAGAAAAGGAATTCTCCAACCCCATGACAAGAAGTTTTCTTCTGATGTGAGAATACTTACAGAGATAAAGGCTATATTCGCAAGAATTACTCCAACAGGAGCTCCGGCTTGAGCGTAAGCACCATAATAGCCTCTCCTATCACTGGGAGCACTCTCAGTAACTAATAGCATAGCACCGCCCCACTGCCCTCCTATTGCAATACCCTGACAAAATCTTAAGGTTGTAAGTAATATTGGAGCAACTATTCCTATAGTGTCGTAGGTGGGTAATAACCCGATAAGAGTCGAAGAAATACCCATAAGCATTAAAGCAATAACCAAGGTCTTTTTTCTTCCTATCAAGTCTCCGAAATGACCGAAGATAATTCCACCTATAGGCCTCGCTATAAATCCTGCTGCGAAAGTCATAAAAGATAAAACTAATGCAGTAGTTGGATCAACTTCTCCAAAAAAGAGTTTTGGAAAAACTAAACCTGCTGCTGCACCATATAAAAAGAAGTCATACCACTCGATACTAGTGCCAGACAAAGACGTCAAAGCAACTTTTCTTATATTAGATTCTTTTTGTGAATTACTCATAATCTAATAATAAACTGAAAATTTACTCTGTATATAGAGGATTAGAGTAAAAACTCGTAAATAATAAACACGCCTACAGAAAGTCCAGAGATGATAGATACAATCTCAGTGATTCTTTGGTTTGTAATGAAACTAGATAAAAGCTTATTCACAATGTACCAGGTCAATCCTCCTAAAATAATCATGATAATAAAAATTAGTAAGTCATGAATGGTGCCTTCGATATATTGCATTTTTTAGATGAAGAAATTTAGATTATTTATTTTGGTAGTTTAATCTAAGAATCTTATATGAACTCATTCTTTTTACTAGCTTAACTGTCGATGTTGTATCTTATTTCGTAATTTAGAAGATAATATTTGCTACAATCCATAAGCAAATTTTATGCTCTCATTTAACAATCTATCTCTAAGAAGAGGTTCAAATCTTTTATTTGAAGATGTAAGTTTTACTGTGCATAAAAATAATAAAGTTGGCCTAGTTGGTGCTAATGGAACAGGAAAAACAAGTCTTTTTAAAATGATTCTAGGTGAATTTGAATCAGACCAAGGGCAATGTAAATATCCTCCAGATTTAAAAGTAGCTTGCATGGCTCAAGAAATTCCTGGAACTGATGAAAAGGCTTTAGATTATGTCATCAGCGGTGACGAAAAGCTTGTGGAGATTCAAAAAGCAATTTCAGATGCTGAATCTAATGAAAAGTATGATTCTCTAGGGGAACTTCATTCTCAACTTGAAGATCTTGATGGGTTTACTGCTAAATCTAGAGCAGAAAAACTGCTGGTAGGCTTGGGATTTTCTGAAGAAGAATTTTCTAAAACTCTTAAAGATTTTTCAGGAGGTTGGCGGGTTAGGCTAAATCTCGCTAAAACTCTCATGCAACCCTCCGATCTTCTGCTTTTAGACGAACCAACAAACCATTTAGATTTAGACGCAATAATTTGGTTAAGTAATTGGATTAAATCTTTTAAAGGAGCAATGTTACTCATATCACACGATAGGGAATTTTTAGACGAATGCGTTAACTTTATTGCTCATATTCATAATGAAACAATTGAGCTTTACAAAGGTAACTACTCTCAATTTGAAGCACGAAAAGCTGCAAAACTTGCCGAGATAGAAAGTAATTATTCTAAGCAGCAAAAAGAAATTTCACACATGCAAGACTTCGTGAAACGATTTAAAGCGAAAGCAACGAAGGCTAGACAAGCTCAAAGTCGTATCAAGGCTTTAGAAAGAATGGAGTTAATAGCCCCAGCACATATCGATTCTCCATTTAAGTTCAAAATACCTGAAACGAGTAAAATTTCAAATCCACTAATAACTCTTGAAAATGCTCACCTTGGATATGAGACTTCAATCATAAGTAACGTCAAAATATCGTTATGCCCAGGGGATAGAATTGGTTTATTAGGGGTTAATGGTGCGGGAAAATCTACTTTTGTAAAAAGTCTTAAAGGTGAATTACCACTTTTGGAAGGCAGTAAATTCGAGGGGAAAAATTTAAAAGTTGGATATTTTTCACAACATCAGGTTGATGATCTAAATCTTGACCAGAGTCCCATTGATCATCTTATTAAAGTTGATGAAGAAGCAACAGAGTCAGAAATAAGAAGTTTTCTGGGTGGTTTTAATTTTACTGGCGATAAGACCAAAGATACGATAAAAAACTTTTCTGGCGGTGAGAAAGCTCGATTAGCACTTTCTATTATTGCTTTTCAAAAGCCAAATCTATTACTAATGGATGAACCTACCAACCATTTGGACATGGATATGCGACAAGCTTTAACAGTTGCTCTTCAAGGATTCGGAGGTGCAATACTCCTTATTTCTCATGATAGACATCTTTTGGCGAATACCGTAGACGAGTTTCTAATTATAGATAATGGAAATTTAGATAATTTTAAAGGAGATTTGGAAGATTATAGAAGATCAGTCTTGAAGAGTTCATCGCCTAGAAGCAAAAAACAGGAAAATAAAGAAAAAGGTTTGCCTAGGTTAGATCGAAAAGAAATAAAGAATGAAATACTTTCATTAGAAAAAATATTAAAACGGCTTAATAGGAAATTAAAAGAAGTTGAGGAAAGCTTAAATAATCCGAAATCTTATGAAGAAGATGAAGGCTTAGATTTTCATACTTTATTAAGAGATCAAGTAAGTCTGACAAATGAAATTGAGCTGTCTGAACAGCAGTGGCTTGATTTAAACCAAAAATTAGAAGAAGGTTAAATTCACACTAAACTGTATAAATTCATAATGAAAAAGACAATGAACGAATATAAAGTATTAACCGACATCTTAATTCATGGTTTTATAGAGGTTAAATAGATGAGAAAATTAATTTTTTTAATATCAACTATAGTGACTGTTGGTTGTAGCATTACAGGTGAGAATAACGATATTTCCCTTAATAGTGCGGAAGTAATACCAATTGAAAAAAATATTTCATCAAGTTCTATAATTCAACCTGGAGCTCCGGGAGAAGAATCAAAAACTTTAGATCCAGTGGAAGCGACCAATATAGCTGGCACTTCATATATACAAGCCGATGTGGACTTTTTAGAAGGAATGATAGTTCATCATAAACAGGCAATTCTTATGTCAGAACTAGCAGCAGAAAGAACTAATAATCAAACCATCCTAGATCTAGCAGATAGAATTGATATTTCCCAAGAGGATGAAATCGATTTCATGGAAAGTTGGCTTAAATCAAGAGGAGAAAATAAAAATCTTTCTAAACAAGAATATATGCAAGACCATAAACAAATGAAAATGGCAGGCATGGCATCTAGTGAGGAATTGAAAGAGCTTAGAGAATCAAAAAGCACGTCTTTCGATCAAATATTTTTAGAGCTAATGATCAATCATCATGATGGTGCTTTGGAAATGGTCAAAACTCTAAAGCAATTTCCAGGCAACTCTTACGATTCATCCTTAAATGAATTTATTTCTGAATTGATCAATGATCAAGGCGTTGAAATAGAGAGAATGAACGGCATTTTAGTTAATCTCTCTGATGATCCTAGATCTAACCTTGAACCGGGCTTGTATGATGCTGGTGAGTCTATCCAGAATCTAAAATTGGTTACATCTCTAAAAAAACCTATTGGCTTCTTTGATCCAGATAATCCTGCAGGTAAGAGAGTAAAAAAAACAGAAAAAGATTCATTTTTTTTCTTTAAAAAACAAGAAAAAGTAAGACCTATTGAAGAAATCTCTAGTTCACTCAGGTGGCCAATTCTCAGTTTTGCCAGCACTGATATGGCTTTTAGAGATAATATTTTGGTGGCTGGCAGTTATCACGGATTCAACATATACAAGATACAAACTGACGGAATACCAAGCCTAATAACATCTGTAGTTTGTCCCGGAGGACAGGGAGATGTATCTATAGTGGGAGATATTCTCATAATGTCAGTTGAGCAAACTAGAAGCAGATTAGATTGTGGTCTTGAAGGCGTTTCTAAAGAAGCAAGTCCTGATAGATTCAGAGGATTAAGAATTTTTGACATATCAAATTTAGAAAGACCAAAGCAAGTTGGTGCTGTCCAGACTTGCAGAGGATCTCATACACATTCGGTTGTATCTGGTCCAGATGAAGATGGAAAAATAATCGTCTATAACTCAGGAACGGCTGGCGTGAGAGATGAAGAAGAAATGAAGGAATGTATTGGTAATATAGCCGGTGATAATAGAACTGCTTTGTTCAGAATTGATGTTATAGAGATTCCTATATCAAATCCTTCTGAATCCAAAATTGTAAGTAGTCCTGCTGTTTTTGCAGATTCTGAAACAGGTGCATTAGGTGGATTATGGACTGGAGGAGATCATGGTGACGAAACACAGGAAACAAGACGTACAGATCAATGTCATGATATAACTGTTTATCCAACAGCTAATATTGCGGCAGGTGCTTGCTCTGGAAACGGCATTCTTTTTGATATTACCGATCCATATAATCCTCAGAGAATTGATGTCGTTACAGATACAGGTTTTGCTTACTGGCATTCAGCCACATTTAATAATGATGGAACAAAAGTAATTTTTACCGATGAATGGGGAGGTGGAGGAAGGGCCAGATGTAGAGCATGGGATCCACTAGATTGGGGTGCAAACGCTATTTACGATATTGTAGACAAGAAATTAGAATTTCGAAGTCACTTCAAAATGCCTGCTCCGCAACTAGAAACTGAAAACTGTGTTGCGCATAATGGTTCTCTGATACCCGTACCAGATAAAGATATATTTGTGCAGGCCTGGTACCAAGGAGGTATATCGTTGATGGACTTTACCGATTCATCAAATCCAAAAGAAATTGCATTCTTTGATAGAGGACCAATAGATGATGAGCTTTTAGTTATGGGAGGTTACTGGTCCGCTTATTATTACGAAGGTTACATATATGGAACAGAAATAAAACGAGGTTTAGATGTATTTGAGTTGTTACCCAGTGATCACTTGAGCCAGAAAGATATTGACGAAGCTTCTAGAGCTTACCCCCTTTCAGGAGCAAAGGTCTTCAATCCGCAACAACAAATACCTTTTGGATGGTCAAATTAGAGCCTTATTTCCATTGTTCTTCTATATAGGATGTAGCATCGTAGTCCTCAATTGCTGAAAACATTCTATCTGCTATGACCTCAAATAATTTCCTGCTTCTTTGATTCTCTAGATCAAAGTTTGCTCCTCCATTAACTGGAATAATGGTTTGAGCCATCAATGAGTACATCATATTTTTATGTAACTTGTCATATGAGAAATCTAAGTTTCTAGCTTTCAAGCCCGAGAGGTAAGTTTTGCAGCATTCATCAAATATATTCCTTCTCAAGTCTATATCTGTATTACTAAAAAGAAGATAAGCAAGATCATACCCTGGTAAATTCTTCATTACTAACTGCCAATCAATAACAGCTATTTTCTCCATATCATGACTAAAAAATATATTCTCAACTCTATAATCAAAATGAGTTAATGTCAGTGGTTCTTGAGATAGTATTTCAGCAAGAGTTGGGTAAAATTTTGAAATTTTATTGAGATCTTCTTTTCTAGATGAAGTCATAATATGTTCATATCTTTCTAGAAATTCTGGCTGGTGGGTAATAATGTCATCCTTTGCTTTATACATATAATCATCCAACATATCAGGAAGCCACTCCACTTGATTTGTTTCACCCCAATAACTGCTATTAATAGATACAAGACCATCAATAGCCTTAAAAATCTCTTCCTCTGTGGCACCAGAAATCTGATCCGGTGTATGCCATCCATCCATAAACTCAAGTAGTAAGATTACTTTATTTTCCTTTTCATTGAACTCAACATAATATGGGTGAGGTGTTTTTACATCTACTTTTGGAGCTAAATCTTTATAAAATTTCACCTCTCTAGAATAGATTAGATAATCCCTAGCTAGATCATCCATGTCTTCATTTGGTGTTTGTGCTTTAGCAAAAATTTTCGTTTCCTTGCCTGATTCTCTAAGTATTTTCAAAAGGGCAAATTGACCTAATTGTCCTATGCCCTCTCCCATTTCATTCACTTTGAGATCTTTTATGGGATCTTCTTTAAATTCATAAATACCCTCTAAGGCAGAATTTAGCCAATCGATATTAATGTCCTGAATAGTATTTATGGTCTTAGTCAAAATTAGCTCCTTCTAGATTTGATAGAAATTCTAGATTAGACTATTGAATTATTTTCGCAAGTTGTATGGTGGGCGATACAGGACTTGAACCTGTAACTTCCACCGTGTAAAGGTGGCACTCTACCAATTGAGTTAATCGCCCGGAAGATGCGAAATTATAGTGATCAAATATATATAAGTCACTAATGGTTTATCCTTTCTATCTGATCTCTAAGATTAATAAAAATATTTTTTTCATTTTTAACGAATAAATATATCATTTACTAAATAATATAAATAAAAGGAATCTAGGAGTTTGTATGAGCAAAATAATGGTTGCAATAATTGATATTGAAAATAAAGAAGGATACAAAGATTACCAAGATGAAGTCCTCCCTATGTTTGAAAGGCTTGGAATAGATGTGCTAGCAGTTGATGATGAGCCCAAAGTAATTGAAGGCGAAGAAAGAAATCAAAGAATGGTTGTTATTCGCTTCGAAGATGAAAAAGCTTTTAATGACTGGTACGAAAGTGAAGACTATAAAAAAATAAAACCTATCAGGTTAAATAACTCAAAGGGAGAAGTTCACTTATTGGATGAAGCAAATTTAAGTTTTTAAATGAAAAGCTCAACCACCCTCCTTATCTCTTTACTTATCCTAAGTGGTTGCAACGAAAGCATTATTCCTAAAAATATTATCTTATCCTGTTCTTGTATTGAGTCAGAATCTTCAAATAATGAGTGTATTTATGGAAAGACTAATCCTGAAGTCTCAGTAAATTTTGAGACAAACAGCATGAGTTTTTCTGGAAACAATTATAAAAATCTTGTAACTACTCCCACCTCTTTTTCAGTTAGAGACAAATCAGATTTTGTGGTTTTAAATAGGGGTAGTCTAAAGTTAACTTTCGATCATCTGCGATACAGAGAAATATATCAGTGCTTCGAAAATAAGATATGAAACACCTTCGCTTTTCACTAGGTATAATGATTGTAAATAAAAAAGGAATTTTATGTTTTTAGCAATGAACAGATTCAAAATAAAAGTCGGTAATGAGAAGCTTTTTGAAAAGATTTGGATGGAAAGGGATTCTCATCTTGAAGAAGTTCCTGGATTTTTGGAGTTTAGTTTGATGCGGGGCGATTCTAATGATGAGTTTACCTTATTTGCATCACATACAATTTGGTCTTCTCGAGATGACTTCTCAAACTGGACCAAGTCTGAAGCTTTTAAGCTCGCTCATAAAGATGCAGGTAAACATAGAGATATATACTTAGGTCCTCCAGCGTTTGAATCATTCGAAAAAGTTATCTAATAATTAAAAGATATTTTATATTTTCGAACATTCTATGTTGCTCCATAAATATAATCTGGGTGAGCTTAAATTAAAATCTAAAAAGATTCTTTATCGAGTCTATCAATATCAAAGCTGATTTTGCCCTCTTCATTCCTAAATCATCAGCACCTATTTTCCAATAGCAGCTCAAGTACATTGATTCTTTCGGTAAAGATTTTTCATGTTTTATTAATTGTCTAGCAAAACGCATCAAGTCAAATTCACCAGCTACCCAAGCATATGGTTTTTTACCCTGCCATTGAACATTACCCAAAGCCTCAATGAGTTTGTTACATCCTGCCAGTGGATTAGGATTTAATATCCATTTAACTTCCAACTCTTTAGGCTTAATTAATTCTTGTTTATCTTCAAGAGAATTAATCTCTATCAATGCTAAACCTTTAGATTGATGATGTAACTTCTCAAGATTAACTGCGATAGCGGGTAAGGCCGTCATATCACCCGCAAATAAATACCAATCTGCTTCTTCGGAGGCCAAAATAGCAGCGCCCGGTCCAGCTATTTCGATGGTCTCTCCTTTTTTTACAGAAGTAGCCCATTTACTGGCCGGACCGCTATCTCCATGAAGAAGAAAATCTAATACTAGTTCTAGTTTCTTGGAATCAAATGCCCTTATCGTATAGGATCTGAGGTCATAATCCTTCTTTGTATTCCTATCAACATCCTTTACTGTCCTAGGAAAAAGAAGCTTTACGTATCCACTTTCTTGGTGCTCTGGAAAATCAGAAAGATCACTGCCATGAAGAGTTACTCTCTTCATATTACGTCCTAATAATTCAGTGTTAGTAACTTCTAATTTTCTTATATTTAAAGCCATTCATTTGAATCCTTTCGAAAGGTATATATTTTTTATATTGAGGTTTTGCTTTTTAGAAATATAGCATACCTTCTTGCGAATCTTTGTAACATTATTATCCTGAAGTGCTTTAGGTTCCTCAAAGTCTTCTTTTCGTTTCTGTGACTATAGGTTTCTAGCATTGACTCTTAACTGAGATAAAATACATTCAAAAAATATTTTAAAGATGAGGGAGCTACTAGTTATGAATGATGATATTAAGAGGATAGAAAATAAGATAGAAAATCTAGAAGGTTCTATTAATGAGATCAAGGAAGCATTGAGCAAAGCTTTTGAAAGAGAGCAAAGTCAGTGGAAACAAGTATTTGATGCTGTGGATATGAACTTTAAAGAAATTAGAGATTATGCCAATGATACTTTTTTACATGCAGATACATTCTGGGAATACAGAAAAAAGGACAATGATCTCAACTAGGAATGTTAGTTACGATATATCCAGCCAATTCTTAGTTTTTTATGTTTAAAAAGATTTTATCTTGGTTTAGAAAACAGTATAAGAATATATATTACTGCACTCGATGCGATGTGAAGCTTAAGAGAATTAACAGTTTTCTGGATGCTGCTATCTCCTTAAAATACAAATATAAATGCCCTAATTGCGGAATGGAAAAAAGTATCAGGGCTAGATAAAAATAATAAAGAAAGATATGTATTTTCTCCTATATAACCTTTATCATTTTTTTTTAACTAATCAATTATTCATGGGAGAATTTTATGAAATATATATTAGGTTTCGTGTTGGTATTTTCTATTGGTCTTTTTGCAGAAGAAGACGAATACAGATATGAACCTCAAGGCAATGCTGCTGAGTACTACATAGGTCAATTCAATAGAGGTAAGGATTTAGATGATCTTACAAAATGGTATGGTAAATTTGCTGATTGGGCAGAAGATAAAGGCGTTTATGATGATATGACCATTGGTATCCTGACTCCTTATTTCCATTCTGATCTTTCTTCAATGGATGTTGTCTGGGTTAATAACTTTCCAACTCAATCAGCTCAATATGCTGCCCTGAATGCTTGGATGACTCAAGGAGGATCTCAACTACTGAAGAGCTTGCCAGTCACAAACAACAGGCAAATGAGCACTTTCCAGTGGGTAGTCTCAACACCTAGTGATCCTGAAGAAGGAGATATGATGATGGCTGTCTATTCCGATTGTAAATTAGATGAGGGTTATAATGGCAGACAAGTATATGACCTGTATATGGACTTTGCTGTTTATGCTCAATCTCAAGGTGATACGGTTGGAAGAAAGATGATTTTTCCAGGATCAGGTTATGATGGTGATGCAGATTTTGTCAGACTACTTTATACCTCTTCAATTGATGGTATGGGAGTCAACCGAGAATTATTCTGGGATAAACTACAAGATTCAGAAGCCGCTCAGAATTTAGAAGGCTTTTCTTGTTCTAATCCAAGAGAGTATGTTGGTTTATCTATGAGGGGATAAATACTACTCTTTCTTTTTAACTGAAAAAGGTCCTTAGAGGGCCTTTTTCTTTTAAAACCATTTGGTATTAGTTATTGAATTTTTTTATTAAGGAAGTTATAACTAAGGACTTAAAGATTTTTAGATTCAAATTAATTTAGGAGAAAATATGAAACTATTTACTATTATTCTTTTATCAATGTCCTCTTTTCTAATAAGTGCAAGTGAGTATGGAGATGTGGTAGAAATGAAGCTTAATGATAATTGTTCATTGGACCAGATTACATCTATAAAAGATGAGTTTAATGAAGTACTTGAAAGTAAAGGCTGGGACTACCGTGCAGAAATATGGCAACCTATAGAACGTCAAGACATAACAACTGTTTATTGGATTGGAAGATCTCCTTCATTCCCTGACTTTGCACAAGAATTCACAGAGTATTTTGAAGAAGCTACAAAAGGTAATACATCTGAAGCAGATTTAGAAGCTTCTATGGCTGAATGTAGAGTAAATCTTTCTAGAAGTGGTTTCCTGATACAGTAATTGAGATAGATTTTCTTTGATTATACAATGCTTTATTTAATACTTATTATAAGTATCCTAAATACAGTCCTCATAATTTACTTACTCAAGGAGCTTCGGAAAGGAAAAGATAAAGTTGCTAAGCTATTGGACAATAGCAAAAGCGAAAAGGAATTACCTTCTGAAGAAGATAAGAAACATATAGATGATATGTTAAAAATGAGAGAGATGTATGAATCGGATTAGAAAAGACTTCAAATCGATTATCTTGGCATTATTTTTTGGAATAATTCTTATAACAATTTTTGGAGCATAAATGGAAAAGAAATTATTAAGAGAAGGCCCTTATGCAGACTTTTTTTCACAAGGAGTGCAAGTGGGTAATGTACTTACAATGGCAGGACAAATTGCTGTCGATGATAATGGGAAAACACCTGATGATTTAAAAAGTCAGATGATCATGTGTTACGAGAATATTTTAAAAATTTTAGATCATTTTGGAGGAACTCTTGAAAATGTAGTTGATGAAACCTGGTTTGTAACCGACATAGATGAGTGCATGGAAAACGTATTAGAGATCTTCGCCGAAAGAGAAAAAATTTATGGTTGTAAGCCCGAAGTCTCCCAAACATTGATAGGTGTAAACGCTCTTGTTCAGCCAAACCTTAAAATTGAAATAAAATGCATCGCACATATAGAAAAATGAAAAAAGTTTTTTTCTTATTTAGCTTAATTTTTTTAGGTCATCTAAGCGCCGGTCCCGAGGAAACCGTAAAAGTGTTCTTTGAGGATTTTAATAATGAAGATATTTTGGCTATTAACAAAAATTCTGACTCTCCCTTCATATATATCATGGGAAAGAATGCTGTCCTCGAAGAAAAATATAGCGATGCAATAAATTTTAATGGTTTAAAAAAAGACGGATGGTCTTATTCAAAAATTAATACCTCTAAAGTGCTCTACAATGATGATGATACTTCTATGGTTCAAGTAAATTTTTCAAGATTGGATAAGGATAATGAAATTATTTTAACGAGTGACGTAACTTATTTACTTGTAAACAAAGACGGAAACTGGAAACTCAAAGGAGGCTTTAGTCCAAATCTAACTACACTAGGAAATGACTGAAAAATTATTAAAAGCTCAGATAGTAGAATTAGAAAAAAAAATAGAAAATCTCGAAAACACAATTCAAGATTTGCAAGGTCAACAGCTTGAAATCAGTAACAATATTATTACCCTAATTCAACATGCCGAAACAATGAATAACGTAACAGATGCTTCGGGTCTTTTAGCTGAGCATGTTACTGATCTTGAAAATAGATTAAATATAGTGATTGATTGGATGAAAGAAGAGATTCGAATAAGGAACCTTAATTAAATTAAGTTTTTGTGTAATTTTAAAAGTAAATCTTGTTACCAAGTTCCAATATTTTCCATAGATAGCCAGGGTTCTACCGGCTCAAGTGCTTCTCCCTTTTGTAATATTTCAATAGAAATATTATCTGGAGACTTCACAAAAGCCATCCTCCCATCTCTAGGAGGTCTATTAATTTCTACCCCTTTTTCTTTGAGTCTTTGACAGACATCATAGATATTTTCAACTTGGTAAGCTAAATGCCCAAAGTTTCGAGATCCCTCACCTAGATCATCACCATCCCAATTAAAAGTAAGTTCTATTTGAGAGTCTTCATCTCCATCTGCTGCCAAGAAGAAAAGTGTAAACCTACCTTCTTCAACAGGTATTCTTCTAATTTCTTTAAGGCCAAGAGCATCAACAAAAAACTTCAAAGAAGTTTCTTCGTCTTTTATTCTTAGCATTGTATGGAGATATTTCATGTTTAATCCTGATGATTAGTAACCTATATGTTTATCCTTAGATTATGTCATGTAAAATAGTTTTATTCACAGAATATGGGAGAAAAAATGTCTGATAGAGAATTTGATGTAGTGATTTTTGGAGCAAGTGGTTATACCGGTAAATTGGTAGCAGAATATATGCAAGATCAGTATGGAGATGATCAATCCATCAAATACGCAATAGCTGGTAGAAATACGGAGAAACTTCTCGAGGTAAAAAAAGATTTAAAACTCAATGAAGATATAGCAATACTAGAAGTAGATGGCACTGATCTTGATTCTTTAGACAAAATGACTACTTCAGCTAAGTGTATATTAACCACAGTAGGTCCCTACCAGCTCTATGGTTCCAAATTAGTAGAGTCATGTGCTAAAAATGGTACGGATTATGTTGATCTCACAGGAGAACCAGGATGGATGTATGAAATGATAAATGCACATAAAGAAACGGCACAAAAATCTGGAGCCAGAATTGTGTTTTCATGTGGCTTTGACAGTATTCCTTTTGATTTGGGGGTCTATTTTGTACAAAACGCTGCAAAGGAGAAGTTTGGGAAACCAGCTCCACATGTAAGAGGAAGAGTTAAAGCTATGAATGGAGAATTTTCTGGAGGAACAATTGCTTCTCTAGGAGCGACAATGTCGACTCTCAAAGAAAAACCTGAACTAATAAAAGTATTAGCAAATCCCTTCTCATTAACGGAAGGATTTGAAGGACCATCACAGCTAGATGATTCCAAACCTCTTCTAGATGAAAAAATGAACATGTGGTTGGCACCATTTGTAATGGCCCCTATAAATACAAAAAATATACATAGATCAAATGCATTATTTGATCATGATTATGGCAAAGAATTTTGCTACGACGAGATGATGATCGCAGGAGAAGGTGATGAAGGAGAACAGATGGCTAAAGCAATGTCTTCTGGGAATCCAATGGGTGGTGACAATCTGCCCCAACCCGGTGAAGGACCTTCTAAGGAGTCTAGAGAGCAAGGAAACTATGATGTCTTGTTTTTTGCAGACCTTGATGAAGGATCAATAGGAGCTAGAGTTACTGGAGATATGGATCCAGGTTATGGGTCAACATCAAAAATGATTGCTGAAAGTGCCCTTTGCCTCGTTCAAGACTGTTCAGATCTTGCAGGAGGTATATATACTCCTGCACCATCTATGGGTGAAAAGTTAATCGATAGGCTTATAAAAAAGGCTGGGTTAACTTTCGATATAGTATAAATATAACTTATACATCATAATAAGTTTAGTATATAATGTTGGCATGAAAAAGCTCGCATATACTCTATTTCTTACTCTATATACCCTTTCAGCCTTCTCACAAGATCATGTCGTGAAAATGCTTAATGCAGGCAAAGAAGGGATGATGGTTTTTGAGCCAGCAGTTCTTTCTATCAAGAAAGGTGATACCGTAAAATTTGTTGCAACCGACGTTGCTCACAATTCCTCCTCGGTAGAGGGTATGATTCCAGAAGGAGCAGAACCTTGGGTAGGAGCAATGAATCAAGATATTGAAGTCACTTTGACTGAAGAAGGTGTCTATGTCTATCAATGCACCCCTCACAATATGATGGCGATGATAGGAGTTATAAAAGTCGAATCTTCTTCTAATATTAACTCAATCAGAGCAAAAGCCGAGTCTTATAAAAAAACTTTTCTGATGAATCAAGAAAGGTTAGATGACTATCTTTCTAGGATATAAGTTATGTCAAGATTAAAAATTGTTAAAGAACAGGCTGACGAAAGTACTTATCAAGATTGGAGGGAGGAAGATTACATGAATAAGATGAATTTTAACCCTCTTGTGATGTTTGTAGTTATTCCAACTGTCGTCCAGGCAGCTTGCCTTTTGTTTATGGGCGGAGCAATGCTCCTTAATACTTATATCTTCGTATAGTCGCTAGTTCATCCTATCAAATATAAAACCTTTGTAGTCTTCATTGACTATTTCCTCAATCATTTCTGTATAAACAGGCACACCGATAAAAGGTAAAAATGCCTTTGCCTTTTCTTCTATATTAGATCCGTTATACCAGGACTTCGTGTCTGTGAAAACTGTCATATCTGCTATTTCATTTACTAAAGACATCCATTCTTCTTCAGCTGTCTCGGAAGACTCAATAACTTCTTTATCATTTTTAAGCATCCAATCTAAGCAATCAGTTATCCAGTTAACATGCTGTTCTATTGAAGGCATCATATTAGATAATACTGATGGGCTCCCTGGACCCGTAATAGTAAAAAGATTAGGAAAGTTTGAAATACCTATTCCAAGATATGATTTTGCTCCCTCCTCCCATTGATCTTTTAACTTAATGCCTTCTCTTCCAGTAATATCAATATTGGTAAGAGCGCCAGTCATGGCATCAAAACCTGTAGCTAATATCAAAGTATCTATTTCATAACTTTTACTTGCTTCAATTGAATTAGTATTTATTGTCTGTATTGGATTTTCCTTCAAGTCTATTAAATGAACATTCTCTCTATTGAATGTTTCAAAATAACCCGTATCAACACATAACCTTTTACCTCCGATATGATAATCCGGACAAAGCAATGAAGCAGTATCGGGATTTTTAACGATTTCTTTGATTTTATTTCGTACAAAGTCTGCAGCTACCTCATTGGCACCTTTATCAATAGGGATATCGGCATATCCTCCAAAAAAACCAAGTCCAGCACCTTGCCAATTTTCTTCAAGTTGCTGGTGCACCTCTTCTAAATCAGTTTCAGCAATTAAAGATTCATCAGAAATACCTGCTATACCAAAGCCATTCAAATAGTTTTCTTTTCTAAATTCTGAATATCTAGCCTTAGTTTCTTTCTCTACGCTCTTATCCATCGGACCATTATTGGATGGGATTGAATAATTAGGTGTTCTTTGAAAAACATATAGCTCTTCTGCTTGTTCAGCAATAATAGGTATCGACTGTATAGCAGAAGATCCTGTTCCGATAATTGCAACTTTCTGTCCAGTGAAATCCTGTTCTTCGTGAGGCCAATTTGACGTCTGAAGTAATTCTCCTCCAAAGTTTTCTATACCATCAAAATTAGGTTTATTAGGAACAGATAAACAACCTGTAGCAAAAATACAAAATTTTGTTTGGTATGTGGCTTTATTGGTACTCAGATTCCATTTTAAGTTATCCTCGTTGAATTTAGCACTCCGTACCTCTTCCTCAAACTGAATGCCATCTCTTAGCTCAAACCTATCTGCAACATGATTCAAATATTCAAGGATCTCTGGTTGTGCTGAATACTTCTCAGTCCAATTCCATTCTTGTTGCAAGCCCTCATCAAATTGGTATGAGTACTCTAGAGACGGAATGTCACATCTAGCTCCAGGATATCTATTCCAATGCCAAG
>CABYSI010000001.1:0-181013 GCA_902521635.1 uncultured SAR86 cluster bacterium | reverse complement strand
AACACACCCTATAAGTAAGATAAGACACAAATAATTTACTACTCTTATCAATATAATCCCCATTAATTAATATAATAAGTATAAAACAAAATATCCTTTAAGAATTGTATGACTAAATTAATTTATAAAGCTTTCATATTTGCAATTATCGCAATCTCCTCCTCTGTTTATGCAGATCAATTAGATCATAGTTATGTTTTGGGATTTGGTTCTTGTATAACCGAAAAAAGAGATCAGCCTATATGGAAAGCTATAGAGAAAGAAAATATTAATGAATTCTTTTTTATGGGAGACAACGTCTATGGTGACTCCAAAGACGGTTTATTAAAAGAAATGGAAATTTCATATAGAAAACAAAAAGATATGTTCCCGAAATGGCTTTATACAAAAAAATTAAATGCGATTTGGGATGATCATGATTATGGAAGAAATGATGGTGGAACTGAATATCCTCTGAAAGATGAAGCTCAGAGACTATTTTTAGAATTTTGGAATGTCGATGAAAATGATCCCAGACATAAAAGAAACGGAATTTATTTTAATGAAGAAAAAATTATATCTGGACTAAAAGTAAATCTTATTGGACTTGATACTAGATATCATAGATCCCCGCTCGATCAAGAAAGCAAACCCTATTATCCTTCAACCGATACATCGAAAACCATGTTGGGAGATATGCAGTGGGCGTGGTTAGAAAAGGTTTTAAATAATAAAAATGATCTTAATATTATCGTTTCATCTATTCAGGTCCTACCAACAGATCACATATTTGAAAAATGGCATAATTTACCGCATGAAAGAAACAGATTAATTGACTTACTCAACTCACAAAGCAAACCAACAATTATCTTATCTGGAGATAGACATAAGGCTGCAATCTATAAAAAGGGCAATTTAATAGAAATGACAACCTCATCAATGAATAAACCAGTTTCTAAGCCTCTTTCTTTTTTCTCTAATCTTATCTTTGGTGAAAGCGATAAATACCTTATTAGCGACATCTATGAGTCAGAAAACTATGGTTTAATCATTTTTAATGATGATAAGAATGTTGAGATAATACTCAAAGATTTAGAAGGCGGAACGATTTCAAAATATAAAGTGATGTAAAAAAAAGGCCCTTTCGGGCCCTCTTTTAAAGTTCTCCTCTTTGAATACGATTTGTTGTCAAAACTCTAGAGTTTCCGCACTCCACCATAGAGTTCATCTTCATAGCTTCATCAGTAAGAGCGAGGTTTTCACCATAATTATCTACCGCAAATCCGAAGTCTTCCATTGAGCTTCCATAAAGGGAGTAGACAAAATCATAATCTACTGTTCCAGCTCCTGCAAAAGGGAGAATCATTTTTCGTCCTAGGTTGTCCCCCATTGATTTTGCCTTTGCATCAAATTCTTTATACGCATCGAACATGTCCCTAGCCGTTACTCCTTCATTCATAGTGCAATCAGAGAATCTTACAATTCCATTATCTGAATCAGTATTAGCTGGAGATGATATAGGCCACTGTATTGTGTCTATAACTCGTTCATTTGTTACTGGAAGTGTACTTAGCATATCCGTACCTACTTCTAACCATGTTTCTAAAGATGTATATTGCTCTTTGGCATTTGGAATAATATTGAGCCATACATAATCAGATTCAGATATAGAATCATCAAAATATGTGCTCATTATGACTGTAGTAGTAGATTGTCTCCAATTATTCTCCGCACTCCAATCAACAAACATTTCCCCCCAAGAAACTAGAGCATCCATATCTTTTCCTGAATTAAATTTTCCAATGTAATACTCAGCCTTATTAGGCACAGGTTCAAACTCATAGTCTTCTGCAAAAATTAAAGCAGACAAATATATAGTTAATAGTAATAAATATTTCATGATTTTTTCTTCCTTTTTGTAGATATAATTTTACTGAGCCACAAGTAGTGACAAAGCATAAACAATTAATTATTATGCTAACATGTTAATGAGAATAATTCTCATTTATATTTAATTGGAGAAAAAAAATGGGACAAGAGTCTTTTCAAATTATGCAATTATTTTATGCATCTATGATATCTAGAGCTATCTTCACAGTTGGTATATTCTTCATGGCATGGGTTGCTTTAAGAGTGGCGAAATCTGTAAATGAAAATCCTAATTTAGTGGGGCAAGTATTTTCATCAATATTTGGTTTATTGGTATGTTGGTTTGGGTTAATTCAAGTTTCTTTTACAACCTGGTCAGTAGAATCAGCCGCATATCAACTAAGTCAATTAGAAGCTTTATCACCTACAGAGCAACTATTTGTTGATTATTTTAATGTAGGTGTCCCTTCAGCTTCGATGGTTCCTGATCCGTTGAATGGATTATTTTGGTTATGCATACTAGTATTTATACTTGTTCCAACTTGGCAAAAGAAATAATTTCTAAATAAAAAAAGGGGGCATAAGCTCCCTTTTTTTGTCTAAGTCTGAGTTAAAATAGATATTCGATAAGGAATGATTAATGACAATAAAAATATATAGCACGGAAGGTTCAAGAGGGGTGAGGCCAATATGGACTGCCGAAGAGATGGGCTTAGATTATGAAATAGATATGATGCCCTTCCCTCCTAGATTTTTAAAACCAGAATATTTGGAAGTAAATGTTCTAGGAACTATTCCTTATATGATTGATGGCGATACCAAAATGACAGAATCTGTAGGTATTAGTCAGTATTTAGTTGATAAATATGGTCCAACTGACTTGAAAGTTAATGTAGATGAGGAAGATTATGGGGCCTATTTGAATTGGTTAACTCATGCAGATGCTACTTTGACTTTTCCGCAAACGGTAGTCATTAGGTACACCTTGCAAGAACCAGGTGTGGCTGACGCAGCTGCGGAGGGTTATAAAAGATGGTTTGTAGCTAGGCTTAAACTTTTGGAGGCTACTCTTAATGATAGAGAATATCTCTGTTCGAATAGATTTACCATAGCTGATATCTGTGTGAGCTACGCCATATATTTAGCAGGGACATTAGGTATCGAACAAGCATTTAAGCCTAACATTAAAAGATGGACTGACATGCTATTTGAAAGAGAAGCCTTTAAAAAGATAATAGCTTACAAATATGATGGTCCGGGACCTTCCGGTCCTGAAGAACTTCAGTAATCATATGGAATCAAGAGCACTTCAGTGTGAATTCTTAAGTGATGATATGTCTGGAGTGAAATTAGTTCACAGAGTCATTCCAGAAGCAGGACCAAGACAGGTCCTAATAAAAGTTAAAGCTAGTTCGGTTAATTTTCCCGATTACCTAATGACTCAAGGAAAGTATCAACACAAACCAGAACTCCCTTTTGGTCTAGGCATGGAAGGATCAGGAATAATAGAAAAAACTGGATCAAGTGTTGAGGATTATAAAATCTCAGATGAGGTAACTTTTGGAGCGCTGGGTCAGGGAGCTTTTTCAGATTATGTTCTTGTTGATGAAAGAGCTATAAACCCTAAACCAAATAACTTAACCTTCGAACAAGCTGCTGCATTTCATACGGCTTACCTAACTGCATATGTTTCTCTTGTCAGAAGAGGAAATCTTACTAAAGGAGAGACACTCTTGGTCCATGGTTCAACAGGCGGGGTTGGTATGGCTGCAGTTCAGTTAGGAAGATATCTTGGAGCAACGGTTATAGCAACAGGAACTTCAGAAAAAAAATTAGAGTTTACTAAGGAATGGGGAGCAGACCATACACTCCTAACACATAAAGATAATATTGTAGATTTTCGTAATGAGGTGAAAGATATTACCAATGGTAAAGGCGCAGATGTTATCTATGATCCAGTCGGAGGTGATGTATTTGATCACTCAATACGTTGCATTAATTGGGGTGGAAGACTTTTAGTTGTTGGATTTGCAAGTGGACGTATACCTGACCTTCCTATAAATATGGCTTTGATTAAAGGCTTTTCAGTTATTGGAGTTCGAGCAGGTGAATACGGTCGTAAAGATCCCGAAGCGGGAATAGAGAATAATATTGCTATCAGGAAAATTTGTGAGGAAGGTCATTTTTCGCCTTATGTGTGCAAAGAATTTGATCTTAAAGATGCAAAAGAAGCTATCCAGTTTTTATCTGAAAGAAAACTCATAGGCAAAGTAATAATCAAGACAAACTAGTTATCTTCTAGTTGAATTTGCAATCTCTGTAAAATCTAAATCCTGGTACTCAAATGAATAATTTTGAGATAAGTAATCGCCTACTTCCTCTCGCCAATCAAAGTGCAATCCTAGTTCACCAATAGGTGGTGCTATTATGAATTTCACCATGTAAATATCTTCTCTTTTCCCAGGAAGTTTTATATTCAGAGCATAATGCAAATTATCCGACATATTTAAATGAGGAAGTAATTTTGTAGATTTCATTTCAGAAGTAATCTGATTTGTAATTTCAACAGAAATATCAAGATAAGCCACAAAACCACCCAGAGGCGCTCCAGAAGGTGCAGACTCATTCCAATTTGCCAATACTTCTATATGAATATCAGCGTCTTTCTCGCTACCAAATTTTGCAGATGGATGTACGTCATCTTTTATAGCAGCCTCGAAAACAAGAGCTATACCCGGAGATATTTCCTCTTTGGAAATTATCATTTCAGGTAAATCTGCGTATATATTTTTAGAAATAAAGAAGGTAAAGATTAAAAAAAGAAATTTTTTCATAATTTTAAGGAGTGAATTTTACTATTATTTATAAGGTCTTGATATTTCAAGAATCGATGGCTCTTGATCTTTATTAAATCAATAACTAAACGTACTATCATTTTATAACTTTACACATAAGATTGGCTCTATTAATTCCATATATTTTGCGTATTCAATTTCGAGCGTTGATTTATTAATTCTTAAAACAACTATCAAATCTGTTTGAGATGCATCTGTAAACTGACCTACTTCAAAATAGTCCTCTCGAATTGAAAGGTCCATTGTTAATTGTCCCTTCTTTAAGATTTGAACTGCTTTTTTTGTCTCTGTTCCCAGCAATAAGCTAAAAGTATTAGTTCTCTCACTGTTTTGAGTTTGAGTTTTACATTCTAAATTTATCATCTCCGATCTTAGGGAAGATGAAAGCAAGATTATTAGAATTAAACTTAAGCTTTTCATTATCTATAGGTACAAAACTCTCTCCTAGGACATTCTCCTAATTTTGTTCTCATCTCTTCTTCATTTATTTTGTCTAAACTCTTCTCTGCGCCAGCATAATTCTCATAATTATCGCACTGTAGCTGCCTTCTTTGCTTCTCTTGGAAAATCTGTTTTTGTACAGAGAGTTTTTCATTTAATTCTAGTGAAGAATATTCAATATCAGTATCTGGAAAACAAAGAAATAAATTATCGGCACTCCTTATGGATGAAATATTTGTTCGTAATAAAGAGCAAGAAGCTAAGAGAGCAAAAATGATTATTTGAGTTATAACCTTCATTTCAATAAAGTGCTTTAACCAAGAAAAATAAAACTGAAGGTACAAGTAGACAACCAACTGCAGTATAAAAAGTAGCAGTCATGGCACCATAGGGAACTAGTTTGGGATTAACCGCAGCTAAACCAGCGGCCACACCGCTATTTGTTCCCATTAATCCTCCAAATACCATTGCTGACTTTGGATTATCGAGACCGATGCGTCCAGCTACTAAAGGGGTAATGGTCATCACCAAAATTGATTTAACTAAACCAGCAGCAATACTCAGTGCAATTACTTCGCTTTCAGCTCCAATTGCAGAGCCAGTGATTGGTCCTACAACAAATGTCACAGTACCTGCTCCTATGGTAGTAATACTTCTAGGATCATCATATCCAAAAGAAATCGCTACAAGCGCCCCAAAACTAAAAGATAATATTACTCCGAATAATAAAGAAAATATCCCTGCTTTGCCGGAAGATCTCAAGTCATTGAAGTTAGCTCCATAAGCTGTGGCAACAATAGCAAAATCTCGCAACATGGAACCCCCAAGAATACCTACCCCCGATAGTATTGCAAAATCTGCAACTCCTTTTTGACCTTCAGTAAATAACCCTGCCATATAAGCAAAGATCAAGCCTAGGATAATTGCAATTGCCGATCCATGGAATCGACCACCAGTGAAATAGTTGGAGAAAAAGTAAGATAAGTAGACTATCAATCCTACAAAGACGAAGGCAGTAATAAGATTGTTATTTATAAGAACTTCGTTAAATATTTCCATCTACTTTCTTTTAAAATTAGAAATTATAGGAACGAAAATGAAAGAAACTGCGACAACCAATAAGCCTGCCAATAGAGCCATAAATCCACCATCAATTGCACCAACTACATTTTGTTTTGCTGCCATTGCAACTACTATCGGAATATAAATCATACTCCAAAAAGTAATTCCTTTTTCAGATATATCCCCTATCTCAAATCTTCCTTTGAAGAGACTTGTGCAGCACATTAAAAGAAACATTGCTATCCCAATGCCACCAACGTTAGCATCGATACCGAATAAAGATCCAAGTAACTCACCTACAAATAAACCAAGTAATGTGCAGATACCAAGTAAAGCTATTCCATAAATAACCATATTTTTATAAATAATTAAGTGTGAATAGAGAAATACTTAAAGAAATTCCTACTAAGATAATAAATCTTCTCAATAGTTGATTGGGCAATACTTCAGTAAGTTTTGCTCCTATAAAGCCTCCAAAAATTGAGAAAAACATCATATAAAAAACAAATGACCAAGCTATAAAGTTATTTAAGAAAAATATACTTACAGAAACGAGGGTTATGAATAATGATAATAATGACTTTATAGCTGAGAGCTGTTTTAAAGAAAAATCTTTCTCTATAGAAAGTACAGATAACAGAGCTAAACCAAGTCCTCCATTGAAGTATCCACCATAAGTGCTAACAAAAGACAGACCAATTTTTTGATATACGCCACTTGGACTTTGAGATTTCTGTCGCACGGTTTGTGGATTAAATATAAATAATAGAGTTGCCATGAAAATTAAAAAAGGTAAAACCTTTATAAAAAATTCATCGGAAGTATTTATTAAAAAGAATGCGCCACCAACTGAAAAAATTATTACTAAAAATATCAAAGGCATAATTTTATTCAGGCTTATAGTAGTAAAAGTTTTCTTGAACCCTACCACAGATCCAAAATATCCCGGCAATATTGCTGCTGCACTCGTAGTATTGGCTAGGACTGGAGATATCCCTACATACAGTAATGCTGGAAGTGTTATGAAGCTTCCACCGCCAGCTAGAGAATTTAGACCTCCTGCAAAAAATGCAGCTAAACAGACTAAAATTAAATTTGGTAGTTCCACATCAACCTTTAGAGGCCCTCAACAACAACTAGGTGTCTCTCCGAGGAAATTGAAGAATACTCAAGTGCCTTTTTGTATTCCTCTGAATTATATGCATCTTTCGCACTTTGAAGAGAATCAAATTCTACAACTACTGTCCTATCATAAGAAGATCCTTCATATTTCACTTGGTCACCACCTCTGGCTAAAAATTTACCACCATATTTTTGTATAGCTGGTCCTGCAAGTTTGATGTATTCCCCGTAAGTTTCACTGTCCGTGACGTGACATAATGTTATCCAGTATCCTTTCATAGTTAATCATTTCCTAATCGTGTATTGATATTCATCTCGGAAGCTAAATTGATTAATTCGTAACTATTCCCTTGGTATTTAATTGGTAAAAATTTAGTTTTTCTTGTTAAGGCTTTTACGAATTCCTTTGCATCTTTGTTTGAAAATACTCCATCAGTTGATGTGATGGTTATATCTGTAATTGCTCCCAGTTTTGAAATCGAGTATTGATAACTAAAAGAACTTTTTCCACGTGGCGTTCCTGCAGGAATCTCAAATCCTCTGCTTGCAAAAGAGGCTGTACAAAAGAGTCGCTTACAGATGGACAAGGTATCGGGATTATCTAATAGCTGTTGTTTAAATTTACAAGTTTCACCCTCGCAACTTAAACAAATATTAAAACCTGATTCTCTATGAACTAAGACTTTATTTGCTAAATCCTCAGGTAAATATTTTTTTGGATCACAAGAAAAAGACTCTCCCTCAGCAAAAAAAGAATTACTTAATAACAAAGAAATACTTAAAAAAAATGCTCTTTTCATAAAAAACCTCCAAAGCATTTATCAGTCTAAAGAATAGACCTTAAAGGTCAAATTTAGAGTTATTAAGATTTTACTTGTAATCTTTTGGAGTGAAGAATTGGCTCTGTATAGCCACTCGGTTGAGTTCGTCCCTTCACAGCTAAATCTAGAGCAGCAGAAAAGGATATCCCATTAAAGTCAGGACCCATCGCAATATATTCAGGATCTCCAGAATTTTGTTGATCAACTACAAGAGCCATTTTTTTCATCGTCTCTTCAACTTGTTCCTCTGAACAAAGATTATGATGAATCCAGTTTGCTATATGTTGACTTGAAATTCTGCATGTAGCTCTATCTTCCATCAAGCCAACATTATTTATATCAGGGACCTTGGAGCAACCTACCCCTAAATCTACCCACCTTACAACATAACCAAGTATGCCTTGGCAATTATTATCAAGTTCAGCTTGAATAGCTTCAGATGTTAAGCTTTCAGGATTATCCAGTAATGGAATAGAAAGAATATCTTTTAAGTCGGCCCTTGTTCTTGAAGCTAATTTCTCTTGACGTTCTGAAACAGAAACCTGGTGATAGTGAATAGCATGTAAAGTCGCGGCAGTAGGAGATGGAACCCATGCACAATTTGCACCTGCATCAGGATGCATGGATTTATTTTCATACATTCCTAACATCTCATCAGGCATCGCCCACATTCCTTTACCTATTTGCGCCCTACCTTTAAAGCCAGTCTCAAGACCGATGTCAACATTCCAATCCTCATATGCGCCAATCCAGGGTTGCTGTTTCATCTCTGCCTTAGGCACTACAGGTCCAGCTTCCATACTGGTATGAATTTCGTCACCCGTTCTGTCTAAGAAACCAGTATTTATAAATATAACTCTATCGCTGGCTTCTCTAATGCATTCTTTAAGGTTTACAGTAGTTCGCCTTTCCTCATCCATAATACCAACTTTTACTGTTAGAGGATCAAGGCCCAACTCCTGTTCTACTTTTGAAAATAAATCGCATGTAAACTTAACTTCATCAGGTCCATGCATTTTTGGTTTTACTATATAAATACTTCCAGTTCTTGAATTAGATTGTTTTCCTTCTTTCAAAAGATCATGCTTGCCTATACAGATAGTAAACATGGCATCCATAATTCCTTCGGGGACTTCATCATTGCTTGCGTCAAGGATTGCAGGGTTTGTCATTAAATGACCAACATTTCTTACCAAAAGAACACTTCTTCCTGGGAGAGTAATTTCTTGACCATTTTTGTCTGAATAATTTCTATCCTCATTCAGAGTCCTTGTCATCTCTTCTCCGCCCTTAAAAAATGATTCTTTGAGATCTCCTTTCATTAAACCTAACCAGTTTCGATAACCTAAAGATTTGTCTTCTGCATCTACAGCCGCAACAGAATCTTCAAGATCTTGTATAGCAGTTACAGCCGATTCAACACAAACATCCTTAATATTTGCTGGATCATCTTTGCCTATAGAGTCTTCAGGATCAATTTCAATTTCTATATGTAAGTTGTTGTTTTTAAATAATATACTACTAGGATTATCGGAGTCACCTGTAAAACCTATGAACTGAGATTCATCCTTTAATTCTGTAGAAGATTGATTGCTAGTACTTATCTCAAGACTTCCCTTGTTAATTTTAAAACCTGTTACATCGGCATATTTTCCTGAAGATAATGGTACCGACTCATCTAAGAAATTTTTTGAAAATTCTATGACTTTATTTCCTCTAACAGGATTATAAGGTCCTGATTTTTCAGCACCCTCCTCTTCCGAAATCATATCTGTTCCATAAAGAGCATCATAGAGACTACCCCATCTCGCATTAGTAGCATTTAAAGAAAACCTTGCGTTCATAATAGGTACAACTAATTGAGCACCTGCAACGAGTGCGATTTCTTCATCTACATTTTGAGTGGTTATTTCAAAATCATCTCCTTCTTCCAATAAATAACCTATTTCTTTTAGGAAATTTACATATTCATCATGATTATGTGGAGAGCCTTTTTTTGAAATATGCCAATTATCGATTGTTTTTTGAATCTCAGTTCTTTTTGCTAAGAGTTTCTTATTGCGAGGACCAAACTCATCAAGAACTCGCTCAAAAGATTCCCAAAAAGCATCTGGGCTAATATCCAAACCTGGAAGAAGTTCATCTGTTAGAAAATTATCAAGTTCTTGTGATACCTTCAGACTACCATGTGTAATTCTTTCTGACATTTATTTCCTTATTTATCGTACTTATGTGTCTATGTAAGTATGAGGAATATTACAGTGATAAAGGACATATATAAATAATATTTTTTTTAATGATATTTTGCGATAGCATAGCCAATCAATTCAAAAGATTAAGGGGAGCTAAATATGCCAACTATAAATGAAGTGACTACTTTAGAAGTAAAAGATGCAGTAGCAGTCTTAACTCTGAACTCACCTCCAGTAAATGCCTTATCGGCAAATGTAAGAGAAGGCTTGAATAATGGTATAAGTGATGCGCTAAAAGATGATTCAGTAAAATCTATAGTAATTATATGTGATGGAAGAACTTTCATAGCTGGAGCGGATATTACTGAGTTTGGTCAAGCCCCTAAAGGGCCTTCTCTTTATGAAGTTCAAGATATGATAGAAAACTCAACTAAACCTGTAATAGCAGCCATACATGGAACTGCTCTGGGTGGTGGCTTAGAAGTTGCTTTAACTTGTCATTACAGAATTGCTGTTCCTTCTGCAAAATGTGGCCTTCCAGAAGTTAATTTAGGTCTACTTCCAGGTGCAGGCGGTACACAACGGCTCCCTAGAATTGTAGGTGCCCAAAAAGCTCTTGTGATGATGACTAGTGGAGAGCATGTTCCTGCCAATCAATGTCTTGATATGGGCTTAGTTGATGAACTAGCCACTGAAGCAGAGTTAGAAAATGATGCTATTTCTTTTGCAAATAAGATAGTTTCTGAAGGTAGGCCTTTAGTGAAGGTTAGAGATGCAGATGAAAAAATTAAATCAGATAAGGGAAATGATGAACTTTTCTCTGAATTTAGAAAATCAATTTTAAGAAAAACTAGAGGGTTTTTAGCCCCTGAATACAACATCCAATGTGTAGAAGCTGCAGTTAATCTTCCCTTCGAAGAAGGTATTAAAGTAGAACAAGATTTATTCATGAAACTAATGACGGGTTCTCAATCCGCAGCTCAAAGATATATATTCTTTGCTCAAAGACAAGTTACAAAAATTCCTGATATTGAAAAAGAGACTCCTTTGAAAGAAATCAATTCAGTAGGTGTAATAGGCGCAGGAACTATGGGTGGTGGCATCTCTATGAATTTTGCCAATGTTGGTATTCCAGTCACCATCATTGAACAGAGTCAGGAAAGATTAGATAAAGGCTTAGGCATTATCAGAAAAAATTATGAGAACACAGCTGCAAAAGGTCGTATCACGAATGAACAAGTTGAAGAAAGAATGGCGCTCATAAATGGACAAACTTCTCTAGATGCGCTTGATTCTCAAGATCTAATTATTGAAGCTGTATTTGAAAATATGGATTTAAAAAAAGACATATTCAAACAACTTGATGGAATATGTAAAGATGGTGCTATCTTGGCTTCAAACACTTCTGCGTTAGATGTGAATGAAATTGCTGCCGAAACTAGTAGACCGGAAGACGTAATAGGGCTTCATTTCTTCAGTCCAGCTAATGTTATGAAACTTCTAGAAATTGTTAGAGGTGATAAAACATCTAAATCAGTTGTAGCTAGTTCGCTAGCAATAGCTAAAAAGATTCAAAAGATTGCTGCTGTAGTCGGAGTGTGTCCAGGATTTGTTGGTAATAGAATACTTGCACAAAGGCAAAGAGAAGCCAATAAATTGATACTAGAAGGCGCCCTTCCCTGGGATATAGATGACGCTTTATTTGATTTTGGTTTTCCAATGGGTCCTTTTGCTATGTCTGATCTTGCGGGTCTAGATATAGGCTGGAATAAAGAAACTTCTAATGGAGAAACTCTAAGAGATGTTTTATGCGAAGCAGGAAGATTAGGCCAAAAATCAGGAAAGGGTTTTTATGTCTATGACGAAAATAGAAATAAATCTCCAGACCCAGAAGTCGAAGCACTAATCAAGAAATTTGGAGAAGATAGACAAATCCAAATGAGAGAAGTTTCAAAAGAAGAAATTCTTCAAAGATGTCTGTATCCAATGATCAATGAAGGATTCAAAATCTTAGAAGAAGGAATGGCCATCAGAGCAAGTGATATAGACATTGTATGGACTAATGGTTACGGATGGCCAGTGTATGAAGGAGGGCCTATGTTTTATGGCAACCTAGTAGGTTACGACAAAGTGCTTGATTGGTTACAAAAAGCTGAGAAAGAGTTAGGTCCTGAATTCAAACCTTCACCATACCTAGAAAGGGTTGTAGCTGAAAAAATAAATATTCTTTAGGAATTAAATGTGAATGAACTTACCCAAAAAAGTGCGGGAGAACTAGCGCACCTTATTAAAAGAAAAGAAGTTTCCAGCAAGGAGGTGGTTGGAGCTCACTTAGATAGAATAAAAGAAGTTAATCCAGAAATTAATGCCATAACAGTAACACTTGAAGAATCAGCACTCGAGATGGCCGATAAAGCCGATAAATCTAATACCGATATCGAGGACAAGCCTTTTCATGGCGTTCCAATTACCATAAAAGAAAATATAGATTTTGTTGGAACTCCAACAACGAATGGTCTTCCTCTACTGGCTGAATCTATGCCTCCTAGAAATGCTCCTTTGGTGGATAGAATGTTAAATGCCGGAGCAATTCCTATTGGCAGGACGAATATGCCTGAAATGGGCATGCGCTTAGATACGGATAATCCACTTAGAGGTAGGACCTTTAATCCTTGGAATAAGGCAATAACACCTGGAGGTTCAAGTGGCGGTGAAGGTGCGGCTATTGCTTCAGGAATGAGTCCTTTTGGAATAGGAAATGATATTGGTGGTTCATTGAGAAACCCGGCCTATTGTTGTGGCATCACATCTATAAAACCTTCGATAGGCAGAATCCCATTTGTAAGAACCATAGCCCCTTTTGAGGATATGGGTATATCCAGTGCCTTTTTGAGTGATGGTCCTATGGCCAGGTCTGTTGAAGATTTGAGAATGGGATTATCGGTTATGTCAGGTAGACACATAGATGATCCTCAATCAATCAATAGTCCGTTAATTGGTGATTTTCCTATCCAGCCAAAAGCAGCCTTAATTAAAAAGGTAAGTGATATCGAATTACCCGAAGCTACGATAAGAGAAATAGATAAAGCCGGTGAAGTTTTGATATCGGAAGGTTGGCAAGTAGACGAAGTGGAGGCACCTGAAGTAGAGAGGGTGCATGAAATTTGGGGAACTATTTTAAATCAAGGTTTAATAGAGGTACTACCAGAGGAAATATTTAAACCGGAAACAGTTGCTTATCTAAAAAGAACCAATGAAGCTAACTTATTGGAGATGTCACTTGATCAAGCCTTACTTGAAAGAAGAAGATTAAGAAGACTATGGTCAGCTTTCTTAACAAAATATACAGTCTGCATAGGGCCTACTTGGTCTAATTTACAATGGCCAATTGATACCGACCTAGATCCTGATAAAGGAGACGAAGCGTTAAGACAGAGTTTTATGTTTATTGCTCCAGGAAACTGCTTAGGAATTCCTTCTGTTGCATTGCCAATGGGAGTGGACAATGGTCTACCTACAGGTATTCAGATTTATTCAGAACTATATAGAGAAGATCTGTGTTTAGGTGCTGCTGAACTTATACAAAAACAAGTTCCATGCCCTACCCCTATTGATCCAGTCTAGTCGTATATAACCTTTTCAAGGATAAGATTTAAATCACTTACGCTTTGCCTGTAACGATCCTCATGGATACGCTCATTATTACCATGTATTCCTGAACTTTCATTTCCTTCGTAGATATATGTATTAAAGCCATAGCTAGCTATACCTATTCCTCTTGAAAACCTACTATCTGTAAACCCAGTACTGACTGATGGGGATAATTTTGAGCCTGGATAATTTTTTTGAATAAAGTCCTCTATAGCTAAGTAAAGCTCTGAATTAATAGGAGATGATCCCGGAAAACCCAACATTAAAGGTTCAACCTCAACTCCAGTATCTTTTATAAGATCCTCTATCTGTTCTATAAATTCTTCAGGCTTATTATCCGGCAATATTCTACAATCTATTTCGGCCCATGCCGTGGGAGGAACTACATTTATTTTCACACCTCCATTCATTCTTGTAAGCGAACAAGTATTTCTAGTAAGTGCATGAGAAGAAGGTGAAAATTCTTGCAGCTCCTTCATAAAGATTGGATCTTGGATCATATTCTTAATATCTTTATATTTACTTTTAAAAGGTTCTTCTAAGCCTTCAGACCTATCAGAAAATACTCTATCAACCTCAGGGATGATTCTAGGATCAAAAGGACTATTCCATATAATATTCAAAGCTTCTACTATTCTTGAAACTGAACTTGTTGTCCTTGGTGAAGAGCCATGACCAGGCTGATCAACTGAATTAAGTCTTAGCCAGACAGGAATCTTCTGAGTTACCTCGATGCTAAATCCAATCCCATCTTTAGATCTAAAGCCACTGCCGCCTTCGTTCAGTAATAATTCAGCACCTTCAAAAGCTTGTGGTCTATTCTCAACGAGCCATCCCATTCCATACTTTCCACCAGACTCTTCATCAGCTGCCGCTATATAAATTATGTCCCTATTGAGAGGTTTGTTTGATCTGTGCAGTTTAAGAAAGTTAGCTAAATGGGAGATACCCAACCCCTTCATATCTAAAGCACCCCTACCCTGTATGTAGCCATCTACTATCTCACCAGATAGTGGATCAAAATCCCAATATTCTTCATTTGCAGGTACAACATCAGAATGATGTAAAAGAATAAGAGCTGGTTTATCACCTCCCTTTATTCGTGCCCAGATATTTCCTCTTGTAGGAGCACTTTCTGCAGATTCATATTGGATACCTTCCTCATCGAATATTTCTGCCAAAAAATCTACTGCTCTAGATTCATTTCCAGGAGGGCTAATGGTGTCCACTTTTAGGTATGCTTGAAGCAATGCTACTGCTTCATTTTCTAAGTCTTCGTCTGCAAGTGTTAGGGCAGAAAAGAGATGAAGAGTAAGTATCGAAAAAACTATTTTTATCATTCTAGTTACTTATAAATTTTTGATGAAAATCAATAATATCAGGATCCACAAGCGCATCGGAAACTTTTAGCTCACGTTGTAAATGCAATGAGCTCAGATTCTTACATCGACTCAAAGCAACGTAGGCTTGTCCCGTTGCAAAAGCTCCAGCACCTAAATCTACGGAACAGCTTTCAAGGGTTAAGCCTTGAGACTTATGAATAGTAACTGCCCATCCTAATTTGATAGGAAATTGTTTAAATGACGAGATGACCTCCTCTAAAACATCGTCAGAATCCTCATCGTAAGTAAATCTAACTTTATTCCAAGCTTCACGTTCTACTTTGTGTGTTCTTTTATTTATTTTTACTTTGATATATTTTTTCTTCTTATCCTGACACTCAGATATAGTTCCAAGGGTTCCATTGACCCACCGACCTTCAGGATCGTTTTTTATGAACATTACATTTGCTCCAACTTTTATCTTAAGCTCTCTAGGAGCAGGTAAATCATTTTCGTTTAGCTCTCCAGTTTCTTTAGATTTTATAGTTTCCTCTTCGCCCTCAATATGACCTAATTTATATTCATTTAATTCTTCAGCTCTTTTTTTTCTTGAGGTAAGTGTCATGAAAAATTCTGACTCAAGCGTTGGATCAAAACAGTTTGAATTTATTTGATCGATGGTCACATCTAGATCTTTTCCAACTCGGATATTATTTAAAAGTTCACAAAACCTTTGATCTTCTTCCTGTCTAAAAGATTCTGTAAGTTCAAAATAACTTATCTTTTTCATATCTTTAAATGAATGTGCATCGAAGAAATAAATAGAATTATACTTCTCATAGATTATCCTCTCTTCGCTCTCTTTAATTATGGGTGGTAGTTGAAATAGGTCACCGCAAGCCAGCACATGAATACCTCCAAATGGCTTCTCAGAGTTTCTATGTATTTGGAGAGATTGAGATATCGCATCCAACATAGGCGCTCGAACCATAGAAACTTCATCAATGATCAATAATTCTAAATTCCTAAGTAGTTTTGCAAATCTAGGATCCTTAGATTTTGTAATCAAAGGAATAGTCTCAAAACCAATCCTAAAAGCGGAATTAATTGTTGTGCCGCCTATGTTTAAGGCAGCAATTCCAGTAGGAGCTACAACCATTTTTTTTAAAGACAATTGATTCTTTACTCTTTCAAGAAGAGTGGTCTTTCCCGTTCCCGCGGCACCTGTTAAGAATATGAATTGCTGTTCAGAGTCATCTGAAAGCAAATCTATTATTTCATCCTGAACTTTATCAAATGACATATTGATCTTATGAGTCTAATTTATCCATACTATCGATTGCCCTTTCCATTTGCCTTTCACGTGTGGAATATTCATTTACAGATTTCTGCAATGCATCGACTTTCTTCATAAGATCTTCGGTAGAACCGCTAAACTTTTCAAATTCTTTTTTCAGTTTTCCAAACTCATTCATGATTTCTCCAGCTCTTTCATTAAGAGCTAAAGTTCTAAATCCCATATGCACGCTTATAAGATAGGCTGCAAGAGAGTTAGGTCCCATTATAAGGACTCTATAATCTCGAAAAATTATCTCTCTTATATTTTCTAAAGAATCTATGGTTTGCATTAGACTCTCACTGGGTATATACATAACACCAAGGTCAACAGTAATGCCCGATTGGACATACTTTTCTTTTATATCTGAAGCATCTTTCAGAACATGTCTTCGAATATCATCTCTAGTTTTCTTAACTAGTTTCTCATCACCTGATTCGCTAGCATTTATAAAGTTATCAAAAAGAGCTGAGGGGAACTTAGCATCTATTGGGAGAACAAGGCCTTCAGGAAGTTTTATGATAAATTCAACTCGTTTACCACTACCAGGAATGACCTCTGCATTACTCTCAAACTGGTTAGCATGGAAAATATCTTTAATGATTGATTCTAGAGACCATTCACCAAATTTTCCTGCTAAGGTTCCTCCAGATAAATAACGATTTAATTTACTAAGTGGTTCATTAAAAGACTGTATGTCTTTGGAAAGTTCTCCAAGGGTAGTTCTTTGAGTTTCAATTGAGTGATCTATTCCTTTGAGAAAGTCATCAGATTGATTACTGTCATTGCTATTCTTAAAAGTATTAAAAAAGATTAAACCAATTACGATTATTAATAATATGACGATTAGGATATCCATATTCATACAGACTAAGAGTTAGTGTCTAAAAAATCAATTAACCAGAAGATTCTTCATAAAATTTTACGAAAAAGTTTCTTTCTGATTCAAGTTTTATAATTTTGCTCTCCCAGCATCATAGCCGAGGTCCTGGAGGTTATCTTCATGGATAGATTTGTTGATTCTGTATTTTGAAATAAAGAACAAAGAAATCGGTGCGATTACAAAGAGTAAGGAAGTTGAAAAGATTGCAAGAGAGGTTACAGCCTCTCTCTTTTCTTCAATAGATGCCTCTTCTCCAAAGCCAGCCAATGACAAGAGTACTCCCGATAATAATATGCCAACTCCTCCAAGGATTTTACCTGACAGACCGTTAACAGAAATGATTAATCCTTCGGACCTAGCATGTGTATTTTTTTGATGATCCTCAACTACATCAGAAAACATAGAACTAAAAACAATACCATTTATTACTCGGACACCCGCCATGAAGGCTGAATGCGTGGCATAGAGGTAAAAGAGCAAACCTAGGAGCGGGAGCGCAAGTCCTGCTTCTGGAAGTATATTGGTTCCAAATTCAATATCGATTATTCTCAAGAGGGTCAGAGAAGGTCCTATTGAGATCATTATGCAAGTAAGCACAAGGACAGTTCTTTTCTTGTCCCTATCCTTCAAGAGTTTGTTCGCGCTCAATGCCGCTATGAATGCTCCAGGAATACTCAAAGCTAAAATTAAAGTAAAGATATCTGGCTCCCACAACCAAAAGAAATTAATCATGTAGATGCTAAAGACACTCGATAGAGATCCCACTATGCCGAATAGAGACGTACCGATGATTAAATTTCGCCAAGAATCATTTTTCCAAAGTGAAATGAGGCCTTTTATAATGCCAATATTTCTTGTTTCGTCATTTACTGAAGTCTTTTCAAAGTGAGATTCGATATTTCGTAATCTAAAAACTGAATATAGGCTTGTGACTAAAAAAAGGATAATAACTATCAGAGATACGGCTTTATAACCATCCTCTTGATTCCAATTGTCTCCAAATATTGTAGCTATAGAGAAGTAAAATATGACAGTTCCTAGAATTCCAAAGTTATTATCCCTGGCATGAAGTAAATTTCTTTGTTCATAGCCCTTTATCATCTCTATTCCTAAAGATGCTCTTGGAATAAAAAACATAGTACTGCTTATTCTAGTAATTATTATGAATAGTAAGAGTTGAGTAAATAAAGAAAATTGACTGCTTCCTAGCCGGACATTGAAAAGCAGGAATATACCTAGCGCGAAACCAAACAACCCGAATGCCATATAAGGTATTCTTCTTCCATAACGAGTAGCGCTTCTATCAGAGATACCTCCAATCATTGGATCTGTAAAAGCGTCTACAAATAATGAGAGAGCAATCCCTAAACCACATAAAAAAGGATCTAATCCTAAAACCTGATTATAAAAATAAAGCAAAAACATGGACAAGAAGGCCTCTGAAGCTGCCCCGCCAGCAGAACTCACTGCAAACGTATTAAGATACTTTTTTTGGAGGTCTTGCACTTTGTTAACTATGTATGCTTTTTAGATAATGAGTAAAAGCTAAAAATGTTGGAGCGAGATACGAGAATTGAACTCGTCTCTCAACCTTGGCAAGGTTGCGTAATACCACTATACCAATCTCGCTTGAGCCAGCATTATAAACGATTACTGATAATTATCTCTAAGAACATTCTTTTGAACTTTACCCATTGTATTTCTGGGTAATTCTTCCACAAAAAAGATTTTTTTGGGAACTTTAAAACCTGCAATATTGCTTTTAAGAGCTCTTATCAGGTCATCTTCGTTAATTTCCGATTTTTCTTCTCTAACCACTATAGCAACCACCTTTTCTCCAAGATCATCATCCTTGAGTCCTATTACAGCTGACTCTCCTACTCCTTCTAAGTCATCTATTAGAGATTCAATTTCTTTGGGATAAACATTTAATCCTCCAGAAATAATCATATCTTTTGACCTGCCAACTATAGTTAAGTAACCATCTGTATCAAGAAAACCTTTGTCTCCAGTGTTAAAAAAATTATCGGAAGTAAAATCTTCTTTTGTTTTCTGAGGTAAATTCCAATAACCCTTAAATACATTTGGGCCTCTTACTTGAATATTGCCTATTTCAGTTATATTGAGGTAATTAAAATTATTATCGACGATCTTAATATCTTGGCCTTCTAAAGGCTTGCCTACAGTTCCGGGTTTACGTTTGCCTTTTATTGGATTAGAGGAAATAATATTAGTTTCTGTCATGCCATATCTCTCTAAAATGTAATGACCCGTTTTTGAATGAAATTCAATAAAAGTATCCTCTAGAAGAGGTGCTGATCCTGATATAAATACTCTCATATTAGCAACTGTATCGCGATCAAGATTCGGGCTAGAAAGAAGTCTAGTGTAATAAGTGGGAACTCCCATCATCACAGAACATTTTGTTATTACTTTTAGAACTTCATCCACATTAAAAGCATTCATCCATAGAATTCTAGAGCCGGACAGAAAAACACATCCAAGAGCTACAAAGAGGCCATGAACATGGTAGATAGGTAATGCATGGAGCAAACAATCTGTTTGTGTGAAATTCCAAGCTTCTTTCAACGCTTTTGCATTTGATCCAATATTTCCATGAGTTAACATGATGCCTTTAGGCTTCCCGGTAGTTCCTGAAGAATAAAGCAAAGCTGCGGTCTGTTCTTTAGAACAATCAATGATCTTGTGTTCGCCCTTCTTCTTTATGTGTTGGATTGATGTTCCTTCATCTAACTCGAGTGTGAAAATATTCTTTGGTTTCTTCGGAACATCTAACGAAGGTATCTTGTTATATATTTCTTTTTCGCATATGAAGACAGACGGATCGGCGTCATCTAGAAAGTAGGATAATTCACCTTCCTTGTAAGCAGTATTCAAAGGATGGAAGATCAGATTAGATCGCAAACAAGCAAGATAAATAAATATAACTTCAGGTGATTTATCTACTTGTACGGATACTCTATCTCCCGGTTGTAAGCCTAAATCATTAAACCCATTAGCATATTGGCTTGATTGCTCCTCTAGGTCTTCATAAGTAATCGATGAACCGTCACAATTCTCAAGAAAAGTGTTACGTAGATCTTTAGGAAAACCTTCTCTATATATTAAGTAGAGATTTCCCATATCCAGATTTATCGAGGTGATTGTCCATCATCAATTTTAATGCAGGTTCCTGTAACGCATTCAGATGATGGTGATACAAGAAATAATAGAGTTGAATCCATTTGCTCTGGAACACATATTCTTTTTCTGGGTAGGCCTTTGCTTACATCTCCTATTCGTTCTAGCATTTTATCTGCCATTTCTGAGTGGAATATACCAGGAGCTATAGCGTTTACATTGATATGATGTTTTGCCCATTCGACGGCCAGAGACTCTGTCATTCTTACAATGGCTGATTTAGTTGTTGAATAAAGGACAGAAGCAGAATTGGGCGATATATTGAATGCTGCCATAGAAGCAATATTGACCATTCTACCGGAAGATTCGTTCTTTATAAGTCTTCTCGCAACCTCATTTGATAGAAGATAAGGCCCAACAAGATTGGTATCTACTACACCATCGATTAAAGTTTCATCTTGTTTAATTGCCCATTGGGCATCAACCATTCCTGCATTATTGATGAGTGTGGAAATTAACCCAAGCTGATTTTCCACAACATCAACCGCATTACGAATGCTATCTCTATCCATAACATCCAGAGGAATTACTGCGCATTCTCCTCCATCTTCTCGTATTTCCTTTTCTAAAGCCTCTAGCTTTTCAACTCGTCGAGCTGCCAATGCAACCTTTGCACCGCACTTAGCAAGTATCTTGGCAAACCGATAACCTAGCCCTGAAGAAGCTCCAGTTACTAATGCAACCTGCCCTGAAAGGTCTACAGAAAAATTAGGTGTTTCAAAATCACTCATGTCCTCTCCAATTATTAATAAGTTAGTAATCTATATCTATTGATACGATAAATCTATATACATTTTGTTTGCTTGTACTGATGTATAATTAAGACTTCATTAACAATAAAAATACAAATGAACAAAAAACCCACTAGAGAAGAAGCCGAAGAGGCAGTGAGAACGCTCATATCATGGGCGGGAGATGATCCCACACGCGAAGGTCTCATAGAAACACCTAAAAGAGTAGTAAAGTCATATGAAGAATTTTATGAAGGTTACACCAAAGACCCCGAAGCAATACTTTCTAAAGTTTTTGCAGAAATTGAAGGTTATGATGAGATAGTTCTCGTGAAAGATATACCACTGCAATCTCATTGTGAACATCATATGGTTCCCATAATAGGAAAGGCACATGTTGCTTATCTACCCGATCAAAGGGTCGTTGGCTTAAGTAAACTCGCTAGAGTTGTAGATATGTATGGAAAAAGACTTCAAACTCAAGAAACTATGACCGCTCAAATTGCAGATACCATAGATAGGGTCTTACAGCCTAAAGGTGTAGCTGTGGTAATCGATGCCGAACATCAGTGCATGAGTAGTCGAGGAGTAAACAAACATGGCTCCAGCACTATAACAAGCAGGATGTTGGGCGTATTTAGGGATAACCAGAAATCTCGTATGGAATTTATGACATTAATTTCTAGCTAAATAATTAAATAACTTTTTATCCCCATATTTAAGTGAAATTATTTAGAATTTAAACTAATATTTTAATTAGGAGTGAGTTTATGGCAGTTGAATTAGAAAATTACAGTTTTGATCCTGATCATCTCAGGAAAAAGTACAGAGAAGAAAGAGATAAACGTCTAAGACAAGATGGTAATGAGCAATATCAAGAAGTCTCAGGAGAATTTTCATACTTTATTGAAGATCCTTATATCAATGATGCAATAGAAAGAGAGGCTATCAAAGAAGAAATTGAAGTTGTGGTTATTGGTGGTGGTTTTGGAGGAATGCTTGCGGGAGCAAGACTAAGAGAAGCCGGTATAGATGATTTCAAAATAATTGAGAAAGGAGGCGACTTCGGTGGAACTTGGTATTGGAATAGATATCCTGGTGCCTCATGTGATATTGAGTCATATATCTACTTTCCATTACTAGAAGAAACTGGATTTGTACCTAAGCAAAAGTATACCAATGCACCAGAAACACTTGAATACTGCAAAGTAGTTTGTGAGAAGTTCAAACTTTATGAAAATGCCTGTTTGCAAACCGAAGTAATTTCAACAGATTGGGATGAAGAATCATTAAGATGGATTGTAAAGACTAACAAAGGGGATGAAATGAAGGCTAGATTCATTGTTCATTCGAATGGTCCCCTTAACAGACCCAAACTCCCTGCTATTAAAGGAATAAATGACTATAAAGGACACACATTCCATACTAGCAGATGGGACTATGAATATACTGGAGGATCTTCACACGGAGATCTCACAGGACTCAAAGATAAGAAAGTCGCAATAATTGGTACAGGAGCTACTGCTGTTCAATGCGTACCTCACCTTGGTGCTGCAGCCGAAAAACTTTACGTATTTCAAAGAACCCCATCTTCAATTGACGTGAGAAATAATCAACCAACAGATCCTGATTGGATTTCTACACAAAAACCTGGGTGGCATGATGAAAGAAGAAAAAACTTTGAAACACTCCTAACAGGAGGAATGGTTAAAGAAGACTTAGTTTCAGATGGATGGACAGAAGCATTTAGACTTTTATTTGGTAACCTCAGACAGCGAGCACCTTCAAAACTAAAGATGGTTGGATTTGCACTTTCAGGTATCTTCTCTTCTAAAATGTATAAAGATGGTTTCAAGTCTTACATGACGGGAAAAGTTACAGAAGCTATGGATCTAAGAAATGCTATGCAAATGGCTGACTTTCAAAAAATGGAAAAAGTAAGAGCTAGAGCTGATGAAATCGTAGAGGATAAAGAGACTGCTGAGTCTCTTAAACCCTACTATAACCAATTCTGTAAACGCCCATGCTTTCACGATGAGTATCTCAATACTTTCAATAATCCTAATGTTGAATTAGTGAATACCGATGGAAAAGGTCTAGAAGAAATATCTGAAAATGGCATCATATTCGAAGGCAAAGAATATGAAGTTGATTGCATAATTTTCGCTACTGGTTTTGAAGTTGGAACCGATTATAGTCGAAGAGCAGGTTATCAAATACATGGAGTTGATGGCATGACTGTTTCCAAGAAATGGGAAAATGGACTTGCTACTTTTCACGGTATGCACAGCAGAGGCTTTCCAAATTCTTTCTTTTTCGGACCAGCCCAATCAGGCTTCACAGCCACCTATACGTATTCTCTTGATGAACAAAGTATTCATTTAGCCCATATTTTAAAAACTGCAAAAGATCAGGGTGCGACCAGAGTTGAAGCCTCCCAGGAAGCAGAAGAGAAATGGATTAACACCATTATTGATAAAGCTAGGTTGACTGCTGATTTTCAAGAGAACTGTACGCCTGGCTACTACAATAATGAAGGTAAAGTAAATCAAACTCCTCAAAATAATACTTATGGAGGCGGTCCAATAGAATTCTTCTCTCTAATGGAGAAATGGAGATCAAAAGGAAACCTAGAAGGCCTCGAACTGAGCTAATTTTTGTATCAACTAGAAATACTTCAATATCCATATAGTTATAAAGACCTAGAGGAAATATTAGCCATCAACCAGGCTAATATCCCTGAAGTTGGAAATATTGGTGACATTAATAGACTGAACCATTTAATTGATTGGAGCAGTCATTTAATTGTGGTTAGAGAGGAAGAAATAGCAGGATTTATCATCTTGATGAGAGAAAATCAGAGTTACGATTCTCTGAATTATGAATTCTTCAATTCCCAAGGATATCCATTTTTATACGTTGATAGGATAGCAATTAAAGAGGGACATCGACGCAAAGGATTGGGTCAAATGATCTACTCTAGGACAATTGAGATAGCAAAAGAATTAAACTTACCTACTTGTTGTGAGGTTAATACCCTGCCAAAAAATGAACCCTCTCTGGCTTTTCATGATTCATTTGGCTTTGAAGATGTTGGTACTAAGGATTATGAAGACCATAGCGTAGTTTACCTAAGGAAATCTTCCTAGTTAGTTTAGATCATCCTTAAAAAAGTTAATCAGACCTACGCCTGTTATTATCAAAAGGCATCCGACTAGCATTGTATAAGTTATCGCCTCATCTAAAAAAATATTTGCCCACAACATGCCGGATACGGGCACAATTAGCACAACAGTTGAAGCTTTAACTGGCCCTACTCTCTTTATTAATATTACATAACCCATATAAGCCATACCCGTGCATAAAAACCCTAAAAGAAAAACACTCAAAAGAACTTCATTTTGATGATTGAAATGTAATCCACTTTCTAAAAACGTAAACGGGAAAACAAGAAAAGTTGCTACCAACAAAGTCATAGAAGCTAAGTAAGTCGCATCAATTTCTTTAGTAGTGAATATATAGTTTGAGCTGAATGCATAAAAGAAAGATGCCAAAAGACAAAGCACAAGTGCAAATAATGAAAATTCTAATGATTCATAACCAACAAATATAAACAAACCAACTATACCGATAAATATGCCGAGCAATTGAGTTAGATTAGAACCTAATTTCAACCAAAGACTTGCAATAATGAAGGCAAATAGAGGGGTTGTACCATTCAAAACAGACATAGTGCCTGCATTCAAATCAATTGCTGCTCTGGAAAAGAGATAAAAAGGAACAGAAGCATTAATACAGGCTAGAAAAAGAATAGAAGGAAAATCTTCTCTAATATTTTGAAGATGCTGTCTAGTGATAAAGAATGGACTCAGTATCAATGAGGCTATGAACAATCTAGAGAAAACTAAAGTTATAGGACCAACTTCTGGTGCAGAAACCTTTATAAAAAGAAAAGATGACCCCCATGCGATACCGATTGCAATTATTAAAGACCAGTCAACAACTGCACTTTTATACATTTATATAAATTAATTTTTCTTACTAAAGAATGCTAGTAAGGTCGATCTCCAATAATAGTAACTCTTTCAACTTTTCTAACATTTGGCCAATAATCAGAATTTGCATAATGCTGGCATGCTCGATTATCCCAAAAAGCTATTGAATTATCTTGCCAAGCAAACCGGCATTGGTATTCAGGCACAGAAGCACGTGAATATAAGAAATTTAACATCTGCTGAGATTCTTCAGGATCCCAGTCTTTAATGTATTTGGTAAAAGCAGCATTGACATAGATAACCTTCTTTTTTGTATCTGGATGAGTTCTTATAACTGGATGCTCTGGCATGGGATATTGTTTATTAAAGGCTTCTATCTCTTCATCAGATTTACCCTCTTTAATGAGCCTATTTCTAAAATTTGCAAAATCATGAACTGCTATAGCACCTTCGAGTTTCTCTTTAATTTCTTCACTAAGATTGTCATAAGCTGCGTACATATCTGCAAATAAAGTATCTCCTCCATGTTCAGGTTTTTCTATCATTCTTAAAACTGAACCTAAGGAGGGTTCCATTCTCCAAGTAACATCTGAGTGCCATGTATTCTCTCTACCTTTACTCTTTTCATTGTGAGTTATAACTAATACCTCTGGAAAACTTTCTTTTTTTGGAGCAAAAGGATGAATTTCTAATTCGCCAAAGTTTTTTGAAAAGTTTATATGCTGTTCTGTAGAGATATCCTGATCTCTAAAAAAAATAACTTTATAAACTAACAGTGCTTCGTAAATTAAGGCCTTTGTCTCTTCCTCCAGAGTCTCGGATAAATCGACGCCCAGGATCTCTCCTCCTATGGTTGGGCTCAACCTATTAATTATGAAAGGTAAGTTTCTTTGTTCAAAAGTATCTGGATTAAAGTCATTCATAATTTTCTCCCTGTTCATAATCATCAACAAGCTTTCTTATCTTGTCAATCTGAAGTTTAGACTCATTATCAGAATAAGGTAGCATATTCTGGAATGTCCAAACCGGATTAGGCCATGCATCGTCATCTTTATAGCGCACGATGACATGGGTATGTAGTTGAGGTACGAGGTTTCCTAAGCTAGCAAGATTCATTTTAAAAGCACCATAAATCTGAGACATGTATCTTGAAATATAATTGCACTCAGCTTGATAAATAATCTGCTGCTTAGAATCCAGTTCATAAAGTTCACTTATTCCTGAGATTTTTGGAACTAATATTGCCCATGGAAAATTTGAAACATTCATTAGTAAAACCCTTGATAAAGGAAGTTCCCCTATCAAAAATGTATCTTTTTCGAGCCTCTGATCTAATTTAAAATCCAAAGCTATCTATGAGACATTTCTTTCTTTGCCTTCCCAGTAAGGAGCTCTTAAATCCTTTCTAAGGATTTTCCCAGAGGGGTTCCTTGGCAGTTCACTTATATGCTCTACAGTTTTAGGGCATTTATATCCAGCTATTTGTGTCCTTACGTAAGAAATTACCTCAGCTTCATCAAGGGGCTCTCCATCAGCCTGAACAATAAAAGCTTTAGTAGCTTCACCCCATTTATCATCAGGTATTCCAATAACTGCTGCATCTGCTATTTGCGGATGACTAAGCAGAGCATTTTCAACTTCAGCAGGATAAATATTTTCTCCTCCTGAAACAATCATATCTTTAACTCTGTCGTGTATATATAAAAAACCTTCGTCATCAAAATAACCAATATCACCTGAATAAAACCATCCATCTTTTATAGATTCTTCCGTGGCTTCCGGTCTATTCCAATAACCTTTCATATTATTGAGTGACTTAATGATTACTTCTCCAACCTCGCCTATAGGAACATCATTATCATCTGAATCAACTACTCTCAAGCCAACATCTTTTCCTGCCTTGCCACATGATCTAAGCTTACCTCTAGATACATCGTGATCTTCTGGGTAAAGGAAGGTAATGGCCCCATTAGTCTCAGTTAAACCATAGACCTGCCAAAAATCGCACTGCATTAACTCCATAGCTTTTATTAAAGTATCATCAGTTATGGGTGATGCGCCATATATGACTGTTTTGAGAGAAGAAAAGTCAGTATGAGCAGCATCTGGATGTTGGACTAAAAATAAGATCACAGCAGGTACAAAGAGTGCGTGTTGTATTTTTTCTTCTTCAATTAATTTAAGAATAAGCGTGGGGTCAACTTCGGGAATTATTATATTCTTTGCACCAGTTACCATTCCTGCGAGCCCCATATTTGTTCCCGCAACATGGAATATAGGCATACAAACTAGGTTGATTTCTCCTTCATTCATTTCCCTGTACATAGAATCCTCGTTCATCAAGAAACAACTACTAAAATTGTCATTAGTCAGCTGAACACCTTTTGGATGTCCAGTTGTTCCTGAGGTATAAAGCTGAATCACGTCATCATCACCTTTACTTTCTAACATGGGATCTTGATCCTGTTGAGAATCTCTCCATACCGAGTAGTCTTCCCATTCGTCATGATTACCGCCAACAGTAATAATTTTCTTGACGCTAGGGATATCATTTTTAATTTCCTCTATCAGGCCAAAAAATTCAGGGCCTACAAGCAATACTTCGCTCTTAGAGTCATTGATAATGTAAGCGACTTCTGGCGGAGCCAGTCTCCAATTTATACCAACAGTTACAGTATTAGACTTGATAGTGCCATATAAAAATTCAAAGAATAAGTCAGAGTTTTTTCCTAAAAAAGCTACCCTGCTATCGGGACTACAATCCAGGGCTATAAGGCCTTGGGCAACTTTATTAGCGAAGGAATCTAGCTCACTGTATGTAGTTTCTTTGTCTAAAAACTTATGTGCAATATCGTCTCCCGATTCTGCAACCCTCCATCTAAATAAATCTGCTATGGTTTTTTCATATGGTATATCCATTTTCCTCTCCTATATCCAACCCAAAGGTTTCAGCTTATCATTAACAAAATTTTCGGGAACGTCTTCTAAGGCTGTACCTAAAGTATCATTCCATCGATTTAAAAAACCAAATAAGGAAATCACAGAAACTATGTCTACAATTTCCTTTTTTGAATAATATTTAATTAGTTTATCAAAATGCTTCTGATTACTAGTATTAGGCACTTTCCCTGCAGCAAACGCTAAATCAAGAACAGCTTTTTCTGATTCGCTAAATTGTTCACTTTCCGAGTAGTTCAGAATATCAGCAATTTTCTTCTCTTCTATGCCAGCTCTTTCAGCACCATGCGAGGTATGTGCTTGACAGTATTTACAGCCAGCGGACAAGCTTGATGCTAAAGCAATTAATTGTTTGGTACCTGCATCAAGGCCATCTGATTGAAAAACGGCACCTGCTAAACCTGAAAATGCCTTCAGTAACTCCGGTCTTTCGGACATAGTTAAATGAGCGTTTGGTAAATATCCCATGAAGGACTCTACCAACTTGAAAAGTTCTTCAAATTCTACAAGACTCTTTCTGTCTGTATCGCCTATAAATGTTGTTTGTAATTTTTCCATATACTTTTGTGATCGTAATCTTTACTTCAATTGGAATTCTCTATTAACTCTAGCTCTTTAAATTCATGTTCTATGGATAAGTCTATTAACTTCCTCCATAAAGGTTCTGATATGGAAGAACTTAATCCACAAGATTCTCCAAAATTAGTTACTTTAGATATTACATCTTCGATTCTTTCTTTGTCTATTATCAAGTTTTTGTCATTTTTAACTAAGGCAGCCATTTCTATACACTTTTGTCTTCTTGCAAGTAATAAGACGAGTTCTTTGTCGAGAAGATCTATTTCCTCCCTTACCTCTTTCATAGTGATTGTCATAATTTTTTTGTTTTTATTAATAATAGATTATATTACTTATTTATCAGCCTAAAGAATATACGAATATTGACTTGATTTATGAAAATAATTAAAGAATTAGAAGATTTACAACCGGAGATGCAAAATTGGAGAAGAGATATACATGCTCACCCAGAAATAGCATTTGAGGAACACAGAACTGCAAAAATCGTAGCAGACAAGTTAGAGAGTTTTGGTATAGAGGTTGAGACAGGAATAGCCGGTACAGGAGTTGTAGGCACCCTAAAAAAAGGTAAAGGTAATAGATCGATAGGTTTGAGAGCTGATCTAGATGCCCTTTTAATACATGAAACTAATGATTTTGAACACAAATCCCAAACGCCTGGGAAAATGCATGCCTGCGGCCATGACGGACACACAACTATGCTACTCGGCGCTGCTAAATATTTAGCAGAAAAAGGTAATTTTGATGGAACTATAAATTTTATTTTTCAACCCGCTGAAGAGAATGAAGGGGGAGGAAAGGTTATGGTAGAAGATGGTCTTTTTGAGAAGTATCCTGTGGAAGCTGTATTTGGTATGCATAATATCCCTGGTATGCCTATAGGTTCATTTGCAGTAAAGCCTGGACCCTTCATGGCATCCTTTGATATTTTTAACTTAAAAATTATTGGTAAAGGTGGTCATGCTGCAATGCCTCAAACAACAATCGATCCGATAATAATTGGAACTAAAATTGTTGATGCTTATCAATCTATTGTGAGCAGGTATATAGATCCTCAGGAGCCAGTGGTTCTTAGTGTGACTCAATTCCATGGAGGAGATGCATATAATGTAATTCCAAATGAAATTGAAATTAAAGGTACTGTAAGATGTTTCTCGACAAAAGTTCAAGCTTCCATAGAAAAACAAATGGAAAATTTAACGTCCTCAATTTGCTCTGCTTACGGAGCTACATATGAATTCGAATATCAGCACAGGTATCCTCCAACAATAAATAGTGCTGAAGAAGTCGAAACTTCCTTAAAAGTGATGAATGAAATCTCTGATGAGAGCATGATCAATACATCGCCTTCTCCAAGTATGGGGTCAGAAGATTTTGCATTCATGCTTCAAGAGAAGCCAGGTAGCTATATTTGGATTGGAAATGGAGATGGAGAAGGATCTTGCATGCTCCATAATCCTGGTTATGATTTTAATGATGAAATATTGCCTATTGGAGCGACATACTGGGTAAATATGGCCGAAGAAATTTTATCTCCTATAAATTAATTTTCATTCTCCTTTGCTAAAGGGTTTTGTCCATAAGCGTTGTTAGGCCCTCCGGCCTCACACATAAAATAAATATATGCAAAGAGAGTGAAAATTGACAAGAAACCTAAAGATTGTGGAAGAAAAATAGGTATTATTTGAAGAGTAAAATACCACCAACCTGACTTTCCGATATCATGAAATCTTCTGATTGATAGAGATATCTGTGGGATGGCTGTTACCAAAATAGCATAACCAATTGAAGTGTTAAAAAAGACCTGAAAAAAATTTTCTTCATTTAGTGACGATAATTTATTTTCTAAATTTCCAGCAGTGAAATTTAAAACCACTAGACATAGCATTATAGAAAATAGAAAGAACCACCAAAATTCAGACCGAGAAGATCTGCCTTTAAAGTCAAGACATCTCAAGTAGCCTGAAATAACTGAATCGAAAAAGCTCATTTGATTAAATATAAATAAGAAGGTTGGTAGCCCGTAGGAGAATCGAACTCCTGTTGCCTGGATGAAAACCAGATGTCCTAACCACTAGACGAACGGGCCGAAAGATCGCATTGTATGGAGGGTAAGCTTCAAGGTCAAATGTAATTTTATTCTACGGTGTAATCGTTATTTGTTGAGCGAGTATAAACAATCCCGACTACCAATAATGCGCTAATAATTATTCCTATCCAAAATTCTGGTGTAGAAAATAGAAGAAAAATGTCAGGTACATCTACCACCCTAACCTCTTCATATTTCTTAGGAAAACTTTCAGATCTTGACCAAAACCCGATTCTTTCAATGATGAACTCAAAAATAGAGTTAGTTTTAAAAATGATACCCTCAAGCACTACAGTTGCTACGAGCGGCACTACTGCTCCTAAAACAGGTTTCCTGGAATAAGTTCCTGCAAACATTAACCAAGTAAAAATAGGAAGGGTCCAAAGTGCTTGAGCCCATAGACTGAAAATTATTCTAAACCAATCAGTAATAAAGTAACCATTCCATAGGTAACCAAAAGATACAATATCGTTAGAGACGAAATAAATAGAAGCACTCATCACCGCTACAAACTGTAATAGGATTATATTAGGAAGTATCATTAAAGGTACTGCCAATATGACAAACAATAGTTTTGAAATCACAGTTGTTAGGTCTGAAACTGGAAGAGATCTCCAAAATATTAAACTGCGGTCTTTACGCTCATCAGCAAAAGTTGAAAGATTATAAGCAAGAATACCAAAGCCGACAGTTATTAATACGGGAAGGGCTAACACCGTCAATCCAGCTCTTATAACTCTTGCTTTTGCTTCCGGAGAAGCCTGTAACATGCCCTCTTGATAATCTTCATCATAAATTTCTGTTGAAAAGTTAAATTCTGCTGTTTGTATGTCAGTAATTCCAAAATAGACTGAAGCAATAACAAAACATAAAACAATTGTTACTATAAATGGGGCATAGATAAAGGCTACCTTGTGTTCCTGAACCTCTCTTCTTAACATTGCGAAGAAAATAGTTGTCATGACTCAGTTCCTCTTTTTGTTTTATCCATAATTGCCATGAATAAATCAGCTATAAAAGGTGGCCTAACTTCGCCTAATTCAGATAGTTTTTCTTCATCTGTATCTTCAAATAGCAATACTTCTCGTCCAAGCTCAATTCTTTGATGGATGGGCTGCAAGGATCTCCCTTTTTCTATAGAGTCATTATTGGGGCGTAATTCTAGGAACTTTTTATTAATTGATTCTATTGAATCGTACATAACCACTCGCCCTTGGTTCATAAATAATGCATCAGAGAGAACTCCTTCGATTTCTTCTACCTGATGTGTGCTTATAAGTATTGTTCTGTCTCCATCATAGTAGTCTTCAATGAGCTGAGAATAAAATTCTTTTCTATAAATAAGATCCAATCCAAGCGTAGGCTCATCTAAAACTAGTAATTTTGCATCAATTGCCATCACTATTGATAAATGCAGCTGGACTACAAGACCACGAGAGAGAATTTTTATTTTAGAGCTTCTTTTTATGTCTGTTTTAGAAAGAATTGATAAGCATTTTTTTATATCAAATTTTGGATGTACTCCATCAACATATTGCAAGACCTGGTCAACTGTCATCCATTTAGGGAGTACGGCTACATCTGTAATTGAACATACTTCTTTAAGAAGTTGATGACGATCCCTTCTTGGATCCATCCCAAGTACTTCTAGATTTCCTTCAGTCTTTATAAGTCCAAGTATAGATTGTAAGAAAGTTGATTTGCCAGCTCCGTTTGGTCCAATTAGACCTAATATTTGTCCAGATAAAACCTCGATATCAATTCCGTCTAAAGCATAACTTGCATCATAGTTCTTTTTTATCGATTCAGCTTTAATAATAATTTCACTCATCTTAATTCTGGTTAATAAGTTTGTTAAGATCTATACCCAAGCTAGATGCCTTTTTTAATGTATTTGGCCATTCGTTTTCTAAAAATTTCGATTTCTCTAGTTTTAGTAACTCTTTTTTGGCATCTTCAGTTATAAACATGCCCAGTCCTCTTCTCTTTTCGACAATATGAAGATCAACAAGTTCTTGGTAAGCTTTTGATACAGTAAGCGGATTCACCCCTCCTTCAACTGCCATTTGCCGAACTGAAGGTATGGGGTCGCCTGACTCCAAAACACCATCGATGATTAATGAGACAACATGGTCTCTAACTTGTTGGTATATTGGTTGATCGTTTGTCCACTGCATGATGCAATTCTCATAACAAGTGTATTACGTTACTAATACACACACAAGAGCATCACTTTAACTTCTTTTGAATTGTCGAAAATAGTCCTCTAAAGATGTTTGCTTCCATTACATCAATTCTGCTTCTTTTAAAGAATCTTCTAACTCTCAGTAAGAGTTTTCTTGGATTATCAATGTCATAAAATTCAACTTCTTGCATTAATTCATCCATATGAGCGATCAATCGTTCTGTTTGTTCATTGTTTGCCAGTTCAACATCCCAATTATCTTGATTTTTCTGTTGCTCTAACAAGCAGAGTCTTATTTCATATGTCAAAATTTGAACTGCTTGTGAGAGATTTAAGGAAGAATACTCAGGATCAGAGGGAATATGTACATGCAGGTTACAAAGACCTAGCTCGTCATTAGTTAGACCTCTATCCTCTCTTCCAAATACTATGGCTATTTGATGATGTTGAGCACTTTTTGCTACCTCTTCAGCTGATTCTTTAGGATTTAAAACGGGCCATGGAACCTTCCTATCTCGAGCGCTTGTACCTATCACTAATTCGCAATCAGCTACAGCATCTTTTAAGTTTTCAAAGACTTCGGCGTTTTCTAAAACATCCTTAGCAGCTTTAGATCTATAAGTTGCTGCATCACTTGGAAACTCTTTAGGAGTCACTAAAGCAAGCTTAATTAAGCCCATATTTTTCATGGCTCTAGCAGATGCACCAATGTTTCCGGGATGAGTTGTGCCAACCAAAACTACTTTTATTGAGTTGAATAAATCTTTTGAATTAACTTTATTCTCTTCCATTCACATATTCTATCAGGGGATTAAGTGCAATATGTTACGATGCGCATCTGATTATGGAACCAAAAGTAAATATTGCATTAGAAGCTGCTCGTGCAGGCTGTAAGGAACTTTTAAGTTATGCCTATAGACTTGACCAACTCGAAATCAAAGAGAAAGGACCCTCAAACTTTGTGACCCAATTGGACAGAAAAGTCGAATCGATAATCATTGATTCGCTAAAATCGATTTACCCTAAACACACTTATGTATCCGAAGAAGTTGGAAGAATTGAGGGTTCAGGAAAAGATGTTGAATCCATGTGGGTTATTGACCCTTTAGATGGAACAACAAACTTTATTCACGGATTTCCTTATTATGCTATTTCAATAGCATATGTAGAAAAAGGTAAAACTTTGCATGCTTTAATTATCGATGTTCCAAGACAAGACGAATTTACAGCTAGTTTTGGTAGAGGAGCCTATCTCAACAATCGAAGAATTCGAGTAAGTAAAGCAAAAGATTTATCCGGAACACTCTTAAGTAACTCATCTCATGATACTGATAAGGGTAGAGTAAGACACGATAATATGTCGACCTTCAGATCTCTTTACTCAAACGGATTAACCATACGAAGAACCGGCTCTGCAGCTCTAGATATGGCAAATGTTGCAGCGGGAAGATTAGATGGATTTTGGGGCAGCGGACTAGGCATGTGGGATATAGCTGCTGGTGGACTTTTAGTAAGGGAAGCAGGTGGCTTGGTAAGTGATTATTTTGGCAATCCTGATTACCTGGCTGGTGATAATGTAATTTGCTCTACAAATAAATGTTTCAAACCAATGCTTCAATCAATCAAACCCTACACTTCAATAGTTGAAGATTAAGGCAAAGGATTATCATCAGCATTTTCTGGTTCTTCAACTCTTAGGTGATCTTTATTTAGCCCCATAATAACTAATGCATTTGCGGCTATGTAAATAGACGAATATGTACCGATCACTACGCCAAAAATAAGAGCTAGGGCAAAGTTTTTAATAAGTTCCCCACCTAGAAAATACAGAGAAAACAAAACCAGCAGAGTTGTTAAAGAAGTAATTAAAGTTCTTCCTAATGTTTGATTTAATGATAGGTTTATAATTTCTTCAGTACTATCTAATTCAGCTGATCTTAGATTTTCTCTAATTCTGTCTGATACAACAATCGTATCATTCAGGGAATAACCAATTACCGCCAATAAAGCTGCCAAAACAGTTAGATCAAACTCAATTTGAACAAGGGAAAATATACCGACTACAATGATTACATCATGCACAAGAGCCACTACAGCGGCACCAGCAAACATAGATTGAAACCTAAAAGCTATATAAAGCATCATGAAGGCTAATGCTATGAGCATAGCCGTGCCTCCATCATCTCTAAGTTCACTGCCAATCTGTGGCCCTACATACTCAATTCTTCTTAAATCAATGGCTTGGTCAGAATTATCGGCGCTTAATAAGGAAACTATTTCAGAACCAAGGCTGTCACTTACTGTACCTGGGAGCTTAATAAGAACTTCTCTACTAGATCCAAAATTAGCAACTTGAGCTCCATTAAACCCTCCATCAACTAATGTCTCTCGTATATTGGTTATATTTGCTTCTTCAGGATAACTCAATTCAACTAAAGTTCCTCCCGTAAAATCCAAACCATAATTGAGTTCTTTTACCAGCAATGATCCTATAGATAAGACTAAGAATATAGAAGAAAAAATGATCGCAATCTTTCTCCAAGCTAAGAAGTCAATCTTAAAAGTCATATTGATAGTCCCTCAAGATTCTTCTTTGAACCATAAATAAGGTTTACAAAGGCTCTTGTTCCCATGATTGCTGTAAACATAGAAGTTATGATTCCAATTGATAAAGTTATTGCAAATCCCTTAACAGGTCCTGTTCCGTAGGACAATAGAATCACTGCAACAATAAGTGTAGTGACATTTGCGTCCCATATAGTGAGGAAAGCTCTATTATACCCAGCATCAATTGCATCTAGGGGTGCCCTGCCTCTATTTAACTCTTCGCGTATTCTTGAAAATATCAACACATTTGCATCCACTGCCATACCCACCGTTAAGACTATTCCAGCAATTCCTGGCAGAGTTAAGGTGGCTGAAAGAGTCGACATTATTGCGACCAACAAGACAATATTGAAAGTTAAAGCCAGGCTAGCAGCCACTCCAAATACCCTGTAGTAAAAAAGTATAAAACTTAAAACTAGAAATAAGCCTAATTGCATAGAAAAAACACCGGCTTGTATATTATCTGCTCCTAGGCTTGGACCTACTGTTCTTTCTTCAACAAATGTCATAGGTGCAGCCAAAGCACCAGCTCTGAGCAAGAGAGCAAGCTCAGAAGACTCACTTGGACTGTCTAGCCCAGTTATTCTAAATTTTGTTCCTAATGCAGCTCTTATTGTAGCGAGACTAATAATTTCCTTAACTTCATACGATTCTTGAACAGGTACTTGTTGTCCACTCTCATTTCTTTCATAAACTGTTTTTGTTTTTTGCTCTACAAACAACACTCCAAGTTTTTTGCCAATATTTCCTCTAGTTGCTCTGTGCATCTTTGATCCACCTTCGCCATCTAAAGTTATTTCTACTTGTGGTAATCCATTTTCATCGAAAGAAGGTTGAGCAGTCGCTACTTGATCTCCTCCCAAAATGATTGAGTCTTGTAAGAAGGCAGGAGCACCTATTCCATTTCTATAAGGATATGAAGTTTTTCTTGATCTAGGAGTGTCCATTTGAGCTTCCAAATGAAATTCAAGAGTTGCCGTCTTACCCAAAATATTTTTGGCTGCTGCTGTGTCTTGTATGCCGGGTAATTGAACAACTATTCTTTTTTTACCTTGTCTTTGTACGATTGGCTCTGAGACCCCAAGTTCATTAACTCGATTTCTTAAAGTAGTCAGATTTTGGTCTATTGCATCTGATTCAATCTGATCTATTTCAGCCTCAGACAAATAAAGCTGTATTGAATTTTCGCCATTTGAAGTTAAAGGAAAGTTGAATTGAGTATAGTTATCAATGATAAATTCCTCGGCTTTCTCTTTTGCTTGAAAATTATTGAATTTAAGAAAAATTGAAGAATCATCTTCGACAGAAGCCTGATTATATCTAATCTTCTCTTCTCTAAATCTTATTCGTAAATCCTGCAGAGTACCATCCTGTCTATTCCTTAGAGCAGTTTCGGTATCAACCTGCATCAAAAAGTGTACACCCCCTCTAAGATCTAAACCCAGTTTCATTGGGTTTGCACCTATGTCGACAAGCCATTTAGGAGTAGTCGGAGCTAAGTTTAAAGCTATGACCACATCATTTATAAGCTTACTGGAGAGTAATTCTTTGAGTTTAAGTTGATTCTGATAAGTATCAGTCCTAACTAAAACATAGTCGTTTTCTAATTGAATTTTGGTATCAAATTCTTCGTTTTTGACAATGTCGGCAACCCTTTCAGCTAAGAATTCATCTGCCGTTTGAGAGCTACTTGTATAAGATATTTGAACAGCAGGATCAGGTGCATACAGATTTGGTAATGAATAAACTATACCCAGCCCTAAAATAAGTAGGATGAGCAAATATCTCCAGAGACCATAACGTTTCATATCTAAATAGATTTGAGTGTTCCTTTTGGTAAAATCGCAGAAATTGAACTCTTTTGTATTTTTATTTTTGTATTATCAGAAATTGAAAGTTCAATGTATTGATCAGAAATTTTCGTAACTTTCCCTAGGATACCTCCAGCCGTAACAATTTCCTCTCCGGTGTCCAAACTTGCAAGCATCTCTTGATGTGTTTTTCTTCTTTTATTTTCTGGGCGTATCATCAAAAAATAAATTAAGATCATAAATCCAAACAGTAAAAATAAAGTTGGATCAAAAAAGGTTGGTGATTGTTCCATGTTTCTCCTCTAAGTATTTATATTGGGGTTGTCAGAATTATTCCAAGTTTCTTCAAATCTTTTAATAAAGGATTGCAATGTACCTTTTTCAATGGATGCTCGCAAATTTCTCATCAAGTTAAGATAAAAAGTAAGGTTGTGAATAGTTTGTAGAGTAGAGCCTAGCATTTCATTGGTCTTGTCTAAATGATGTAAATAGCTTCTTGAAAAGTTTTGACAAGTATAGCAATCGCATTCCTTATCAAGTGGCTCAACCGAATTTTTATTAGCGGCATTTCTAATTTTAATGACTCCTTCTGAAGTATAGAGATAACCATTTCTAGCATGCCGTGTAGGGATCACACAATCAAACATGTCTACCCCACTTTCGACGGCTTTAACAATATCAAGGGGTGTACCTACACCCATCAAATAGCGTGGTTTGTATACTGGCATTTTAGGCGCAATTAAATTAGTTATTTTACGTAAGTCGTCTTTAGGCTCTCCTACAGATAATCCTCCTATGGCATATCCCTCAAAATCCATTCTTTTTAACCCTTCTAAAGACTGCTCTCTCAGGTCACCATAAACACCGCCTTGTATTATTCCAAATAAACTTGATTTATTGCTGTTAAAGGCGTCTCTAGATCTTTCCGCCCATCTTAAAGATAATTGCATGGAATTCTCTGCTACCGATATCTCCGCTGGATAAGGTGTACATTCATCAAGGACCATGGCTATATCAACTCCATAAGACTGCTGAAGTTCCATACATTTTTCTGGATTTAAGAATAATTTATTTCCATTCAAAGCTGAGTTAAATTCCACTCCCTCTTCGGTTATTTTCCTCTTTTTTGCAAGACTGAAGACTTGATAGCCTCCTGAGTCAGTTAAAATTGGTTTATCCCATGACATAAAATTATGCAATCCTCCATTCAATTGAATAATATCAACACCGGGCCGCTCCATTAGATGATAGGTATTAGATAAAATTATCTCTGCATTTATTGAATGTAAGATTTCAGGGCTTATAGACTTTACAGCACCATAGGTACCAACAGGCATAAAAGCTGGAGTCTGAAATGTTCCATGTTCTGTAGATACTTCCCCTCTTCGAGCTTCTCCATCTTTTGCTATGAGTTTAAACATCTATCAAGAATTAGATTTTCTATTAAGTAACATTGCATCACCATAGCTAAAAAACTTATATTTTTGTTTTATTGCATGCTTGTAAGCTTTTTTTAATTCATCTTTTCCAGCGAAAGCGCTGACTAATAAAAGTAATGTTGTTTTTGGTAAATGAAAATTTGTAATTAAGGTATCTACAACGTTAAATTTAAAACCGGGATATATAAAAATGTCAGTTTCTCCTTCAAATGGTTTAATTTCACCAAATTTTCTATGAACAGCTTCGAGACATCTTAGACTAGTTGTACCTACACTTATAATTTTAGATTTAGATTCAATTGTCTTATTAATCATTTCAGAGGTTTCAGTTGAAAGGTAAATCTTTTCTGAATGCATTTTGTGTTTATAAATATCATTAACAGTAATTGGTTTAAAAGTACCTAACCCAATATCTAGAGTAATAGAAGCAATATTAATTCCCTTGTGTTTGATTTCATTTAAGAGAGAATCTTCAAAATGTAACCCTGCAGTAGGTGCTGCTGTTGATCTATTATTTTCTTCTTTTGCATAGACGGTCTGATATCTAGCATAGTCCTCCTCATTGGGTTCTCTGTTTAAGTATGGAGGTAAAGGCAAAGATCCATATTCATCAATAACCTCCTCTGTAGATTTAGAAAATTTTATCTTGCATAAATAATCTTTTTTTTGAATAACTTCAGCCATAACTTCAGAGTCTCCAATAAAAAGTTTCTCATTTGCCTTAAGAGGTCTATTAGATTTTGTCATAGCCAGAACATGAAAATTATCTAACTTTCTTTCTATAAGAATCTCAACCTTCCCTCCAGATGACTTTAATGCTTCGAGTCTAGCCCTGAATACTTTTGTATCATTGACCACCAAAAGGTCTCCTTTATTCAAATAATCAAGAATATTTGAGAAGTTTCTATCAGTTAGTGGTTCGTCAACTACTAGAAGCCTACTAGAAGTTCTTTCTTTCGAAGGTTCTTTCGCTATAAGCTCTTTGGGTAGATCGAAATTGTAATCTGTTAATTTCAAGTCAATATAAGTGGTGCCGAAGGAGAGACTCGAACTCTCACACCCAAAGGGCGGGGGATTTTGAATCCCCTGCGTCTACCAATTCCGCCACTTCGGCAAATCTAAATCATAAAGTTGCAACAAATTTTACTATGAAAAGGTAAACTCATATCAGATAACTTTTAATATTGAAAAATATGAACTTCTATACCGATAGTTTTATTTTTAAGCTATTGAGCTTTTTCGTAAGACATTTAATTTCTTCATCTTTAAAAAAAGAAGAACTTGGAATAATTAATTCTGAAAAAAACATAGTCTATGCTTTTGCAAACGAATCACTTATTGATTTAGCAGCATTTAATGAGATTTGTAAGCAAAATAATTTACCTCTCCCACTAGAGAATATCAAAGATACCAAACTCAAAAGGTTTATATGCATAAAGAGTCCTAAGTACTTAATCTCCGAACAAAAATTTAAAAGACAAAAAACACATAACCTAGAAGAGCTTTTAAAGCTAGATGAGGAAATATCAATAATTCCGGTATCAGTATCTTGGGGGAATAGACCTGATAAAAAACAGTCGTTATTCAAAATAATGTTCTCTCCATCTTGGAGGCCTGCAGGTTCTTTAAAAAGGATTTTTAAGTTAGTGGTTCACGGTAGAAATTTAAAATTACAATTTGAAAGAACCTTTTACGTCAAAGAAGAGATAGAACAGAAGAATAGTATTGAAAAAAATGCATTAATCCTAAGCAGATATCTTAGGGCGGTATTTAGAAAATCAAAACAAGCAATGCTGGGTCCAGATATTTCTCACAGAAGGACTCTAGTAAAATCACTCGTTAGAAATAGATATGTAAGAGAGGAAGTTAAGAAACTTGCAAAGGGCAATAAATCTAGAAAAAAAAGGCTTACAAAAAAGGCATATAAGTATGCAAATGAAATATGCTCTGATACAAATTATTCAATATTAAGTTTATTAGACTCGGGTTTTACCTGGTTTTGGAATACACGATATGAGGGATTGCATACAAACAACCTAGAAAAAATTAAAGAGCTTTCTAAGGATAATTCCTTGATATATCTGCCATGTCACAGAAGTCATATAGACTATTGTGCTTTGACATATCTTCTATACGAAAATGGCTTAATGGTTCCTCAAGTAGCTGCAGGAAATAACCTTAATATACCAATTGTGGGTGGCATCCTTAGAGGAGCAGGTGCAGTTTTTATGCGAAGAACTTTCATGAGCAACTCTTTATATAGTACTGTTTTTTTTGAACATATTAGGGCTCTTATGACGAGAGGTAACTCCATAGAATTCTTTCCTGAGGGAGGAAGGAGTAGAACTGGCCTAAGTCTTCCTTCCAGACCAGGATTGCTTTCTTTAGTAATTAGAAGCTTTGCTTCTTTAAAAGATCAAAATGTAAAAATCGTTCCAGTTTATATAGGTTATGAAAAAATACTCGAAGGCCGAAGTTATTTATCCGAACTTACAGGTGGAAAAAAGAAAAAAGAAAGTTTCATGGATCCAATAAAGGTTTTTAAAGACTTCAGAAATTATCTAGGAAATTCATATCTTAATTTTGCTGACCCAATTGATCTTGATACTTTCCTTAAAGATCAAGTGAATGATGATTACTCTATATCTAGTCCTCAAGAAAAACCTGAATGGCTACCAGATGCAACAGGTAAATTAGGGCAGTCTGTTATTAGAGCGATAAATAATTCAGTTGCCGTGACTTCTACAAGTTTATTTTCCGTTGCCTTATTAACTTCATCAACTCAAACTATGGATGAAGATGATTTAGAAGAAAGAATAAATTTCTTTATTTCTCTTATCGAGAAATCCCCTGACTATAAAGATGTGTGGATTACACAGCGAGAAGCCAAGGATATGATTTCTAAGACTAAAAAATTAGGTTTTATTGAACCGATTATGATTGCCGCTAAAAAAGTTTATAGACCGACATCAGATCAAGTGGCAACTTTGTCATTTTATAAGAATAATATAATCCACCTCTTTATTCTTTATTCTTTAATATGCGAATCTCTAAAATTTATAAAGAAAGCTTCAAAAGAGGAAATCATAAAACTCATTGAGATGATTTACCCCATCTTTGCAAAAGATTTTCATTTGAAAAATGAAATAATTGATAAGGGATCTATTTCAAATGCCATCAAAGTACTTCAAAACAAAGAAATCCTTGTGGAAGATAAAGCTGGAAATATAATGCCTCCAGCTGAAAATAGTTTATTTTTTCATAGTTACATTGCCTTATCGAATCTATGTGAACCTAGTTTGAAAAGATTCTACATAGTTATGAGTACAATATGGAAAAGTGAATCTATCTTAAAAGATGATTTAAATATCAAATGTAAAAAATTGGCTGAAGATCTTGAAAAGATTGAGGGTTGGCCTTATCCGGAATTCTCGGACAAAGCAAAATTCGATAATTTTGTATATATGATGAAGCAAACTAAATTTTTTAGAGAAGATAGTGAAGGTAAATTATCAGCTTCGAAAATTACCAAGAAGGCTAAAAACCTTTATGAACAATTTTTTGATAAGAACTTCTTGGAGCTTATAGAAAGACAATCTAATTAGTATTGTAAATATCGTATCTTACAACTTTACCTTTTACTGATCTATTTGGAACTATTCCCTCTAGATATTCCATATGCTTATGTCTTTTAACAACTACTCTATAGTTTGCAAAATCAAGGCTCTTCTTAAGAAGTTCCTTTTGGATTGCTGCTGTCGATAGGTCTCTAAGTGCTTGCATGTGTTTTTTTGCTTTAGATTTTTTGACCCCCAAAAACATAGGGTCGATATAAATTAGATCGAAAGTCTCATTTTTTGACTCTAAGAATTCTAGATTATCCATGTTGAATGTTTTAAACTTTTTCAAAAGACCTCCTGCCCTACTGCAAGATATATTTTTTATACCATCAACTAGAAGTTCAAAAACCCAAGCCTCCTTTTCTACTAATACCAGAGATTTGCAATTTACAACCTTAGATATTTCCAGAGCATCCTTTCCAAATCCTGCTGTGAGATCTAAGCAAGAGAAATTTGCTGGCAGTCCTTTAGTCGAATTTTTGAGTAAATTATCATCGTAATTTTTTGCCCAATCATCGAAGTCTGAAAAAATTGGCTTTGAATTTTGCCTTAGACCTTTCTTAAGAAATAATCTGCCTTTTGAACAAGTAAAAAAATAATCTTCAGAAAATTCTTTTATCTGTTTTTGTGGAGGTTTCTTAAAAATTTCAATATTCAGTTTTTTCGATAATGTTAAAGCTCTTGCTTTAGACTTAGGGTCATCAGAGGTAAGAAAAAATCTCACGAGAGTATCAAAGAGAACAATACAGTACCTAGTAGAATCCGATAAAGAATGAAAGGTATGAATCCAATTCTATTAATAAACCTTATAAAAAAATCTATAGTTGCATAAGCAATTACAAAAGAGACAATTAAGCCTAAAAGATTAATTTGAAAGTATTGAATTAAGAATCCTATATCAGTTGAAAGAAGCTGGTATGAAGCTATGGCGCCAATAGTTGGTATAGCCATCAAGAAGCTAAACTTAGAGGCAGTTTTACTATCTAGTCCTAACAAAAGCCCAGCGGAAATAGTTATTCCTGATCTGGAGGTTCCAGGAATAAGGGCTAAAGATTGAGCTAATCCAATTATTAAAGCTTCTCTCATAGTAATTTCTTCAACATGTGTTTTATGAGATTTACTGAATGTTGCTAGAAATAAAATAAATCCAAAAAAGATAGTAGTGGCAGCAATTACAGTGCTGGTTCGGAGATAGCCATCAATCAAATCAATTAAAATAAATCCTAAGAATAGAGTTGGGATACACGAAATAAAGAGTTGTCTCAATAATAGATTATTGGACAGAGATCTATGTTTAATAACTGAATTAACTATTTCAATTAAATCACTGCGAAAGTAAATGCATACAGCCATTAAAGTTCCAAAGTGCAGAGATATATCGTAGAAAAGGTTCTGGCTTGAACCCATAAATTCAGATAAGAGAATTAAGTGAGCTGAACTAGATATAGGCAAAAATTCAGTTAATCCCTGTATGACTGCCAGTAATATACCCTCCAAATAAGTCATTTTATTTTCTGCCAACTACTCTCATCATTTAAATAGATAGGAAGTATTTCATCTGGTTCAATCAAATCACCTTGATCCAATTTTTTTAGCGCAAATTTGAGTAAATAGGTTGCTCTTGGATATGCACCTGGGAGTTGATTGGTAATATTAAAAGATGAACAGCCCTCTCCAACAAAACAACTCTCTTCAGGAAATGCTTCACGCTTGAAAGCTTCCTGTGGAATGAGACTGTAATTTGATTTCATATTTCCTTCCGAAAAAATAGATTTAGAGATATATACCTTGCCCATATTAAGTTCAGATATTGCAACAATAATATTTGAAGATGTCTCTTCATGAGCCTGCATCGACAATAGCTCGATACTTGGTAAGGTTATTCCTTTAAGTTGCTGAGAAAAGGCTATACCTTGTGCTACAGCACATGATAATCTCACTCCAGTGTAGGAGCCTGGTCCAATGCCTACAGCCAAAGCGCTCAAATCTTCATAAGAAAGATTACTCTCTTTTAACAGGTTATTTATTACGCTTAAAAGCTTTTCTGTATGTTGCTTAGGTATGTTTTCGTGATAACTATAGACATGTTCGCAATTTCCTATTGAAACCGAACATGTGTCAGTTGAAGTTTCTATTGCTAGGATATTGTCCAATTAAATTTCTAAGTCTTTTAATATCTGTTGCGTTACGCTGCTCGGAGTTGCTGTTCCTGAGACTTTTATATATTTGAGTTGACTCGAAGCAGCTAGATTTGAGTAAAAGACTACTAATGGAGATGTCTGATCTGCATATACCTTTAACCTATCTCTTACCGTTTCAGGTTTATCATCTTCTCTTAGAATTAGATCTTCGCCCGTAATATCATCCTTACCTTCATTTTTAGGTGGATTGAAAATGATGTGATAATTTCTTCCTGAAGCGGGATGCATTCTTCTACCTGCCATTCGATCAATTATGTCTTGGTCTGGAACATCAATCTCTACAACAGCATTAATCTCTATATCTCGATCAATAAGTGCTTCTGCTTGTGGGATAGTCCTAGGAAAACCATCAAATAAAAAACCTTCAGAACAATCATCTTCTGAGATTCTCTCTTCCACAAGCCCCACAATTATTTCGTCAGAAACTAAGATGCCAGCATCCATCAGGGACTTAGCTTCTAATCCTAGTTTTGTTCCTGCTTCTACCGCTTCTCTGAGCATGTTTCCTGTGGATATGTGTGGAATAGCATAATTTTGACAAATCGACTCTGCTTGAGTCCCTTTGCCTGCTCCTGGAGGTCCTAAAAGTATTATTTTCATATTTATTCTCCTATAACAAATGCCGTGGATAAATTGCTAGTATCTGTAATTGATACATAAATTTTCTGAATATCTAATTTACTGCTAATTTTTTTTGTATTACCGCTTAGATTTATATAAGGCTTTCCTTTAGGATCTCTCAGTATTTGTATTTCTTTGAAAGAGACACCCCCAGCAAGGCCAAGGCCAAGTGCCTTAGAAAGAGCTTCTTTACATGCAAAGTTGTTGGAGAGATATCTTACTTTTTGAAATTGATTTGATTTTATTTCAATTTCTTTTTTTTCTTCTGGCCCAAGGATTCTATCTAGGAATCTATGTCCATATTTACTTAGAATTCTATAGATCCTATCTTGCTCTATGGAATCTATACCTATTCCTTTAATCATTTTAATTCTTAGTTAAATATTTTCTGATATTTAGAGTCTTACTCCCCAGATGAAAGTCTAATGCCATTCTCATTATAATCTTTGAGGCATCTCTTGTTTCTTTTTTTTCAAAATTACCTTTTTTAAAATTGATAATATCCAGTCCAGAAAATGACTTTTTAGAAGCGACTTTACCCCTATCAAGAGCAAATCCCTTATCAGGATAGAATTTATAAATACACTCTTTCTCTATTTTCTTGTTTGTTTCGGCATCCCTACTTAAATCAATTCCATAACCCATTTCTTGAAGAAGATTGAGTTCGAAATTCCTCAGATTTTGTTCCAAATTAACTGAATCAGATTGATATGAAAGTTTCTTTATTAAAATTTCATAATCATCAAAAATAGCTGCATGAGGATCTTCTTTTTCAGTTGCTTTAATAATTAATTCATTAACGTACATTATTGAATTGAACGAAAGTCCATTGTTTAGTTGAAAGTGATCAATTATTTCAACTGAGGATAAAGTTTTGAGTTCACTCTTTCCAGATAGACTTACTGACAACTTTGAAGCAGGAGTCAAAACACTTCTTAAAGGGCTCTTCGGTCTTTTTGCACCCTTAGCAATGGCATTTAACCTGCCATAAGATCTTGTAAAAAAATCAACTAGGATGCTAGTTTCTTGATACGGCCTTGTATGTAAAACAAATGCGGGCTCTAGGGAAACATTATTTATCAAGGTCATATCCCATAGAGGGTAGCAATGATTCGTTATCAGACCATCCGCTTTTTACCTTTACCCAAGTTTTTAACATAACCTTAGTATCCAGTAATTTTTCTAATTCTTTTCTTGAAGCTGTTCCAATTGCTTTCAGTTGTGTGCCTGATTTACCTATCAACATTCCTTTTTGACTTTGTTTTTCTACAAAGATAGTTGAATCAATATGAGTAATATTTTCTAATTCAGAGAACCTCTCGATTGAAACACTTATTCTATAGGGGAGTTCATCTCCTAGCCGGTTAATGCATTTTTCTCTTATTATTTCACTTGCTAAAAACTTTTCAGATATATCCGTAACCTGATCCTCTGGAAAAAGATGATCTCCTTCTGGTAATTTTTTGCATACAGAGGTCAGTAGATCTTCAATTCCTAAACTTTTCAGTGCAGATATAGGAATGATATGACTAAAAATATCTTCTTGGCTACGGGCTTCTATAAAGGGTAAAAGGAGGTTTTTATCTTCAATTTTATCAACCTTATTAATAACTAAGATGATAATGGTTTCCCCAGAAATAGACTGCACTCTAGTGATATCATCATCACCCCATTTAAGGCTATCAACTACATAAAGAACAATATCTACACCTCTCATAGCATTAGATGCTACCTTGTTCATATACCTGTTAAGAGCTCTTTTTTGACCAGAGTGGAACCCAGGTGTATCTACAAATATGATTTGGTTCCTTTTTTCCGTCTTAATTCCTAAAAATCTATGTCTTGTTGTTTGGGGTTTTCTTGAGGTGATAGCAATCTTTTGGCCGAGAATATTATTCAAAAGAGTAGATTTTCCGGCATTTGTTTTGCCAACAATGGAGACATAACCGGACTTGCTTCTAGGACTCATTATTTTCCAGCAACTTAAGCATAATTGCTGCTGCCTCTAACTCAGCACCTTTCCTTGTCTTAGCTGTTCCATTTGTTGTAAGTTTGGCTTCATCTACATAACATGTAGCTTCAAATCTGTTTTGGTAACTAAATGAAGTATTCTCTTTTGAAGAATATCTTGGCAGTGATTTGTATTTCTTTTGTATGAGTTCCTGTAGACAGGATTTAGGATCTTTGAGTTCGTCAATTTTATTAAGATCATTAAAATTATTACTAAATAAATTATCTAATACTTTTTTTGTCTTATTAAAGTTTGAGTCAAGAAAAACTGCTCCTATTAGGGCTTCAAGAGTGTTACCTAATATTGAGTTTCCATCCAATTTTTCTCCTTTTCCTAACTTAATTCCCTCTCCAATTTCTAGGTTCAGTGCTACTAAATTTAAATTATCTCTACTTACAATGCTTGCTTTAAATCGAGTTAGCTTACCTTCATTGACATCTTCATAAGAAGTATAAAGCTTTTCGGAAACATAAAGATTCAGTATTGCATCTCCAAGAAATTCTAATCGTTCATTATTCTCTAGAGAGAAACTTTTGTGAGTAAGGGCCAATTCGATTAATCTTTTATCTTTAAAGAAGTAGCCAAGATTGGAAGAAATATTATCCATCATTGAATCTGTTGATTCCGTGAAAGGGTTGGAAAAGATGAGAACGAAGCCCAATGCATCCAGATAAAGTCTGCTCTCCCTACTAGATAATCTTCCGAAAAATAACCCCATGCTCGGCTATCTAAGCTGTTGTCTCTATTATCTCCAATAGCCAAGTAGCTCCCTGCAGGCACTATCCATTTGTGCTGGGCATAGTCACTTAATCCTAAAGTTCTTATGATATGTACGCCTTCGTCTAAAGTTTCTTCAATTAAGTTTTCTTCTGAATTTGAACTTAAAAGTTTCTGATCTACTTTATTTCCATTAATTAAAATTTCGTAGCCCTTTATTTCAACTCTATCACCTGGAATTCCTATCACTCGCTTTACGAATTTAACGCCCTGGGAAGTACATCTATTTTTTTGGAGATTAGTAAATTTATTTAAGAATAACTGACTTTCTGCTGTTGACAGTTTTGATAAATCTGGCCTTGCATCTGTAGGAGTTGTATCGCATAAAGTATGTGGAGGTATAAAAACTGCAACATCGTTTCTTTTAGGAGGACTCAGATCGGTTAAAAGAACATTGGTGCCGGGAAATTTTAGTCCATAGGCGTGTTTATTTACTAAAACAAAGTCTCCAACTTGCAATCCTGGAACCATAGACCTGCTTGGTATTTGATAGGGCTCATAAGCAAATGATCTGATACAAGTAATAGCCAATAGAATTAAAAAGTAAGATCTTCCCTCTGTTTGTAATTCATTTAAGGCTATTACTTTTCCAAAAAACCAAGAAACTGCTGCAAATAAAGTTGCGAAGGACAAAACTAACCCAAAATCTAGATTTAATTTAAATACTTGGTATAGAATCACTAAGGCAACCAAAAACATAATGCCGCTAATCAAGTCTTTGGACTTCTTCTTGTCGTTCTTAGCGAAAAATACCCACAAAGAGAATAAAACTAATTCAGTTAATATAAGAAGTGATAAAGCTGTATTCATGATATTAATCTTGTACCTTCAGAACAGATAGAAAAGCATCCTGTGGAACTTCTACCCTTCCAATATTTTTCATCCTCTTTTTTCCTTCTTTTTGTTTTTTTTGCAACTTCATCTTTCTTGTCACATCGCCACCATAAAGTTTTGCGGTTACATCCTTGCGATAGGCTTTCACGGTCTGTCTAGAAACTATTTTTGCCCCTATTGCTGCCTGAATTGCAACATCAAACTGTTGTCGTGGAATAACTTCTTTCAAGGCCTCTGTAAATTGTTTACCTTTAATATTAGCTACTGTCCTGTGAGCCATATATGCAAGGGCATCTACCTTGTCGCCATTTAGCAATATATCTAACTTAATAACGTCAGACTCCTCATATCTGTCAAGGCTGTAATCTAGAGAAGCATAACCTCTGCTCACAGATTTTAATCTATCAAAAAAATCTACAACAATTTCACTTAAAGGCAAATCATAAACAAGTTCTACTTGACCACCTACATACCTCATATTAATTTGTTTTCCTCGCCTATCGTTACAAAGCTTCATGACAGAGCCAATGTAAGTATCAGGAACAAGGATATTTGCTCTAGCGATAGGCTCTAATATTGTCTTAATTTTTGAAGTCTCAGGTAATGCACTTGGATTCTCAACGCGTCTTACTTGTTGGTCTGTAGTTACTACCTCATAAGCAACAGTTGGTGCTGTAGCTATTAAGTCCATTCCGTATTCCCGATTCAGTCTTTCGGAGATAATTTCCATATGTAGGGTACCCAAAAATCCGCATCTGAAACCAGCCCCTAATGCTTCAGAATGTTCTGGTTCATATTGTAATGAAGCATCGTTTAAGCATAGCTTTTCCAAGGCCTCTCTAAAAGCTTCGAAATCATCAGAATCTTGAGGAAATAAGGCTGCATAAACCTGTGGATTAACCTCTTGAAAGCCTTCTAAATTAGACGTGCCTGAATTAGCTTTTATAATAGTATCTCCAACTGGAGCACCTCTAATCTCTTTGATGCTTGCGCATATAAATCCTACTTGACCGGAGTTTAATTCTTGCAAGTCGGTTATCTTGGGAGTAAAGACTCCTATTTTGTCGACTGTATGAGTTTCCTTTCTAGAAAAAATTTCAATTTTCTCACCCTTTGCTATTCTTCCTTTGACAACTCTAACCAAGGAGACAACTCCTAGATAGTTATCAAACCAAGAATCAATAATTGAGGCCTGTAATGGCTCTTCCGTTACTACCTCCGGAGCAGGAACTAACTTGACGACTTGCTCAAGGACGTCATTAATGCCAGTTCCATTTTTGGCACTTATGGCTGGTGCTTCGGATGCATCAACACCAATTATTTCCTCTATTTCTTTTTTTATTTTCTCGGGGTCGGACTGCGCCAGATCAATTTTATTTAATACAGGAATAATCGTTAAACCTTCCTCTACTGCGTTATAACATGTTGAAAGAGTTTGGGCTTCAACTCCTTGTGAAGCATCTACAAGAAGTATTGCACCCTCACAAGCTGATAATGATCTTGAAACTTCGTAGGCGAAATCAACATGTCCAGGCGTATCAATGAGGTTGAATTGGTAAATCTCACCATCTTTCGCTGTGTATTGAAGGTTCACAGTTTGAGATTTTATAGTGATGCCTCTTTCTTGCTCCAACTCAAGAGTATCAAGGACTTGAGAGGTCATTTCTCTTTGAGATAAACCACCACATAACTCTATTATTCTATCTGCTAAGGTAGATTTTCCGTGGTCGATATGTGCGATTATTGAGAAATTTCTAATATTCATCGGTTTAGCTTTGCTGTAATTTAGCTAAAGCTACTATTTTGACAAATTTAAGCTGAGAATTCTCTTATTTCCGTTTCTTGCAACACCAATTGTTGTTCTTCGTTCTACATCAAGATCAGAAAGAACATCTTTAAATTCATTGGTATTCTTAATTTTTATCCTCGCCAGAGAATAAATAATATCTCCTTTTCTTATGCCTGAAATGTAGGCTAAGCCTTCGGTATCAACATTTGTCACCAGAACACCTTCGATAAATGATCTTTGATCTTCATTGATTTGGTTTTCTACTACTAGTCCAAGAATATTTTTTTCAGTCTCATTAAATGCTATTGATGGGTCTTTAGGAAGCTCTCCCACGGTGACCTTAATAGTTTTCCTCTTACCATCTCTTAATACCATGGCATTGACTTCTGTATCAGGTCTTATTGCACCAACAGTTAAAGGTAGATCAGAAGAATAAAATATCTCTTCCCCATCAAAAAATAGTATTACATCCTCTTCTTTTAAACCTGATTTTTCAGCTGGGCTATCTTCAATTATTTGAGAAACTAAGGCTCCTTTTGGCACTTCCATATCTAAAGCCTCTGCAAGCTCGCTTGTGATCTCTTGAATGCTCACCCCAAGCCAACCTCTTGCCACATAACCTTTCTCTTTTAATTGATCAGCTACATCCATTGCGTAGTCAATTGGTATTGCGAAAGATACCCCCATGTAGCCTCCTGACCTAGTATAAATTTGAGAGTTTATTCCAACCACTTCTCCTTCTAAGTTAAATAATGGGCCTCCAGAATTTCCAGGATTAATTGCAACATCTGTTTGTATAAAAGGTACATATGTGGAGTCTGACCCGTTGGGTATACTTCTTCCTTTTGCGCTAACAATTCCGGAAGTCACTGAAAACCTTAATTGAAAAGGCGAACCTATAGCAACAACCCATTCACCTACTTTGAGTTCTTTTGATCTGCCAATTTCTAAAATCGGTAGATTTTCAGCATCTATTTTAAGCAGTGCAACATCTGATCTTTCATCAGCCCCTACAACTTCTGCCTTATATTCCCTTCTATCTCCAAGACTAACTGTAATTACATCTGCATTTTCAACAACATGATTATTAGTAAGTAAGTATCCATCTTCCGATATTATGAATCCTGATCCTGTCGAGACTACCGGTCTTGTATTCTCTCTTGGCATAGAGGGTCTAGGTTGTTGACCAAAGAACCTTTCAAAAAACTCATCATATCTGGGATCTCCGAATCCACGTCCATATGTATTTCTTTCTTTAACCGTCCTCGAGCTTGTAATGTTTACTACAGCAGGGGACGCTTCCTCAGCCAAATTTGAAAAATTCGGTAATTCTTTTGATCCTATTACTGCAAAAAAAGATACAAGAATAGATATCAAAAATAATTTGTATTTTGTCATATTTAATTAATTTATTTTCTCAGCAAAAAAATTTGCGTTCTGTAGAATTTGATTCTTCTTTTTAGTAGAAATATTCCCACTTACAGAAACTACATAAGTTCCATTCTTAGATTTAATATATGAGATTCTAGTAGCTTCACCTATACCTATTTTATTGACTTCTTTAATTGGATACAAACTTACTTTGAAGGTTTTATTTGAATTAGGGACCCTATAATTAGCCAAAGTTCCTTTTTGATTTGACTTAAAGTCTTGCAAAATACCCAAACCAGAAACAGAGTTATTCAAAACTTCTATTCCTTGAGGGCTGTCGATTGCATCCACTATTCTTTGTGAAGCTATGTCAGAAAAAGATTCAATAGGGGGTGGAATTAAGGAATAGGTAATCACAGCACAAAACCCGAAGATTGACGCGGCTATATAGCTTGCTTGAGGGTATTTATGTCTTTTAATCTGTTCTGGGTCTTTTGGCTGAACCTTGTCCAATGCAAAAGAAACTCTATTAGAAATGTCGATATCTAAAAATTCAGATTCTTGATTCTTAAGAGCTTCTTTGCCTTGATGAATATTTTTCCAAAATTCTCTATATTCAGGATTAGATGATATTTCAGACAATATTCTCCTTGTTTCAAAATCAGACAGTTCACCATCTGCTAATGCAGAAATTTTTTCTTTCATAATATTATTTTTAATCATGACTTAATCTCCGCAAGTGAAGCCAGGTTACCTTTTCTATACTCTTTGATTGCATTGTCGATAACCTCTCTACCCCTAAAGATTCTAGACCTAACTGTTCCCACAGGGCAATTTACTACTTCTGCAATTTGCTCATAACTTAATCCATCAAATTCTCTTAATGTTAGAGCCGTTTTAGTATCCTCTCCCAGCCCATTAAGGCTTTCAATTATTATGTTATGTAGTTGAGAAGCATGAAATAAATTTTCTGGTGTGTCTTTATCTGCTGGCTCTATGATGAAATTTTCTTCTTTAGAAATATCAGTCTGCAAAATTTCACCTTTTCTCTTTTTAGAGACTAAATAGTTTTTTGATGTGTTAACTGTGATCCTATAAATCCAAGTATAAAATGTGCTATCTTCTCTAAATGAACCAATGGATTTGAAGGACTTGATAAATGAATCTTGAACGAGATCTTCTGCAATCTGTAGATCTTTTACGAACTTAAAAGCAGTGGATATTAATCTAGATTGATATTTTAAAACCAATAAATCAAAGGCCTGATAATCTCCAGCCTTGGCTCTCTTAACCAAGCCTAAATCTAGATCTTTGTTTGAAACTTTCATAGTACTCCTCTATAGACTCTATCTTAACGTTAAAGTTCTGATCTATTTCAATTTCTTTGATAATTCCAATCCTCCTTCAAAACCTATTTCTTCGATGAGGATCACAGCTAAGGGTACTGTTCTCATATAATCTCTCATTGTTTCACTATCTTCAAAAGTATTTCTAAATTCTTGGTAATCCTCTTCTAGCAAAAGTGTATTTACGATTGAACCTGATAACAAAACTCCCCCTTGGGACCCCCACACTAGGGCCATATATCTCAAATAAGAAGACAGCAGATAATTCAATACGTATCTAGTTTGAAGACTATATTTATCTTCACTTGCTAATAAAATCTCTTCACTACTAAGATCGAGGTTTGTTTCTCCAGACAAAGCTTTATAAAAATAAGTAATTCCCTTTCCAGATAAGAAATCTTCATATGTTGGTGCTCGGTGATACTCTTTAGTAAATCTATCTATTATCAATTCCAAATCAGGCCTTAACTCTTTATTAGAAATATTAATGTGCCCAGCTTCAGTCGCTATAACTGCCTCTCCCAAAATTCCAGCCAAGCCCAAACCTGTTCCTGGGGCAACGAGAATCTTTGGCCCTTTTGTCAAATTTTTTTTTCCTATATAAGATAAATCACCAGCTTTAAGATTAAAAAGCGCATAAGCCTGCAATTCGAGATCATTTACGACAATTAACCCACCAGAAAATATCTTCTTTTCGAGATTTTTTATGCTGAATTCAAGATTAGTATTAACGAAGGAAACTTTATCACCCAAAATAGGGGCAGCAACGCCAATAACCGCCTTATTTATATTCTTTAAGCCTTTATCTTCAAGATAACCAAGGCAAAGCTCTTCTACAGAATCAAAATTATTAATCTGATAAATAGCTTTATTGCTGTAAGTAAGACAATCCATGGTCAAGCAAAACCTGGCATTTGTCGCTCCCAAATCTGCGATAAGAATCAAGATGTGGTACCTAGATTAACATCATGAAAACTTAATATTTTTTTTATGATAGGTTGAAGAGTTACATCATCAAATGACTTCTTATTCACCAATATATCAAATATTTCAATATCCTCGTATTCTAATAGTCTCTGGAAGTTAGAGATTTCGTCTTCTTCGAGGTGGTCAAAATTATTTTCTACAAAAGGTATGAATATCGCATCAAGTTCCCATAGGCCCCGTCTACATTGCCACAAGATTTTTTTCTTTAATTCATTCAAAATAATTCCCTTATAATAGTTTATATGAAAGGAAAAGAGCTAATAAAACTAGAGCATTTGAGCATACTTGAAATAAATGGCAAAGGTTCATTTGAGCTTCTTCAGGGACAAATAACCTCTGATATGGAAAAAGTCTCTGGGGATAATTGTGTCATAGGCTCTATTTGCGATATTAAAGGAAGAGTAATGAGCTCTTTTATCGCGGCCAAAAATGAAAAAGAGAACCATTCTTTCTTTCTTGTAGGGGAAACTAACGCATTAGAAGCAACTCAAACAATCTTAGAAAAATATAAACCCTTTTACGATTGTTCACTGGAACAAAAAGAAGACATCAAATTTTATGCAATTGAGGAGGATTGCTTAATTAGGAATTTTCCGGAATCAAAATTAGATATTTCATTTCAAAATTATGATTCTTTTTTTAGATTGCACTATCTAGAAAAAAAGTATCATTTGGTAGCATTTACAGAATCAGAAGAATTTAAAGGCTATAACATTTCAAATGATAAATTACCCTGGGAGTTAGATGAAATAATTAATCAAAACTTTGAAATAACATCTGAAGTGATAAATAAATTTACTCCTCACGAGGTGGGATATCACCTTAATACTAGAATTGATTTTGAGAAAGGTTGTTATACCGGTCAAGAAATTGTCGCACGGATGCACTATAGGGCAAAAAAATTGCCCGAGATACTTGTTAGATCAACAAATAAAGAAGTTGAGGACTTAACAAAAGTTTATGATAAAGATAATAAGGTTGTAGGGTTAATTTTGTCCTGCGCTAAAACTGATAGTAACTATCACTGTCTCCTATCTATGAATAAAAACTATTCTGGTCAAGATCTAGATTTTTAAGTGAGTTAATTTTCTTCTATCCATTGAATGGGTAACTTTCCATTATTTTCTAAGTATTCGTTTGCTTGAGAAAAATGCTTACAACCGAAGAATCCTCTGTGAGCAGATAGAGGAGATGGATGTGGAGCTTTAAGAATTTTGTGAATTTTAGGATCTATATTCAACCCTTTTTTTTGAGCATAACTGCCCCAAAGCATAAATACTAAATTTTCCTTACCATTTAATACTTGAATAATTTTATCTGTAAAAATTTCCCACCCTTGCCCTGCATGAGAGCCAGGAGTTCCTTTTCCGACAGTTAGAACTGAATTTAGTAGCAGCACACCTTGGTGAGCCCAAAAGGTCAAATCCCCATGTTTAGGTGGTTCTAGCCTTAAATCTGATTTGATTTCTTTATAAATATTTTGCAGTGATGGTGGGACGGTCATTCCCTTTTCTACGGAGAACGCCAACCCATTTGCCTGCCCTATTCCATGATATGGATCTTGTCCTAAGATAACTAACTTAACTGAATCAAGGGGGGTGATCTCCAGGCAATTGAAAATTTTTTTATTTGGCGGGTAAATAACTTCTTTCTTTGACTTTTTATCAACCAAAAAATTTCTTAAATCCTCCATATATTCTTCATTAAACTCGGACTGAAGTGCTGCAAGCCATGAAATATGCATGGCTGGTCTATTCTTTAAGTTCATTGATTTACATTATGAAGATTAATTAACGTTTCATAAATGGTACTATAAATTTAAATTTATTTATCCACAATTTCTGTGGATAACTCTTGGGATAACTTCACATCATGTTCCCTTGCCTTATATTCAATGAATACTTCTACAGATTGTTCAAAATTCAAGCAAAAATTAGAAAATTCAATAAAATCAATAACTTAGGTATTGATTCAAAGAATTCTATACTTTTCTAGACTTTAATAGCTTTAAAGAAAATAGAGAAAGTAAAATGGTCAAATAATGTGCGTAATTTCAAATAAGTGCACGCGAATTAAAAATTTAGTTTTACGTATACCTAAATTATTATTTAAAACAATAACTTAGGTATTTAAAGTATAAGTCTAACATCAATTACATTTTCTATACCTTTAAGTGAGGAGATTGATTTTTCATCCACTCCATTCTCTATGTCTATCAGGTTGTAAGCAATATCGCCACGACTAACGTTGGTCATCTCGGCTATATTTAAATTTAACTCCCCCAGAGCTGTTGCAATCTGCCCAATCATCGCAGGTACATTTTTATTAATTATGCTAATACGGTGTTCAGTAGTTCGTTTAAGTTGAACATTGGGAAAATTAACAGAATTTTTAATATTTCCAGTTTCAAGGAAGTCTGTCATTTGGTTTACAGCCATGACTGCACAATTCTCTTCGGCTTGAGCAGTGCTTGCTCCTATATGAGGAAGAAGAATCACATCTTTTTTTTCATTAGCTCTTTTGATTAATTCTGGGGTCGGGAAATCTGTAATAAAATTTCTTAAATTACCCTTGTCTAGAAATTCTAAAACATCCGAAGTATCGACAACCTCATGCCTAGCAAAATTTAATAAGGATAATTCCCTAGCTTCTTTGAATAAATCCTTATTAATGATTCCTTTTGTACTCGAAAGAGCAGGAATATGAATCGAAATATAATCACTGATTCTAAATAACTCTTCTATTGAACCTACAGGTTGAATTTGACTTGGGAGTTTCCAAGCCGCCTCTACCGAAATAGCCGGGTCATAACCAACAACATCCATTTCGAGGGAAACACCCATTCGAGCTACTTTAGAACCGATTGCTCCTAATCCTACTACTCCTAAAGTAGACCCAGCTAGTTCGTTTCCTTTAAATTGCTTCTTATTACTTTCTAAAAAAGGCTCAAGTTCAGCCATGTCATTCATCTCAGTAAGCTTGTTAACAAAGTCTATGCTCGCATAGACATTTCTGGATGACAGCATTAGACCGGCCAGCACTAACTCCTTGACGGCATTCGCATTAGCCCCGGGGGTGTTAAATACAACTATTCCCTCTTCAGTGCATTTTTCGATGGGAATATTGTTCACTCCTGCTCCAGCTCTAGATATTGCTTTTAAATTTGCGGTTAGATCTTCACTGGTCATTTTTGTGCTTCTAACAAGCACTCCATCGGGTGTTTTTGAATTCTCTTCAAGAGAGCAAGAAGTTCCCACTAGCTTTTCTAAACCTATCTTGGAAATGTTGCTTAATGGTTTGACTGAATATTTTTGCATAATGGTTAGCTTTATTTTTAAGGCCGCGAAGCTTACCATTAATTGCGTAAATGATCGATTATCTATATAGTCGCGCTCCTTTTTAATAATATGAATAAACATTTCCTAGACCTAAATAATTTTTCTAAAGACGATATTGATAGAATCTTAAGCAATTCAATCGAAATGAAGTCTAAAGGTAATAGTCTAAAAATTTTAGAGGGCAAATTCCTAAGTCTTGTATTTGAAAAATCTTCAACTAGAACTAGAGTGTCATTTGAAGTTGCAATGGCACAACTTGGTGGCAGGGCATCCTTTCTTTCTGTGAATGATCTGCAAATGGGACGAGGTGAACCTATAGAGGACACATCAAGAGTTTTATCTTCTATGGTAGACGGTATAGTACTCAGAACACTGGAGCATAAAACACAGATAAAGTTTGCTGAAAATGCATCAGTTCCAATAATTAATGGTTTGAGTGATAGATCTCATCCATGTCAATTACTGGCGGATTTATTAACTTTCTGCGAAGAAAAAGGATCAATAGAAGGAAAAAAAGTTGCGTGGTGTGGGGATTTCAATAATGTTTGCTTCAGTTATGCTCAGGCTGCTGAGTTATTAAATTTCGAACTAAGTATTGCCTGCCCTAGAGAATTTTATCCTGAGGATATCAAGAACTATAAAAATGTCAGCTTTACAGAATCTATATCCAAAGCCGTTGAAGGTAGTGACTTGGTTTCTACAGATGTTTGGGTATCGATGGGAGATGAAAATGAAGCCGATAAAAGACAAAAAATATTTTCTCATTACCAAGTTAATGAAGAGATTCTTGACCAAGCCAAACCTGATGTTATTTTTCTACACTGCCTTCCAGCTGTGAGAGGCCAAGAAATTTCTCACAACTTGTTAGAAGATTCGAGGAGCTATGTATGGAAGCAAGCCGAAAATAGACTTCATGCTCAAAAAGGTTTGTTAGTTGAACTTTTAAATTAATTATTTAACTAAAACTTTTTTCACAGCCTCCTTCCACTCATGATATCTGTCTTCTTCCGCTTTAGGTAAAAAGACTTTGTCTATAACCTTAGTTTCCTTTAAAGAACTCAAATCATCGTATAAATCCGCCTTCAAGCCCGCAAGAAAAGCTGCTCCTAATGAAGTTGTTTCAATAATTACTGGACGAGATACCTCTACCTGAAGAGTATTTGCAAGTTGTTGACAAAACCAATTGTTATTAACCATTCCTCCATCAATCATTAATTTTTTTAATGTTGCATTATCTTTTTTCATGGCCTCAACTAAATCTTTTGACTGGAAAGCTACTGACTCAAGTGTAGCTTTCGTAATATCTTCTTTACTAGTATCTCTTGTTATTCCGAATATGGCTCCTCTTGCTTCTGCATCCCAATAGGGAGCGCCTAAGCCCGTCAGAGCCGGAATCACTAGTACCCTAGAATCTGAAGAGGCTATCTTCGACATCGCCTCCGTTTCGAAAGAGTCTTCAAAAAAATTCAATCCATCTCTCAACCACTGAATTGCTGAACCTGCAACAAAGATGCTACCTTCTAGAGCATATGTTGTCTTGCCATCAATTCGATAACCTATAGTTGAGAGCAATTTATTCTCAGAATATAAAATCTTATCTCCTGAATTTACCATCATAAAGCAACCAGTACCGTAAGTGCTTTTAACATCCCCAGGATCGAAACAACATTGACCGATTAATGCAGCTTGTTGATCTCCAGCTACACCGCCTATGCCCACCTCTCCACCAAGCACTTCAGTCATTCCGTAATCCGATACGTTGTCACAAACTTCCGGAAGTATTTGTCTTGGAATTTCAAAAATATCCAATAAGTCATTGTCCCATTGTTGTTCCACTATATTGAACAACATAGTCCTTGAGGCATTAGTGATATCTGTTTTATGGCATCTACCTTCCGTCAATTTCCAAATTAAATAAGTGTCAACTGTTCCAAATAATAAGTCTCCATTTAATGCGAGTTCCTTCGCGCCCTCAACATTCTTCAAGAGCCAATGAATTTTTGTTGCAGAGAAATAAGGGTCGATAGTGAGCCCTGTTTTTTTATGAATAATAGTCTCATAGGAGCCTAATTCGTTGCAAAATTCTGATGTTCTTCTATCTTGCCAAACGATAGCATTATGTAGTGGCTTACCTGTTTTTTTATTCCATATTAATGCTGTTTCCCTTTGGTTAGTTATGCCTATGGATGCTATTTCAGTGCTCGTTATTCCACTTTCCTTAACTAATTTCTGCAAAGTAGATAAAACAGATTGCCATATGTCTTCAGGATTGTGTTCTACCCACCCATCTTTAGGAAAGAATTGATTAAATTCTAGTTGGGCAGAGCTAATAAAATTACCCTCTTTATCATATAAAACTGATCTTGTGCTGGTGGTTCCTTGGTCAATAGAAATAATCTTTTCTTTCATGAAGTCTCCCTAAACGCAGTATACAAAAAATAACTTACTAAATAGTTATCCACAACAAATTAACAGAAAATTTATGTGTTTATGGTCTTGTGTTTTTTGTGAAAACACAGTATCTTGTGTCTGTTGCCGTAAGTAGACACAATATGTAGGGATATTGGAAAAAGAAGAAGAAAACGTAAATAGAAGGAAAAAGATGGAATCATCTACACAAATTCAAGAAAAAAACAAAAAAAACAAGCAAGAAGTGCAAAAAGAAGTAAAACCAGCCATTGCACCAGGGCAAATGAGAGTAATAAAAAGAAATGGTTCAGTGGTTTCTTACGATGCAGAAAAGATAGCCATCGCCATCACGAAAGCGTTCTTGGCTGTCGAAGGAGGAGCAGCAGCAGCCTCGACAAGGATACATAACGAAGTAAATGAACTGGCAAATGCTGTCACGAATACCTTCAACAGAAGAATGCCTTCGGGAGGCACACTGCATATAGAAGAGATACAAGATCAAGTGGAACTAGAATTAATGAGATCGGGAGAACAGAAAGTAGCCAGATCCTATGTCTTGTATAGAGAAGAAAGAAAACAGCTCAGGCAAAAGGAAGCACCACAAAAGGAAGAAAAAGAGGGTATAAATATCACTCTTGAAAATGGAGATGAAGATACTCTTGATATAAAGCATCTTGAGGTCATGGTTGCAGAAGCCTGTGAAGGATTAGAAGGAACTAATGCTCAGAACATAATAGATGAAGCAAACAAAAATCTATATGACGGAGTGACAGAAGAAGATGCAAGAACTTCTTTAGTAATGACTTCACGAACTCTGGTAGAACAAGAACCAAACTACACATACGTAACGGCAAGAATATTACTCGATAATATTAGGACCGAGGCGCTAACCTATCTGGGGATGCAGAAGAAAGCTACGCAAAAAGAAATGGAAAATCTCTATCCTCAGGCTTTAAGAAACTTCTTAGCAAAAGGAGTAGAAAACGAAATACTCAATCCAGAATTGCTTGAAATGGATATAGAGAAATTAGGAGAGGCCATCGACGTAACACGAGATACTAACTTCACTTATTTAGGCCTTCAAACGCTCTATGACAGATATTTCATTCACGATACTGAGGTAAGGTATGAATTACCCCAAGTCTTTTTTATGAGAGTATCGATGGGTCTCGCTCTAAGAGAAGAAAAAAGAGAAGAAAAAGCTATAGAATTTTACAACTTATTATCTAGCTTCGATTATATGAGTTCTACCCCTACTCTATTCAATTCAGGGACTAAACACTCCCAATTATCTTCTTGTTATCTAACAACTGTACCTGATGATCTTCATGGTATTTATGGAGCTATCCAAGATAATGCGATGCTTTCAAAATGGGCAGGAGGATTAGGAAATGACTGGACACCAGTGAGAGGACTAGGATCTCAAATAAAAGGAACTAATGGAAAATCTCAAGGAGTCGTTCCATTCCTAAAAGTCGTAAACGATACAGCAGTTGCTGTTAACCAAGGAGGGAAAAGAAAAGGGGCTGTTTGTTCTTACCTAGAAACTTGGCACGTAGATATAGAAGAGTTCGTCGAACTAAGAAAAAATACAGGAGATGATAGAAGAAGAACTCATGATATGAATACGGCTAATTGGGTTCCTGACTTATTCCTAAAAAGAGTATCCGAAGATAAAAAATGGACATTATTCACCCCGAGTGACACTCCTGATCTTCATGATCTATATGGTATGGACTTCGAAAAAAGATATGAAGAGTATGAAGCACAAACACAAACGGGAGAAATTGAATTCTTCAAAGAAGTAGAAGCGAAAGAGCTTTGGAAGAAAATGCTTTCCATGGTATTTGAAACAGGTCATCCGTGGATAACTTTCAAGGATGTTTGTAACTTAAGATCTCCTCAACAGCATACTGGAGTCGTACACTCTTCTAATCTGTGCACCGAAATAACTCTTAACACAAGTCAAGACGAAATAGCTGTGTGTAATTTAGGGTCAGTCAATCTTACTCATCACATAAAAGATGGAAAAATGGATGAGGAGAAGCTAGAAAAAACAATCAATACGGCGATAAGAATGTTAGATAACGTCATTGATATCAACTTTTATGCTGTAAAGGCAGCAGAAACCTCAAACATGAAGCATAGGCCTATAGGTCTCGGAATAATGGGTTTCCATGACGCACTGTATATGTTGCAAACACCTTACGCTTCGCAAGAGGCAGTTGATTTTGCAGATAGATCTATGGAAATGGTAAGTTACTACGCCATAAAAGCATCGAGTGATCTAGCAAAAGAAAGAGGCGCGTATCAGTCATACGAGGGTTCTTTATGGAGCCAAGGTATCCTACCTATAGATTCGATAAAGCTTCTCAAAGAAAGTAGAGGAGAAGACTATCTAGATATGGATGAAAGCTCAACGATGGACTGGGATAGTCTTAGAGAAACCGTAAAAGAACAAGGAATAAGAAATTCTAATGTTATGGCCATAGCCCCAACCGCAACTATTGCTAATATTACTGGGGTTTCGCAATCTATCGAGCCCACCTATCAAAACTTATATGTTAAATCTAATCTATCGGGGGAATTTACGGTTACCAATATTCCAATGGTCGATAACCTCAAGGAATTGGGTCTTTGGGATTCAGTAATGATAAATGATCTTAAGTATTATGATGGAAGCGTAAAAGGAATATCGAGGATCCCCGACAATGTAAAAGAACTCTATGCTACAGCATTTGATATTGAACCCAGATGGTTAATTGATGCTGCAAGTAGGCGACAAAAATGGATAGATCAAAGTCAGTCTTTGAATCTATATATTGATGAACCGAATGGAAAGAAATTAGATATCATGTATCGCATGGCCTGGTTAAGAGGCCTAAAAACAACTTATTATCTACGTTCCAGGTCAGCAACAACGACAGAAAAATCAACTATATCAACAGGTGAACTAAATGCGGTTTCTGCAACTGCGCAGCCTGAAGTACAACTACAAACTAATACGACAGCGCCATCAGCATGTTCAGTGCTTGATCCTGACTGCGATGCATGTCAATAAAATAAGGAGAAAAGAATGTTAAATTGGGACGATTATAAAGAACCAGAGGAAACCAACAAATCACAACCTGTACTTAAAGAAGAACCATCTTTAGAGCAAACCAATCCTGATGTAAGTCATGAATCTATTGAAGAACACATTCCGGCGGAGCCAGGCATTAGAGCAAAACAAGCTAAAGAATCTCTAGAATTATTAGATACGAAAGAAGGAGAAGAAGAGTTAGAAGGTCTAGCAGGAAGAGTTCAGGTGGACGACAAGGCTATGATAAATTGCAGAGCTGACTTAAATCAGTTGGTACCCTTTAAGTATGACTGGGCTTGGCAAAAATACCTTGATGGCAGTGCCAACCACTGGATGCCACAGGAAGTAAACATGACTGCTGATATAGCTCTTTGGAAGTCTAATGAAGGACTAACTGAAGATGAAAGAACTATAGTTATGAGAAACCTTGGGTTCTTTTCTACTGCAGATTCCCTTGTTGCCAATAACTTAGTACTCGCAATATATCGACTAATAACAAACCCAGAGTGTAGACAATATATATTGAGACAAAGCTTTGAAGAGGCGATACATACTCATGCATACCAATATTGTATTGAGTCTTTAGGTATGGACGAAGGGGAGATATTCAATATGTATAGAGAAATACCAAGCGTTGCGAAAAAAGCTTCTTGGGGTCTTAAATATACAAAAGAAATATCTACTCCAGGTTTCGTAACAGGAACAGAAGAAACCGATAAGTTATTATTAAAAAATCTAATTGCATTCTATTGCGTCTTAGAAGGTATATTCTTTTATTGTGGATTCACGCAAATACTATCAATGGGTAGAAGAAATAAAATGACTGGAACTGCTGAGCAATTCCAATATATCTTAAGAGATGAATCTATGCATTTGAACTTTGGCATAGATATGATTAACCAAATAAAATTAGAGAATCCTCATTTATGGGATGAGCAGATGCGAAAAGAAGCAGCACAAATGATATTAGAAGGTGCAGAATTAGAGATACAGTATGCAAAGGATACTATGCCAAGAGGTATTCTTGGTATGAATGCAGGCATGATGGAAGAGTATCTTCAGTTCATAGCTAATAGAAGGCTTGTACAAATAGGTTTAGAAGAAGAGTTCGAAGGTGCAACGAATCCTTTTCCTTGGATGTCGGAAATCATGGACCTTAGAAAAGAGAAGAACTTCTTTGAAACAAGAGTCATCGAGTACCAAACTGGTGGCGCTCTAAGCTGGGACTAAAGACAAAGATAATTGCTCATAGGGGTGCATCAGAAGATGCACCTGAGAACTCTATTTCAGCTTTTAAAGAGGCCTTCAGGCAGCAAGCCGATGGAATAGAGCTAGATGTGAGGCTAACTGCTGATAAACATATAGTTTGTATCCATGATAAATCGGCCATGCGCACAACGGGATTCGATAAAACTATAGATGAAGCGACTTTTACGGAACTCCAGTCTTTAGAGTGTTCTTACGGTTTTGGAGAAGACTGGAAAAACGAAAGAATACCTGAAATAAAAGAAGTTTTTTCTATCCTTCCTCATGATAAAGATATATTTATAGAAGTAAAAACTAAAGAGGTTATTGTCCCCTATTTACTTCAAGAAATAGAAAGTCAGAAAGCAGCTTTAAATCAAATAACTGTCATAAGTTTTTATCCTGAAGTTATACGACGAATTAAAGAACGTAATGTAAATATTAAATGTAATTTATTAGTAGCTTTTGACTACGAAAATATTAAGACGAGTAAGATAGAAGAAATTATTCTATCAATTGGAGCAGATGGTCTTGGAGCTCAAAATCATAAAAGATTTAATAATGAACTTATTAAAATGCTAAGGAATATTAATAAATCTGTCCATGTCTGGACAGTTAACTCAACAGATGACGCAGAGAATTACATTAAAAAAGGTGTAGACTCTATTACAACAAATAGACCTTATTTTTTGAGAAATCACTTAAAAAAGATGAAATAATGAAAATGGATACTATATGAAAGATCATGACTTAAATTTTTTGGAACTCGTACAATCGTCCCTGAAGAATGTTGACGAATGCGATATTTATCAGGTTAACGCAATGTTAGAAGAAAATAGAGAATTCTATTTAATCGATGTAAGAGAGGACAGAGAGTGGGTACAAGGGTTCATTGCAGGCGCAATACATCTTGGTAAAGGGATTATTGAAAGAGACATCAGTAGGGTTGTAACAAATAAAGGTGAGCTTATAGTTTTGTATTGCCAGGGAGGATTTAGATCAGCCTTAGCTGGCGAAAACATAAAGAAAATGGGATACAAAAACGTACTATCAATGTCAGGTGGCTTTAGCGAATGGTTAAATAATAACTTTGCTGTTGATAAGCCTCAATAAAAGATAAGATATAAGATGCGCGTAATATGGAATCTTCTAAAACGGTCGGTATAACAGAGGTAGTCTTAAGAGATGGTATACAGTCTTTATTGGCAACAAGAGTACCTTTAAGAGATCTAGTTTCAATTCTTCCAACCTTAGATAAGGTGGGTTATTGGTCACTTGAGACTTGGGGCGGAGCTACTTATGATTCCTGCATCAGATATCTTAATGAAGATCCATGGGAAAGATTAAGAACCTTTAACTCTCTATTAAAGAACACACCACAGCAAATGCTAATTCGTGGCCAAAATCTCGTTGGTTACAAACATTACTCAAACAGAGTGGTATCGCATTTTCTAGAAAAATCAGCAGAAAATGGGATAGAGATTTTCAGAACTTTTGATGCGTTAAATGACTTCGAAAATATTGATTTCACAATCAGAGAAGTAAAGAGAATAGGTAAGCATGCACAAGGAACAATAGCTTACACAACAAGTCCTGTTCATGATTTGAATACTTGGATAGATCTAGCAAAAAAAATAGAAGATGCTGGAGCAGACTCTCTGGCAATTAAAGATATGGCTGGTCTACTAAGACCTTTTGATGCTTATGAGCTTGTAAAGAATTTAAAAAGCACCTTATCCATACCAATACATATGCAAACTCATGCCACAACCGGTATGTCCACTGCCACAAATATGAAGGCCATAGAAGCAGGAATAGACAATATCGATACTTCTATATCCTCCTTAAGCATGACTTATGGTCATACTGCAACAGAAACTATGTTAGCTATTTTTGAAAATGAAGAAAGGGAAATAAATCTGGACTTAAGTGCGTTAGAGGAAGTTTCTATATTTTTTAAAGAAATAAGAGAAAAATATTCTGAATTTGAAGGAAATCTTAAAGGAGTTGACTCTTCAATATTGGTAAAACAAGTCCCTGGAGGAATGTTGTCTAATCTAGAATCTCAGTTAAGAGCTAACAAGCAAGAGGATAAGATAGATCTAGTCAAAGATGAAATACCTAAGGTTAGGAAAGATTTTGGATATCCCCCTCTCGTAACGCCAGCATCGCAAATTGTGGGTGCACAAGCTCTCCTCAATATTATGAGCAACAGAAGATATGAAAATTTATCCAATGAGTCTCTAAACCTAATTCTTGGTAAATATGGAAAACTTCCTGGAGAGATAGAACCAGACCTCTTAAAGAAAGCTGAATCAATTGGTGTTGATAGTGATAGTTATACTGAAAATGAACTAGACATTATGGCAAATGAATTGAAAGATTTATGCAGTAATAACGGATTACCTGATTTAAGCGAGAAGATCGAAATGCTGTTAACTTATATTATGTTTCCTAATATCGCACTTTCTTTTTTCAAGGAATTAGATATTTGACTAGAGATAGTTTGAGGCAGCTTCTGAGATCGGATCTCCCTCAATTCTTGAGTGATACATAATTCTTCCCTCATTTAAATCCCACATGCTTGCCTGGTGCATTAAGCATCTGTTGTCCCAGATCACAGCATCTCCTACTTCCCATGAATGATGATAAACCCAGTTGTCATTGCTACAGGCAAAGTCTTCTAATTCTTTAGCAAGATTCTGTGCCTCTTGATCTGACATACCTGTAATCTTATTAATATGTCTACCTATTGTTAAACATTTTTGACCTGTCTCTGAATGAGTTTTAACTAATGGTCTAAGTGGCTTAGGATCAACATCGAAACCGTAACTATTGAATTCACTCACTTTAGGATCTTTATGTCCAAATCTTTCCTTTTGGCTCCATTCATAAGAGTGAAAAGCTGATAAATCTTCAATTTTTTCCTTCATCGCATTACTGAGTCCTTCATAGGCTGCCCTCATATCAGCCCAACCAGTTTCTCCGCCTTTTTTTGGTACTTTATGAGCTGTAAAAACAGCTCCTTTTGCCTGAATTGGCATATAAGTACTGTCATGGTGCCACTCCATATTGCCCTTTAATGACTTAACAATATCATCATCATTTGCGTCTCTTATAGAGCCGTCATTTCGAACATTACTTATTGGAGAAAGATCAAACTCTAGTGCACCAAAATTTTTTGCAAATTCTATCTGCTGCGAATTAGTTAAATTTTGCTGTGGAAAAATTAAAAGAGCATACTGAAGCCATAATTGATAAATATCTTTAACTTGATCTTGATTGAGATCTGGTAAAGATAATTCCGAGACTTTTGCTCCAAAAGATCTATTCAATGGTTCGACTTTCATTCAGGTATCACTTTATTTATATAATTCTTAATCTAAAATAGATCACACTAATTATTCTACTAACATATGCAGCTTTCGGAAAACAAAATAATTGATTTTATAAAACTAGTACTTTGGAATTAAATAAATGAAACTTTCTAATTCTTACATTGGATTGCCAGAAGAATTTTATCAAGTGGTAAACCCGTCTCCTGTAAAAAATCCAAAGACACTTATTTTCAATGAGGATCTGGCTGACTCACTCGGCATAAATTTAGGAAATGAAGAGGTATTAAATTTCTTTTCTGGTAATGGTTTGCCGGAAGATTCAGTTCCGATAGCATTGAATTATGCCGGACATCAGTTTGGAAACTTTGTTCAACAACTGGGAGATGGTCGTGCTGTCCTTCTTGGTGAAATCAATACAAAAGATGGTATGTATGATTTACAGTTAAAAGGTTCAGGCAAAACTATGTTTTCAAGACAGGGAGATGGTAGATCAGCTCTTGGGCCAGTTATAAGAGAATATATTCTTAGCGAAGCAATGCACTATCTAGGAGTTCCTACTACAAGAGCTCTAGCGGCCATTGCAACAGGAGAATATGTTGCAAGAGAAACTTTTGAACCTGGAGGGGTATTGACACGAATAGCGAAAAGTCACGTGAGAGTGGGTACCTTTGAATATTTTGCTTCTAGACAACAATTAAATGACGTCAAAATGCTAGCTGATTTTGCTATACAGAGACATTATCCAGAAATAAGAGAAACGGAGAAACACTATCTTGAACTTTTAAAAAAGGTAGCTTCAAATCAATCTAAACTCATATCTAAATGGATGAGCATTGGGTTTATACATGGAGTTATGAATACAGATAATTTCACTATCTCTGGAGAGACTATTGATTATGGACCATGTGCCTTTTTGGATGAGTATCATCCTGGGAAAGTTTTTAGTTCAATAGATCAAAATGGAAGATATGCTTTTGGTAATCAGCCAAGTATTGCTTCATGGAATCTTGCCTCTCTTGCAGGTTGCCTCATTGCATTCATTGATAAAGATTCAGATAAAGCCAATGAGCTTGCTACAGAGGTCTTAGATAATTTTTCAAAAGATACCAATCAAAGAATTCTTGACCTAATGTGTAATAAAATTGGATTAGATGGATCCAAAAAAGAAAATAATACTTTATTAAGACGATTACTAAAAATAATGATGGATAATGAAGCCGATTACACAATCACCTTCAGAAATTTATCTAAGGTACTAAATAATGAGCCAGATGGGTTCCTTAAAGAATTTTTAAAAAAAGAGGAAATAATTGCTTGGCTTGAGGATTGGAAATTTGCATTAGGAAAAGAGAATGAGAGCTTTGATACTCTAGCTATTAAGCTTGATGAGATCAATCCTGCCTATATTCCTAGAAATCACCAAATTCAAGATGCCATTGATCTAGCTTATGAAAATGATTTTTCAAAAATACTGGAAATGATAGAAGTGATAAAACAACCTTTCACAGAACGATCTATGTATGATATTTATGCTTCAGCTCCCAAGGAAAACCAAAAAGTAAGCAGGACTTTTTGTGGAACATAAAAAATATCAGAAGAACTAAGAAGAATATTCATTACAAAAAAAAGAGGGCCGTATGACCCTCTTTTTTTTCGTGAATCTAAACTAAGCTGGTTGCTTATTATCATCCATAGCAGCTTTCCATATAACAAGACCAAAAAGAATCTTATTAATGAAGTCCGCTAAGTTATAAATTAAATTCAATGTGCTTGCATCAACAGCACCCATTAGATAACCAAAAACGTATCCTAATGGATAGATCGCCCATCCTACAACTATGATCAAAAGCATAGAATTATAAGCTGTTTGCACAGAGGCACTTGTTGAAGCCACAGCAGCTTTACCAGCTCCCATGTATAGAACATAAATCATGTACAACCAAGCTGCCATTCCGATAACGAATGCAGGCATAGCCGCCATAACACCAGCTTCACCCATGTAGCCAAATATCAACATGACTAGTGAACCTAATAAGAGTTGCCAGAACAAAGAACCTGCAACCACCGTGACAGCTGCTAATATCAAATAGAATTCAACCATTTGAAGAGGTACTGTCAATAACCAATCAATATATCTAAATACTGTTGGTGTTTCTCCGGTATCAATCCATACACCTCTCATGTATAGGTAGTGCCAAAAAGCTATACCGCAGATAAGTCCTGCAACTGTTAATGAAGTTTTCCATTTGCCTTCAACATTACTTCTTTCTGCAAAGAAGAATACTGTTGCAGCTGCCATAGCAGCTGTTACAAGCCAAAAGGAAACGCCAACAAAATCATCAGCATCTAAATCACCACCTGAAGCGGCGAATAGAGGAGCTGCGATCATGCTTGATAGAATCAATAAAGATTTCATATTTCTCTCCCGTTATTTATGTATCTCGAGTACAAATGCTATTTAATCTTGATCGGAGAACCTAAGTCACACCAATGAAGCAAATAGACAATAAAAATATACTACCTCCAGACATTAATTACAACGTGAAAACTGCAGAAAATGGAGCTAAAGTCAATAAATTAGATCCTGCATATATTCAGATTGGTTTCAGAGCCGAATAGATCAAAGATCTTAACTCTCTTCTTACCTGATAGGTAGAAGACGGAAGTAATTGAGTCAGGAATATGACAAACATGTCTTCTTTAGGATTTATGAAAAATACTGTGCTAGCGGCTCCGCCCCAACCAAATTCTCCTATGTCGCTTAAAGATTGGGATTTTGCAGGATCAAGCATTACAGAAAACCCTAGTCCAAAGCCAACTCCAGCATATGGTGTTTCACTAAAGGCTGACTCGCTCATTTCAGTTAAATCTTGATTATTTGGTAAATGATTTGCCGTCATCAACTCTAAAGTTTTTCTTCCAATCAAGCGTTTACCTTTAAATTCTCCCTGATGCAGCAACATGTGGCAAAAGTTATGATAGTCATTCATGGTAGAAAATAATCCCCCTCCTCCTGAAGCCATTCTTGTGTTTAGGAACGGTATATCTAGCAATCTTGGATCGCCTTTAGGGTTGTGTTCATAAAGAGAAGCTAATCTATTAAGTTTGTCTTCAGGACAAGAGAAACTAGTATCAGACATTTCTAAAGGCTTAAAAATGTACTCTACAAAGTAGTCTTCAAGATTCATTCCAGAAAAAACTTCTACAAGATGTCCTAAAACATCAGTAGAAACTGAGTAATTCCATTTATCACCAGGCGAGAATTCAAGAGGGATTGAAGAGAGCGTATCAACAAATTCTTGTAAAGTTTCTGATTGCTGTACTTTTGTTTTTCTGTAGGCAGCATCTACATTAGTTCTGTACATAAAATCATAAGTTAACCCAGACATATGACTGAGAAGATCTCTTATAGTCATATGTCTTTTAGGTTTTGAGGTTAGAAAATTAGGATAAATTCCAGATTCATAAACTCTAAGGTTCTTCCATGATGGGATATACCAATAAACAGGATCGTCTAATCTGAATTTACTCTTTTCAAGTAACTGCATAATAGCAATACTCGTTATGGCCTTGCTCATAGAATAAATTCTAAAAATTGTGTCCTCTTGCATGGGTTTTTTATTTTCCCTATCCATCATTCCAAGAGAATCTAAATAGGCAACTTCACCCTTTCTTGAAACCAAAGTCATGGTTCCAACATACTTTCCTTCCTTTACGTAAGTTTCATCTAAGTATTCTCTTATGTTTTTTAAAACTGCGGCATCTAAACCTACTGTTTCAGGCTTAAAAACTTTCATAAATCCTCCAAGTTGATTAGGTTTTAAGTGAATCAGTTAAATTAATATTCACTATTTAATTTGAAGTGTACAAAAAAAATATTAATATGGTTAATAAATTTATTGGGGAATATTATTTATGTACGATTTAGTTATTAGAAATGGAAAAATTGTAGATGGAAGCGGAGAAGCTTCTTTTATGGGCGATATTGCCATTAATGGAGATCGCATAGTAAAGATTGGTCTTATTGAAGATAAAGGAAATAAAGAAATAGATGCCGAGGGCAATCTTGTTACTCCTGGTTGGGTTGATATTCACACACATTATGACGGTCAAGTTTGCTGGGACGAATATTTAACGCCCTCTTGCTGGCATGGGGTCACTACTGTGGTAATGGGAAATTGTGGTGTTGGATTTGCTCCAGTTAAACCCGGTACAGAAGAATTTCTAGTTCAACTCATGGAAGGTGTAGAAGATATTCCTGGAGTTGCATTGAATGAGGGAGTCAGCTGGGATTGGGAAAGCTTTCCTGAATATCTAGATTCTATTGGTAAAAAGAATTATGCAATGGATATTGGGGCGATGATTGGACATGGACCTATCAGATCATATGTTATGGGAATGGACCGATGCCAAGGAAAAGAAGAAGCATCTGATGATGAAATAAATGAAATGGCTAAGATCACAAAAGAAGCAATTGAAGCTGGAGCCCTTGGGTTTAGTACTTCTAGAACATATCTTCATAGAGATAAATTTGGGGAGTATGTTCCTGGAACAGAGGCTACTGCCAAAGAAATGAGAAAAATTGCCAATACCATAGCTGATCTTGGTCAAGGTACCTTAGAAATCGTTTCTGACTGGATGGATCAAGACATAGAGTTAGATTGGGTAAAAGAATTTGTAGAAAAGTCTGATAGAACACTTACTTATGCTCAGACAGGCGGTAATCCAGTTGAAACTTGGAAATATTGCGAAGAAAATTTTTCTAAGGGTGTAAAAATAAGACCTCAATTTCCAGGCAGACCAACAGGTATGCTTTTTAGTCTAGAGTCTACCGTTCATCCTTTCATTGCTCATCCTAGTTATGCTGAGATAGCAGAAAAAACTTTAGAGGAAAAAGTTGCTACTATGAAAGACAAATCTTTCAGACAAAAGATTCTTTCTGAAGAGCCTGCGGTTGATAAAAATCATATGATCTACACTCTGATGATGTCATTTGACAAGCAGTTTCCTATGAATGAAATACCAGATTATGAACCTTCATATGAAGAAAGTATTGCCGGCATAGCGGAAAGTTCAGGTAAATCAGTAATGGAAGTAATGTACGATGAGATGCTCAAAAACGAAGGAAAAACTTTTGTTTGGGCACCATTTTCTCCTTATCCTGACCATAACCTAGATACATACAAAATGATGATGGAATTTGAAAGTTCTGTTGCAGGTCTTAGCGACGGAGGAGCTCACTGTGGCCTTATATGTGATGCAAGTATGCCGACATGGAATGTAGCTCACTACACAAGAGATAGGGTAAAAGGAGAAAAAATACCCTTGGAATTTCTTGTCAGGAAACAAACTAAGGAGACTGCAGAGACTTTTGGCCTGATGGATAGAGGACAAATAAAAGAGGGTTATTTAGCTGATATCAATATCATCGATCATGAAAATTTGTGTGTTTATAAACCTGAAATGGTTCACGACCTGCCTACTGGAAGTAGAAGAATTATTCAAAAAGCAGGGGGTTATTTAGCAACCATAAAAAGCGGTGTTGTAACTTTCAAAAATGATAAAGCTACTGGAGAACTTCCCGGGTCAGTATTAAGAGGTGAAAAGACGCTAGAAGCTGCAGCTCATTAAATAGCATAGTTATAAGTTAATGACTTTTACCACGCCTGATCTGTCCGATGCAAATGTGAATGTTCAGGCCCTAGAGCCTATTTTAAAAAACTTAGGGGGAAGAAAAACCTTCCATGGCATGATAGAGACGGTCCGTTGTCCTGACGACAATTCATTAGTTAAAGAACAATTAAATAGTGAGGGAAACGGAAGAGTTTTGATTGTAGACGCAAGTGGGATTACTGCTGTAGCTTTATTAGGAGATATGATCGCAGAAGCTGGGGTGAAGAATAACTGGAGTGGGATTGTAATTAACGGATATGTAAGAGACATAGATATTCTAAGTAAATTAGATATCGGTATACAAGCCTTAGGCACCATGCCCATTAGGAGTGAAAAGAAAAACCGAGGAGAGCTTGGGGTAGAAATATCTTTCGGAGGATTAAAATTTTCTAGAGGAGATTTTGTTTACGCAGATAATAATGGCTTGTTATTGAGTAAAGAAGAGATTAAGAATATTTAAATAGATCTCAAAGCTTCGGTAATGTCTTGTCTTGATGCTTTCCAAGCAGGTAATATTCCTCCAAACGTTCCAACAACTAAAGCAAGTATTAAACCTTGCCTCACGATATCTGCAGTTACAGTAAAGGCAAAGGACGTTTGGGAAAAAGACCCCCCCGCCAAAGTAGAGACTGTGTACCCATTAAAAACTAAATAAGCAATTCCTGATCCTAAAAGCCCTCCAAAAAGGGCAAGGATCATTGACTCTAGCATTAAAGCACAAAGAACTGAACTACCCTGAAATCCTATAGCTCTTAAGGTGCCGATTTCAACTAGTCTGGTTGAAACGGCGCTGTACATTGTATTTAACGACGCAAATAGAGCTCCGATAGCCATTATCACAGCTACAGTATAGCCAAATGCATTTATTACAGAAGAGGCTCCAGATGACTGATTATTATAGAAGTCGGATTGCCTCTCAACTTTTAATTTCAATCTTGGGTCGTTTTCTACAAAAATTCCTAGATCATTTAATGACTCTTTCTCTTCTAACCTTACAATTGCAACTGAAGCACTGGCTCCCCTTCTAAAGGCTCCTTGTGTATATGTTAAATCTGCCCAAACCTCCGACTCATGTACATCCCCCTCAGTTGAAAAAATCCCAACTACCTTCCATTTTGAGTTTCTTATGTCAATTTCATTTCCAACATTTAATCCTTGATATTGGTCAGCAGCACCCTTTCCAACAATCACTTGACCAGTTCCAGGTTGAAAGTTGACTCCTTCGATGATTTTAAATTCGGGTCTGATGGCAAAGCTCATATCTTGCACTCCCCTCAACGGGAGATTAGAAGTTTCATCAGTTCCTTTCTTCATTAAATCAATAATTGTAAAGATTTCCCCAGCTATCATTGGTTCTCCCCCTAAATCTTTTATACCGGGTGAATTCTCAATGATTTTTATGTCCTGCATAGATATTCCACTGCTCAGCTCTTGATCTGAACCTTCTCTAAGAATGATGGCTCGTCCTTCATCTCCGGTACTTGCAATTGTTGAATTTAATCCATTTGCCATTGCCAAAAGAGATACCATCACTGCAACTGATCCAGCTATACCTATTACAACGACCAAAGATGAACCAGAACGCTCCAATACGGTTTTAAGATTCATAACAGTTACTGCAATTATCTGATTTAACCAACTCATTTAATTTCTCCTTAATGCGTCAACAACTTTTAATCTCATGGCAAATAAAGCAGGCGGGAGACCTGAGACTAGGGCGGTAAAGCAAGCTAAAAGAATAGCACTTCCCACGATGGACGGTTTAAAAACAATATCTCCAAAGAAACTGTATAAACTATCTTGCAATCCCCCTCCAAAAAATAAAAACAGAGCGAGGCCTATTCCTATGATGGCACCGATTACACATATGATTGCAGCTTCAGCTAATACTAAAAATAATATTGTTGAATCCAAATAACCTATAGTCTTAAAAACGGCTAATTCAGATGTTCTTTCTCTGATAGATTGACTCATGGTGTTACCAGTTACCAGAAGGATAGTGAAGAAAACAGCAGACAGAATAGAGTTCATAATTAAACCCACATCACCAATCTGACTTGCGAACATTTTACTAAAAGATGCCTCTGTACCAGTTTTGGTCTCGTCGGTTGAGTTTGCAAACATGTCATCTATGGCTTCAGCTACCCTTTCGTTATCTTCTTTATTTGCAACCTGAACAACAAAATTACCTATAGTGCCTTCTCCAAAAGCTCTCGCCTCGTCAAAATAGTAATAATTTAAGAAAGCTTGATCTTCATCATTCAAATTATCAGGATTACTAAAGATGCCTACGAGATCAAAAGTCCAAAGCATCTCCCCATCTTTCTGGGGATAAATATCACCCATAATTGGAATTTTATCTCCTATCTTCCAGTTAAATCTCTCAGCTAATCTTTTGCCTACCACCATTCCTGTTCTGGTATTTATAAAATCGTTCTTTTCCTTTTCAGTAATTAAGAGATTTGAATAAACCTCAAAATATTCTTTAGGGGGAACAGGCCATTTTGGAAAAAAATTGCTTCTGTCTTGATAGGTCCCACCAAACCACTCTCTATGGGCAACTTGTTTGACGCCATCGATACCCTTTATTCTTTGCCAGTAACTGAAAGGCAATGGTTCTATAAAAGATAGTTTAGACATAACAACTAACCTATCATCACCTGCCAAATCTATTTCTTCTGTAAAGGCAACAGCTACTGATCTCAGTAAGCCAAATAATAGAAAAGCTATAGCTATTGAAGAAATCGTCAAAATAGTTCTCCATTTTTTTCTAGTTAGGCCAGCGTAAACAATTGTCCAGTACTTCATATTTTTTTAGTCAGATCGCAATGCATCGACCACCTTTAGGTTTAATGCTTTGTTTGCAGGTATTATTGAAGATAATAAGGAAAGTAAAAGTCCAATAAAGCAAGCAAGTAAAAGCCTCTCAGTTGTTAAGAAAAATAACCCCTCCATCATTCCACCTGAAGCAGCATTTATAGCAGGGACAGAAAGTAAGGATATGCCTAGGCCTATAAAAACCCCTATTGTTATTAGAAATAAAGCTTCCAGTAATACCATATTAAAAATTTGTATGTCTTGATAGCCCAGTGTTTTTAAAATAGCTAAATCAGTAGTTCGCTCTCTAACGGATTGGCTGATAGTATTTCCAGTTACTAATAGAATTGTAAAAAAAACAGCAGACAAAATAGCATTAATAATTAATTCTATATCACCAAATTCTGCCATCATATCCATAGCTATTTGAGATTCTGGACCAGAGCGTGTTGCCCATGAGGAGTTTGTAAACTCTGTATCTATAGTAAGTGAAATATCGTTTGATAATTCCGAATTAAATACTTTAGAAATTATTGCAGCTACTGTTCCTTTATCACTTATACGAGAATCATCGAAGTAATCGTAATTTACAACAATACCGTATTCATCTACTTTGGGGCTTGAATTATAAAGGCCAACCACTTCAAACTCCCAGTCATAACTACCATCAGCATTCATTGATATGGATTTAATAAATAATCTGTCGCCTATAGATATATCTTCTTCTATGGCATAGGCCTCACCAACAAGAGCACCTATTTTTAAACTTTCAAAAGCTTTTTGATGTTCTTCTGTAATTTTAAAACGATCATAAATTTCAACATTTCCTCCCATAGCCACAGCAACACCCTCGAACATCGAATCCTGAGAGAATGATGTTATGTAATCCATATAAAGAACTGCTTCTACACCTTCTATTTCTTCAATAAATTCCACATGCGAATAGGGAAGTTTGCCCATCATATTATAACGACTCATAGTCATGACTAAATCAGCCCTTAACCCTTCCATTTGGCCTGTGAAGATAGGCGATGCAGCTTGTAATAAGCCAAAAAGCAAGAATGCAACTGTAATAGATAGGACGGTTAGAATACTTCTAGTTTTTTTCCTGAGTATCCCAGCTTTGATAAGAGTCCAATACATATCTATTCTGTAAGCTTCCCTTTATCTAAATGAAGAACTCGCTTAGCTGATTCTGCGGCTACAGGGTCATGCGTTACCATAATGATAGTCTTCCCATGATCTTCGTTCAAAATCTTAAGTAACTCTAAGATCTCAGTAGCAGTGTTTCTATCCAGGTCACCGGTAGGTTCATCACATACCAATATATCCGGGTCGGAAACTAACGCTCTCGCTATAGCCACTCTTTGCTGTTGCCCTCCAGAAAGTTCGCTAGGTTTATGATCTGAACGATCGTCTATTCCAACTGCTTTCATAGCCGTCAAAACATGATCTTTTCTTTGGGATTTTGAAAGATTAGTTAGTAATAATGGCAATTCAACATTCTTATCCGCTGTTAGTACTGGCAGTAGATTATAGAATTGAAAGATAAAACCCACATTACTTGATCGCCAACCACTTAATTGCTTGGCATTCATTTGATCCAACTGAACACCATTTATTCCAATACCTCCAGAAGTGGGTGTATCAAGACCGCCCATAAGGTTTAATAAAGTTGATTTTCCAGATCCCGATGGACCCATCAAGGCCAAGAAATCTTGCTTTGGGACATCTAAGTTTAATTCATCAAGAACCGTTAAAGTTTCCCCTCCTCTTTGGTAAGTTTTATTTACGTTTTCAACTTTTATCAATATCTCAGACATGATCTCTCCTTTACTTAATCTTTACTTGCTGACCTTCATCTAATGTTTCATCAAATTTTGCCAGCACCTTATCTCCCGGATTTAAACCTTCTATTACTCTTGAATAATTTGAAGTTTCTTCAGCTATTTCAATAACTCTTATACTTATCTTATTGTTATTAATTACTATTATGTAATCTTGATCATTAGTTCTTTTTATAGATGCATTAGGCACCATAACTCCTGCTTTTTTTAGCCCTGTATTCTCTTCGACTTTCTTTAAAAATGAGACTCTTGCACCCATGTCAGGAAGAACTCTTTCATCTTTATCAAGTAATCTTATTCTGACCCTTACGGTAGCTTTATTCCTATCTGCGGTAGGTATTATGGCAATCACTTCAGACGCTATGTCCCATTTAGGATATGCATTTAAGTTAGCCACAACAGGTTGGCCTGCCTGAACTCTATTGATAAAAGCTTCATTAACATCTACTTCTATTTCTAATGAGTCCATATCAACTATTGTTCCTATTCCGGTTCTGATAGAGCCTCCACCTGCAGATACAGGAGAAATCATTTCTCCAGGTTGGGCCGCCTTATAAACAACTACACCACCAAAAGGAGCTCTAATTTTCATATCATTAACTACTTGCTTCCTTACTGCCAGTAGCGCCTCAAGACCATCCATTTGAGCTCCAGCAGCATCCAAAGAGGCTTGACTAGCCAAGTTGCCGGCCATTAATTCTCTTGTTCTATTATAAATTCGTTTAGCTTCATCAAACTGCGAAGAAGCATAATTGAGTTCGGCCATAGAAGTACTATCATCAAGTTGTGCCAAGACTTGCCCTTTAGATACATAATCACCCTCTTCTATGAAGACCTCTAGAACCTTGCCTGTAATCTTTGATGATACTGTTGCCTTTCTTCTTGCTACTACATATCCAGATGCATCTAAAAGGCTGACTGAGGAATTATCAGAATCATCAAGTGACTTAACCGAGAATATTGAAACTTCAATTATTTCTTCTTCGGAGAGAAAAGAAGATATTCCAAAAAAAACTATTAAACAAACAACCGAGGCTAATGCAATATTCTTATAAGGGATTTTTGCAGGCTCTGATTGAGCGCTTCTATCTATCCTAAGATTATTTAAAAGATCCTTTTTTTCATTCATGTTTTTCTTTATGGCAATATTACAAGGATAGGATCCAATTTTCTATTAGTTCAATTGCCTCGGTATGACTTAAAGATCTTCCTGATTCAGGCATCATAATACCTGGATCAATAGATATCATTCTCTGAAGTAATATTGACTCGTCTGGTTTGCCAGGTACTATCGAATACTCTAAATTTCCGCTGGCTCTGCCAGTTGCAACAGGTTTTTTATATATCCCTATATGCTTTTCCCTTGTTTCTGTAAGGTTCAAATAAAGGCCAGTTGAGTTAGCTGCTCCACTTGTGCTATGACAGTGACCGCAATTAATATCGAGGTATGACCTTGCCCTTTCATCTAATAAAAGATCCTTATCTTTCCAATCGACCGGTGTATTTAATTCTTCGTTTATATTTGAGATAAAATCAGCTTTCATCCACTTAGTTAACTGATTAATAGATTCATCAGGATAATCAAATACCTTATTTAAATTTCTGGCCTTAGGCCCTATTGGACTGATTACATCATTTGCAGCATGACATTCTTTACATTGATTTTTATTAGGAACTCTATACCGCACTGAGCGCGTATTTCCGTTAAAATCTATCCATTCATTCAATATAGTCTTACCTGCTTTTTTTATAAATGCTTCGTCTTGATTTTCATTCCAAGCATAAGAAACAGCCTCCCAACCATCTTGCTTTCTTAATAACAATCTTGTTTCCAATAACCTTTTTCCAAGTCTCAAGTTTCTCTCATCAATTGGATAGTAAAAAGTTTTGATTAGTGCAGAGCCGACAGGAAAATCAAATACTTCATCTTGCCTAAAAGAAGCTTGCTCTCCTGTTGGAATATAAACCCATCTTTGTTTGTAAGAATAATCAGAAAATAGTGCAGAAATTAATTCATAGGGCAGCACTCCTACAGATGGAGACTGAGCATTAATATCCTGAAAGAAAGAAAAGCTTGAAAGTGTTTTGGGAAATTTATCTTCTAAAATTAAGTCATCATTTACAGCATAGATAAAATCTATTGAAGACAATATCAGAGATATTAATAATGTTTTTTTCATTCCTTTTAATTCAGAACAACTGGCGGTAAATGCCTTATCTCTCCATCATATTTAGTTATGTCACGTTCTACAGGATCAAAAAAAGGAAGAAGATATTTTATGGGATTAAGAGTCAGAAAAGTCGCATCACCATTATTAGTCATAACAAGTTTCTCATTATCAGGCTGTCCAAAGATCACTTGGCTTGTGGGTAATATACCATCCCAAAAAATATCTGGCATATTTCCTTCGGAAAGAGCAAAAAGAATCGCTGCTAGTTCTCCTGTTTCGACATCAGGGTCAAAGCCTCCATCGCCGAATCTATTTCCATGAACCTGAATAGATTTTGGGTGAGGGTTATAATTTTCATCTTGTGTCTCATAGCCATAAGTCACTATGGATAAATTCACAGTTCCGTTTCCATATATATCATTATCAAAGACTTCTACATCGGAATTAGCCTGAATAATAATTCCAGTGCCTCGAGGCACTTCTCCAACTATATTGCCCTCTGGAGCAAAGTTATCAGTATCATTATTGATTGCCTTATTCCTGAAAACCCTTACATGATGTCCACCCTGTTGGGGTAAATCTGGCAAATCAAATATTAATATACCTCCTGTGTTGTGGGAGGCTAAGTTGTCAAATACGTCCGCATAATAAGAATTTTCAATTTCAATGCCAGCTACATTGTATTGAGCGATACTATTCTTGACTATAATATTTTTTGATTGACCCACATATATTCCGGCATCTGAAGCGCCAATGGCCACACAACTATCAATTAACACATCATTAGATTCAACTGGATAAAAGCCATAAGCGCCATTTGATTCTTTAGGTCCACCTGTCCATTCGGTTTTCAAACGAATCATATCTATCCCATCAGCTCCAATAACTTTGATTGCATCTCCTCTTGCATCAATCACAGCAAAATCTCTTAATACCACACCATCTGAAGTTACTATTAGTCCTTGTGCACCAGTTAACTGACTTTCAAAATTAAGTATGGTTTTATCAATGCCAGAACCCTCAATAATTACATTATCTACATCTAAAGATAAACCATCTTCAAAGAAATACTCCCCAGACTTCAAGGTTAAAACATCTCCTGGTTGAAGATCTATTAGAGCTTCTTGAATTTCCTCTTGAGAATTTGAGTTCGGACTTAATAGAATCTGTTTAGCTTGAAGCGCAAAGCTTAGAAGGCCACAGAAGAAGATTAATAATAAATTTTGCATTTTTCCCCATTATTTACATTATTTATACGTTGATTATAGTAGATTTACTTTAAAGTCATGAATTATAAAAAATATCTTTTTGTTCTAATCTTCTTATCTCTAAGTCTTATCTCTGAGACAAAACTAATTATCTTGGGTTCTGGCACACCAAACCCTAATCCTGAAAGAAGCGGGTCCGCTTACGCAGTTATCACTAATGGCCAAGCTTATCTGGTAGATTTTGGTCCAGGAGTAGTCAGAAGAGCTTCAGCCCTATCGCCTTCTTGGGGAGGGAAATTTCAAGAGATGGAAATAGAAAATCTTCAATATGCATTCCTGACTCATCTTCATTCTGATCATTCCGCAGGCCTAAGTGACTTAATACTCTCGCCTTGGGTTCTTGGAAGAGAAAGCTCCCTTAAACTTTTTGGCCCTAGTGGTCTAAAAAATATGGCAAGGAACATAACAAAAGCATATAAAGAAGATATAGATTACAGAATAAACGGTTCTCAACCCTCTAATTCAGAAGGATTTAAAACTTCAGTCACCGAAATATCAGAAGGAATAATTTTTGAAGATGAGAATGTTTCAGTTGAAGCATTCTTAAACAATCACGGTGGGTTTGAGAACTCTTTTGGATTTATTTTCCGAACTCAAGATAAAAAAATTGTCTTTTCTGGTGATACTGCATATAGCGAAAAGCTTATAGTACTCTCATCTAAAGCTGACATTTTGGTTCACGAAGTGTATTCAGAGAAGGGTTTTCTAGAAAAAACAAAAGATTGGCAGATTTATCACAAGGCCCACCATACTTCAGCAATAGATGTTGGAAAGATTGCAAAATTAAGTCAACCAAAAAAGTTAATTCTTTCGCATATACTTTTTTGGGGTAATACTGAGTCTTCCATAATTAAAGAGGTAAGACAAAATTATGATGGTGAAGTAGTTATTGCAGAAGATCTGATGGTTATTGATTAGGTATCTAAAAGAAAATTCTGAAAATAAAAATGTATAGAACTTTTTTATTTCTTTTTTCCTGATAAAGTCTCGAAACTAGGATTAAATAATATGAGCTTTGAAACAATAATAATAATTTTACAGACCATTGGTCCTTTTACAGTCTTAGTTACTGTCTATTTCCTAGTAACTGAATTAAAAGAACAAAACAGAGTAGCCAGAGCAAATGCGAGACAGAATATTGCTGATAGTCATCAAAAACTCACCTTAGCTGGCCTTAATAAGAGGCTGATCGAAATCAAAGTAAAACTGAAAAAAGGAGAAGAACTCACAGAAGAAGAGGATGCAGCTTATTTAACTCACTTCACGGCAATTCTGAGGGCAAGACAAAGCCAGCATTATCAATACACAATTGGCATGCTTGATGAGTCAGAGTGGTCAGCTATGCTCTCCTCTTTCAGAACCCTTCTAAGGGATAAAAAGAATTTGGAAATATGGACATGGGTATCTCCAACCTTCCCAGAAGATTTTGTTGAATTAGTTGAAAAAGAAAGAAAGAAAATATAGGTCATCACGATAATGAAAAATGAACATTTGGATTACTTATTTAAGTCCTTAAAACATCACCCTAGCCCGTACATCATATACGATCTCGATGGTTCCATTAGATGGATTAATTTAGCTGCCCAGTATATTTTTAGAACAGAAGATATTTCTGAAATAGGAATAAAAAAGATTAATCTTGAAGAATATAAGACCAGCAAAGATCTTATTGCTCAGTCATATTCGACTCCTGTTGAAGTAATGCTAAGAGATATTGAGTTCTTTATGAAAACAAGAGTTCACCTGATACCATCTGAATCATCTCAAGATTTTATGTTAGTTGAGGTTTTATGTAATTCAAGACTAGGTTTAGAAGCTCTGAGACAAACAATTTCTTGTATAGAGTATGACAGAATAGATCTGGCTTATCAGAAGCAATATGACCTAAAAACTGGAGAAGTAACTGGCGTGGAAGCTTTACTTAGACTAAGAGATGAAGAAGGTCAAATTATTCCAAATGATGTGATTATTCCTGAAATAGAAGGTGAGAGCTTATTCTCATTGGTTGTTAAGTCTTCGCTGGAAAAACTCAAAGAAATATTCGCCATCAAATCAGAGATAGGACTGGAAAATGCAACCGTTTATCTTAATGTCTCCGCTCATACAATAATGCATCCTGAATTTAGTTCTATTTTTTCTAATTTTGTTAATGAAATGGGTTTTAAAAAGAATGAATTCGGTCTTGAAGTTACTGAGACGGCAGAATTAAGTAGTACTGAACAAGCCGGGGCAAACCTTCAAAAATTGAAGGATAGTGGAATCAAAATAGCTTTAGATGACTTCGGTGCAGGCTATGCATCTCTAAGGTATGTTAAGGACTTACCTCTAGATGTTATAAAATTGGATAAGCACTTTACCAATGGCTTAGATGATAAGGCGACCGCAAAATTAATAGGTTTTGTGGTAGAAGTCTGTAACTCTCTGTCCTTGGAAATGATAGCAGAAGGCATTGAAACCGAAGAACAAAAAGAACAAATGCTAGAAATTGGATGTGCTATCGGACAAGGGTATTTAATGCACAAACCTGAATTTATTGAAACACTTAAAAGTAAGAATGGATAAGATATCAAAAAATAAAACTTCAAAAGGTGCAGAAGAAATTTTACTAGCACAAATAAAGCAGGAGTTTACAACACCTGCAGATGCAATTTCTGATTATTTAGAACTTGTAGAAAAAACTCTCCTTGAAGCTAACATCTCTATGGAAGACGAGGTTAAACAGATTAAATCAGGCTGCAAAAGACTGATTGATCAGTACGAAGAAGCCTTCATAGAAAACACGGGTCAAAATGCAACAAGTGTAAAAAAGACTCCCGAAGAATACTCTGAACTTAGACATAATTTAAGAACTCCATTAAATGCGATTATTGGTTATAGCGAAATACTTATAGAAGATTTAGAAGATGACTTGAATGAAGAATCTTTAAAAGATTTACAAAGCATCATTGATTTATCCAGAGAAACAGAGACAGCAATAGAAAACTTTGTTGATTATATCCGCGGAGAAGCTATCAAGACTTCGGGAGGAAATTCACAACTTGAGTCTGCTGAATCATTATTTAAGTCTCTAGGAGATATAAATTATTCTCTTGAACTGGATGAAAGTCTTGAAGGGGCGGATATTTTAATCGTCGATGATAATAAAACAAATTGTGAAGTTCTTGAGAGACGCCTAACTATGCAAGGCTTGCATTGTAGGACTGCCTATGACGGTACAAGTGCAATCAAGGAAGTTGAAAAAAAATTACCAGACTTAATTCTTCTTGATGTTATCCTTCCTGATATAAATGGACTTGAGCTTCTCAAGAAATTTAGAAGCGAGAATTCTAGCGAGAATCTCCCTATCATAATGGTCTCTGCATTCAATGATGTAGATGGTATCGCAAAATGTATACAACTAGGGGCGCAAGACTATCTTCCTAAGCCGCTTAATGGAACTATCTTACTCGCGAAAGTAATTTCGTCTTTAGAAAGGAAATTTTTTAGAGAAAGAGAGAAAGAATTAGTGAATAAATTGCATATACAGGCTACTACAGATCAATTAACAGGCATTTCGAACAGAAGAGTGGTCTTTGAGGAACTTGAAAATGCATATTCAGATCTTCACTCAGATAATAGAAGTGATTTCTCCGTCATAATGATTGATATTGATTTCTTCAAGTCAGTTAATGATACATATGGACACTCAGGAGGAGATGAAGTTCTGAAGGCTATGGCGAATGTTTTGAAAAATTATATTAGTGAGCCTAATATTGTTGGAAGAATTGGTGGTGAAGAATTCCTTGCGGTAATATTTGATCAAAAAGATATAGAAAGCTACTGTGATAATTTGCGTAGTGAAATTCATGGAATAAAAGTTTCTTATGAAAATCATGAAATTTCCATTACAGCTAGTGGAGGTGTTGCAATCACTTCCGAGTCTGGAAACGCATCAGATGTTATAAACAAAGCTGATGAAAGATTGTATGATGCTAAGAAATCAGGAAGAGATAAATTTGTTATTAATTAGTAATGGAGATGTAGATGGCAAAAATTTTGTATGTTGAAGATAACGAAATGAATAGGGATATGTTGTCGAGAAGATTACAGAGAAGAGAGCATGAGATTTTACTGGCATTTGATGGGAAAGAAGGCCTTGATATGATGAAATCTGAAAAACCTGATCTAGTCCTGATGGATATGGGTCTTCCCGTTATGGATGGATGGGAAGCAACAACAACAGCCAAAGCAGATCCTGAAATAAAAGATATACCTATAATTGCCCTAACCGCTCATGCTTTAGAATCTGATAGAGTTAAAGCCTTAGATTGCGGTGCCGATGACTTCGATACTAAACCGGTTGACTTCAAAAGATTGCTAGGAAAAATCGAAGGGCTTCTGGGATAAGATTCTTATTGATTATAGATATTAGAAACTATAGCTGAGAGTTCATCCATAGACACCTCATCTTTCTTAACCATCCCTGCAACATTCTTTTCAAGCATCTCTCTTTGCACTTCTGTAAGATCTTTGCCCGAATACACAAGCACAGGAACCCTTTCCGTTTCATTAACTTCTTTCATATAATTCTCTAAGAATTCAAATCCATCCATTCGTGGCATTTCTAAATCAAGAACAATTAAGTTAGGATTTTTATCTAATTTTTCTAAACCTTCTTTACCATCCTTAGCAGTATCAAATTTAAAGCCTGCATCACTAAGCATTCGAGAAAGTAAATCGCGTACATCGGCATCATCGTCAATAATTAGGACCGTACCGTCTGGATCGGCAACAGCTATAAGTCTTGAAACCGTTTCTAGGAATAAATCTCTATTAATTGGTTTTGTTAAATAATCGTCAGCACCAAGCGATTGAGATAATACATCTTGTGACAACTGGCTGACCATTACTACAGGCATATCCTTTAACTCAGGATCACTTTTACATTCCTTCAAGATGGACCAGCCATCCCTTCCGGGCATCAAAACATCTAAGAGAAGTAACTTAGGTTTCATTTCTCTTACAATTTGCATACCCTTTTCACTGTCAACAGCACCTACCAGTTTTAAACCTATTTTTGATAAAGTTCTCCGTATTAGGTCATGCATGGCAACATCATCATCAATTAGCACTACTATCTTTTCTTCTTCAGTTAAATTATCAATTGAGTTGCCACCTTCTACTTCGTCATAATCCTGAGGACATTCCCTAGGAACATACAGAGTAAAGACCGATCCAACTCCTAGTTCACTAGTAACTATTACGTCGCCTCCCATCATTTCAGCTAATTTTTTTGTGATGGGAAGTCCGAGTCCTGTACCGCCATGTTTTGCAGATGTTGACCTTTCAGCCTGTTCATATTCTCTAAAAACCTTGCTTAGCCCTTCATCAGACATACCCTCGCCTGTATCAGTTACAGCAAATCTAATCATCTCTATGTCTTCTTCTACAAAAGTATCAACATCTAGGGTAACAGTTCCATTCGTGGTGAACTTAAAACCATTACTTAAAAAATTTGTCAGGCATTGTCTTATCTTTGTTTCATCTTGTGTCATGGAACCAAGCGCATCTTGCAGGTTAACCTTAAATCCATTGTCATTTGAAGCTGCCAGTGGGCCTGTCACATCTTTTATAGTATCAACCATGCCTTCTATCTCGAAACTAGTAAGGTATAGCTCCATTCTTCCGGCTTCTATCTTAGAAATGTCTAAAATATTATTTATAAGGGATAAGAGGTGGCTTCCAGCAGAAGTTATTTTCTTTAGATCAGGCAGTAAATCATCATAACCAAGGTCTTCACAATCCTCTGCTAACATTTCTCCGTAACCTAAGATTGCATTTAAGGGTGTTCTTAATTCATGGCTCATATTTGCAAAGAATCTAGTTTTCTCAGCATTTGCGTCTCTAGCTTCGTCTCTTGAAGTTTCCATCTCACTAGTTCTTGCTGAAATTAAAGCATTTACCTCATCTGACATTCTTGAGAAGGCTAAAGACATTAATTCTACCGAAGCTTCTTCGTTACCTGCACCATCTCCCTCTTTAGCTAGTTCAGTCATTTTCTTGATATCATCGAGAATGAGTTTCTGTGCATTACCTTCTAACTGATCTGCGAGGAAAGACATTTTTTCAATTATCACTCTATCTCTTTCTTTTCTTCTTTTTGCTTGTTCTTTTCTGATGTCTTCCATCTCCAAGAGATGGCCTCTATAACTATGAAGCGCTGTGGAAAGGTGACCTACTTCATCATTTTTTGAGGCTAAGAGTCCATGGCGTTCAGGCATCTTTTGAGTGTGATCTCCTTGCGTCAAACCTTCTAAAACTGCAATTGCTCGAGTAATTCCTCCAAAAGTTCTGTAGGTTATGTAAGCAGTTAAACCAACAATAAATAAAATCATAAGAGCTGAGATAAAATAACTCCTTGCAAGAACTTCAGAGGCCCTTTCCATAGCAAGCTTCTCATCTTTAAAAATAAATAATTCTGCTTTGTCTGAAGACAAGTAAGTGCTCAAGGGAATTAAGGTAATAGAAGTTCCTAGATCAGTATCCTTTGAGCTATGTCTGCTACCGTTTTGGATCATCAATAAATTAGCTTTTTCTACAATTTCAGAGTAATTCTCGATACCAAATCTTGATTCAGAACTAAAATCATCAGAGGAATAATCTTCTTCAAGAGAAATTAGACCTTCAGGTGTTTTTATACCTGTTCTGACCTCGAACTCATCTTCAAAAATCTCAATAGCTTTTCTTACATCAACTCCTAGAATTATATTTGCAAAAGTTTCTTGATTGACTTTTATCGGAAACGAATAAGTTTGATTTAATGTAGCTGTTTGTAGATTATCAGCATCAAGTATCTTTAAGGTCGATTGTCTGGGTCTTTCTGAAATATCCTTAATATGTGAATCTAGATAAGAAAAAAATTCGGGCCTAGCTTTAGGACTGCAAGCATCAATACCCAGTAAATCTAGAGCGCTACCACAATAGAATCTTTGACCATTTGGAAAATATGCCATAACAAAGCTTAACTCTCCATCATCAAGTTCCTCTTCAAATATATATTCAATAAGATACTGAAGATCTCCAAGAGACCTACTTTCAATTGTGTTGAAAATTGGATTTAAATAACTTCCTGAAGAATCAACTTCATCAATAAAAGTTTCATCATCTGGGTCCCAGATATCACCTTTTTCTCCGAAACCTGGAAGCCAACTTGCCATGGATTCATAAGTACTATTGAAGGTTTGATACCAAGCTGATTCATAAAGTACTACTAAGGACTCACCAGCAGCATCCTCTTGAATTGAATCTCTACTGTCAGTAGAGAAATAGAAAACAACTGTTACTAGTAGGTATCCTACTACTACAAACAGCAGAAGTTGCAGTCTAATTGACATGTTTGAGAAAAATACTTAAATAAACTACCTTATTGCAGATTAAAATTTAATCTTACTTGAACATTATTAGCTTTGACAGATTGACCATTAAAGGAAGGTGGCATGTAAACCCATTTTCTTACTGCTTTAATTGCAGATCTTTCAAAAACTCCCTGAGGTGCAGCTTCAACTACATAAGGATCTAAGACTGCTCCATCTGTATCAACATCAAATTCAACAACTACATAACCTTCTTTACCTAGCCTTAAGGCTTTTCGCGGGAAAGAAGGAAGCTTTGCATAATTTCTCTCAACAGTTATCTCTGTTTCATCTTCTCCAACATATCCTATATCTGTAAGCGCAGAGATACTTGAAGCAAATATTACTGCCATAAAAATAGCTAAGCCTCTTGCTGATAGTTTATAAACTTTATTTAAAGACATTATGGTTTACTCCTGTATATGTCTATATTATACACCTTTTATAAATCTTAAGATCACAATGAGTAAATCAAAGAAGGTAAAGCACTACTTAGCTGGACAGCGCTACTGGGAGGTATTTGTAATTGATAAGGAAGAAACAGTAGGACATGCTTGTGAATTGATGGATAAAAATAGAATTGGAGCTTTGATCGTAGTTGATAAAAAAACTGATGTTGAACACAGTCATGTCATTGGAATAGTCACAGAAAGAGATATTGTTAAGACCATTTCGCATCATTTAGATAATATTGAAGATAGAACAGTCGATCAAATAATGACTAATTCTGTTATCAGCACCACACCTGATACAACATCTGAAGAAGCAGTAAATTTGATGGTTAAAAATCAAATAAGACATTTAGCTGTGATGGAAGAAGATATATTGTTAGGTGTAATTTCAATGCGTGATCTTTTCTATTCATTAAATTACTTAAATAAGTAGTGAAGGTCCTTTTTGCATGTGTTGAAAATTCATGCAGAAGCCAGATAGCTGAAGCTTTAGCAAAAAAAATTTCTCCAAATAAATTTGATTTCTATAGTGCTGGATCTAAACCCAGTGGGATCATAAATTCTATGGCAATAAAATTACTAAATTCTCAAGGAGTTTATTTAACTGATCAGAGATCAAAGGATGTTTCTGAATTTATAAATATCAAGATAGATTATTTAATTTTAATGGGATGTGGAGACGAATGTCCTAATTTAGTTGCCAAAAAAAGAATTGAATGGGATATTCCTGATCCTAAAAATATGGAAGAGCCTGAATTTCTCAATGTTATGGAGAATATAGAAGGTAAAGTTAAAAAATTAATTAAAACTATCGATAACGAACATTCTCTCTAGAGAGTTCTTTTAGAGAGCTTACACCCATCAATCTCATATCTCGCTCAATTTCTAATTTCATCAACTCTAAGGCTCTCTCTACCCCATCCTGTCCGGCTGCCGCCAAAGCATATAAGTAGAATCTTCCTCCGCCAACAGCCTTAGCTCCAAGTGAGAGTGCTTTCAACACATGGGTACCCCTTTGTATACCGCTATCCATAATGACATCTATATCATCCCCCACAGCATCCACTATTTCTGCTAACTGATCAAAGGGAGACCTGCTTCCATCTAACTGTCTTCCACCATGATTAGAGATAACAATACCAGTACATCCGATTTCAACGGCCTTTCTTGCATCTTCGACGCTCATGATGCCCTTAAGGCAAAATTGTCCATCCCAATATTCAACCATTCTTGAAACATCATCCCAATTTAAATTAGGGTCTAGCATTTCAGTGAAGTATCTTCCAATGGAGATAGGTCCATCAGACATGTCCACATGGTCATCTAATTGAGGTAGAGAAAACTTCTCATGAGTGAGGTAATTAAATGCCCACATTGGCTTAACTGCAAATTGGAATATTCCGTTCAAGCTAAGTTTAAACGGTATAGAAAAGCCTGTTTTTAAATCCCTTTCTCTGTTTCCTCCCGTTATCGTATCAACAGTAAGCATCATGATATCAACATTCGCATTTTTTGCGTTTTCCAACATGACTTTATTGAGTTCTCTGTCTTTATGAAAGTAAAATTGATAACACTGGGGTCCTGGGTATCTCTTTCTTACATCGGCTAGGCTTACAGTCCCAAGAGAAGAAACACCAAATAAAGTTCCATATTTATCTGCTGCTGCAGCTACTGCATTTTCACCTTGATGGTGGAATACCCTTTGCAAAGCGGTTGGTGAGCAATAAATTGGCATATTTAATTTCTTACCAAAAATTTCAACTGACATGTCAATGTCTTGAACACCTCGCAATACATTAGGAACTAAATCGCAGTCTTCAAAACTCTTTGTATTCCTTTCGTAAGTGCTCTCATCGTCTGCAGCACCATCAATATAATTGAAAATCGGACTAGGTAAACGTCTTCGTGCTAACTCTCTGAAGTCAGTAAAACTATGACAATCTTTCAAACGCATAACAATTTGAATGTTAAAGACTTTAAAAAGCTATTTGATTTCCTGAGTATTATTTTTTGCTTTCTTGTATAAGTGTAAAAGCCTTCATTGATTGATCACCACCCTGATAACAAAGAGTTGCATCTGTCATATCAGAAATTTGATCCCAGCCTGATTCAATATTTTCAGCCGTCAATTCGTCGCCAGTACCTAAATAGATGCCTTTTGTTTCATGAATCATAACTCTAGTAAACACGCCAGCTCCTGCAGCAATGATTACACCTGTTGGTGCATCTTCAGAGACCATATAAGTTACGGCAGGAGTTACGTATTCTGGTTTGATTTGTTCAATCACATCTTCTGGCATTAAACTTTCAGTCATTCTTGTACCGGCTAGAGGCGCAAGGGTATTGCATTTGACATTGTACTTAGCCCCTTCAAGTTTAAGTGTATTCATAAGGCCAACTACTCCCATCTTTGCAGATCCATAATTAGTTTGACCGAAGTTTCCGTAAAGTCCACTCGATGAAGATGTCATTACTATTCTTCCATAGTTTTGCTCTTTCATTATTTCCCAAACTGCTTTTGTGCAATTTACACTTCCCATAAGATGAACTTCTAAAACCATTCTAAAATCTTGGTCTTCAACTTTAGAAAAGCTTTTATCCCTAAGAATGCCTGCATTATTGACCAAGATATCAATACGACCATAGGTATCCATAACTTGGTCAACCATTGCTTTTACTTGTTCTGGATCAGTTACACTAGCTCCATTAGCTATTGCTTCACCGCCTGCAGCTTTTATTTCCTCAACGACCAGTTCTGCCGCAGAAGAAGAGCCATCATCAGATCCATCTACATTTCCACCCAAGTCGTTAACAACAACTTTGGCACCTCTTCGTGCCAGATCTAATGCATGACACTTTCCTAATCCTCCGCCTGCACCAGTCACAATTGCAACACGATCATTAAATGTAATTGACATAATATCTCCTCTTTATAAATTTAAGGCGCACATATTAACTTAACCTAGTTTCTTTGTGAAAAGGCTTTTTCTATTCTATTTAAAGCTTCTTCTAATACAGACTTAGGACATCCGAAATTTAACCGCACATAGTTTTTATCTCCAAACCAAGCACCATCGTAAACACCCACGCTTGCCTCTTCTATAAAAAAGTTTGCAGGATTATCTAATTCTGATTCGCTACAGTCTATCCATGCCAGAAATCCAGCTTCAGGACCCTTTAGAGACAGACCATTTATACTATTTAATCTTTCCTGTAATAAATTTCTATTCGATTTTAAATACTCTAATAATTCAAGGTACCACTCTTGAGCTTCAGCATAAGCCGCTTCTGCAGCTACAAATGCAATATTATCTATATGGGCAACAATACCTTTCGTATTCCTCTTGAAATCTTCTCTCAGCATTTCATTAGGTATGATTGCTGCTGCAATTGGAAATCCTGCAAGATTAAAAGTCTTGCAGGGTCCCATAATAGTAATAGAGTTATTTTCATTGTGTTTATTTAGACTTGCATAAGGTGTGTGTTTTAAACCTTCCTCTAAAATTAAATCAGAGTGTATTTCATCACTACAAACAATAATGTTTCTCTCTTTACAGACTTTAGAAATTTCTTTTAACTCGTCTTCGCTGAAAACTGTTCCACCAGGATTTTGAGGGTTACATAGAAAAAATAACTTGGTATCTTCTGTTAAGAGTGTTTCGATGGCATCCATATCAAATTCAAGCCTTCCTTGAGAATCAAATAAATGAGTTTTGATAAATCCCCTTTCCATATTTTCGGGTGCTTCTGTAAAAGGAGCATAAATTGGAGAAGGCACCATAGCGATTTCTCCAGGTGCCAGTATAGTTTTACAAGTCACATTTAGACCCACTACTCCACCTGGAATCCAGACAACCCAATCCTTCTCTATTGACCATCCAGTATTATTTTTTACATTATCGACAAACACATCAGTCAAATTATTAGGAATTTCAGAATAACCAAAAATTCCTTGGGCTATTCTTTCAGACATGGCACTAGTTATCTCAGGAGGACAAATAAAATCCATATCGGCTATCCACATGGGTATTACGTCATCATTAGTGAATTTCAGCCACTTAGTACTGTAAGTTTCTTTTCTTGATATTATCTGGTCAAAATCATATTTCATGAATAAAAATCATATTACTCTAAATTTTGTTTGATACCTATTGCTCACTACTGTCTCAGTGGTTAGACTGCGAATCCCAATACTCTAAATTATGACAGATCTTTCCTACTCAAACGTCAATGACAATACCCCGGTCTTAGTCGGGAATAGCCAACTCACTGACAAAAGAGGAGTTAATGGTTTTAACTACTTGGAAATTCTGAAGAAAGTTTCTGAAGAAGCTATCTTAGATTGTGATGCTTCAATAAAACTTAATGAACATATCGATACCGTGGCGGTGATTAGATTTGTAGCTGATACACCTCATAGAGACTCAGCTACTTCTAACTTGTGGGGCTATCCAAATATGCCAAGAAGTTTATCTAATTCATTAAATATAGCTGCCCAAAATGAAATTTACACAACAACAGGTGGTAACTCTCCTCAATTAGCGCTAAATGAATTAGCAACCCGAATTAAGGATAATCAAATTGAATGTGCTTTGTTAGCAGGAGGTGAAGCCCTTGATACTTTTGTAGGTAGATTGAAGGAAGGATTAGAAGTAAATTGGGAGGATGATCCAGGAGGGAAACCTGAATTAATTGGAAAGTCTTTAGATGGAACAAATGATCATGAGAAGCTTCATGGATTATTTGATCCTTCGTCTGTGTATCCTCTTTTTGCCAATTCTCTAAGAAGAGCCAATTGTCAGACTGTCAGTGAACATATGCAAGATACTGGAAGGCTCTTTGAAGAATTTTCACGAGTAGCTTCTAAAAATGAATATGCATGGTTCCCAATTCATAGATCTGCTAAAGAAATTGCTGAAGTGAGACCTGAAAATAGAATGATTGGTCTTCCATACACGAAATACATGAATTCTATAATGCGAGTAAATCAATCTTGTGCAATGATTATGATGTCTGCTAAAAAAGCAAGAGAACTGGGTATTCCAAAATCTAAATGGATATTCATGTATTCAGGGGCATGTTTAAACGATATTTGGAATGTTTCTGAAAGAGTTGATTATCATTCTTCACCTGCTATCAAAGCCTGTACTGATAGTGTCTTTGATTTAGCGAATACTTCAATTAATCACATTGACTTTATAGACCTATACTCTTGCTTTCCCTCTGCAGTTCAAATTGCTATGAAAGAACTATCTTTAGATGCGAATGATCCCAGAGGCTTGACGATTACAGGTGGACTTCCTTACTTTGGAGGTCCAGGAAATGCCTATGTTATGAACTCGGTAGCGACCTTGATGGATAAGTTGAGATTACAGCCTGGTAAGTTCGGTTTAGCGACAGCAAATGGTTGGTATATAACAAAGCATGGTGCAGGTATATTTTCCTCAAAACCCTTTGAAGGTGAATGGAATCAAGTTGCTGAAACTTCTCATATACAAAATGCGATTGATACAGCTGATAAGCCTAATTTTACAGAGACTCCACAGGGAGATTGTTCTATAGAAACTTATACAATTACTCATTCAAGAAATGGTCCAGATAAAGGTATTGTTATAGGTAGACTTAAGAATGGAACAAGATTTATTGCAAATACTGAAAGAGATACAGCCACATTAGAATATATGTGTAACGAAGATATGCTTAATTCCTCCGGTACAGTTTCTAGTGATGGAAAAAGAAATATTTTTAAGCCTAATTTATAAGGAGAAATAAATGAAAGAAATTAATGTTGCAGTTACAGGTGGAGCAGGACAGATAGCTTATTCACTTTTGCCCAGATTAATAAGCGGTGAAACTTTTGGGCCTGATACAAAAGTAAATTTAAGACTTATCGAAATACCTCAAGTTGTTGATAAGTTACAAGGTACAATTATGGAATTGATAGACTGTGGTTTTGAGCAAACAGGTAAGCTTATTGCTACCTCTGACATCAAAGAAGGAGTAGAAGATGCTGATTGGATTCTTTTAGTTGGGAGTATTCCGAGAGGCATTGTTATAGATGGGAAGAAAATTGAAGAGAGAAGTGATCTTCTAAAAATAAATGGTGGAATCTTTACTGATCAAGGATCAGCCATAGGAGAACTGGCTAAGTCGGATGCAAAAATATTAGTAGTAGGTAATCCAGCTAATACTAATGCGCTTATTGGAATGCACTCAGCAAATAATTCTACCCAGCAGTGGTTTGCTATGACCGCTCTTGATGCAAATAGAGCGAAAGCACAGTTAGCAGAGAAAGCGGCAGTAGAAATTTCATCCGTAAAAAATATGATCATATGGGGCAATCATAGTCCTACCATGTATCCCGATCCTTATAATGCAACTATTAATGGTGCTAGTGCTGCTGAAGTTATTAATGACAGCCTATGGCTCGAAGATAGTTATTTACCTTTAGTTCAACAAAGGGGTAAGGCAGTGATAGATGCCAGAGGAGCATCATCTGCTGCTTCCGCTGCTAATGCTGCGATAGATACGGTTAAAGCAGTAATCAATCCTACCAAAGAAGGTGACTGTTTTAGCGCTGCTGTTGTTAGTGATGGAAGTTATGGAATTCCAGAGGGATTGATATTTGGCTTTCCTTTAAGAACAAATTCAAATGGAAAAATCGAGATAATTCAGGGGATAGAGCTGAATGAGTTTGCTCAAACCAAGATAAAAGCCACTACCGAAGAATTAGAGTCTGAAAGAGAAGCTGTTTCAGATCTAATAAGCTAATTTTTTGGCTTCATTTGTGGGAATAGGAGTACATCTCTGATGGATTGAGCATCTGTAAGTAACATCACCAATCTATCAATACCTATACCTACCCCTGCACAGGGCGGTAAGCCATACTCCAAAGCCTCGATGTAGTCAGAATCGAATTCCATAGCCTCTTCGTCACCCGCTGATTTTTGAGATACCTGATCATGAAAACGTTCTGCCTGATCATCAGGATCATTTAGTTCCGAGAATCCGTTAGCTATTTCCTTACCTCCAATAAATAACTCAAATCTATCTACTTCATCAGGGTTTTCATCTGAAGCTCTTGATAGAGGAGATACATCTTTGGGATATCCAGTAATGAATGTTGGGTTGATTAATTCTGATTCAACAAGCTCTTCAAATAATCCAAATAAAATTTTTCCATTTGACAGATTTTCTATATCCTCAAACTTATATTTTTTTCCTAAATCCAGAAGGAAACCTCTATCATCAAATGAGATAGGATCGATAGAAAGTTTCTTAGAAACTGCCTCTTTCAAACTAATTCTTTGAAATGGTTTAGAAAAATCATAGCTTATATTTTCTGTTTCCAATTTTGATGAGCCCAACACTTCTTCTGAAACAAATTTAAAAAGTCTCTCTAAAAAATCCATTTGATTATTAAAATCAGCGAAAGCGGTATAGTACTCTAGCATTGTAAATTCAGGATTATGTTTTGTAGATAACCCTTCATTTCTAAAATTTCTATTTATTTCAAAAACTTTTTCCATTCCTCCTACTACAAGTCTCTTCAAATATAATTCAGGTGCTATACGCAAATAAAGATCCATATCCAAAGCATTATGATGAGTTGTAAATGGTTTAGCTGCTGCGCCACCGAGAATAGAGTGCATCATTGGAGTTTCTACCTCCAAATATTCATGATTTATAAAAAACTCTCTTATAGAGCTTATTATTTGGCTCCTTTTCTTAAAAATTTCTAAGCTTTCTGAGTTTGTAATCAGATCTAAGTATCTTTTTCTGTATCTTTGCTCAGTGTCAACAAGTCCTAAATGTTTTTCAGGTAAAGGTCTTAAAGATTTAGTTAACATTTGTATTGAATCTGCATGAACAGTCAATTCTCCTGTTTTTGTGAGGAATAATTTTCCCTTTATTCCTACGATATCTCCGAGGTCCCATGTTTTAAATTCATCATATTGGCCTTCAGGAATATCATTTGATCGGATATAAGCTTGGATTTGTCCTTTCATATCTTGCAAAGTTATGAAACTAGCTTTACCCATAATCCTCTGCAACATAATCCTGCCGGCAATAGCAACTTCGTGAGATTGTTCTTCTAATTCTTCTTTAGAGGTTCCGTCAAATTGAATTTTTAAATCTTGAGACAAAGAATCTCTTCTAAAGGAATTTGTATAGGCAACTCCCCTCTTCCTTAGTGCATCAAGTTTTAATCTTCTCTGTTCAAGAAGCTCATTTTCCGTTAGTTTTTCTGTCATAGTTGATACTTTAACTAAATATTTTCTTTTAAGCTTGCTTCGATGAAATAATCTAGTCCGCCATCAAGTACCGCTGAACAATTTGTAGTTTCTACCCCAGTTCTTAAATCTTTGATTCTTGAGGAGTCAAGTACGTACGATCGTATTTGACTACCCCAACCAATGTCAGCTTTCGACTCTTCTAAAGATTGTTTTTCTTCATTAAGCTTATTCATTTCTATCTCATATAGTTTGGCTCTTAGCTGGGCCATGGCTTTATCCTTATTCTGATGTTGAGATCTTTGTGACTGACATTGTGATACAACACCGGAAGGTTCATGAGTAATTCTTATAGCTGAGTCTGTTTTATTTACATGCTGCCCCCCTGCACCGCTGGCTCTATAGGTATCGATCCTTAAATCAGCGGGGTTTATTTCTATCTCAACTGTTTCATCAACCTCAGGTGAAATAAAAATAGACGCGAATGATGTGTGTCTTCTACTTCCGGAGTCAAATGGAGATTTTCTGACTAATCTATGAACTCCCGTCTCTGTTCTCAACCATCCATAAGCATATTCGCCATTAAATTTTATTGCTGCACTCTTTATACCAGCCACTTCACCTGGAGAAACTTCTATTACTTCTGTTTCAAAACCTTTAGATTCACCCCATTTCAAATACATCCTCATGAGCATCTCTGCCCAGTCTTGTGCTTCCGTTCCGCCTGAACCTGACTGAATATCTAAGTATGCATTATTCGGATCCATTTTATTTGAAAACATTCTTATAAATTCTAAATCACTTAATGCTAATTCATTTTTCTCTATTTCTTTAGAAATCTCCTCGAGTGCAGATGAGTCATCCTCTTCAATAGCGATTTCTGTCAACTCTATAGAATCTTTAATAGCAATATCTAGATTATTGAACTTCAATAGTTCCTTTTCTAAATAGACCTTCTCCTTATTAATCTCTTGAGCTTTTTGAGGATCGTCCCATATTTTTGTGTCACTTAATTTAAGAATTAATTCTTCAAGTTTTAAGGTCTTATTTTCAACGTCAAAGATACCCCCTTAGATCTTCTATTCTTTGAGAGTGATCTTTTAGCTCTTCATTTAGAGATGTAATTTCTATCATGTATTAAAGTGCTTTAGAGAGAACAAAACTTTTAATCTCTTCGTAATTTTCTGCCAAAATGTTGAAGTGCTCTTCCTGTTGAAATGTTTTTTCAACTTTCTTGGGAAGAGACAAATGATAATCTGGAATAGCTTGCTCAATTGCCTCTGAAAATTTAGCAGGATGAGCAGTTCCCATTGTTATGACGGGTTCATTTGATGGTGATATTTCATTACTTGCCCTAACTCCAGTGGCTGTATGTGGATCAAGTAAGTAACCGATCTTTTGATGTGTATTGATAATTTGCTTAATTATCTCATGATCATTGCTGCAATGACTTTTAAAAAAATTAGAAACTGCATCTATCTTACTATCAGGAATATCGATACTTTTTTCCGGAAAGGAACGCATATTTTTTGCAAGTAATGATGAATCATTATCATATAAATTATAGAGCAGTCTCTCAAAGTTGCTGGCAACAGAAATATCCATACTAGGAGCAAGGGTCTGAACAACATTTGTTTTAGCATAGAGGTTACTAGAAAAGGTTTGATGTAAAACATCGTTTTCATTCGTTGCTATGATAAGCCTTTTTATCGGCAATCCCATTTCTTTAGCAGTCCAACCAGCATATGCATGACCAAAATTACCCGAAGGTATTGAAAAAGTCAGGTCTTCTTTTATTCCTTTAAGTCTTAGATAAGACCAAAAGAAATATACTGACTGAGTCATACACCTTGCCCAATTTATAGAATTTGCAGCAATAAACCTTACTTTAGTATTTTTGAAATCCTCATCTAGAAACATTTTTTTAACTATGTTTTGACAGCCATCGAAATCAGTTTCTATAGCTAGTGGGAAAACATTTTGAGATTGAGTTGTTGTCATTTGTTTCCTTTGAAACTCAGTTACCTTTTCGTGCGGATAAAGAATATAAACTTCAACATTTTCATGTCTCGCGCAAGCAGAAATTGCTGCTGCTCCGGTATCTCCAGATGTAGCTCCAAGAACAACTATTTTTTCACCCTTCTCTTTTGCAAAGTGATTAAGTAAAACTCCCAATAGCTGCATAGCAACATCCTTGAAAGCCAGTGTGGGGCCGTGAAATAATTCTAAGACCCAGTGATTGTCCTCAATCTCCTTTAACTTAACAACATCGTCTTCATCAAAAGATGTGTATGCCTCCTCTAATAGTTTTAAAAAAATACTTTCTTCTATCTCGCCTTCTACATAGGGATACAGAATTTTTGAGGCTAATTTATGAAAAGGAAGATTTGACCAACTTTCAATTTCTTCAATGGAGAATTTAGGGAATGTTTGAGGCATATACAAGCCTCCATCTGGAGCCAGTCCTCCCAATAACACCTCTGAAAAAGGAACTACAGGGCTTTCTCCTCTTGTACTGTTATATAGCATTATAGATTCTGAATTGTTTGATAGAGCCTGATGTCTCTTCCATTAATTCCAAATTATTCTTTAATTGTATAGCTTCGATCTCTGTTAAGGGACCTGAAATTATAACTACTGGAACATATATATTTTTTTTATTATTGGTTTTGGTTTCTTTCTGGATAAGAGCCTCAATACTAATTTTGCTATCTGCAAAAACTGAGGAAAGCTTAGCTATTGCTCCGGCTTGATTGATGACATTCAAATTAAAATATCTTCCAAAATTCTGATTATCTTCCTTACCAAAATTATTTTTATTTCTCCTTTTATCAGATACAGGCCATCCACCATTTGAGAGATCAACTAAATCAGCTATGACTGCAGATGCAGTAGGCTTAGGACCAGCTCCAGGACCGTAGTAAACAGTGGAGCCAATTTCTTCACAAAAAATCTCCAATGCATTCATTTGCTGTCCTACTTGAGATAATAACTGACCTTTAGGAACGAAGGTTGGGAATGCACTTACATTTACTTCACCCTCTACCATAGACCCATAAGCTATATGTTTGATTGAATATTCCAACTGTTCCGCGTAAACAATATCTTCAGGAGATACATTTTCTATTCCTTCATAAGATACAGAGTTAAAATCATACAGAGTATTGAAAGCTAATGCAGACAGTATAGAAGCCTTTTGGGCTGCATCAGTTCCATCTACATCCATTGTTGGATCGGCTTCAGCGAGACCTAAGTCTTGCGCTTCTTTCAATGCATCCTTAAAAGATGATTGATTTTCTGACATTTTTGAAAGAATAAAATTCGTAGTACCATTCAATATACCTGCAAACCAGTTTATTTTATTCGCAACCAAACCTTCTCTTAGGGCTTTTATGACCGGTGTGCCACCAGCAACTGAAGCTTCAAATCCAATCTGTACCTTTTTTTCTTTGGCAAGCTCAAATAGTTCATCTCCATAAGTTGCAATTAAAGCCTTGTTGGCTGTCACTATATGTTTTCCGTTTTTAATAGCTTCTTCAATCAAGTCTTTCGCTAAATCACATCCTCCTATCAACTCTACTAAAACATCTATATTAGGGTTTCTGGCTACCTCCATAAGGTCGGTCACAACATCTAGATCATAGGGAACGACTGATTTACCTTTACGAGCACCAACCTGAATGATTTCTATACTTACTCCACCGTTATCCTCAACTATACTGGGAGAATTGGCGAGGTTCTCAAGAACTGCTCCACCCACATTTCCGACGCCACAAACGCCAATCTTTAATGTTTTCATTAATTTATTGCTTGTACGTTAGACGAATTAGATAAAAATTTCTTTATATTTCTTATAGCCTGTCTCGATCTATGTTCATTTTCTATGAGTGAAAAACGTACGTATCCCTCACCATAACTCCCGAAACCAATTCCTGGTGAGACAGCGACCTTAGCCTCGGCAAGTAACTGTTTACTGAACTCCAGAGAACCAAGATGTTTATGAGTAACTGGTATCTTTGCCCAAACAAACATGGTTGCCTTTGGACTTTCCACATACCACCCAGCATCATTCAATCCCTTAATTAAAACATCTCTTCTTGATTGATACATGGTTTTGATCTCATTTACATGTTCATCTCCATAATCTAAAGCTTTTATTGCAGCAACTTGTATAGGAGTGAATAATCCATAATCAAAATAGGACTTTATTCTTGATAGAGCAGCTAAGAGATCTTTGTTTCCACAACAAAAACCAACTCTCCAACCTGGCATATTGTAACTTTTAGATAGAGTAAAAAACTCTACAGCAACGTCTTTTGCACCTTTTACCTGAAGTATCGATGGTGCCTTGTAATCATCAAAGCATATATCAGCATATGCAAGATCTTGAATTATCCAAATCTTATGTTCTTTAGCGAAATCTACTATTTTTTCAAAAAAGTCTATTTCTACACATTCTGTAGATGGATTACTAGGAAAATTCAAAACTAGCATCTTGGGCTTTGGAAAAGAATTAGTCATTGCTGACTCTAGTTCTGAAAAGAAATCTATATCTTCACCAATTGGCACATGTCTTATGTCGGCTCCAGCAATGACAAATCCATAAGGATGAATGGGATATGAGGGATTTGGTACTAAAACTGCGTCACCTTTATCTAAAGTTGCCAATGCAAGATGTCCAAGGCCTTCTTTTGAACCCATAGTCACAACTGCTTCACTTTCTGGATCTAGTTGGACTTGATATCGCCTTTCATACCAATCGCAAATTGATTTTCTAAGTCTTGGTATACCTTTGGATTGTGAATATCTGTGCGTACTTCCATCTAAAGCAGACTCTCTTAATTTATCAACTATTTCTGTTGGTGTTGATTGATCAGGATTGCCCATGCCGAAGTCGATGATATCTTCACCTCTTTTTCTTGCAGCAGCTTTTAAGCTTTGAATTTCGTCAAAGACATAAGGTGGCAATTGATTAATCCTAGGAAAATTACTGTCCATAAAGTAATTCTAGCTGTTAGTAGTGAGAATATTAAGTAAATCTTGCGGAGGCAAATAACCAGGAATCATTTTTCCTTCACCAGTAATAATAGACGGAGTACCTTGAACACCAATTGTATTGCCAAGATTGAAGTGCTTTTCGACAGGGTTATCTTCACATAATTTAGTTTCTATCTCTTTACCTTGCTTGAGTAAAGTTAATGAATAGTTAGGATCTTCATTACACCATGCTGAAGAGATTTTATTATAAGAATCTGATCCTATACCAGCCCTTGGATAGGCAAGATAATTTACTTTAATCCCTAATTCTAAATAATCATCAATTTGGTTATGAAATTGCCTGCAATATCCACAGTCAACATCTGTAAAAACGAATATATTATGATTTATTTGTTGAGGTTCAAAAGTTATCAGTTCACTTTCATTTAAACTTCCAATTAAAGTTTTTCTTTGATAATCTCTTCTTGCTTCAGATTTATTTACTAAACCATCTTTTGTGATGAGATAAATATCTCCAGATACAAGATAATTACCATCTGATGAAACATAGAGAGGTTCTATTCCTTCAAAATTTACTTCAAAAAAGCCATTCAAATCTGTTTCCTGAATTGAAATCAAATTAATTTCATCGGGAAGAATCTCCGCGAGCTTACTTTTTACCGCTTCAATTTCCTTTGTATTATCTGATGAGTTAGCTGAGCAACCTAGTGAAAATATCAAAATTATAAGAAAAGTGAAAAATTTAAATTGCATTTGCATACTTAACCTCTTGGGTGATGCTCATTATGTAATTCTTTCATTCTATGTCTAGCAACTTCTGTATAAATTTGTGTGGTTGAAAGACTTGAGTGACCCAAAAGAAGTTGCACTGTTCTTAGGTCAGCACCATGATTTATCAAATGAGTGGCAAAGGCATGTCTAAGGGTATGTGGCGAAAGGTCCTTTTTTATTGAAGCTTTTAGAGCATAGTCTTTAATTCTGTACCAAAAAGTTTGACGGGTCATAGATTTTCCTCTTTTACTTAAAAAAAGTTCGGATACCTTATTGTTCTCTTTTAGCAAGTTGGGTCGACTGTCGTTTATATACTTCTGCACCCAATAAAGAGCCTCTTCACCCATAGGAACTAATCTTTCTTTCTCTCCCTTACCAATAACTCTGATAACTCCCTGTCTTATGTTAATGTTTAAAATATCTAAGTGAATCAACTCTGATACCCTCAAGCCACAAGCATAGATTAATTCCAGCATTGCTCTGTCTCTTAAACCAATAACTTCTTCAACGTCAGGGGTATTTATAAGTTTTTCTACTTCATCTTCGGAAAGTGTCTTAGGAAGAGAATGACCTAGCTTAGGGCTATCCACTCTAGAGGTCGGATTTTGAACTAAATTATGTTTAATAGTTAGGTGTGAGTAGAAAGCTCTGAGACTAGAGAGAGATCTTGCAGTTGATCTGCCGCTATAGCCCTCTTTTAGTCTTGCAGCTAAATAATCTAATAAATCTATTCTACTGACATCTAATAATGATGAACCTTTGTACCAATTAGAAAAGGAAATAATGTCATGTCTATAAGCCGATAAGGTATTCTTGCTTAACCCTTTCTCAAGCCATGAGTCATCGATGAAAGTATCAATGAGGATTTCTGAATTTATATCTAAAGTGCCCATAGCTAAAATGAGCAAGACAGTTATTAGCTTAGTTTCTCTTTAATCCTTGCAGATCTACCCGTTCTTTCTCGCAGATAAAAAAGTTTTGCCTGTCTCACATCTCCACGTCTTTTAACCTTAATAGAGCTTATAATGGGACTGTGAGTTTGAAAAGTTCTTTCAACACCTACTCCGTTTGAGATCTTTCTCACAATAAATGATGACCCTAATCCTCTCTTTTTAATAGACAAGACAACGCCTTCAAATGGTTGAAGTCTCTCTCTAGTACCTTCAACAACTCTCACATCCACTACAATGGTATCCCCAGGAGAAAAACTTGGAATATCATCTCTCAGTTGAGATGTCTCTACAGTTTGTATGTATTTATTCTTATTCACTATGAAATAACCTAATCAGGATGCGCATTCTATCAGATAAATATTCGATTAATCATCTTTAATTTCATTTAATAGTTGAATCTCCAAGTCAGAAAGATCTTTGCTTTCTATAAGATCGGGCCTGTTTTTAAGTGTTATTCTTAATGATTCTTTGAGTTTCCATCTACTTATCTTTTCATGATTTCCACTGATTAATATTTCGGGCACATTCCCATGAGGTGTTTTTTCGGGTCTTGTATATTGAGGATGTTCTAAAAGTCCATCGCAGAAAGAATCATTTAAAGAATCCTTATTTCCAATGAAATCCTTATGCTGTCTTGCTATAGCTTCCATTAGAACTAGAGCTGCGAGTTCACCGCCGTTTAATACGTAATCTCCTATTGAAATAACTTCATCAATACAAGTATCTTCAATTCTTTTGTCTATACCCTCATATCTTCCACAAACTATTGTTATATTTTCATTTGCTTTTAAGTCAATGGCTTTTTTTTGGTTAAAGATTGTACCGTGAGGTGCCACGAATACGACATGCGTTTTATTATGCTTTTTTATCTCATTAACTGTGTTGATGATTGGTTCTGCTCGAAAAAGCATACCTTGTCCTCCCCCAAAAGGCTTATCATCTATTCTTCCATCTTTATTTCCACTGAATTCTCTGGGATCCCATGCCTTTACTTCAATTAAACTATTATCGATAGCCTTAGCGAATAATCCATGTTCAATAAAATTATTAATTAAATCGGGAAAGATAGTTACTAAATTGAATTTCATCAGTTTAAAAGTTATCTGGCCAGTCAACTAACATTAGGCCTTCTTCTAAAGAAATTTCTTTAACTACTTGAGGTTTTATATAAGGCAAAAGTCTTTCTTTATCATCTATACTTTCTTGAGTACTTTGAACAATTATAACTTCATTAGATTTTGTACCGAACGATCCCTGAACAACTCCGAGAATTTTATTTTCTAGATTTCTTACTTTTAACCCTTCTAATTGATAAAGGTAATACTCTCCATTGATTAGTGGAGGTAGATTTTCTTCGTGAATATAAACTTCTTTATTTCTAAGTTGCTCTGCGAGATTACGGTCATCGCATCCTTCAAGTTTTATTATCAATCTATCTGATTTCTCGAAAGTCTTTTCTAGCTTGTAAGACTTTTCTTGTTCAACAATTAACTCTTCATAATTTAAAAGAGTGGATAAATCTTTACCGTAGTAGTGAAAGTAAATGTAGCCCTTTATTCCATGTGGCTTACCGAGCTTTCCTATAAGTATTTTTCGGCCTTCGGACCGCATAGGTCAGTTAAGGATTATGAATCCTTTTCTTTATCTTCCGCTGGAGCTTCTTCTGTTGCAGCTTCTGCTGGTGTTTCTTCTGTAGCGGCTTCTTCTGTTGGTGCTGCTTCTTCTGCTGGTGCTTCTTCTGTAGCAGCTTCTTCTTCTGGTGCTGCTTCTTCTGCTGGAGCTTCTTCTGTAGCTGCTTCTTCTGTTGCAGCTTCTTCTACTGGTGCAGCTTCTTCTGCTGGAGCTTCTTCTGTAGTAGCTTCTTCTACTGGTGCAGCTTCTTCTGTAGCGGCTTCTTCTGTTGGTGCTGCTTCTTCTGCTGGAGCTTCTTCTGTAGCAGCTTCTGCTGGAGCATCTTCTGTTGCAGCTTCTGTTGCAGCTTCTTCTGGAGCTTCTGCTGGAGCTTCTGCTGGAGCTTCTTCTATTGGTTCTTTATCAGCTAGTTTCTTCGCAAGTTTCTTTTGTCTTTTGATATCTTTAGAAGCTAGTCTTTGTTCAGTCTGTTCTGGTGTCTCTTTATTTTGCTTGAGAAGATTCAATACTCTGTCACTGGGTTGAGCACCTTGTCCTATCCAATAATCTATTCTTTCTAAATCTAACTCTAATCTAACTTCCTGGCCCGAGGCTATTGGATTGTAATAACCAACTCTCTCAACAAATCTTCCGTCTCTAGGCATACGAGAGTCTGCAACGCTTACATGGAAAAAGGGTCTTTTTTTTGCTCCAGATCGAGCTAATCTAATTGTTAACATTTAATAAAATACATATTTATATTTGAAAAGGCGGTCATTCTAGTCCATAAGCTGTCTCTTTCAAGAGAAATTTGTATGTTTATTTGCTTTCTAACGCCTACAAATGGTTATAATGCAAACTTTAGAGTAATATTTATATTTCTTGTACACACTTTTCACATCTAAAATCCTGATTAGGATATCTTAAATTGAACGAAATTCCCCTATGGATTCTTTTAGCGTCAATAGCTTTTTTAGTATTGATGTCAGCTTTTTTCTCTGGCTCTGAAACCAGCATGATGGCCATTAATAGATATCGCTTAAAGCACTTGGTGAAGGAAAAAAATAAGTCTGCTAAGAGAGTTTCAAGATTATTAGAAAAAACAGATAGACTTTTGGGAGTTATTTTAATCGGAAATAACTTTACTCATACTTTATCTACAGCTTTAGCGACTGTAGTTGCCATAAGGATATGGAGTGATAACGCTGTTTTAGCAGTGACTGTATTCATGACTATCATTATGATCATATTCGCTGAGGTAATGCCAAAAACAATTGCGGCTCTTAAACCGGAAAGTATTGCATTTCCATCCTCCTACTTGCTCAAACCTTTATCTAAAATCTTAAGTCCTCTAATTACTTTGGTTAGTTTTATTTCCAATAATGTTACGAAACTAATGGGAATAGATTTAGATAATGCAAACAAAGATGAATTAAAGCCAGAAGAGTTAAGAACTTTACTGCAAACTTCAGGAGTACCAAAGAGACAGGAAGAAATGTTAATGGGCATCTTTGATATGGACAATCTATCTGTTAATGATGTGATGATTCCCAAAAATGAAATCATTGGGATTGATCTTAATGATGAAATAAAAGACATAGTGAAACAGTTGCAAGAAATTGATTTCACATACGTGCCATGTTACGAAGATACCATAGATAATATTCAAGGTTTTTTATCTTTAAATAAAAAGGCAGAGTTTCTAGGTAGCGAGACAAAATCTATTCGAAGTTTAAAAGATGAACTACGTGAACCTTTGTTTGTTCCTGAAAATACTCCTTTATATAAGCAGCTTGCCAATTTTCAGTCTTCAGGTAGAAGAGTTGGATTGATTGTAGATGAATATGGAGATATCGAAGGAATCATCACCTTGAGATCTATTCTTGAGATAATTGTTGGAGAAATTACAACTGAATCTATTGAAAGAATGGATATCATGCCACAAGCAGATGGTAGTTATTTGGTGGATGGAAGCATGATGATTAGAGAGGTTAACAGAAGACTGGAATGGGAGTTACCAACCGAAGGACCAAAAACATTGAGTGGCTTAATACTAGAAGAAATTCAAACTATACCTGATACCAATGTTGGCTTGAGCATAGAAAACTATAGAATTGAGACAGTACTTATAAAAGATAACGTAATCAAGCTGGCTAAAGTTGAAATCATAGAAGAAGTAAATGAACAAAATGAGGAACAAGAATGATTAATGAATTTTGGAACCTCGTTTTAGAGACTTGGCAACAAGGGATCAGAGGAATAGGTATTGATAATATAATTATCTGTTTGCTAATAATTATGGGATCTTTAGTGGCAAGATCCCTTATGAACACTTATCTTCTAGACAAGATAGCAAAGCTGACTGAGAAATCAGAAACCACATTAGATGACGAAATTATAGAGTCATTGAGAGGTCCTTTTGGATTAATACCTGTAGCTTTTGGACTTTATCTCATTACAGCTTACTTACCATTTAGCGGGTCTATAGATTTGATAGCAACAAATCTGGTTAAAATGCTTGTTATTTATACCATCTTCAGCGCACTAGCAAACCTAACCAAACCTTTATTAAACCTACTCAGTGACAATTCCTGGTTAACACCAGCTATGACAACTTGGTTAAGTCGAGTTGCAAGCGTACTTGTTTGGATAGTTGGAATAACAATGATGCTAGACATATGGGGAATTGAAATCGGTCCAATTATTGCAGGACTAGGACTTTTTTCAGTAGCCGTAGCTCTCGGTGCACAAGATATGTTTAAAAATATCATTGCTGGTATATTTATTCTTAGCGAAAAAAGGTTCCAACCCGGAGATAGAATAAGGATAGGTGATGGGCTACATGGAATTGTTGAGTCAATCGGTTTTCGTTCTACTCAAGTAAGGTTACTAGACACTTCTCCAGTATTTGTTCCTAATACAGACCTTTCAGATGCGCAGGTTATAAATCATCAAAATATGAATTACAGACGGATATTTTGGACAGTGAACCTTTTATACAGCACCTCGGCTCAACAGCTTGAAAGTATTTGCAAAGACATAGAAGAATATATAAATAACAGCGAGAATTTTATTCAGAATCCCGGACAAGAGAACTTTGTAAAAGTGACAGAGCTTGGTTCTAGTTCAATAGATTTAACAATTTTGTGTTACATGGATGTAATTGACTACACACAATTCTCACAAGTAAAACAAGAGTTAATTTTTAAGATTATGGAAGTTGTAAAAGCATATGATTCCGATTTTGCATTTCCTAGTACATCTCTTTATATTGAGAATGATATCAATACTAACTTAACCAATAAATAACTATGCCAAATAAAGAATTTCTTTTCCTCGGAACAAATATAGAAAAAATTTCAATATTGTATGGTTTCTTCCTCATATCATGGGGAATTATCATTTCCTTCTTATCTGGAAGCATATCCATCACATCATATATACCCTCTTTCTTGGGCATTCCAGTTCTACTTTTTTCTTTTCTTGCTTATAAATTTCCGAATAAGAAAAAAGCTTTTATGCATATTACTGCTACTTTTGTGATCATTATCTTCTTAGGGGGCTTGGATGTGCTAAGAGGAGTATCTAGTCTTTTTGAAAATTTCTGGGCAGATCTTTCAAAGCTTATGCTGCTCTTCTCAGGATTAGGGATGAGTTATTTAAATATTAAATCTTTTATTTTTGCCAGAAAAGAAAAAGAGAAATCTGAACAGACTGAAATTTAAAATTACCTTTCCGCAAATTATATTTGGTTTTAGAGGTATATTGCAGATTGATGATTCTTGTCTGGGGTTATCTCCTATCAAAAAAAGTGTGTTTTGATCAAGATACTTGATTCGTTTCAAAACTAAGCCTATACCTTCGATCCTGCAAACAACAACGTCATCAGTTTTTGCACTTAATAGAGGACAGGTAACTACGTAATCACCATGGTAATAGTTAGGGATCATGCTTGATCCCTTGACCCTAGAAAGTTTAAACAACTTCTAGAATCGGCTGTACAACCTCTAATGCAGGAGGATATGGTGCAATCACTCGCTGAGTTTTGATGTCTTTGGTTCCCCAAAAAGCTTCAGTAAATTCGTTAACTAGCTCGACTAGATCTAAACCATTTTGCCTATCTATACTCTGTTTACATTTAGATCCTGCCATCATAATTGAATGAACAAGAGAATGTATGTTCGGATACATTGCAATTTGAGGATCTTTAAAATAATCCCCCCAGATAATTCTTATTTCATCTTTGACAATTCGCGCTTGGTTTTCTTTTTCAATAGTCAATCTTGCAAGTTCTGACTGATTTGCCTTTGATGACTCGTCAAGTTCCGAGATGATGTCTAAGATTCTCACGACACTTAAGGCAGCAACTTGAACAACTGCTGGATCATAAATTTTGCAGGGTATATCACAATGTGCGTTAACTTCTTCAATTTTAAACATTTATTTTTTACTCCCATTTATATTTGTTATTTTTCTAGCTTTAGACACAGTCAAAATCAATCCTATAATTATAAATCCAGTAGCCAGGATTTCGTAAGTATGAATATGTGGCGTATCTGCATGAGCAAAGAGGTTTGAGGACCCTAAAAGCAGAATCCCAAGATTATAATTTCTAAATTTTTTTCGCATATTAACTTTACCTATAATAAAAATTAATTAATTTTCTCAAGAACTTTTGATTTGTTAAAACTCTTTAGAAGTATAGTCTACAATTTTTTTTAAAAAACGGGGCAAAAGCCCCGTTTATTTTCCATAAGCTACATCATGCCGCCCATGCCGCCCATATCCATCCCTGGAGGCATTCCACCTGGCATACCGCCAGCAGCTCCACCTTCATCCGGAGCATCAGCAATCATAGCTTCTGTAGTGATCATCAAGCCAGCAACAGAGCCTGCAGCTTGTAGTGCAGTCCTCGTGACTTTCGCTGGATCAAGAATACCCATCTTGATCATATCTCCATATTCACCAGATCCTGCATTAAATCCGAAGTTACCTTTTCCGTCCTTTATCTTATCGAGGACAACAGAAGCTTCTTCACCAGCATTATTTGTAATCTGCCTTATAGGTGCTTCCATTGCTCTAAGAGCGATGTTGATACCTACATTCTGATCTTCATTATCTCCTTCAAGACCTTGAATTTTTTGTTGAGCTCTTACTAAAGCTACGCCACCACCAGCAACAACTCCTTCTTCGACAGCAGCTCTGGTTGAATGAAGAGCATCTTCTACTCTGGCTTTTTTCTCTTTCATTTCAATTTCAGATCCAGCCCCAACCTTGATAACAGCAACTCCTCCAGCTAGTTTTGCGACTCTTTCTTGAAGCTTTTCTCTGTCATAGTCAGATGAAGTATCTTCTATTTGAGCTCTGATTTGATTGACTCTTCCAGAAATACCATCTGCGGACCCTGCTCCATCGATGATAGTGGTGTCTTCCTTATTTAACTCTACTTTTTTAGCTTGGCCTAAATCTTCTATAGTTGCGCCTTCTAGAGAGAGTCCAACTTCCTCTGATATAACTGTTCCACCAGTCAATATAGCAATATCTTCAAGCATAGCTTTTCTTCTATCACCAAATCCAGGTGCCTTACAAGCAGCTACTTTCACAACGCCTCGCATGTTATTAACAACTAAAGTGGCTAGCGCTTCTCCTTCTACATCTTCAGCCAGGACAAGAAGTGGTCTTCCTGCTTTCGCAACTGCTTCCAGTAAAGGCAAAAGATCTCTTATATTTGAAATTTTCTTATCATGTAAAAGAATGAACGGATCATCTAGATCTGCTGTCATTCTTTCTTGATTGTTTATGAAATAAGGAGACAAATATCCTCTGTCAAACTGCATACCTTCTACCACTTCTAGCTCATTTTCTATTCCTGAACCTTCTTCGACGGTAATCACACCTTCTTTTCCGACTTTTTGCATGGCTTCAGCAATAATTTCACCTACAGCTGTGTCGCTATTTGCAGATATAGTTCCAACTTGAGCTATCGCAGTATCATCTTCGCATGGTTCTGATGCACCTTGAAGAGTTTCAACTGCCGCGGCTACCGCTTTGTCTATACCTCTTTTCAAGTCCATAGGGTTAAAACCAGCTTGAACAGATTTTAGACCTTCATTGACGATAGATTGAGCTAGTACTGTAGCTGTTGTTGTACCATCACCAGCTTCATCTGAAGTTTGTGAAGCAACAGTCTTTACCATTTGTGCACCCATATTTTCGAACTTATCTTGGAGTTCGATTTCTTTTGCAACAGAAACACCGTCTTTTGTAACGGTGGGAGCCCCAAATGACTTATCTAAAATTACATTTCTTCCTTTCGGACCCAATGTCACTTTTACAGCGTCGGCAAGTATATTTACTCCTGCCAACATACCTTGTCGAGCTACATCACTAAATTTGACTTCTTTGGCCATTTTATTCCTCTCTTTTATAAATTAATTTTCTAAAACACCGAGGATGTCTTGTTCATTAAGAATTACAAGTTCATCCCCATCAACCTTTACCGTATTACTTCCGGCGTACTGACCGAACACGACTAAGTCGCCCTCGGACACTGAAACAGCTTGTGATTCGCCGTTATCTAAAGTTTTTCCAGGTCCTACAGCTATGACTTCACCTTGTGACGGTTTTTCTGCTGCTGATCCAGGTAGAACAATCCCACCTTCGGTAGTTTGCTCTTCATCAGTGCGTCTAACTAGGACACGATCTGCTAGTGGTCTAAATTTCATCTAGTTTCTCCAAAAATTTAATAAAAATTTAAATTGTTATTACGAAAGGATCGTCATTCTAATCAGTTGAAAGCACACGTCAATGCTGAATTTTATGAGTCCTAACCTCTCACTCTAAATATGTTGGGGTGTTAAAAGATTTTTCAAGTTTTTTTTTCTATTTATCTTTCCTATATTCACCCTCTATCCAGTCCTCATTAGTCTTATTTTTAGCAGTTCCCTGCCTAATTGGCCTGAGATAACTGAAGAGGAGTCCTAAAATGAATATTCGAGTTATAGGTAAAAGAATCAGAATACCGATAACATCTGTTATAAAACCTGGAATTAAAATAAAAACTCCACCAATAGGTGTAAAAATTGTCTTTAGAAAATTATTTGCAGTTGGTTCAAATACAGATTTTTTGGATTTCATATCCAATAGTGTCCTTAAGCCTTGATTGCGCAATAAATACAATCCCATTATTCCTGAAAAGAAGATCCAGAGCATGGTGTTGAAAGCACCAATGCTTCCTCCGATAACTATAAGGGTATATATTTCTATAAAAGGAAATATTATTAAAAATAAAAAAAAGTATCTCATTACCTATGTCTTATATTTTATTTTTGGGGCGAAATATAAATAAACAAGTATTCCCAATAAATCCGAGATGAAATCGAAAACCTCTGCAGATCTATAAGATAAAAAATATTGCACTAATTCTATTAAGAACGCATACAAAATAAGAAGAATTAGTGCTGCTTTACTCAGTAATAGAGGTTTTTTTATAGAAAGGTCCATAAAAAATGTCAGTATTAAAAATGCAACAAAATGAAGTAACTTATCAATGTAGGGTACAGATGCACCACCTTCCACGGGGGTAACTGCAGCATAACTTATAAATAAAACTAAGAGCAGAAATACGAGTCTGTATATTCTAATCATTGAGATTATTACGTTTAATGTAATAAAACAGCAACAATAAACTGGGTAGTGTTAAAAAAGATGTGAATATAAAAAAAGCCATCCATCCATTTTCTTCACCAAATTCATATTTAAAAAAATTCGCTAACATTCCTGAGAAACCACTAAATAATTTACCTGGTAACATCATAAATGAAGTCAAAAGAGCATATTGAACAGCCGTGTATTTTTTTGAAACTAGGCTTGTAAGGAAAGTTATATTTGCTGTGCCTACAACTCCAGCTGCCAAACTATCCGCTCCTACGACCCACCCAAGAAGATATAAGTCCTTTTCAAGTATGGCTACCAACGAAAAAGATAGATTAGTCATCAATACAAGAAAAGCGCCGATAATGAGTGTCACCTTTACACCTAGCCTTTTAACTAAAAGGCCACCTAAAAAAAATCCAACTATCGAAGCAATCACGGCAACAACTTTTACAATATAACCAATTTCCTTAAGCGTATATCCCTTTTCTAAATAGAATGGACTAGCCATAGGACCCATAACGATATCCGTTAGCCTATAGGTTGCAACAATCATGAGAAGAAAGGACGCAAAATATAGTCCAAATCGTCTAACAAAGTCTTTTAAAGGTTCGACTATAGAATTCTGTAGCGTTAATCTTTTTAGATTAACGTTTACTTCTTCAGGACAAATCAAAACACCTATGATGCCGATCAACATCAGTAGAGACATTACTTGATAAGTTAAAGTCCAGCCATAGTCTGAAGCAAAGATTAATGCGAATGAGCTTGAAATTAGAATCGCCATTCTGTATCCAAATTGATAACTAGCTGCTAAGTTGCCTTGCTGATTTAAATCAGCAAGCTCAATTCTAAAAGCATCAATGGCAATATCTTGTACCGATCCAGAAAAGGCTACTAGAAAGGCAATAAATGCAAAAACCTGCAAACTATCAAGTGGGTTAACAATAGAAAGAAGTAGAAGACAAATCGCTATAGATATTTGTGATAACAATATCCAACTCTTTCTATAGCCAAGTCTATTAAGAAAAGGTACCGAAAAATTATCTACCAATGGTGCCCATAGAAACTTTAGGGAATATGTTAAGACTATCCATGCAAAAAAACCTATCAGGGAAAGGTCAATACCAATATCCGCTAACCAAACACCCAAAGTTGAAAAAATTAGAATATAAGGCAAGCCCGATGAGAAGCCTAAGCTACCTATAGTAAAATTCTTTAACATTTAGAAAATTAGTCTCTGAAGTTTACAAACTGCAAAGGAATATCATAACTCTGATCTTTGATGAGCTGGATAATAGCTTGTAGTTCATCTCTTTTTTTTCCAGTAATCCTTATGCTATCTCCCTGAATAGAGGCTTGAGTTTTTGACTTTGATTGCTTGACCAAAGCAGTTATTTTTTTTGCTAGCTCTTTATCAATCCCTTCTTGCAAGTCTATAGTTTGTTGAGCCGATCCTCCAGAAACTTGAATTTCTCCGGGTTTTAGGCTTTTTAAATCAATTCCTCTTTTAGCAAGAGATTCGTTAAGTAAAGGAGACATTTGATGAATTTGGAATTCTTCATTGGCAGATAAATCTATCTGTTTTTCACTTATACTAAACTCTGCTCCAGTACCTTTAAAGTCAAATCTATTTTGTAAAATTCTATTAGCCTGATCTACGGCATTAGTAACCTCATGATGATCAAGCTCAGATTTAATATCAAAAGAAGCCATACTGCTTACCTCCAAATTACTTTTAGTAAAAGTCTGCCAATCACATTATGAAAATAATTAACAAACAATCGAAGTGTAACACTCTCGTGAGTTACCAAAAAGATTTACACTAGGTTAGACAAGTAATAATGCCAATCAAATGCCTTTCCAGGATCTGTCTTTCTGCCAGGTGCAATATCAGAATGTCCAACTATGTTTTCTTTTTTTATGTCTTGAAAAACAAGCATCAATTCTTTAGTTATATCTATTAAGGCCCGATACTGATCCTCTGTGTATTTATTGTCATCTGTACCCTCAAGCTCAATTCCTATGGAAAATTCATTACAATTTTCGCGACCTTTAAATGATGACACACCTGCATGCCAAGCTTTCTTATTAAAGGGTACAAACTGAACCAGTGATCCATCTCGCTCTATCAGAAGATGACTAGAAACCTTCAAATCATGTATTTCACTAAAATAAGCATGGTCATTTGGATCTAAGCTATTAGTAAAAAGTTTTTCGATATAACCTCCTCCATATACACCGGGAGGTAGGCTGATGTTATGAATTACAAGAAGTGAAATTTCTTCTGTCTTTCGCTCAGAGCAATTTTCAGACAAGCAGATTTTTGCTTCTTTTAAATTAAATGATTGATCGATCTGCAAAGGAATTCCTCTACTGTTTTATGAAAGGCTTTGGCTGTTTTTTTTCTTTAATGTCATTAGTCTTCTTATCTTTTCTGGCTTGCTTTAAACTTTTTCTAATTTCTCTTCTTTTGAGTATTCCATCAGAATTTAAATCCATTTCTCCAAAACGTAAATTACTTGATGCAAGAAACTCTTCTTTTGATAGAGTTCCATCGTTATCTAGGTCAATCAATCTAAAGCGATTTAAAGTAGTTGAATTAAACTCTTCAAGACTGATAGATCCATCTTTATCAATATCCATTTCTTTAAGTTGTCCTGACATATCAGGAGCTGTGCTAACCTTGAAAGAGAGCAATCCGATTAACAATGGTCCCAAAAAATATTTAAATTTCATATTCTTCACCTCTTTAATTCTTAGGCATCTTGTAATCGAGAAAGTTCCAAGTAGCTTATCTTAAGCCTTTAGGTAATCTAAAAGAAATTCCTTCATCAGTTCTAATTTTATTACCTACCAAATTAAACCCATAAGATGAAGTAAGTTTGTCTATAACTTCTGCCACAAGATGTTCTGGAGCAGAAGCTCCTGAAGTGAGGCCAATTTTAGATTTACCTTTTAAGCAATCCATTGGCAAATCTTCTATACTGTCGATAAGATAAGCCTCGACACCAGATCGCTCGGCTATTTCTCTGAGTCTATTGGAGTTCGAACTATTTTCAGAACCAATTACTAACACTAGATCCGACTCAAGAGCTAATTGCTTGATAGCATCCTGACGATTTGATGTTGCGTAACAAATATCATCTTTCTTTGGGCCCTTGATATCAGGAAATCTATCAATCAGAAATTCTTTTATATCTTTTGTATCATCTACAGACAAAGTTGTCTGAGTCACAAATGCTAAGCGAGACGAATCTTCAAAATTTAGCTTTTTAGCATCTGATATGTCTTCAATAAGGGTAATTGTTCCGCCAAATGAGGTGTCGAACTGTCCCATTGTTCCTTCAACCTCAGGATGATTCTTATGGCCTATTAGCAAACAATCAAACCCCATCTTTGCATATGTATTAACTTCAGCATGCACCTTACTAACTAAAGGACACGTTGCGTCAAAAACATCTAGTTTTCTGACTCCAGATTCAATTTCAACTGCTTTGGAGATTCCATGAGCGCTGTAAACAACAACCTCCCCTTCTGGTATCTCTTTAATGTCTTCTACAAAAATCGCACCTAAACGCTTTAATTCTTCAACAACGGTTTTGTTATGCACTACCTCATGTTTTACATATACAGGTGCGCCATGTATTTCAATGACCTTTTTAACGATCTCTATTGCTCTGTCTACTCCTGCACAGAACCCTCGAGTACTAGCTAGTCTTATTTCCATTTAGTCTAAGTTTTGAAAGAACTATATCAACCATATAAATTATAACTCCAATTGTTATAAATGAATCCGCGAAATTAAAAATATAAAAAGAGTGGCTTTCATAATAGAAATTAATGAAATCTATTACATAACCTCTGAAGCTACGATCTATCAAATTTCCTATGCCTCCTGACAGAATGAATAGTAATGCTAGGGATTCATATTTTTTTAAAGATTCGTAAAGCAAAAGATAAACAAGATATAAACAAACAAATGAAACCAGAGTGACCAGAATCCATCTTCCTATATCTCCTCCATCATCAAATAAACTGAAAGCTATACCAGTATTCAATATTAAATAAATATCTAAAATGGGTAATAAGTTCAAGCTCTCTCCAATGGAGAAATTTTTGACCACAAGGTGCTTACTAAGTTGATCTGCAAAAATGAGAGAAATTAGGAGAATAATCTTTTTCATGTGAACAAATCACAATTAGGCAAAAACCCTGATTTCACCATTTCCTATGACATTGTCATGGCATCTCTGGCAAATGGATTCATGTCCTTTAATTATTCCAACTTCTGGTCTGCTATGCCAGCAACGAACACATTTTTGGTGATTAGTCTTCTTAACTTGAACTCTCATTCCTTGAATCGCTGAATCATTACCTTTTTGCCCAATATCTGAGACTTTTGCTTCGGAAGTTATAAAAATAAACCTTAGTTCATTAGAAAACTTATCAAGTAGATTTTTAATATCTTTATCGCAAAATAACTCTAAGTCTACCTCTAATGAAGATCCGATGATTTCATTATTTCTTGCTTCTTCAATATGCCTATTCACTTCAGATCTGATTTCCAAAATCTTGTCCCATTCATCATTAGAAAACTTCAATTCGCCTATCTCATCCCATTCCTCAAACCATTCAAGTAGATGAACTGATTTAGTATCAGTATTCAATAGTTGCCATGCTTCTTCTGCTGTAAAAGAAAGAATTGGGCTAATCCATCTTAATAATGCATGCAAAATGTTAGAAAGAGCAATCTGTGAGGATAGACGAGCATCTGAAGTTGATTTAGCCGTATAAAGTCTATCTTTTAGAATGTCTAAATAAAAACCGCCCAAGTCATTCGCACAAAAATTGTGGATTTTTTGAAACGCGTGATGAAAGTCATAATTTAGATAGTCTTCTATGACCTCCCCTTGAAGATTCTTAGTTTTAAGAATCATCCATTTATCTAACTCTGTGAGTTTTTCAGGAATCAGTTTTTGACCTGAATAATCACTTAAATTTCCTAATAAAAATCTTATTGTGTTTCTTATTCTTCTATAAGAATCAGATGATCTTTTTAAAATATCATCTGAAAGAACAATTTCTTTAGTGTAGTCAGAAGATGCCGCCCATGTTCTTAGAACATCAGCACCCATCGTCTCCCATACTTTTTGAGGAGAAATGACATTTCCTAGAGATTTTGACATCTTTTTTCCTTCAGAATCAACAACGAAACCATGAGTCAAGACTGCCTTGTAAGGCGGCACCTCTTTCATAGCAATACTTGTGAGCAATGATGACTGAAACCATCCTCGATGCTGATCAGAGCCTTCAAGGTACAAATCAGCTGGAAATTGCAAGTCTTCATTTACATCTAATACACAAGCATGAGTTACTCCAGAGTCGAACCAGACATCAAGGCAATCTGTTATTTTTTCGTAAGACTCATGTTCGTCAATTAGATCTTTTATTTCAATATCATGCCAAGCTTGAATACCTTCTGATTGAACTAAATCAGCTACTTTTTCTATAATTTTTCTAGTTTCTGGATGGAGATCACCTGTTTCTTTATGTATCAGCAAAGCAATCGGCACACCCCAAGTCCTTTGTCTAGATATGCACCAATCAGGACGTCCTTCTAGCATTGAACTCATTCTGGCCTGACCCCATCTTGGCGCCCAGTTTATTGAACCTACAGAATCTTGAGACTGCTGTAAAAGCTCTCCTTCCTCCATAGAAATAAACCATTGAGGTGTTGCCCTGAACATAACTGGGGTTTTATGCCTCCAACAATGAGGATAGCTATGTTCGTAAGATGACTTAGACAATAGAGCTCCCTTCTCTTCAAGGAGATTAGTTATATTTTCATTGGCTTTAAAAACAAATTGCCCAGCAAAATGTTCTACATCATCATTATAAGTACCATTCCCTTTAACTGGATTAAGAACATCAATACCATTTTCCTTAGATACAGCATAATCATCTAATCCATGACCGGGTGCTGTGTGAACTATTCCTGTTCCTGCGTCAGTTGTAACGTGATCACCTGATATTATTAAAGAATTTCTATCAAGATAGGGGTGAGAAGCATTTAAACCTAGTAACTCAGAACCTTTACAAGTTCCTAGGGAATTAAAGTTATCTACACCGATTCGGTCTAAAGTTGAATTCACCAAATCTTCAGCAATAATTATGTTTATTTTTTTTGTTTCATGAATAATCTCTATTAATGCATAAGTAAATGATTCATTTATCGTCAGAGCTAAATTTCCAGGTAATGTCCAAGGAGTGGTTGTCCAACTTGCAACATAAGTTTCATTGGTGGAGGAGCAAGAAAAAATCTCTGTTATTTTTTTATTGTCAATTGGAAAAATAAAATCGATAGAAGTTGATATCTTGTCTTGATACTCTACTTCAGCCTCAGCTAAAGCTGAACCACAATCGACGCACCAGTGAACAGGTTTGTCTCCTCTGCGAAGATGTCCTTTTTCAATTATTTTGCCTAAGGACCTGATAATGTTCGCTTCAAAAGCAAAGTCCATAGTCACATATGGATTTTCCCAATCTCCAATAATTCCCAATCGTTTAAAATCTGTCTTTTGTATCTCTATTTGTGAGTGAGCATATTCCCTGCAGGCTTGTCTAAATTCTGACACAGAAATCTTATGGCCTGCTTTGCCTTTTTTCTTCTCAACATTTAATTCAATAGGCAAGCCGTGACAATCCCATCCAGGTACATAAGGAGCGTATTTTCCATTTAAAGTCTGAGATTTAATAACTATATCTTTGAGAACCTTTTGGGCGGCATGTCCAATATGAATTTTCCCATTAGCATATGGTGGACCATCATGAAGTATAAATTTTTCTCTACCTTCTCTTGCCGAAGATATTTCCTTGCGTAGATCCATTTCTTCCCAAAATTCGATCATTTTAGGCTCCTTGGATGGCAAATTTGCCTTCATAGCAAATACGGTATCAGGTAAATTTAGCGTTTCTTTATAGTCAGACATATTTAATTTTTGGCACTTTAACTGAAATATTCCTTTGCGGAAGAAATATCTTTGAAAATTTGCTCTTTCAAAGCTTCTAAGCCATCAAACTTCTTTTCATCTCTTACTTTTTTTAAGAATTCAACTGTGATCTTTTTTCCATATAAATTTCCTGAAAATTCAAGAATATGTACCTCCAAGACTGGATTTTGTCCATCCACTGTTGGTCTTGTACCCATATTAGCTATACCACCATATTTCTTATCGTCTAAATCTACGCTAACGATATAGACTCCAGCGATAGGAAGTTTATTTTTAGGAAGCCATAGGTTTGCCGTAGGTACACCGAGTTGAGTGCCAAGTTGTTGTCCATAGACTACATTCCCACAGAAAGTGTAGGGCTTTCCTAAGAGTTCTTTCGCATCATCAAAATTCCCTGCAATAAGTGAATCTCTAATTCTAGTGCTACTTACTCTCTCTCCATTTGCTTCAAAGGTTTCTGTATTTTCAACTAGGATATCGTTTTCTTTGCCCCAGCTCTTTAAGAAATTAAAATCACCCTCTCTATTTGCACCAAACCTAAAGTCATCACCTATAACAATCTTTTTAATCGATAATCTTGATAAAACCTCACTTATGAAATCTTCAGGAGTCATTTTTCTAAGCTGATTATTAAAGTTCAGGAAAAATGAGAACTCCACACCTAATTCCTTTAATCTTTTTACTTTTTCAGGCCAAGGGAAAATTCTAGGTGGTTTTTCTTCTTCGGTTCCTAAGGCCTCAGCAAAAAACTCTTTTGCATGCGGCTCGGTAAAAATTACAAGAGTCTTCCAATTACTTTGAGCAGCATCTTTTTTCATATTCTTAATGATGTGCTGATGCCCAAGATGAAGTCCATCAAAGTTACCTATAGTTGCTATGAGATCAACATCTTTATATTTAGAAAGATAAAGATCTATATTCTGTATTCCTCTTATTAGATACATACTAATTCACAAAGCTCTTAATTTTTAATCCTGTTAATCTTAAAGCAATCAAATATAAACCTATACCAATGATGATCATCTTTAAGAGATAGAACATTTGTTCAAAATCACTGGAGTTTCTTAGATAGGCAGTTTCTTGACCAAAAAAACTTAGGAATAGAACTAACAGTATAGAGGCAAAGACTAATCTTAACCAAAATATAAGCCAACCTTCTGAAGGCATATAAACATCATCGCGTTTAAGAAGAATTAATAAAGTTAATACAGTGAAAAAAGCTGATATGGAACTCGCTAGTGCAAGACCTACATGACCATAACTAAGATTAAAGCCTAAAAACCAGGCTAGAAATGCATTCAAAATCATTGAAGCCAAAGCCACGTACATTGGTTTTTTAGGCTCTTGTCGAGCAAAAAAACTGGGTGTCAGAATTTTTATGAGCATAAAGGCCACTAAACCAAACGCTAAAGCAATCAAGCTATATGAAGCTTGCAAAGAATCTTGAGAATTAAAAGCCCCTCGTTCAAATAAAGTTAAGATTATTGGTTCTGCAAGCATAATTAAGCCTACAACTGCCGGTATCCCTATGAGCAATATTAATCTGATAGACCAATCTAAAGTATTGGAGAAGGATGTTTTATCTTCTATCACAAATAATGATGATAATCTTGGCAAAATCACTGTTCCTATAGCAATAGCAAATATTCCCAAGGGTAATTGCATTAGCCTATCAGAAACATAAAGCCAGCTAGGGCTTCCTGTAGGAAGTAGTGAGGCTAAGATTGTATCGACAAGCATATTTATTTGACTTACTCCTCCAGCAATAATTCCTGGAATCATTAAGTACATTACTTTCCTTACACCCGGATGATTCATATTTAATCTGAATTTAGGTAATAAACCCATACTTAATAGAGTTGGTATTTGAATGAGGACTTGAATGATGCCCGCAGCAAATACTCCCCATGCAATAGCGTAGATCGGAAGTTCAAATTTAGGCGCAAACCAGACAGCAGCTGCAATAAGACTAAGGTTATAAAATAGAGGAGTCAGCGCTGGTAGCGAAAATTTCTGATAAGAATTTAATATTGAGCCAGAAAAAGCTACTAAAGAAACCAAAAATAAATAAGGAAAAGTAATCTGAAGTATATCTATAGCCAAATCCTTTTTTAAAGGCTCAACATAAAAACCAGGTGCAAAGATCATTACAAAAATTGGTGCAAATAAAAGAGCTAAAGTAGTGACTACTAATAAAATAGTAGATAAAGCACCAAAAGTATTATTTATGAGGTTCGTGATTTGGCCGGGGTTATCTTCTTTATACTCTGCAAGCACTGGAACAAATGCTTGATTAAAAGCTCCCTCAGCGAATAATCTCCTAAAAACACTTGGTATTTTCATGATGACCACAAAGGTGTCTAATGCCACTCCTGCTCCAAGCAAGCCGGTAATGACTATATCTCGAATCAATCCAAGTATTCTTGATATAAAAGTCCAGAATGAAACTAGCCCGCTGCTAGCTAAGAGCTTAAAAGATTTATTTTGAGATGGGTCGTCCTGGCTCAGGCCTAGTCCTCTTCGGAAGATGTAAAATCCATTGAGACTGAATTGATGCAATATCTAAGCCCTGTCGGCTGAGGCCCATCGGGAAAAACATGTCCAAGATGTGCTTTGCAGTTATTACAATGTACTTCTGTTCTAACCATACCAGCTGAATGATCTTCTTGAGTTTCAATATTACTCTCTACCGAGGGCTGAAAAAAACTTGGCCAACCAGATCCAGAATCATATTTTTCTTTAGAGCTGAATATTTCTGATCCGCATACCACGCAATGATATGTACCGGGCATTTTATTAGAATCATATTTTCCACTAAAAGCAGGTTCAGTTCCGTGATTTTGAGTTACATAATACTCTTCAGGCGTCAGCTTTTCTTTAAGTTTATCTTTATTTTGACTCATAGTTAGGCACTCACTGCTTTCATTAAAACACTTCTGTAGGAATTTGCGATACACATTCTATCTTCATATCCATTTTCAATCATCATGGAATGTGCCTTCGGTAAGTTGTACCATGGACACATCATAAATAAGTGATGTTCAAGATGATAGTTCACTCTATGCGGAGCCATTAAAAACCTTACCAAAGGGTTTGTTAATGTTGTTCTTGTATTATCGAAATCTGTAGTTCCAGATGTGACACAATGCTCGGCAATGTTCCTTATTCTTATAATCAAGCTGTAATAGGTAAAGGCTGGCAACCACCAAAGTAGGAAAAAAAGAGTCCAGTCTAAAAAGATTGAAACAACCATAAAGATCAAAGTATTTGTTACTAGGAATCCATGAATCTTAAACCAAATTTTCTTCATCTTATCTAATGAATTATCTGCTTCAGTCATAAAAATAGATAGTAAAGCCTGGGAGTATCTCTTGTAACCAGTTAATCCTGAAAGGTCACGAACAACTTTTCTAAAAAAACTTTTTAGAGTTATGGGAAAAGGAGCACTCAAAGCCAGATCTGGATCTTTGTCTGTTTCAGTAAATCTGTGATGTTTTAAGTGGTAAGGTCTGTAGACCCTGTTATCTTGGAAAATGGGATAAGCGCAAAACCATTGCGAGATAAAATCATTAATTTTAGGATTAGAAAAAAGAAGGTTGTGAGCTCCATCATGAACAAGAACAGCCAGTGCAAATTGCCTAGATCCTATAACAACCAGACTGGTAATGAAGGTTAAAGTATTAGGGTAATTATAAAAAAGAATGAAAGATAAAACTATCAAACCCCAATCAAATAAAAGAGCAAAAACATTTCTAAAGTCTTTTTTTTGACGTATCTCATTTATCTGAATATCATCAAGTAGCTCTTTTGGCTTGATTTTTACTTTTTCCATAATGGAATTATAACCAAGCTTTGCAATGATTTTAAGTAATCAAAAAAAACGGCCTCTAAGGCCGTCTTTTCTTAACTTTCTTCGGGTTCCGCAAGCCTTATGTTCTGAGTTGTGTAAACTCTAGGTGTATCACAATCTAAAATACCTTCTGGTCTAGTGCCATCCATCATTCTAGACATTCTTATATCTCTAGCTCTTCCTAATTGCTCCACTGATTCATAGCCAATTGCTAAGTAAAAATCAAAGTCTAAATTAGTCGGTGTACCTAGTGCGGGCCACCAACGATAAACTCCACCAGTAAATCCATTTTCATCATTATATTTGTTCCAAACTTTATCATTCTCAGCTAGATCATCAGTAGACTTTCCATCAATAATAGAACAACTAGATATTGACATATAAGCAACTTGGTCTTGGTAAAAGGCAGACTGAGGAGTTCTAGCCTCTACGACTCTAAAAAGAGACTGACCAGCGCAATCTGTTGTTTTTTGCCACTTTGCAAAAGTCTCCTGTGCTACTTCAGTAAAAGAATCTTGGACTTTCCCTAGTTCTTGCATATTTTGTGTATAGCCCATCCAACCAAAATCAAATGGGGTATCAGATTCAGAATAATACAAAGGAGTTAATGTCCATGCGCTATAGGGCCATGAATTGTCACCAGCCAATTCTTTCCACCCTTCTAAAACATCCATTACATCATCCATATCTTTCCTTTCGGCAAAATCACATTGCAAAGCTTCCATCGCATAAGTGGTCAAATGATCATCTGAATGGATAAAATTAATCAAACCTAATGTCAGACAAGTTAATATAAATATTTTTTTCATAATTTCCTCTCTTAGTTTGTTAAGAATTCTTCAATAGTAAGTGCTGAGTCATATACTCTGGCATTAATTAAAAGATCGTTTCCTTTCCATTCAGCTAAATTATCCATTTTTTTCCAAAAACTGTTTATTGCTTTATTTGTAGATAATTGATCTTCCCAAGACTCCATTTCTTCAATAGAAGAATAACCGACTGTTAAAAGGTGTGTTGCATCCTCTTGTCCAAAAGCCACAGCAGATAAGCCAAATTGTCCAGGAAATTGGCCTTGAGTATCATTATCTACTTTTTCAAAGGCCTTCATGACAGCTGCAACTTTTGATGGTTTAACATTCAATTGATGAATTAGCCATACAACATCTTCGTTAGAAGCAGTCCCATAGGACTGAATAAAAGAATTTATTCTTTCGGTAACAGGCGTAGAGTTCGCATTTAAAACAGAGAAAAACTTTTGGCCTTCAGGACTATTTTGCAGCGTAGTCATCCATTCTTGATGAGCTGCCATGCTAGGTTGTAAAACTGCAAAAGAATGAGTTGCAGTATTATTTCCATTAGCGAGGTACATATCTAAATGTGATGATCCTTTAAAATTGCTTTTGGCAAAGCTTGAAGCCATTAGCTCATCACTAGCAGCTACGATTTTTGCAGCAGACTCAGGAGTATCGACCCTAAAGTCATACTGTGTCCATATTTGTCCTGCTGTTATGTAGGTAGTTGATATAGTGATTAATATTATCAAAAATTTTTTCATTTTCATTTCCTTAATTATTAACTGAAATGGTTGAACAATTCATTAAAAAATCCTCTACTGGATTTCTAACGACATCAAACTCAGATAAAGCTTCTGACATCCAGCTAGATTGTCTTTGATCTAGAAATCTGCCAAGTTCATCAACCGTTTCTGCTTGAACGCTTACCATAACCATGCCTGCTCTATCACCAGCCGCTGTGGCGCTGTAAAAAGCGAAGCTTACGGCAAAACCATTATCATTAGCAGCTTTCTCTAATGCTGTTATACCGGCTAGGTAGGCATTTGCGTCATCGGTTTCAGACATAACATTATAATTAGCATTAGTAGCTCCTGCTTCACCGACAGCATCACCCTTCATTACTGACCACATATCTCTTCTTACTAAATCTCTTTTCGAAGAAATTCTTCTAATGGCTCTTTGGGCATCTTTACTAGAAAGTTGCCTATTAGAGACCATTGCAGATGTGGAGGGATGAAAGCTCCAAACATAATGCTCATTTACCTCTCTTCCTCCAGCTATGGGAGAGCATATTCCTGATGATGAAACATCATCTCCTGCAGCTTCTTGGAAAACAGAAGAATTTGAAGTTAGCCACTCTACATATCCCTCTGGATCATCAGTTGTAATAGTGATGACACTTAGGCCTTGCATAGAAAATATACTCGCAGATAAAAAGAGTGAAGCTGTTATTAATATTTTTTTAAGAAAATTTGTCATAAATTTCTCCTGAATTATTGTTGCCCGCCATAAGCATTAATTAGATAAAGTCTTGGAGAGTCGCATGAAACAATATTTCCAAAAATTTCTTGCTGTGCCAATAATCCACCATTATTAACAAATGATTCTGAATCCACTCCCCATGCTTCCATTGATGGAGCGAGAGAGACGTACTTAAATGAATAGTCTAAGTTAGTTGGAGTTCCAGGACCTGGATACCATTTTACAATCGTACCTTCAGAGCCTTGGCTATCAAGATAAGCATTCCATTTTTGATCCGCCATAGTTACGTCAATTAATGTAGCATCATTAATCAAAGAACAGTTAGAGACCATCATTACTCCGCTATCAGCAGATCCTTCTGACTGTCTCACCATTTGAGCAGCAAATAATTGCTGAGTTTCACATGTATAAACTTTATTGAATTTCTCAGCTATGTCTCCTGCTCTGTCAAACCATGCGTCATAGCCCTTTCCAAAGGCACTCCAACTAGGTGATATCCCTAGCCATCCTATATCATTGGTAAAATCACTAGCAGATCTGAACATTGGTGTAATTAACCAGGATGCGTAATCTACATCTTCGCTCTCTGTAACAAAACTTGTCCACTCTTCTTGTAATTTGTAAAGATCATCTACATCTTTATTACCATTAAAATTACATTGGAGCGTTTCAAGAGGAAAAAGGGTAGGCGCTTCAACATGGTCATCTGCCGCAATTGAAAGGGGGAAAAGAACCACAAAAAAAAGAATTAAAATTTTATTTTTCATTATTGTCTCCTTATAAAAATTTTTCATAAAATACCTTAAAATATTTAAATTAAGTTTTTCCGCCAACATATTGGATACTGTAAACCCTTGCTGTATCGCAATCTCTCAGCGTTTCTAAGTCCGGTGGCGCTGGGTTGCCGGTCAAAAAATTATCTGGGATTTTTCCCCAATCGGCCATAGAAGAAACTCCGGTAACTTCAAGGTAGTCATAGGGTTGATCTATGCCTGAACCGGCTCCCATGAACCAATAATAAATTCCGCTATCTAACCCAATACTATCCATATAATCATTTTGTTTTGCGTTCGCAGCAGCATAATCAGCTGGAGTTGTACCTTCTTTGTTAGTACATCCTCTGATAGTTAGGAAACCATTTGGAGTCTGATTTTCAGGACTTCTAACGACAAATGAATATATAGAGGCATGATTTGGACAAGGAGCTACCCTGTCAAAATCAGAAGCTAATTTTGTTCCTTTAGATGCCCACTCATCTTGTGCAATTCCTAGAGCTTTAAAGCTTGGAGTAACGCCCAACCAGAAAAGATCAAAAGGAAAATCTGTTTTAGTTTGATAAAAGGGAGTCATGACATAACCTGCGTAGGGCACACTGTAATTATCATCTGCCCATTCATCCCAATTAGAAGCTACTTTTAAAGTATCATCTAAGTCCTTTCCTCTAGAGAAATTACACTGGAATATTTCAAGTGCCGCGCCCTCAGGCCTTAAATCTGTTTCTTCAGAAACAATTGAATTAGAAATTATGACAATTAATATTGCCTGAAAAAGTTTGGTCATTGTACCTCTCCAATTAACTCCTAGATTATTCTAAAAGTTCTAGGTTTTCTAAGAGCGCTCCCCAACTTTCTCGAAAACGGGAGCTAAGATTATTGGGTTTTTTTTAACATGTCAAATATAGATTTAATGTTTTTTACTTCGAAATAATTTGCTTTTTATATATTTTAAAAGAGTATTATTTTTTAATGTGTAAATATCTATTTGATCATATAAATCTCTCAAACCATCCGGATCTTCAAAGAGTTTATTTCGTGTAAACCCTTCTATATCTGAATCTAGCTCTTTTATAATTTTTGCAGGATTTCCACCAACTACTACATTATCAGGAACATCTTTTACCACAACACTGCCCGCTGCAACTATGCTATTCTTTCCTATTGTTACTCCTTTACCAACCATAGCCCTGTCTCCAATCCATACATTATCTTTGAGAGTTACAGGAGATGATTTACCTACAGGAGTTGCTCGATCATATATGCCATGCCAGTCTGCATCTGAGACGTAAGCGCTATTCGCAAACATACAGCTATCCCCTATTGTTATCTTTGATGCTGAAGCAATCCTGACCCCAGGAGTTAATAAACAATATTTCCCTATTGATATTTCTCCCTCATGATCTTCCAAACTCCAAGTTGTTAGATGGATGTAATTATCTGGAGAAGCAACCATAGTAGGATGATCATCAATTGATATATTACTTCCATATACATCAAAAAATCGAGCACCCATAACATTGTGGCCTTTTCCAAAATATTCAAATTGAGGTGCCAGATAATTGTCTACATAAAAATTATTGTATTTAGCAAATAGCTTTTTTAGCCAATATGGTCTGTGATCTTTTCTGATGTCTTGCCTCTGTTGTACATGATAAGATACGCACCTTCTATGGAACAACCCTTTGACTCAAAAAAGAGCTTTTTTTCTGAAAGATCTGTTACAGAAGCTAGTAGTTTTTTTAAGCTAGCCATACCTATGTTTCTAACCCAGTTAGCCCTTCAATTTATTCAAGTAAACTCAGTTATACAAAGCGGAAACTACTCTACCGATGTGCAGGCTGGCATTATGTTAGCTGGTAATCTCTGGTTCCCTATAATGGTGGGTGTGGGTGGAGTGCTTTTCTTTGTAACACCCATGGTGGCTCAACTCTTCGGCGCAAGGAATCTTAAAAATATAGGGCCCTTAGCAAGGCAGGCAATATGGTTATCAATTCCAATAATATTAGTAGGAATGTTCATTCTTTCTCAGTCTTCTTTCATACTAACAATCGCACAAGTTGATCCTTCCATAATTAAATACTCAGAAGAATATCTAAGTTACTTTATGTTTGCCTTGCCAGCGATTCTTTTGAGTCAACCTCTTCGCTCTTTATGCGAAGGTGTTACTAGGCCTTTACCGATAACTTTATTAAATATTTTAATGTTGATTATCGCTATCATTGGAAATTACACATTCATCTATGGAAACTTTGGCTTTCCTGAGATGGGAGCAAAAGGAGCTGGTCTTTCAGCTATCATCGGAACATGGACTACTTTTGTGCTGCTAATCATTTATCTCAAATATAAATCAGGCTTTGGTACAGAACTTTTCTCACGATTTGATCTGCCAAATATAAAGATTCTTGGAGAAATACTTAGAGGAGGAATTCCTGTTGGGTTTGGAAATTTCATTGAATTAAGTATGTTTAGTGGAGCTGGAATCATCCTTGGAAGATTTGGTAGTGAGGTTATTGCTGCTAACGGTATAGCAATGACAATAGGCGGGCTCTTTTTTATGATTCCCTTATCCATAGGAAATGCAGCCGCAGTGAGGGTTGGAAATAATGTCGGTGCAAATGATATGAAAGGAGCTAAATACAGTTCTTATTTCTCTTTGAGACTAGCTACAGTTAGTGCTCTGACAATGAGTTTAATTATTATCTTAAATGCCGAGTTTATGTCGAGTTTGTTGAATAATAATTCTGAGGTAATAGCCTTAGCAGTAATACTGCTTAGTTTTGCTGCTTTCTTTCAGCTTGCAGATGGTTTAGCAATGGCAAGTATTGGAAGCATGAGAGGTTATAAAGATACCTTTGGACCCATGAAGATTATGGCTATTTCATATTGGGGTGTCGGATTGCCTTTAGGGATTATCCTTTCTGTTACAGATATTATTATTACTCAAATGGGAGCTGTAGGCATGTGGACTGGTATGGCTTCAGGCTTATTAGTTGCCGCCATATTGATGGTAAGAAGGGTAAGAAAAATATCTACAAAATTTATCGATGAAAATTGAAGTGAATGCGGTTGGGTTAGTATGTCCTGAACCTATTATGCTTTTACATAAGGCTATTAGAGATTCAGACTCAGGAGATTTAATTGAGTTAGTTGCCTCCGATAAAAGTACCGAAAGAGATGTAGAAAAATTTTGTGAGTTTCTTGGTCACAAATTAATAGAGAAAAAAATTACAAAGGAAAGTCTTTATTTTGTTGTTCAAAAGAAAGATAAGAATATAATTTAAGCTGGAGAGTTAAATGACATATACAAACAAACAATGGTTACTTGATCAAAGACCTAAAGGAATGCCTGGGGATGAGTGCTGGAAACTCAATGAAGAGGAAGTTCGACCTTTAGTAAAAGGAGAAGTGTTAATAAAAATACTATATCTCTCAATTGATCCTTATATGAGAGGAAGAATGAACGATGGCGAGTCTTATGCTGATCCAGCAGCATTAGGAGAGCCTATGACAGGCGAATCAGTCGGAATTGTAGTCGAAAGTGAATCAGACAAGTTCATGAAAGGTGATTACCTTTGCGTTCATAAAGGTTGGCAAACTTATATTATAGCAAGCGATGAAGAGCCTGCTTTATTTAAAGCTGACCCTACTATTGTTCCTCTGCAAACTTATCTTGGCACTGTTGGAATGCCAGGAAGAACTGCATATTTTGGACTCTTGAGAGTTGGCCTTCCAAAATCAGGCGAAACAATCGTAGTTTCTGCAGCATCGGGAGCTGTTGGAACGGTAGTTGGACAAATGGGCAAGATACTCGGATGTAGAGTTGTAGGAGTTGCTGGAGGTGAGAAGAAATGTGCTTACGTGAAAGATGAGCTAGGCTTTGATGAATGTATAGATTATAAAGCAGGAAATATTCAAGAAGAACTATCTAAAGCTTGTCCTGACGGAATTGATATTTATTTTGAGAACGTAGGAGGTCCGGTAAGTAAAGCGGTAGCGACCCTCTTAAATGAAGGATCTCGTGTTCCTATTTGTGGATTTATATCGGCTTATAATTCTGAAGATATGACTAAAGAAGAAACACCTTTTCATATTTTTGGAGCATTGGATCCTGCACCAGAACATAGATTCTTTGTCGTAACAGAATGGTTTAAGGAGTGGAGAGAAGCTACAGCAGAATTATCTCAGTGGATATCCGAAGGTAAAATTAAATACGAAGAGACGATTACAGAAGGTTTCGAAAATGCTCCACAAGGTCTTAGAGACGTTTTAAGTGGAAAGAATTTTGGTAAACAACTTATAAAAGTTGCTGAAGAGTGATCATTCTCCTTCCCATTTGAATTTTATTTCGTTCTCGATGTTTTCCTGAGCATTAAGTAAGGACCTCATTGCTCTAGCTGCATCTTTAGAATTCATTGTCACATCGAAAGCTTTCTGCTCTAAAAGTAGACTATCTTCTAAAGTCATTTCTAATCCTTGGTGAATGATTTTCTTTACCTGGCTCAATGCTATCGGTGCTCTATTAGCAAGATCTTCGCAATACTCATAGAGCTCTTCTTTAAAATTTTTCTCATTTAAAAGTTTATTAATTATTCCCAAATTATAAGCTTCCAAAGGTTTCAAAAGTTTAGCATGTAAAATTAAGTCTAATGCCCTTGAGGAACCAATGAGTCTCGATAGTCTTTGCGTCCCTCCTCCTCCAGGGAGAATACCTACTGATGTCTCCGGGAGGCCAATTAAAAAGTCTCCATCCGACATGACTCTTAAATCACAACCCAAAGAAAATTCGCACCCACCTCCTGCTGTATTTCCGTTAATCCCAGCCACTACTATTGCCTCTAGCTCCCTAAGTCTTAAGAGCATTCTATGAAATGCATGAAGCTCTTTAGGATCCTTAGTATTTTTATTGGATTCAATGTTCTTTTCAGCTGAGTCAGCCAGTTCTCCTACTTCATAATGTTTTATGAATACATTTTCGCCTTCGCCTGTAAAAGCTAGAACACGTAAGTCATGTTTTTTTTCAGCGCTGTCTAAAAATTTATGTATCTCTGCGACTCCAGATGAATTTAGGGTATGTGTAGGTGGATTAGAGAGATAACAAATCATGTAATGATCTCTCTCCTCAATGCGTAAATGATTAAAATTGTCTACCATCCTGTAACCTCAGCAATTCCTTTACCTATTTCTGCAGGACTCTTTACGGTATAAACACCTGCTGACTCTAGAGCCTTAAATTTATCTTCTGCTGTACCTTTACCTCCAGCGATTATCGCCCCTGCATGGCCCATTCTTTTACCGGGAGGAGCTGTTACACCTGCTATATAAGACACAACAGGCTTAGTCACATTAGATTGTATAAACTCTGCTGCAGCTTCTTCTGCTGTTCCACCAATCTCACCCACCATTACAATAGCCTGAGTAGAATTATCTTTTTCGAATAAATCCAGAACATCTATAAAACTGGTTCCAGGTATCGGATCCCCTCCTATCCCGACACAACTTGTTTGTCCAAATCCTAGATCTGTTGTCTGTTTTACAGCTTCATAAGTTAAAGTCCCTGATCTAGATATAATTCCAACCTTACCAGGCAAATGTATATCTCCAGGCATAATGCCCATCTTTGCTTCACCGGGTGTGATTATGCCAGGACAATTAGGTCCTATTAAGCGGGCACCTAATTGATCACACCTTACCTTTACTTCTAACATGTCTATAGTAGGAATGCCTTCAGTGATACAGACAATTAATGAAATACCAGATTCAGCAGCCTCAAGAATTGAGGACTTACAGAATTTTGCAGGGACAAAAATTATACTTGCTGATGCACCAGTAGCGTCTACAGCTTCTTTTACCGAATTAAAGACTGGAAGATCGAGATGAATTTGACCACCTTTTCCAGGTGTCACTCCTCCTACAAGCTGAGTTCCGTAGTCAATGCATTGAATACAGTGTTGCGTAGCTTGTCCTCCAGTAAATCCTTGACATATAACCTTAGTGCTTTCATTAATAAGAATACTCACGTTGTATCTCCGTTTGATGCTTTTACAGCCAAACTTGCAGCCTCCTCCAAATTTGATGCAGGGATAATATTCAGCTCGCATTCGTCAAGTATCTTCAATCCTTTTTGAGCACTATTTCCTTCCAATCTAACTATGACAGGGACTGAAACTCCCATTACTGTTAAAGCCTCTACTATCCCGTCAGCAATAACATCACAACGAACAATCCCACCAAAGATATTTATCAATACCGTATTAACATTTTCATCTGAAAGGATTATTTTAAATGCCTCAGCAACTCTTTTTGAATCAGCTGTGCCGCCGACATCCAAGAAATTAGCAGGCTCGCCACCATGCAACTTGATGATATCCATGGTGCCCATTGCCAAACCTGCACCATTGACCATACAACCAATATTTCCCTCCAAAGCAACGTAACTTAGATCCCACTCTGCTGCACTTGCTTCTCTAGGATCTTCTTGAGAGGGATCTCTTAATTCCAAGATTTGTTCCTGCCTATAAAGAGCATTTGAATCTACATTGATTTTTGCATCCAAACAAATTAAATCTCCTGAGGATGTTACTACTAAAGGATTCACCTCAACTAAGGATAAATCTTTATCTATGAATAATCTCACTAGACCATTAAAAATCTCTATAAATTGTGAAGTTTGCACTTCATTTAAGTTTATGCTGCTGGCTAATTTTTCTGCTTGAAGTTGATTTGGACCTTGAATAGGATCTATTTCAGCTTTAAATATTTTTTCTGGTGTCTCTTCGGCAACCTCTTCGATATTCACTCCTCCCTCCGTCGAAGCCATTACAACGAGCCTTTGGGAAGCTCTATCTATAACAGCACCTAAATAAAGTTCTTTATCAATATCCGTTACTGTTTCAATTAGGATTTGGTTCACAGGTTGTCCCTTCTCATCTGTTTGGAAAGTTACTAAATTTTTTCCAAGCCATTTATCGGCAAAAGTTTTAACTTTCTCTAAGCTATCAACTACTTCAACTCCTCCAGACTTGCCTCTTCCTCCCGCATGGACTTGTGCTTTTACTACCCACTTATCAACATTGAGAGATAAAGCTATCTTTTCAGCTTCCTGACTAGAAGAGGCGGACAAGCCTTCAGAAACTGATATGTCATATTCCCTAAATAGCTGTTTGGCTTGATATTCATGTAGATTCATCTTTTCTCCCTTAAATTCAATCTAAAGAATGTTTATACATAGCATCACTGCAATGCATTGTAGAGGATAAACGAAGAACTTAGGAGTGTGTTATCAAGAAAGAAATTTTTCTTAAGCTTTTTTTCGTGTAAGAAGTTTATTTCTGATATTGGAGATAGCTTCTGTAGGATTCAACCCTTTTGGACATACAGATACGCAATTCATAATCCCGTGACATCTATAGAGACTGAAGGCATCTTCTAAGTCATCCAACCTTTCATCAGTGGCTTCATCTCTAGAATCAGCTATGAATCTCCATGATTGTAATAAAGCTGCTGGTCCTAAAAATTTATCTGGATTCCACCAAAATGAAGGGCATGAAGTTGAGCAACAACCACAAAGAATACACTCATAAAGACCATCAAGATGTTCTCTTTCTTCGGGTGATTGTGTTCGTTCAATATCAGGCGTATCACTCTTGGTGATAAGATAAGGTCTTACCTTTTCTAATTGATCATAGAATTGTTTCATATCAACTATCAGATCTCTTACAACAGGAAGGCCAGGCATAGGACGTAATGTAATCTTATTTCTCTTAATCACTTCTGATAATGGGGTGACGCAAGCTAGTCCATTTTTTCCATTTATGTTCATACCATCTGAACCACAAACTCCCTCTCTGCAGGACCTCCTATAAGACAAGGAAGGTTGCTGTGCTTTTGCTAAATGAAGAGCGTCAAGAACCATAATGTCTTTATCAGTTGGTACTTCTACAATGATATCTTGCATATAAGGCTTCTTATCCAAGGTAGGGTCATAACGATAAATACTCATCGTTATTGTCTTTATTTGAGCTACAGGTATGACTGCTGCATTCATTAATAACTCCTAACCATTGGCTGGAAAGCTTGTACTGTTTTAGGTCTGTAATTAACATCCCTTTTACTTACTTCCTTTGTATCGGCATAGTAAATTGAGTGTTTTAACCAATTGTCATCATCTCTCTCGGTAAAGTCATCTCTTGCATGAGCACCGCGGCTTTCTTTTCTCTCATTGGCAGTTATCGCAGTTGCTTCTGCTACTTCAAAAAGGTTTTGCATCTCTAAAGCTTCTATCCTGGCTGTATTAAAGGTTGCCGACTTATCCTGAAGAAAAATGTCATTTACTTCTTCTCTAGTCTTGGCTAATTCTTCGATACCCTTTTCCATCAGATCCCCTCTCCTAAAGACACCAAAATTGTTCTGCATATTTTGTTGCATCTTTTCTTTAAGAACTGCTACTTGATCCCCTTCTGTTGAGGCATTTAATCTATTTAGTCTTTCTAAAGCTTTTTCAATATCATCTTTAGAAGCATCTTTTACTTCAACACCCTGTTTCATGCTCTCTTCTATGTAAAGACCAGCGGCCCTTCCAAAGACAACTAAGTCTAGAAGAGAATTTCCACCCAATCTATTTCCTCCATGAACTGATACGCAAGCTACTTCACCAGCTGCATATAAACCGTCAACTATCTTGTCTTCCCCGTGCTCTACAGAAATAACTTGTCCATTGATATTCGTGGGTATTCCTCCCATCATATAATGGCATGTAGGTACAACTGGTATTGGTTGAACTGCCGGATCAACACCTGCAAAGGTCTTAGAAAGTTCAGTTATTCCAGGCAATCTCTTATGAACCACTTCAGGTCCCAGATGATCTAGTCTTAAGAAAATATGATCAGCATTAGGTCCACAACCTCTTCCTTCTAAAATTTCTAGTGCCATAGATCTAGCTACAACATCTCTACTAGCTAAATCTTTTGCATTAGGAGCATACCTTTCCATAAATCTCTCGCCATCTTTATTTAAAAGATATCCACCTTCTCCTCTACATCCCTCGGTTACTAAAGTTCCTGCCCCATGAATTCCAGTTGGGTGAAACTGCCACATTTCTATATCCTGAACTGGCATACCAGCTCTTAGAGCCATTCCAATACCATCACCTGAATTGATTAGAGCATTAGTAGTGGATGAATAAATTCTGCCCGCTCCTCCTGTTGCCAGAACAGTTGCCTTTGATTTTATGTAATAAATCTCACCTGTTTCGATTTTAAAAGCTATAACTCCTACAACTGCTTTGTCAGCATTCAAAACTAGATCAACAGCAAACCATTCGTTAAGAAAATTTGTTCCAGCTTTAAGATTGGCTTGAAAGAGAGTATGAAGCAGGCTATGTCCAGTTCGATCAGCTGCTGCGCAAGTTCTAGTGGCTTGGCCACCCTTACCATAATCCTTTGATTGTCCACCAAAGGGTCTTTGATAAATTCGCCCTTCTTCAGTTCTTGAAAAAGGCAAACCCATATGTTCTAGTTCAAAAACAGCTTTAGGACCTTCACTACACATATATTCGATGGCTTCCTGATCACCTATGTAATCGGATCCCTTTACAGTATCAAACATATGCCATCTCCAATCATCATCAGGATCATCACTTTGAATTGCGCAGGTGATACCACCTTGAGCTGAAACTGTGTGTGATCGCGTAGGAAATACTTTTGATATGACAGCAGTATTTAATCCTGATTCTGCAAGTTGAAGAGAGGCTCGCATGCCTGCTCCTCCTCCACCCACAATGATTCCATCGAATTCCATAACCGGGAGATCTTTAGCATTTATAATTTCATTAACTAACATATATTTACCAGATGATTATTATTGCCCAAGTTAAGACTAAGGCTATTACGGCAGCTACAATACTTCTAAAAGTCAAAAATAAAGTCCTTCCAAAGTTACCAAATATTCTTGGTGTCAGGTAATCACTTGCAACAGCCCAGGTGCCTAACCAGGTATGGACTGCAAAAGCTAAAAAAAACATAGATGTGAAGATCTTATTCAGTGTATTGTCAAAAAAAGCTGACCAATGATTAAATTTTACTTCATCTGAAACTAGTACAAACCCGCCCAGATAAAGAGTATAAAAAAGGATTAATACAGCGCATGCTCTTATTACTAAGAATTCTTTTGATCCATGTCCAAGTTCAGAAAACATAATTAAAAAATAAAAAATAAAAAGAATATAGCTACCACAAAAGTTGCACCGAAAACTAACCATGAAAGAAATCTTCCAGATTCGAGTGTTTCGCCAACTCCAAAAACATCGCTTATCAACTTCCTTAGTCCAGCAAGTAGATGATAACTAAAACCCACTAAGAACAGAAAAGTCATAGCTTTTAATATCAGAGAAGTCTGATACAAGTTAGCTAGGATTGTAAAGCTCTCTTCTGATTTTAGCGAAATGCTAAACAACCAAACAACCAAGGGGAAACTAAAGAAAACTGCCAGTCCAGAGATTCTATGAAGAATAGAGGACATCCCTATTATGGGGAGGCTGATTGTAAGTAAATTAAGATTTACTGGTCGGTTGTCTTTTTCAATCACTTGTCAAATTAAGAATTTGCTTTTTGGGCGAGTAAAAGCTTGCCCATTATAGTGATTTGGGAACTCAAATACCACTTTCTTTTGGTTAATTTGTTTGTTCTAACTTCCTTGTAAGAAAGATTATTAGAAGAAAAAATGGGAGTATGAAAAAAAATGGTAAATTCATCGAAGAGCTATATAAAAAACCGCTTAGAAAAGGACCTAATGCGAAGCCTATACCTGGTGCAACCATGGCAAGACCTACAGCTGCTCCTTGATTATCTTTGTCAGCATTAAGTGAGGCTGCAGAGCTATAACCCGGAGAAGCAAGTCCCATCGCCAGACCCATTGAAGACATTCCTAAATAAAGAAAAAAGAAATTAGGGGAGAAGATTATAAATAAACAGCTTAATACAAAAAGTGGAAGAGAAAACTTTATCAAGTTTAGTGGACTACCTTTATATCTTTGAACAATTGTTAATTGAGCAATAATAGACATCAGAGCTGTAGTTCCTAAGAGAAGTGCCGTAGTTTTGGCTGTTTCATCTAAATCATATGAAAATCTGTCTTGAACATAAAAAGCCGTAATAGATTGAACTATTGCAAATGCTGTAAAAATAATTACCCCAATAGCTATAAGTAATTTGAGGTTTCTGTCAAAAACAAACTCTGTTGGTATTGCATCTTGATTAGAAGAAGGACTATTAGGTAAATAAAAATAGACAACTAAGGACGCTATCGCCATCAGAATAGACATAATGATTAAAGGGGTTAGTAATCCAAATTGATTTATTTTGACATCAAATATATTCAGTCCTATCAAAGATCCAACTAGTACTGGTCCTAAAATTGAGCCTATGTTGTTTGCAGCTCCAAACTTTCCCATTCCAGAAGATCTCTCTTGCTCTGTAGTGACATCAGCGACATATGCTCCGGAAGCAGGTCTAGAGGCAGCTCCAATTGCTGAATTCACTATTCTTGATATCAATAAAATTATTAATAAGTAAAAACCAGAAACTAACCCAGTCAATCCGATGCTTGCCGCATAGATAAAAAACATACTCGAAAAGACATATCCAAGAAGTCCCATTAGAAGAACTGCTTTTCGCCCTATTCTGTCACTTAATTTGCCCCAGAAAGGTGTGAAAATAATGAACATGGCAGCCGATATTGAAACTAAAGTATTAATTTCTATCTCTGTAAAATTGAATTCCCTTCCTAAAATCGGCATGGTTTGCCAATAAACAGACTGCCCCATGCTCACAAATAGAATGATCAGCATAAGACTCGATAGAATTTTCGAGTTACTTTTCATTGCTTCCGTGCTTTGAGAGTTCATTTATCGCTATCAATTCTCAAAAGAAAAGCATATTCCATGGCTAACTCTTTTAAACTTGCAAATCTACCACTGACACCACTATGGCCCGCTGTCATGTTGACCTTCATCAAAATGGGATTTTTACCTTTATTGTAATCTCTCAACTTAGCGACATATTTAGCTGGTTCGTAATACTGAACTTGGGAGTCCCATAAACCTGCAGTCACCAAAATGCTAGGGTATTCTTGCCAAGAAATATTATCATAAGGTGAATACTGCATGATGTATTCAAACTCTTCTTTAACTTCTGGATTTCCCCATTCGCTATATTCTCCAGTTGTAAGCGGGATACTAGGATCAGACATAGTCGTAATAACATCAACAAAAGGAACATTGGAAATAATGCCTTTATACAAATTAGGTTCCATATTTACAATGGCGCCCATCAACAATCCTCCTGCACTTCCTCCACCAGCGTAGACTCTATCTTTGTTTCCATAACCTTTATCTAAGAGTCCTTTCGTTACATCAATGAAGTCATAAAAAGTATTTAATTTATTAAAGATTTTTCCATCTTCATACCAAGACCTTCCTAATTCTTGACCACCTCTAACGTGCGCTATAGCAAAAATAAATCCTCTATCAAGCAACGAAAGTCTGGAAGAACTAAATCCTGCATCAATAGAATTTCCATAGGATCCATAACCATACAAAAATATAGGATTTCCATTTTTTACAAATTTATTTTTTTTGTAAACAATAGAAACGGGCACTTGAGTCCCGTCCCTGGCGGTAAGAAATTCTCTATCTACCTTGTAGTCGCTACTAGAAAAACCTCCCTTAACCTCTGCCTCTTTAAGAAGCCGCTTACGACCGCTTGATAGCATTACCGAAAATAAACTATCAGGGATTCGCATACTTGAATAACCAAAATAGAATCTATCAACGTAATATTCTGGATTTGAAGCTAAATAAGTAGTGTATGTAGGATCATTAAAATTAATTTCCTTTTCTGCTTTAGATTCTTTATTGAGAATTTTAAGTTTTCTTAAACCATTTTCTCTTTCCATAATAATTAAGTGTTCTGGAAATGGTATTACAGATTGGAGTAATACTTGCTCTCTATGAGGAATTAACTCTTTCCATTCATTTTTATCGGAAGAATTATTTAAATTAGTTTCAAGCAAACGGAAGTTTAAAGCCTTCCAATTAGACTCTACTAGAAATCTTGAGCTAGCTGGATCATGATCGACAGAATATAGATGACCCTCTTCCCTAGGTAAAAAGATTTGAGGATTCATATCGGGACTATCTGACTTTATTAAACGAACTTCTGAACTAGTTGTAGAAGAAATATTTACTTCTATGTATTCCATTGATCGCGTATTGCCAACCGACAGATAAAATGTAGTATCTTTTTCTTCATAAATGGCTACATCTTTCATTTGAGAAGTCCCTATCTCGTGTCTGAATAATTTATAAGGAAGAAGAGTTTCCTCATCTCTGATTACATAAAAAAGGTATCTTCCGTCTGAAGACCAAGCCATATCTCCAGAGGTATTTTCTATAAAAAAACTTAAAGTTTCTTCATTTTCTAGATTTTTAAATTTTATTGTGTATTGACGCCTACCACTTGTATCTTCCGCATAAGCCATTAAATTTTCTCTAGGTGAAATGCTCCAATTGGCTAACTGATAAAATTCCTTATTTTTAGCAAGTTCATTTACATCGAGGAGAATTTTTTCTTCAGAATTTTTATCTTTCCTTCTAATGTATATGCCGTGCTCATTTTCTTGTTTGTAACGTCTAAAATATTCGTAATTTTTTAATCTAACTGGAACAGAGTCTTCATTCTTTGGAATACGATCTGTTATTTCTTCAAAAAGAGATTCTCTAAAGTCATTTCCTGAGACGAACCAATTTTCTAGGTAACTATTTTCTTCATTTAAGTGGGAAATGATCTCTGGATCTTTTCTAGAATCATCCCGCATCCAATAATAGTTATCGATCCTTTTGACTCCATGAGCTTCAAAGGTTACGGGTAGTTTTTTTGGAGAGGGTTTTAAATCTTTCAAGGTTTCAATCTTGGTTTCACTAGAGAAAAGTAAGGTTGTGAAGATTAACAGAAAAGTAAGTAGATACTTAATCATTATTCTATTTTTTTCTCCGCTTTATCATCCTTTTTCTCTTTTTTAATTGTCGTTCGTTCAATTGATTTGGTTTATTTTTGAAAGGATTTATTTGGTCTTTATAGACTACTTCAAGTGGAGTAGATCCTAATTCAAGTTCATTCCTGAAATAGTTTTCCAAATATCGTGTATAGCTATCTTGGATTTCTTTAAGATTATTGCCATGAATGATAATCCTTGGAGGATTCTTCCCACCAGAATGTGCATATCTTAATTTAGGTCTAAATCTACCCGACATAGCAGGTTGTTGATTGTAAAGAGCAGACTTCAGTATTTTATTTACAATAGATGTGTCTAAATCTCTTAGTGATTCGTTATAAATAGTATCTGCCAATTTAAGGAGTTTTTTTAGACCTCTCTGATTTTTTGCTGAAATATAATGTAATTTTATATAACTCGCGAATTTTAGTTTTCGATTAATCTTGCTTTCAAGATTTTCTCTATCCGATTTATCTAAAAGATCAATTTTATTGGCGACCACGAGAACAGGTCTGCCTATGGCCAATGTTAGTCCTAACAGATGTATATCTTGATCAACAATATTTTCGGAAGCATCGAGCAGAATAATAACCAGATCAGCTCTTTTTATGGAATCTACTGACTTTGATACAGAAAACTTCTCTGTCTCTTCCTTAATAGAACGCTTTCGCCTCATTCCGGCTGTATCTATCAAGGTAAATTTTTTACTTCCTATGTCCAACGGCACATCGATCGAATCTCTAGTAGTTCCAGATTCCGAAGAAACAACTAACCTCTCTTCCCCGATTAAAGCATTTACTAGAGTTGACTTACCAGCATTTGGTCTTCCAATTATTGAAATTTTTATTGAGCTATCTTCATTGATAGAATTGTCAGTCATGACTAGTTCATCATAGTCGCTCAATAGGTCACGTAAATCTCCAAAGCCTTTATTGTGAGATGCAGATAAAAAAATTGATTTTTTAAATCCTAAACTATTGAATTCTGCTGAGGATTCTTCGAGCCTTGTATTGTCAACTTTATTTATCAATAAAGTAATTGCTTTGTTTTGCTTTCTGAGAGACTTAGCAATTTCTTTATCTGTTGGTAAAAGACCATCAATTGCATCAACAACGAACAGAAGATAGTCAGCCTCCTCAATAGCTAAGTCTGTCTGCTCTTTGATAGCCTGAGACATATCATCGGTATCTTCATTCAACCCTCCGGTATCGATTAGAGTTAATTGACTTTCTTTTAGACGACCATATTTTCTATCTCTAGTTAGCCCTGAAAAATCAGCAACGATAGCTGATTTTGACGCAGTTAAGATATTAAAGATTGTCGATTTTCCTACATTAGGACGACCAACAATTGCTACAACAGACATGACTAATTAAATATCTTTGGATCTTCATTTAATGGATAGCTTTTGAACACGCCCAGAAGTATCAGATATCAAAAGATGATTTCCTACTGACTCAATTTCAGATATTGCATCCCTCGAAACTTTCTCTCTACCTTCAAAAGCTCCTGATTGAGCATTAAGTAAATGAATGTATCCTTCAAAATCTCCTAAAGCTATAAGATTACTAATGGAAGCCGGTGAAGTTAACTTACGCAATTTCAAATCATCTTGCTCCCAGAGAATTGCTCCCGTAGCTGTACCAAATGCTTTAATCACGTCTTTACTATCAACTGATACGACTCTATTGCCATTTGAAGTAAGATCTTTAACTGTTGAAATGTCTTCTTGCCAAACTGGTCTTCCGTCTCTCAAGTTTATTGCCGAGATATTGCCCTGATAAGTTGCTGCTATCAATAAATCATTTACGATAACTGACTTTCCATCGATATCGATTATCCTTTCAAGTTCGGATTTCCCTTCATTCAATGTAATGGGAAGTTCTAGTCTAATTGCTCCTGAATCAGGGTAAAACATTGCTACTTTGCCGCTAGCAAATCCTGTAAATACAAATCCTTGATCTATAAATGGTCTAGAAGTTCCTCTTAAAGTTAGTGTTGGTAAGACAGTTTGATGAAACCAATCTCTTTTTCCTGATTTGAGGTTATATCCAGATATTCTCCCGTCCACGGTTTGGATGATGATGTGGCTACCAGAGTTTACAGGAGGAGATAGACTTTCGCTTGAAGTCAATGACCTCCAGATCTCATCACCATTCATACTATCAAGAGCAACTATACTTCCATCAAGAGTTCCATAACTGATTGTTTTAAAACTGACATCTAAACCAGAAGATACTAAATCTTGAGTATCTTTTGACCAAAGTAATTTGCCTGAATCAAGATCAACCGAGGATATATAACCAGATGAATTTATATAAAAAACTTTTCCTTCATATATAACAGGTATTAAACGACCATAAGTAATGTCGTTACCATTTGAAACCGACCAAACTCTCTCAACAAATCTATTCTCACTAATGGAATACAACTCAGCTGGAATTTCTTCATCTTCGTCATCATCCCCCCAAAATTTTAAAGAACCCAGAGAGGAACAGCTCGATAAAATCAACAAGAAAACCAAGACAAAATATGGCTTGAAATTATTCAAAAGTTTCACCTTCTAAGTCTGATATTTTCATATTGATCAAAGCTTTTGAAGCTTGATTAGTATTAGTTTGCAACGCTAGCATATAACTCATGCGTGCTTCTGCTGACTGCCCTAATTTTTTTTCAGCATCGCCTTTAAGTTCATACATTGTCGAAGTGAGTTCATCACTACTTTCAAATAGGGAGATTACTTGGTCATAATCTGCATCATTTAAGTAAATTTTCGCCAACCTTGTTTTTGCTGCTACTTGAAGAGGATTAAATTGATCTCCAGAATTCTTCTCTATGACAATTTTTAATAAATCTATGGCTTCATTAAATTCATTATTTTCAAAACTTCTTTTTGCTTCATTTAATCTTACAAAATCAGAGTAAACAGAATCAGGATAGGAATTCAAAATCTGTGTTCCCATTTCCATATCATCAGATTCTAGATAGCTTTGATATAACGACGCCGTTATGAAGTCACTTTCGTTAGAGGAAGAAATAAAATAATCCCTACCAGCAATAATTACTACAACAGAAACTAGAACGAAAATTATTAAATATTTAAATTTCTCCCAAAAAGATAGGAGTATTTCTTGTTGTTCTTCTTGTGAGGCCGAAAAAAAATTTGACATGATTAATTCTTTATTTTGTTTATTTTTTCTACTAAATCTTCAAAAGTTAGAGTTTCTTGATAAGACTTTGACCTAAGATCTTTAAAAGTAATTTTTTTATCTTTTAATTCTTCTTCGCCTATAACTAAAGCTATTTTAGCTCCCGATTTATCAGCCTTCTTAAATTGCGAACCCGCACTTTCAAGACCCAAGTTAGTTTTGATGCTTAGAGATGGAATCTCATCTTTCAATTTTTCTGCATATATTATAGCTTCTTGAGCTGTACTTTCAGAAAAACAGATGAAGTAAATATCTAAATTCGTTTCTAGTTTTATCCTATCTTCCTTATTAAGTAATAAGATTAAACGCTCCAGTCCAATTGAAAATCCAATAGCTGGGCATGGTTTCCCACCTAACTCTTGTACTAAGTTATCGTACCTGCCCCCACCTAATAAAGTATCTTGGGATCCCAAAAGGTCAGTTTTCCATTCAAATACAGTCTGATTATAATAATCTAGCCCTCTGACTAGTCTTGGATTTACTATATAACTCATACCCATTTCATCTAGAATTTTCAATAAATTTGCTTGATAATCTTTTGAGTCTTGATTGATAAAATCTTCAATTAAGGGCCCATCTTTCAGTATTTCTTGAATTGCTATTGATTTAGAATCTAATATTCTCAATGGATTTTCAGTTAGCTTTCTCTTGGCTTCTTCATCAAGATCTGAGCTGAATTTTTTCAGGAAGTCTGCAAGAGCTTTTGAATAAGATTTTCTTGTTTTTTCGTCTCCTAAATTATTAATTTCCAGTCTTAAGCCTTCGAATATTCCTAGCTCTTTCCATAATCTAACGGACATCATTATGAGCTCAGCATCTATTTTCGGAGAGCTCAATCCAAACACTTCTGCACTGAATTGATGAAACTGTCTTGACCTCCCTTTTTGGGGGCGTTCATATCTGAACATTGGCCCCGAATACCAAAGTCTTGGTTTATCAGTTCTTAATAAATCATTATCAATAGCTGCTCTAACACATCCTGCAGTTCCTTCTGGTCTTAATGAAATGCTTTCTCCACTTTTGTCACTGAAGTTGTACATTTCTTTAGTTACGATGTCCGCAGCTTCGTTTGACCTTGTATATAATTCGGTTTTTTCAACAACTGGAAATCTGATTTCTTCATATCCGTAAGATTCGACCACGAACTTAATGACTTCTTCGACATAAGACCACTTCTTTACTTGCTTAGGGTGTATGTCATTCATACCTCTTAGGGTTTGTATTTTAGACATTATGTTTTTGCAATTAAATTCTCTTCCTTTTTAGACTTTTCTTTAACTTTTTCTCGAATCATTTTTTCTAGATGATCTGCAAGCTCACCGCTTTCAATCTTATGATCTGGCTTGCCATCAACATATATAAGATTTTTTGGAGATCCTCCTGTAACTCCTATGTCAGTATGTTTTGATTCTCCAGGACCATTTACGTAGCAGCCTATAACAGCCACATCAATATTTTCCTTAATATCTTCTAGTCTCGACTCAAGTTGATTCATTGTTCCAATCACGTCAAAGTTCATTCGTGAACAACTTGGACAGGCAATGAAATTTATACCTCTAGATCTGATTTTTAAGCCTCTCAAGATATCCCAACCTACTTTTATTTCGTCGACCGGATCTGAAGCCAGTGAAATTCTTACTGTGTCTCCTATTCCTTCCAATAACAAAGTTCCTAGACCCATTGCTGACTTAACTGTGCCAGATCTAAAACCACCAGCTTCAGTAATTCCTAAATGAAGTGGTTGATCTATCAATTCTGAAATCTTTCTATAACTCTCAACAGTCATTTGCACATCGGAGGCTTTGATACTTAATTTAAAGTCTTCGAAATTTAATCTTTTTAATATGTTAATGTGAGTTAAAGCTGATTCTACTAAAGCATCTGAATTAGGTTCTCCATACTTTATTTGTAATTTTCTCTCCAAAGACCCAGCATTTATTCCAACTCTAATAGGTGTGTTGGTATCTTTGGCCGCGGATACTACTTCTATGACCTTTTCTTCTTTTCCAATATTCCCAGGATTAATTCTTATACAGTCTGCTCCACCTTTGATGGCCTCAAGCGCCATTGTGTAATCGAAATGAATATCAGCAACTAATGGAACAGGTGATTGACTTTTGATGATTTTGAAAGAGTCGGCAGCTTCTTGATCAGGAACTGATACTCTAACTATATCGGCACCGGCTTCATATAATTGTTGGATTTGTTTAATAGTAGAAACTGAATCAGCAGTTAAAGTATTTGTCATACTTTGAACTGAAATAGGAGAATCACCACCGACAGGAACATTACCGACATATATCTTTCTTGTTTCCTTTCTAATTATCTGCTGTTCTGAAATCACTACAATCCCCTAAAGGTAATACAATACAACTTACTAGATTATTATTGGCATATTCTTCTAGATTAACTATTTTATCATTAAATGAGACTTCAATATTCTTAAAATTTCCAGCAATAATTTTTACTTTTGATTCATTAAATACAAATTCTTCTCCTTCCATAGATAGTTTATAAATCATTCTTTTATTCTCATTGAAAACTTCAAGCCAGCAATCTCCATAAACTTTTATATGAATTCTATTAAAAGGAGTTTTTTTTGGGTCTAATGCATTTACTTCAAAGTAAAGATCATTATTTGTAGCTATAGTAGGGTCACTAGTAGATTCTGGCGATTGATTCTCATTGGGTCTTAAGACAAGAATATTACTTTCATAATCGCTCTCAATAGAATCATTTAAAGTAATAGTTGTAGCGGTTTCAATTGAATTTGCAACCTCTTGGTTATCTCTTTCATATTCTCGAAATATTACCCCTAAAAGTAAGAGGAAAATTATTGAAAAGACTACTACTGATCCAATTTTGGGGAGATTTTTAGGAATAACATTTATTTGATCTTTTGGAGATAATTTTCTTATAGCTTTTATAGAACCTTTCCTTGAGCTTAGGTATTTATCAATAACATTATCTGGATTTAAATCTAACTTTTTAGCGTACGATCTGAGGAAACCCTTGACGTAAGCCTCACCTCCTGGAATTAGATCATATTTACCCTCCTCTAGAGCAACAAGATAGATTTCATCAATATTTAATTCCGAAGAAAGTTTTTTATAACGTAACCTTTTTTTCTTCCTCGCAGAAGCTAAAATCTCTCCAACAGAAGTCTCTTGTGCATCAGTCACAGCTTAATTTCATTTAACCAAAGAAATAGTCAATTTCCCTTTTTGCAGATTCCGGAGAGTCAGAACCATGCACTGCATTAGCATCTATTGATTCAGCAAAGTCTGCCCTAAGCGTTCCAGGTGCTGCTTCTTTAGGATTTGTGCTACCCATGACTTCTCTATAATGGACAATAGCATCATGACCCTCAAGAACTTGCACCTGAATAGGCCCAGAAGTCATGAATTTAATCAGGTCTTCAAAAAAAGGTTTTCCTTTATGTTCAATATAGAATCCCTCTGCTAGATGAGCATCTAAGTGCATACTTTTTTTTTCAATAATTGAAAGACCAGCATCCTCGAGTCTTTTGCAGATTTCATCTACATGTCCGTTCAAGATAGCATCAGGTTTAATTATTGAAAGTGTCTTCTCTATAGCCATCCATATTCCCCTAATTTTTAAAAGGCGCATTATACTTGTGAAGAAAATAATTGCTATTCACGTTCTTCAATCCACAACATCTGTATTGTCTCTAATATTTTCTCATTAGTTTTTTCTGGGTTATCTTCAAAACTTTCCAATGTCATTACCAAATTTCTCAAATCTGTAAAAAGAATATACTTGGGATCAACATCAGGATATTTTTCTTCTAACTCAATAGCTATTTCATTTACGTCTGTCCAATGCATTAGTGATTCTCGGAAACCATATTTATGGTATATTTTGGTAGTTCAATTTCTAGTTCTAATTCTGTTATCTCGACCTGACAACTAAGTCTAGATTCAGCCTCTAATCCCCATGCCTTGTCTAGCATATCTTCCTCATCATCAGATGCTTCATTTAGGCCATCAAATCCATTCCTGACAATCACATGACAAGTAGTACAAGCACAAGAAAGTTCGCACGCATGCTCAATTTTTATATCATTATCTAACAATGCCTCTGCAAGTGTTTGTCCAGGCTTAGCCTCAATTTCAGCTCCATTAGGACAAAGCTCCACATGAGGGAAGACTTTGATTTTAGTCATATTATTTTAGATATCGACCTGAAAACTTTCGCCACAACCGCAGACAGCTTTGACATTTGGATTCAAAAATTTTATTCCCTCATTTACTCCTTCAACTAGGAAATCAACCTTAGTTCCTTTTAAAAACTTAAATGAGCTGGGATCGATAAATACAGACACATCATCAAAATTAAAAATTAGATCATCTGAATTATATTCTTCAACAAAATTAATTTCATACGTATAACCAGAGCAGCCTGAAGACTCAGCAACAGATAGCCTTATACCTTGATAGTCATTTCCCTCTAAATTAGTAGAAAAATGGTCAATAGCATTTGGGGTCAAGCTAAATTCGTAGGGTGTGTAAGAATTAACAGAATTTTCAGCCATTCTTATAACTTTGATTCGTAGTCCTCAATTGCTTTATGAATACTATCTTCAGCAAGGACAGAACAGTGTATCTTTATTGGAGGTAAATCTAGAGCATTAGCAATATCTTTATTTTTAATTTCTCTAGCTTCTTCAAGAGTTTTTCCAATCAACATATCAACTAGCTCACTTGATGAAGCAATAGCAGAACCACATCCATATGTTTTGAACTTAACATCACTGATTACATGACTATTATTTTTCGGTTGACACTTAATTTGGAGCCTCATGACATCCCCACAAGCTGGTGCCCCTACCATTCCAGTCCCTATATCAGTATCAGATGGATTCCATCTTCCAACACTATTCTTTTCTGGTTCGTTAAGAGTATTTTCGAATTTCTCAATAACTTTTTTGCTGTATGCCATAACTATCCTCTTTATTAATTAATTATGAGCTTTCGGCCCATTGAATTGTGTCCATATCAATTCCGTCTTTATACATATCCCATAAAGGTGAAAGAGTTCTCAATTTTTCTACTGAATCTCTTACTAACTTAATTGTATATTCTACTTCAGCCTCAGTAGTAAACCTGCCAATAGCAAACCTAATGGAACTATGAGCGAGCTCATCTTTAAGACCTAAAGCTCTTAAAACATAAGATGGTTCAAGACTTGCTGAAGTGCAAGCTGAACCTGACGAAACAGCTATATCTTTAAGAGCCATTATAAGAGATTCGCCTTCAACATAATTAAAACTTACATTTAAAAACCCTTCAGCTCTTAATGCTTCATCTCCGTTTAAATATACTTCCTCCATATCTTTTAAACCACTCCAAAATTTCTTTCTCAGTCTGCTTATCCTTTCATTATCAGATTCCATATCAATTTTAGCTATCCTAAAGGCTTCCCCCATTCCAACGATTTGATGGGTAGCAAGAGTTCCTGATCTCATGCCTCTTTCATGACCTCCTCCATGAATTTGAGCCTCAATTCTTACCCTTGGCCTTCTTCGTGCGTACATTGCACCAATTCCCTTAGGTCCATATGTTTTATGGGCAGAAAAAGACATCAAATCAACTTCCATTTTTGATAAATCTATTGGCAGTTTTCCGGTACTCTGAGCTGCATCTACATGAAAAATTATCCCCTTTTCTCGCGTGATTCTTCCAATTGACTCAATATCGTTAATTACTCCTATTTCATTATTGATATGCATCAAGGAAACTAATATGGTATTTTCTTTAACAGCTGAGGAAACCATTTCAGGAGAAATTATTCCATTTTCGAGAGGATCTAAGTAAGTTATTTCAAAACCTTCTCTCTCTAATTGCCTGCAGCTATCTAAGACTGCCTTATGCTCTATTTTTGAGGTTATAATGTGATTCCCTCTGGATTTATTAAAGATAGCCGCTCCTTTTATGGCTAAATTATCAGATTCAGTAGCTCCTGAAGTCCATACGATTTCTCTAGGATCACAGTTAACAAGACTTGCAACGTGCTGGCGTGCTTCTTCAATGGCCTCTTCTGCCTTCCAGCCAAAAGCATGGGATCTGGAAGCGGGATTTCCGAAGTTTCCGTCTAGAGAGAGGCAATCTTGCATTTTCTCCACAACCCTTGGGTCCACAGGTGTAGTCGATGCATAATCGAAATAAATTGGTAATTTCATATTTTATCCTATAACAATCATATTTTTTGTTTCTAGGGCGCTTTTGTGAGACGAGAACTTCACTTTTCTTCCTTTAAGTACATCCTCAAGAGACCTTTTGCTCAAGAAAAGTTCCATTTCGGTATTCAAGTCAGTCCATAAACTATGAGATAAACATTCCTGTCCAGCAATGCAATTAGATGTTCCACCACAGCGAGTTGAATCTATTTTACCTTCTATGCACTGAACGACATCTGCAATAGAAATATCAGAGCTAGATTTCGAAAGTCGATAACCACCATTAGGTCCTGTAACTGCAAGCAACAGATCCGCTTTTCTTAAATTTCTCAGTATTTGTTCCAAATAAGAACTAGGAATTCTTTGTCTTTCTGCTATGTCGCATATTTTGACGTAAGAATTACTTGTACTTTGAACAAAAGCAATGTCTAGCATTGCTGAGACTGCATATTTACCTTTTTTAGTAAGCCTCACATGCTTATTATACTATTTCTTGACTTATTTAGTCAATAATAGGTCTTCGAACCTATTTTGTCTTCAGATTTGTATTGATGTAAAACAATTAGTAAAGTTAGTTGAGGAATCTCAAATAATATTTTCTAAGACCAAATTTCCTCGTCTGTAGGAACTTTCTTATCATGAATTATTTTACCAATGCGTGAGACATTCATTAGATGCTTGTAATCGAGATTCTCCGAAATTGAATTACCACCCCATGAGCCACATCCGAGAGTTGTTGTGGGGGCAAAACCATTGGTTAAAGATCCTCCTGCAGTTGTAGAGCTAGGCTGATTAATAACTAGCCGGCTGATTGGTAACTCTAGTCCGGCTTGTTTTATATGATCATCACTATTTGAATGTAGAGCAGCTGAGTGACCAGCTCCTTCGACTAGAAGATTCTCTTTAGCCTTAATTACTGCATCATCAAATGTTGAGTAAGGAACTATAGCAATAACCGGACAAAGTTTTTCTTTAGCCAAAACATCCTCCGAACCAGTACCATCAGCTGGCAGTAAGATAAGTCTAGCCGACTCAGGTACGCTAATTCCAGCCATCTTACCAACCTCAGCAGCAGACCGACCAACAACATCTTTGTTTAATTGACCATTTTGAAAAACTACTTCGCGTAATATTTGTATCTTTTCTTTATCGTCAGTGAACCAAACCTTTCCAGTATCGGTGAATGTTTTTACTGTTTCTTCATAATCCTCTTCAGGAGCAATGACAAATTGTTCATGAGAACAAATAATACCATGATCAAACGAAGCTCCATCTACGATTTTCTGGACCGCATCTTTTAAATCTATATTTCTATCGATGATAACAGGAACATTGCCTGCCCCTACTCCATAGGAAGGTTTGCCTGAAGAATATGCAGATTTAACCATAGCAGATCCACCTGTAGCTACGACAACATCAACTGACTGCATAAGTTCTTGTGTTTTCTCTACAGAACCGTTGACTACAACTTGTACAAGATTATCTGGTCCGTTGTGATTCTTAATAATTTTCATAAATTCTAGGGCTAAATGTTCAGTACATTTCTGTGCTTTAGGGTGGGCAGCAAAAATAACTGCATTACCAGTCTTCAAAGCAAACATGCCATTACACATAGGTGTTACGATTGGATTAGTTACGGGAGTAACAGCCGCAACCACTCCCATTGGTTTAGCTACAAAAACTAGATTATCTTCAACATCTTCTCCAATTACACCTCGTGATTTCTTGTCTTTCAAATTATTCCAGATCACTCGTGCTTTTCCTTTATTCTTTAAAATTTTGTCTTCATAAGATCCCATATCGGTTTCGTCCACGGCCATTTTTGCTAGTGACTCTGCGTTATCAAAAACATATTTACCGATGTCTCTTACTACTGCATCAACTTGTTCTTGGGAAAATGATTCATAGATAGATTGAGCCGTCCTGGCTTTTAGAACCAGCTCTTTGATTTCTGATTCTCTTGCAATAGTTGTCTCTTTCGTACTCATTTTTAACTCCAAATTGGATAAATTACGTATCTAAATTATAACTTATAACTTCTTCTCAACAAAAATTACATATTTAATAGATTAATTAATTAAAAATATTTTTTGGAGACAATTAATTTTAAGAATTTGTTATAACTTGGCACTCATTTCTTTTATCGTATTATTCAGAATTTCATCATTCTCAGAATAATCAACAGGACAATCGATAATATGGACTCCATCTGTTTCCAAGCATTGTTCAACCAAGTCTTTGAATTGTTTGGCACTTTCTAATCTATAACCCTTAGCTCCATAACTTTCCGCATATTTTACAAAATCTGGATTTCCAAAGGAAAGCCCGAAATCATCAAAACCTTGGTTAATTTGCTTCCATCTAACCATCCCATAACCAGAATCATTTAGTATCAAGACAGTTAGATTTAAGCCTAGCCTAACTGCTGTCTCTACTTCTTGACTGTTCATCATGAATCCTCCATCTCCACATATAGAGATCACTTTCTTTTCAGGATTTAACATTTTTGCAGCCATAGCTGAAGGAAGACCAGCTCCCATGCTTGCTAAAGCATTATCTAGCAATACAGTATTTGGATATAACGCTGGGTATCCTCTTGCAAACCAGATTTTATATACTCCATTATCAAGCGTTATTATTCCGTCATTTGGCATTACATTTCTTAGTTGTCTGACCATGTAGGGTGGAAATATTGGAAACCGATCATCACTTCTGATTTTTTTTGAGTGATCTAAATGCACTATTCTAGTTGATAGCATCTCTGCAAAATCCCAATCTTTCTGTACTTCAAGAGATTCATTAAGTTGCCAAATAGCATTAGCGATGTCTCCAACTACTTGGACTTGTGGAAAATAGACCGGATCAACACTAGCAGATGTGTGATTAATATGAATCACTTTGGGCCCATCAGCTTTCATAAAGAAAGGAGGCTTCTCTATATCATCATGACCGACGGTAATGATTAGATCAGACTTATCGATGGCAGAATGCACAAAATCTCCAGAGGAGAGGGCAGCACAACCAACGAAACAGAGGTGTCTTTCATCTACTACACCTTTACCTAGTTGAGTAGTTACAAAAGGTATGTTTGTTTTGCCAATAAAGTCAAAAAGCATTTTTCTTGTGAGAGTTCTATTTGCTCCTCCTCCCAAAACAAGTATTGGTGATTTTGAATTTTCAATTAAAGAAAGAGCATTTCTAATGGCTTTCTCATCCGCGACTGGTCTTCGAGCAATGCTTTTTTCAATTGGTTTTTCGCTGGTAACTTCAATTGCTATATCCTCAGGAAGTTCAATATGCACGGCACCTGGTCTCTCTTCTTCAGCCAATCTAAAAGCCTCTCTTACTCTAGCTGGGATTATCTCTGCTGAAGCTATTTGATATGCAGATTTAGTTATTGGCCCCATTACATCAACTACATCTAAAATTTGAAATTTTCCTTGTTTGGAACTTTTTATAGGTTTTTGTCCAGTGATCATCACCATGGGCATCCCTCCTAACTGAGCATAGGCAGCTGCAGTTACTAGATTCGTGGCTCCAGGTCCGAGTGTGGCTAAACATACACCTGCCTTACCAGTTAGTCTTCCATAGGTTGCTGCCATAAACCCAGCTGCTTGCTCATGTCGGGTTAAAATAAGTTCTATTTGATCTGAATCTGACAAGCTCTGGAGAAAATCTAGATTTTCTTCACCTGGAAGTCCAAATACATATTCAACTCCTTCGGCTTCAAGGCATTTTACTAATAGATCTGAAGCCTTTATGTGTTTACCCATTTAAATAACTCCTAATCTATTTGCCATTATCTGATAGGACTCCACAACATCTCCTAGGCCTTGTCTAAATCTGTCTTTATCTAGTTTCTCTCTAGTTTTCTCATCCCAAACTCTACAACCATCCGGTGTGAATTCGTCTCCTAACAAAAGTTCCCCTTTAAAATCACCAAATTCTAATTTGTAATCTACTAAAATCATTCCAGCTTCAGAAAATAATTTCTTTAGAGCATCATTCACTTGAAAAGTTTTTGTTTGCATTTGAACCACTTGATCCTCAGTAGCCCAACCAAATGATTTAATATGATATTCATTGATCATTGGATCGCCAAGATCATCATCTTTATAAAAGAATTCAAATGTAGGAGGATTTAAGTCCATACCCTCCTCCAAACCTAATCTTTTACAAATACTTCCAGCAGCAACATTTCTTACAACACATTCTACAGGTGCCATATCAAGTCTTTTAACCAAACTGTCTGTTTCACTTATAAGTTTTTCAAAGTGAGTAGGAATTCCTTCCCCTTCAAGATACTCCATTATGAAAGCATTAAATTTATTATTAATGGTTCCTTTTCCATCTAAACTTTCAATTTTCTTGCCATCGAAGGCAGAAGTATCATCTCGATAATGCATTATGAGGTAATCTGATTCATTAGACTCATACAAAGATTTAGCCTTTCCTGTGGTTAATAGTTCACCTTTTTCAATATTTTCCATAAAATTTAAGATAATGATTGGTTTATTTCTGAAAGAAGCTCCCGCTCATAAGCTCTAGCTTCTTCCGCATCTGAGCTTATTGTAACTCTGCAGGTTTTTTCATCAATTTCTGTAACTAAGATTTTAAAGTCTCCATTGAATGAGTCACCAGAAAAGATTCTTCTAATAAAGCCCTTTTGCTCTTCTCTTGAAAAGTTTACATAAAAAACTCCTTCATCCCTATCAAGGTCATTTACATTTATCAAAGCCTCTTTTAGTGCTCTGTCAACAGCTGCCCAAGCACGCGCATATTCAAGGTTTAGCTCTATAAAACTTACTTGACTATCATCTTGTAAGAGAGCGGCTTTCTGACCATAGTTTAGGTTTAAGGCTACCAGTGAAGTGCCTCCACTTGGCGGTGTGGTTGCGAAGTAATCCAATACATTTCGCATAGTTTCTTCTTCAAGATTATTATCTCCTACTACTCGTATCCATTGACCATCGATTTCTTCCAAATGAGTAATAAAAATTTCGGAACTAGCTTGCCTGATACCATGTTCAACTTTCATGACAAGTTTGGATTTTATTTCGTCATCTCCTAGATTAGTACTTTCAATGATTCCTGAAGTAGGATCTGATTTTGCCAAGCTATAACCACTCGTAATCCAAAAATCGTTCATCATTGGCCAAGCGCTGCTAGGTAAAGTTTCAACATAAACCCATCTAATTTCACCTAATTTATGCATCCTTACCTCATTGGAGGTACCTGAAGAAAAGACTTGTTGCGGCATTGGGATATTGTATTCATTGCCAACAGTCTCAGGGTTAGAAGAATTTATGGGGTAGTAATCAATGATTGGTCGAGTGGTCAAATTTTCTGGTAAATCTAATGACTTTTCTTGTTTTTCATTTAAGTAGTCATTCTTATGATCAGTTAAAAGGTAACTACAAGAGCTAAGAAAGACAGGTATAACTAGTACATAGATAAATTTATTCATATTCATTAATTTAATAAGTTTAATTCTGCTAAAACTTCCTCAGCTTCACCATGGAACTTTGTATCTAAATGTGACAAAGGCAATCTTATGCCATCAGTTATTCTTCCAATTCGATTGAGCATCCATTTTACGGGAATTGGGTTAGATTCTATAAATAGAATTTGGTTAAGTCTGACTAGCGTTGTATCTAACTCTCTGGCTGCCTTGTCTTCTCCGCTCAGTGCATAATCACATATATTTGATATTATTTTAGGAACAATATTTGAAGTTACTGAAATTGTGCCTGCTCCACCATTTATCATAAATTCAGTAGCAGTTGGATCATCTCCAGAATATAAAGCAAAGTTATCTTTTTGCTCTGAATCTAAATTGGTCATAAAATCTTCTAGACGGCCAAGATCGCCAGTAGCATCTTTCAAACCGACGATATTTTGATGATCCACTAATCTCAGAACAGTTTCATTCAACAGATCGCATCCTGTTCTTGAAGGCACATTATAAAGAATTTGAGGGAAATCGACTTCATCTGCAATTAACTGATAATGGAGATATAAGCCTTCTTGTGTTGGCTTATTATAATAGGGCGTAACTAAAAGTGCAGCATCAGCACCTGCGGATTTAGCTGAAGATGTAAGATATATAGCTTCTTTTGTAGAATTAGCTCCCGTACCTGCTATAACTTTTATTCTTCCATTCGATATATCTACAGCTCTTTCTATGAGTTGTACGTGTTCTGAAACATCTAAGGTAGCTGACTCTCCAGTTGTTCCAACCACTACTAGACCTGAAGTGCTAGAACTAATGTGCCATTCAATCAGATCTTGTAATCCTTCCCAATTTATCTCACCATCCGATTCCATCGGAGTCACAAGAGCTGTAATAGAGCCTTTTAGATTAAACATTAATAATTTTTTTAACTCAATGTTAGAATCTCAATATTATAGAATGTTTCTAACGGAGGAGATATGCCAACACCTAAAATAAATAACAAAGCCCCAATCTTTAAGGGCGAATGTACTGGAAATAAGAATGTAAGCCTTTCTGATTTTAAAGGTAAGAATGTAGTGTTGTATTTTTATCCGAAAGATAGCACTCCTGGCTGCACTACAGAAGGTCAAGACTTTAGAGATTTAAAAGCCCAATTTACCAGAGCAAATACTGTAATTTTTGGTTTATCTAGGGAATCAATAAAATCCCATGAAAAATTTAAAAAGAATGAGAAATTCAATTTCGAACTGATATCCGATCCCGATGAAAAAATTTGCAAACAATACGATGTTATAAAGGAAAAGAGCATGTATGGTAAAAAATATATGGGAATAGAGAGAAGTACATTTTTGATAGATTCAAAAGGGAAATTAGTAAGTGAATGGAGAAAAGTTAAAGTTACTGGTCATGCCAAAGAAGTTCTTGAGGCAGCAAAACTTCTTAAGACTTAATCAATTGGGTCTGGCCACGAATTAATAATTGCTTTTATGAATGTTGCCAAAGGAATAGCAAAAAATAGCCCCCAAAAACCCCAAATCCCTCCAAAAAATAGAATAGCAACAATAATAACTGCCGGGTGAAGATTATTTCTAGTCGAAAAAAGTATAGGAACAAGAACATTACCATCTAAAATTTGTATTAATAAATAGAATCCTAGTAGCCAGTAGAAATTCTCAGATACACCCCACTCATAGAGACCAATCAAAACAACTGGGATAGTCACTAAAATTGCACCAAATATTGGGATAATTACTGAAAGACCAACAAGTATTGCAATCAATACAGCATAAGGAAGTCCTAGTGCAGCAAACAAGATATATGAAGCACTAGCAACAATAATCATTTCCAAAAATTTTCCAGTAACATAATTAAAGAGTTGATCATTCATTTCTGAAAAAACGGATTGCATGAATCCATTTTCTTTTGGTAGTAAAAATGAGGCAATTGGTAGTAATTCACTTTTATCCTTAAGGAAAAAGAAGACCATCAAAGGGATCATTATTGCGTAAAGGATAGCATTAAACATTAAAGAAATTGTTCCAGCTAATTGACCTAGAGCTGAGCTCAATAAACTATTAATCTGATTGCTCAAATTGGCGAAAATCAAATCGATATCTTCTTTTGAAAAATAATTATTCATCTCAACCAGAGTCTGTTGAAAAGAACTCACAATTGTCGGAAGATTTTGCAATAAATTATTAATTTCTGTCCCAATTGAAGGCAGGGCTAAAAATAAACTCATATAGCAGCCAAAAAAGACTATTAGGGTTATGGTCAAAGATAGTTGTTGAGAAATATCCATCTTCAACAAGGTATTCATCAACCCATTTAAAAGAAATGCTATGACTACACTGATTATTACTGGTAATAAGATATCACCAAAGAAAATTATAAAAAGGAAAGAAAATATTAGGAGGATGGCAAAATATACAGATTCCTCATTGGAGAAAAATCTTTTTATAAATTTATCTAATAAACTCTGCATTATAATTGTGGAACTAATGATTTTTTAATTAATCTAATTCTTTAATTTAATATAATTAGCGTTATAAAAATTATATGCGAAGTATTATAGCGAAATTCATAATCTATTTGTTGATCTTGGTATCTAGCAACTTATCTTCTTCCGAGGAAGACCTCCCTATTATAGGAGATAGCTCGTCTTCGGTTATATCTATTGCCTCTGAATATAATTTAGGAAGGCTATATATGGCCCAACTCCGCAGAACTTTACCAGAATATATCGATCCGGTTTCTCAGGATTATTCCGAACATTTAGTTTACAGATTATCCGAATTTAGTGAATTAAGTGATAGAAGATTGGAGATTGCGCTAATAGATGAAAAGTCTGTTAATGCTTTTGCTGCACCTGGCGGTATTATCGGCATCAATGCTGGTCTTATTTTTCATGCAGACACTGAAGGTCAACTTGCTTCTGTCCTATCTCATGAATTAGCTCACTTAAGTCAAAGACATTTCGCAAGGAGAATGCAGAGACAAAAAGATAGGAGTTTAGCCAATTCCCTCATGATATTAGGAAGTATAGCCCTTGCTGGAGCAACAAGTAATCCAAATGCTCTACTAGTAGGTCAACAAGCAATCACTCAGCAGAACCTCTCCTTTAGTCGAGGAGATGAGCAAGAAGCTGACAGAATTGGATTTAAAAATATGGTATCGGCAGGTTTCGATCCAAAAAGCACTTCTTACATGTTTGAAAAATTACAGTCTTTAAGTAGGCTTTCTGGCTCGAACGAACTGGAGTTTTTAAGGTCTCACCCTCTTACTAAAAATAGAATCGCGGATGCTCAATCCAGGGCACAAGGCTTTGAAAATAAAAACTATAGAAATTCACTTGATTATGATCTCGTAAGGAATAGAACAATCGTACATTTTTCTGAAGTACCTCGACAAGCTGTAACAATATTTCAAAAAGAACTTACAAATTCATCCGATGAAAGAGAAAAATTAGAAGCATACTATGGACTTGCTCTAGCATATTCTAGAGACAACAAACACTCTCAAGCATTAAATAGCATGAGGCAAGCATTGGAAATGGACAGTGAAAATCTCATGCTTCAAATAGGTCTCTTAGAACTTCATATTGAAGCAGAAAATTATTTTGAGGCAGAAGCATTGGCATCATCTCTGTTAAGCACTAATCCTTATAATTATCCTATCTCAATGCTTTATAACAGAGTTTTGATGAACAAAGGTGATTATAAATTGGGAGAAAAGATACTAAAGGATCTCACATTGAAAAGACCTAAAGATCCTCAAGTTTGGTATTGGTTAGCTGAGGTGCAAGGGCTAGATAAGAATGTAATAGGATTGCACCTATCTAGAGCAGAATATTTTTTCTTAACTGGGTCTTACGAAACATCAATAAAGCATTTAAGGATGGCGTTGGATTTAACTGGTAATAATTTCCAACTAACAGAGTCTATCCATAATAAGATTGAAAGATCTCATAAATCTATTGAAGCCCTCAAGTCCTTCTCTTAACCAGGAGGCCAGGAAAAATCTCTTTCAGCTATAAGATGTATATGGAGATGAAAAACAGTTTGTTGTGCTCCTGCACCGTTATTCACAACAAGTCTAAAAGCATCTTGTATTCCTAATTGTCTCGCCACTTCTCCGGCTACAAGAAACAAATGACCAATAAGATCCTGATCTTCTTTTTGTGCATCAGATATTTTTTCTATTTGTTTTTTTGGAATTATTAATAGATGAGTAGGCGCAACAGGATTAATGTCTCTAAAAACTAAAGATTTATCATCTTCATAAATTATATCTGCAGGTAATTCCTTATCGATGATCTTTTGAAAAATTGTATCGCTCACTCTTATAACTCCTTTGCTTCATCATATGAAATGACCTTTCCCTTCTCTGATTCGGAACCTTCCTTCAAAATAACTTCATAGCCTTGAACATTTGAAATTTCTTTTATTCCATCAATGTGCATAGATTTTGCCTGAAATTCCTCTAAGGAATGTGCCTTGGTTTTGGCTTCTTTGGCATTCTCAGCGGCTATAAAATAATTCACATGGGTCTCGTAGAGCCCTTCCCCAATAGATCTGTCATAAAATCCAACATGTACCATAAATAATTTCATATTATTTTTTATTTTAAATTGATTCCAAAGAATCCTAATATAAAGAAATATATCCAATACACAAAGGCCGTAAGTAAAATTGATATAGATAGACTTGAATAGAAAGATATATTCCATCCTATTAAGCTGTATAAAGCGATAAAGAGTGTCAAAGAAGGAGGTATCATTAAAAGAATATTTCTAGACAAGTCTCTTATGGAGTTTGGGTCTTGTGTATCAAAATGTAGCCACATAAAAGCTAACAAAGACGTTAATGGAATGGAAGCTACAATACCCGCAATGAGTGTAGACCTCTTAGCTATTTCAGAAATGATAACTATCACTAAGGCGGTGAAAATAATCTTAATTAGTGTGTACATAAAGTTATTTAATAATTAAACAACAATAGTTAAGATAAAAGAAGATATATGGAATCTAAAGAATCACATCTTGATATTTCTTTAACTCAACTCCAAGAAGCAGTTGAAGATCTTGATCCAAAAAAGAACTTACAAAATATTGCCGCAGCAGCAGCTGAAATTTTAGCTGAATCTGATTTTTCTACTAAATGGGATGATGTTATAAAAATGCTAGATAGTGAAAATATATCGGAGAGGTTAAGGCTAGCAGCCCATATAATCTTTCGGGCAAGACTTGTACTTGATGAAGTGGATAGGAATCCAATATCAAAAACCATTGTCTACAATACTATGTTGATGATGGATGCACTCGAAGTCTCAAATTTGAAGGGCTATATGAATGATAAGTCCTCTCCCAAATATAAAGAGCTCAATAACAACAGTCTTTCAATGGAATCGGCTCTAAAAAAAGAAAGGGTAGTGAATGTTATAAAGGAGTTGCAAACAGATAATCCAGGAAAAGGTATTACATGGCTACGCAAGGAGGCATCAAAACTTTTAACCTCTGAAGGTTATAGGGGATATAGTTATAGACAAATAATGCGGGATACAAGAGGGCTAAAAGTTAACTAATTTTTGTAAGGTTCATTCCTAACCATGTTGCTACTAAGCACGAAGAAACTGATAATATTACATACAAAAAGGCCATCAAAAAATTACCTTGATATAGCAATTCTAAAGACTCCTTTGAAAAGGCCGAAAAGGTTGTAAAAGCACCCAAGAATCCGATGAAAAGGAATGGTGTTAAGTATCTTTCTAGACTTGAATCCATTAGGTGATAGAACAAACCCAACAAAAAACAGCCTGAAATATTTACAACTAAAATTCCCAAGGGTATTTCAAAATTCTCCGACTTTTGAAATAAACTAGATAAGTAAAACCTGCTTAGTGCTCCTAGAGAACCTCCTAAACAAATTAAAAAGATATTCATAAAAGGTTGGTGGGCCGTCTGCGACTCGAACGCAGGACCAATTCGTTAAAAGCGAACTGCTCTACCGACTGAGCTAACGGCCCGAAAGATGCGTAGTTTAAAGGTTTACTCAACTAAATTCGACTCTTCTTTTAAAATTTCTTGAGATTTTTTTGATAATTGAAAAGCTCCAGAATCAGGGAAATCTTTTTTGACCTTTTCATAAAATTCATACGACCTCTCAATATCGCCTTCTATTCTATAAATTTCGCCTAATTTAAATAAAGAATCTGGCGTTCTAGAATGTTGATAAAAATTATCTACTACATTTTTAAAGCTTAGTTTGGCATCTTCGAACATCTCTTGAGCCAAAAATAATTCTCCAGACCAAAAATATGCATCAGCCGTAAAAGCTCCATTAGGAAAAGTAATTATAATTTGAGAGAAAATTTCTAGAGCCTCAGCGAATCTTGATTCTTCAAATAAAATTAATGCTGACTTATATAATTCTTTTTCTTCAGTATCTAAATACTGGTCCTCCTCATCAACTGAGCTTAGATTTTCGGATGAGATTTTCGATATTTCTAATATTCTTGCATCTAAATCTAAATATCTCTGCTGTTGAAGTTCAAGAGACCTATCAACCAAAATAGAATTTTCCTCTAGTATGTTTCTTAAATCTCTAATTTCTTCTTCAAGGACTTCTATCTTTTTATAGAGAAGTTCTAAACTTTCATTTTCTTCAGAAAAAATCGTAAAGGAAAATAGAAGAAAAAAACTAAGAAAAATATTTTTCAAATTAATCAGAATGTTTTAACTAGTGCCCTTCTATTTTTTGACCAAGAGCTCTCATTAGATCCAGATAAAGCTGGTTTTTCCTCACCATAACTTACAGTAGAAATTTTTTCTGAAGAAACACCATTGATAATTAATAATTCAGCAACTGTTTTAGCTCTTTGTTCTCCAAGGGCCAAATTATATTCACGTGTTCCTCTCTCATCACAATGTCCCTCAACCCTTACACTTAAATTATTGTCTTTTATAACATTAGCGAGGGATCTAATTTTCGCTCTACCTTCAGAATTTATATCTGACCTATCATATGCAAAATAAAGGATATTGTTTGATGTGAGTCCACTATCAGAGTATGCATCTGATGCAGATGCGGATATGGCTGTTGAATCGCTTGTCCTATCCATTGAAACAGAACTGCATGAAGCTACAGTAATTACGAGAAAAGTTATTAAAGATTTTTGTATGATGTTCATTTAAGCCTCCTGTTTCTATTATACTTCTATTTTGATTCTAATCTATCAGAGGAGACCAGGATGGTTCTCTTGCCTCTCCCTTTAATGAAGGCATAATAAATTTCGTCTTACCATCTAAAGTTATACCAGCCAATATATCCTTATCCCCGTCCTTAGTTGCATAAATAACCACATTTCCATTAGGTGAAACTGTTGGCGATTCATCTAATGAAGTATCGGTTAATATATATATATTTCCAGATCTCAAGTTCTGCTTGGCTATGTGGAAGACACCATTTCTTCTGTGAACAAAAACAATATCCTTTCCGTTGGGTAGATACCTACCCCTCGCATTATAAGTTCCATCGAAGGTAATTCTTTTTATTCTGTTCGTTTTTACATTTGCTTCATATAGCTGTGGTGAACCAGATCTATTTGAGGTAAATAAAATTTTATTAGAATCAGGTGACCAATCTGGTTCAGTATCAATTCCAAAATGATTCGTAATTTGGATCCAAGTAGAAAGCTTAAGATCGTAGATAAAAATATCAGGATTACCTGTCCTGGATAGGACAGCAGACAATTTATCACCATTTGGTGACCAATTTGGCGAGCTATTAATACCTCTCTCGAGTTTAAGACCAAACCTTTGGGCATTAGAAAGTTGTTGTATGAAGATACGCGAAGTTCCTTCTTCAAAAGATACATATGCAATTTTCTTCTTGTCAGGAGACCAACTTGGAGACATCAAAGGCTGAGGAGAAGAAAAAAGAGATAAGCTCTGAAATCCATCTAGATCTGAAATCATTAAGTTATAGTTAGGATCACTGGCAGATGGCTTATCTATATAGGCTATTTGAGTTGAAAAAATACCTGGGATGTCATATATCTTTGAATAAATAATATCACTGATTTTATGACTGATTCTTCTCAAAGACTTTTTAGTACCAAATACTACTCCTTTATGTATTAATCTTTCTTTCACAATATCAAAAATGAAAAATGAAACTTTTATTTCATTCTCCACCTCCGAAAGACCTATATCTCCTATCACCAAGAAATCTGTTCCTAATATTCTCCAGTCTTTAAAAAAAACTTCTTCTTTAGAACTAGGTAGACTCAACATATTCTTAGGAGGCAATACATAGAATTCTCCGAATGATTCTAGATCAGACTTTATTACTTCATGAACAAATAAATCTTGAGGGCTATCTAAATTCCATTGCATAGGAACTACTGCTAGATTGATTGGGTCCTCTAGCCCACCTTTGATCTCTATTCTGAGCTGTCCGGAAAGTGTTGAAAGAAAAAATAATGATGCAGTTATTAAGATAATATTTTTGTAAAACATTGCGTCATTCAAATTAATTAGGGCTAAATATTAATATAAATTCTCTAAAGTGCTCATCAAAGAGATTCATTTGCATGTTTAAACCTTCAAAAGATCTAACCTTTGAAACTGCGGACAAAGCTGAATCATCAAAAATTTTGTTGCCACTCCCTTTGATTATTGTTGAAGATATAATTTCACCCGTAGGCACAAGATTAATTTGGATTTCAGTCTTTAAATTTGAATTTAGATTTTTAGGTCTTTTCCAGTTTGCCATAACTTGTTTTTTGATTACATAAGAGTATTTCTCAACATCGGATTGAAATACTTCCGCTCTTTCTTGAGTATCGGAAGTTTTTATATTTTCCAGAGCTTCAATTGCTTCAATGACTGAAGTGCTGCTAGTGATTTGTATCTTTTCAGCCTCGATTTCCAAAATAGTCTTATTTTGAAGATCTTGATTAATTTTAATGGGTTTTTTTTGAGTCTTTTTACTTTCAGCAAAGACAATATAAGCAGTAATAGGTTTTTTCGCTTCAATATTATATTTATCAAAGTCTATGGTAAAAAAATTTGAAAAGGATAGAACTAAACCAAAATGAATAAATACTGATAAAAAGAGTGGAGCAAAATAGTTCACTTAGATGATATTGGTTGTGAGATTAATCCTATGTCATTAGCTCCGGCTATTTGTAACTCAGCCATAACAGTCATAACTCTCTCATACTTCACTTCACCATCCCCTCTTATGACGACTTGTAAACTAGGACTAGCTTCAAAAATCTTCGAGACTAAATTGTTCATCTCCTCAAGACTCAAAGATCTATCTCTAGTTGAATCAGTTTCCAAAAAGATAGCGCCATCCTTTTTAATGGAAATAATGAGAGGTTCATTATTCTTGACTGGCAGAGCTTCAGAGGACGCTTCGGGAAGATTTATCTGAATTCCTTGAACCATCAAAGGAGCAGATATCATAAAAATAACTAACAAAACCAGCATTACATCAATATAAGGAACAACATTGATATCAGATATTAGATTTCTTCGTTTCATTTTTTACCAGACTGTATATCGCGATGAAGAACCGAAGAAAATTCCTCTTTAAAACCTTCAAAACTTGAAATGAGACGATCAGAATCAGATATATACTTGTTGTAAGCGATTAAAGCAGGTATGGCTGCAAAAAGTCCTATTGCCGTTGCTATAAGAGCTTCAGAGATACCGGGAGCTACTGCAGATAATGTTGCTTGAGATGAACCGGCTAGCCCTCTGAATGAGTTCATTATGCCCCAAACTGTTCCAAACAAACCTATGTAAGGACTCACAGAAGCAACAGTGGCTAAAAAAGGTAAATGTTTTTCAAGTAATGATTGCTCTTTTGTTAAAGCAGCCTGCATATTTCTCTGCACACTCGACATGATCGTATCTGAATCAATTTTTTCAGCTATGAGACGTTTGTAGTCAAGATATCCGACTTGAAAGATATATTCAGCACCAATTGGTTCATGTTCCCCTTCTTGACTTGTTAAAAGTAAAGCTTCTAGTCCTGAGTCTGACCAGAATCTAGTTTCAAAGTTGAAGAATTCCTGATTTACTTTTTTTATGTAAATCCAACGCTCGAAAATTACCATCCAAGAGACAAGAGATGCAAGAATTAGAATCACTATGACGGATTTAACTACAATACTTGCATTTAAAAATAATTCTAAAATTGAGAGATCCATATAATTATAAAAGTAGTTTTTTCATTCCGTTATATAAATATTCAGGAAGTGCTGAAGGAGTAAAAGTTTTCGGATCTAAGCTACCGCATTTTATATTCGCTTCGATAATCAAGGAATCATTGACATAAGCGGTTTGTTTAAAATCGAAACTTACTTTTCCAAGCTTTGACAGTTCAGTTTTCACTTTAACAGAGTCATCTAATTTTGCTGGCTTGATAAGTTTTAGCTCCAGACTCCTGACAATAAATATAATACCTTCCTGCATAAGCTTCATTTGTTCGTAACCAACTTCTCTTAAATACTCAGTTCTGGCTCTTTCAAAAAATTTCAGATAGTTAGCATAATACACAACACCTTGTGCATCAGTATCTTCGTAATAAATTCTTAAATGATAATCCTTCATTAGTCTATTTGTTCGTGATCAGCTATATCGTTGGCATAAAGTTCTTTTAGGAGAAAAATAAAGTCATCCCATAAAAGATCTGCTGTAAAAGGCGAATCTAAATGGAGTGAAGGATTTATGGCTCCCAGAGGCACTCTAACTTTAATTGGCCTTCTATCGAATTTGTAGACTAAAGCAGGGATTCCTTTATTTTTTGTAGCCTCTAATACTTGCTTCCACCAAGCGTCCAATGGTTCAGCTCCAGATCCGTATCTTTTACATTCAAGATACCACCTTCCCAACATTAAATCTGGTAAATGCTTCTCCCTGGTTTGCTCGAGTATTCTTCTGATATTATTTGTTAAATTCAAATCATTAGTAAGCAAATTAGCCACTTCTCTTTCGAAAGAAGCGCCTTTATTTCTAGAATTTGTCATATTAGTCCAGATGATCCAGCATACCTTCAGCGAACTCTATATTGGAGGTAACATTTTGAGTATCGTCAAGGTCTTCAAGCATTTCAAGCAGCTTAAAAACCTTTAAAGAAGTATCTAAATCAGCTTTGACAGTTGTCTCTGGAATTAAGGCTACATCAGAATCAATAAGATCAATTTCCTTCTCCAGCAGAGCTTTCTTTATATTTTCAAAGTCTTCTGGTGAAGAGCTCACTGTTATACTTTCGTCTTCGTTTACTTCAATATCTTCAGCTCCAGCTTCAATTGAAATCTCCATTACTTGGTCTGCATCTTGATCAGAAGTAATATTTATTAAACCTTTTTTTTCGAACAGGTAAGATACGGAACCGTTAGTTCCTAGATTACCACCTGATTTTGTGAATGCATGTCTTACTTCAGCTACAGTACGATTATTATTATCTGTCATAGATTCTACAATTATCGCTATTCCACCAGGTCCATATCCTTCAAAACTTACTTCTTCTAAGTTTTCACCTTCTAAGCCACCAGCTCCTCTTTGAATAGCTCTTTCAATAGTATCTTTAGTCATATTTGCAGCTAAGGCCTTATCAACTGCAGTACGCAGTCTTGGATTATCGTCTGTTACCCCGCCACCAAGCTTTGCCGCAACTGTAAGTTCTCTGATCAATACAGAAAAAATCTTTCCTCTCTTAGCATCTTGTCTCCCTTTTCGATGCTTAATATTTGCCCACTTTGAATGACCGGCCACTTAATCCTCCTTGTCTAGTCCATGGAACCTGATATGTAATTCTTCAAGTTGTTCGTCCGCAGCTTGTCCTGGTGCCTCAGTAAGTAAACAAGATGCTGTTTGAGTTTTAGGGAAGGCGATTACGTCCCTTATAGAATCTGAACCAGTCATTAGCATGATCATTCTATCAAAACCTATTGCCAGGCCTGCATGCGGAGGACAGCCATGCTGTAATGCTGAAATTAAGAAACCAAATTTCTCTTCTGCTTCTTTCTCATTAATGTTGAGAAGCTTCAATACAGTCTCTTGCATTAATCTATCATGTATTCTTACAGAGCCTCCTCCAAGCTCAGTACCATTTAAAACAATATCGTATGCCTCTGTTAATGCACCAAGCGGATCATTTTTTAGTTCATCTGCAGTGCAATTCGGAGCAGTAAATGGATGATGTAATGGTGTTAAATCTCCACTTTTATTTTTCTCAAACATTGGAAAATCTACCACCCAACATGGTGCCCATTCACAAGTAAGTAAATCTAGATCTTTTGCGACAAGATCCCGTAATGCAGCCAATGAATCATTCACAATATTTCTTTTTCCTGCTCCAAAGAAAATTATATCTCCTTCCTGAACTTTTAAAGTTGATAATAAAGATTCTATGATGGAATCCTCTATAAATTTTATAATTGGCGATTGAAGTCCCTCTTTTCCTTTTGAGGGGTCTTCTACTCTAATATAAGCAAGTCCTTTTGCACCATAGTTTCCAACAAACTCCGTATACTCATCTATTTGTTTTCTAGTTAATAACTTCCCATTAGGCACTTTAATCGCGGCAATTCTTGAATCTATATCATTTGCTGGTTCATTAAAAACCTTAAAATCACATTCTTTAAACAATTCTTTTACTTCAATTAACTCTAGAGGGTTTCTTAGGTCTGGTTTATCAACACCATATTTCTCAATAGCCTCACGGTATGTAATCTCAACAAATTCTCCCAGATCAACTGACAGAGATTCTTTAAATACTTGTTTAATCATTTTAGTAATTAAGCTCATAACCTCTTTGGAATCTACGAAGGACATCTCTATGTCTAATTGTGTAAATTCTGGCTGTCGATCGGCCCTAAGATCCTCATCTCTGAAACACTTAGCGAATTGAAAATACTTTTCAAAGCCGGATGCCATAAGTGTTTGCTTAAATAATTGTGGAGACTGAGGTAAAGCAAAGAATTGACCTGGAAATGTTCTACTGGGAACTAAATAATCTCTTGCACCTTCAGGCGTTGCTTTTGTTAAAAGAGGGGTTTCGATTTCAATAAAATCTTCATTATCAAGATAGTTTCTGAGCGAGGTTGAGACTTTTGATCTTAGTCTGAGATTATCTTGCATTTCAGTCCGCCTCAAATCCAAGAATCTATATTTCAAGCGAGTCTCTTCTCCAACAGATGAATATTCATCTAATTGAAAAGGTATTGGCAAAGACGAGTTAAGAATTTCAAGATCTGAAGCAATAATCTCAACCTCTCCTGTTATTAAATTATCATTAGCTGTACCGACTGGCCTCTCGTTTACAATCCCTTTTGAGAATATTACAAATTCATTTCTACAGGTCTCAGCTAAAGAAAATGTATCTTTAGATTCTGGGTTATAGACAACTTGAACCAATCCGTGTTCATCTCTTACATCAAAAAATATTACCCCACCATGATCCCGCCTCCTATGGATCCAACCCGAGACGGTAATCTCTTGACCAATTAAATCTGTGGTAACTTGATTACATTTATGTGTTCTTTTCATTTCTTTTCAGATGGTACTTTTTTTGTTGGCGATTCCTTTTTTTCTTTAGGCTTTGGAGATGACTGAGTTTCATTATCGCTTTTAGCAATATTTTTTTTGTTTCCTGTTTTAAAGTCTGTTTCATACCATCCTGTTCCCTTTAGTCTAAATGATGGCGCTGTAGGCATTTGAATGAGATCAGGATTTTCTTTCTTAAATTCGTCCAACTCTGAAATTCGCATTTGTTTTTCAAAAATCTCATCTGTTTTTGTATTCTTAAAAATATATGTCGGCATAAACGATTACTAAATAACTAAAGTTGAATTACAGCTCAAACAGTAATTATAGCAATTTTAATTATATAGATTCTCGAAAACTAGCTATATGTTAGTATTAGCAAAGACACTTTATGAAAGCTTCACACTTAATCTTAGGCACTCAAAGAGAAAATCCTGCCGATGCAGAGATAATTAGCCATCAACTAATGATTAGGGCGGGTTTAATCAGGCAAGTTGCATCTGGAATATACAACTGGCTTCCATTAGGAAAGAAAGTACTTCAAAGAGTAGAAAATATCATTAGAAAAGGTATGGATGATGCGGGTGCACAAGAAATTTTAATGCCTATGGTCCAGCCAGCTTCGCTGTGGGAAGAATCTGGAAGAATCGATAAGTACGGACAAGAACTTCTAATATTTTTTGATCGTCACGAAAATAAATTCTGCCTTGGACCAACTCACGAAGAAATAATTACTGATTTATGTAAAAACCTCATAACAAGTTATAAACAACTGCCTGTGAATTTATATCAAATTCAAACCAAATTTCGAGATGAAATAAGACCTAGATTCGGTGTAATGAGATCAAGAGAATTCATTATGAAAGATGCGTATTCTTTTGATCTTGATAAAGAAGGTATGGATAAAAGCTACTCAAATATGAAGGAAGCATACATACAAATATTCGATGACATTGGATTAGATTATAGAATTGTCAAAGCAGATAGTGGCGCTATAGGAGGCTCTGATTCGGAAGAATTTCATGTTCTTGCAGATTCGGGAGAAGATCTTCTAGCTTTCAGCGACAAAAGTGATTATGCGATTAATGCAGAGCTGTTGGCCGAACTTCAAGAAGGACAAGATCCTGCTTCTCTGGAGGGTATGCCCAGTCCAGATGGAAAAGGTTTGTTAAAGTTAAAAAAAGGAATTGAAGTTGGACATATTTTCAAACTAGGAAGGAAATATTCTGAAGTTCTTAATCTAAGGATACAAGGCGAGGATAAAGATATATATCCTGAAATGGGATGTTACGGAATCGGCGCTTCGAGAATCGTGGCAGCCTCGATTGAACAAAATTATGATGACAAGGGAATTATATGGCCAAAATCACTAGCACCTTTTGAAGTAGCTATAGTTGAAGTTAATCAAAAGAGTAAAGAGGAAATAAAGAAAAAATGTTCAGAAATTTATCAATTACTTAAAGATAATAATATTGATGTGCTTTGGGATGATAGAGATAAAAGGCCCGGAGTTAAGTTTGCTGACATGGAAGTTACAGGAATTCCTTTCATAATAATCATCGGCGAAAGAACTTTAGAAACGGGTGAAATTGAATTAAAGGAAAGACAAGATGAGAAACCTAAATTAGTTTCTCATCAAGATCTTGTCTCAATTATTAAAGGCTAACTGATCCTTTCAATTATCATTGCGTTGGCTGTGCCTCCGCCTTCACAAATCGCTTGTAAACCATACCTAGCTTCCCTTCTTTCTAGTTCATGTAACAATGTAGTCATAAGTTTTGCTCCTGTTCCTCCTAATGGGTGGCCAAGAGCCATTGCTCCGCCATTGACATTTAATTTATCTAAATCAGCATTTAATTCCTTTGCCCACGCCAATGGCACTGGAGCGAATGCTTCATTTACTTCATATAAATCAATATCTTCGATAGACATAGAGGCTTTTTCTAAAACATTTTTTGAAGCAGGTATCGGTCCAGTCAACATAATTACTGGATCATCACCTGCCAGAGCTAAAGCTACGACCTTTGCTCTTGGTTTAAGTCCAAGCTTCTCAAGACCGGCATCATTTACCAACATAACTGCAGCTGCTCCGTCACAAATCTGGCTTGATGTTCCAGCAGTTAAAACTCCTTCATCAGTTAAAGTGTTCAATCCAGATAGACTTTCTTCACTTGCATCAAATCTAATACCTTCATCTACAGTGACCATCTCCTTCTCACCACTTGGAAGATTTCCTTCTACAGGAACTATTTCTCTGTCGAAAAATCCACCTTCCGTTGCATTAATAGCTTTTTGATGGCTCGCCAAAGCAAAGTTATCTAATTCTTCTCTTGGCATTTTCCATCGTTCAGCCATCATTTCAGCTCCAGTGAATTGACTAAATTGCACGCCTGGATATCTCTCACTAGTACCCTTGCCTCCAAAAGGTTGACCATGTCCTGCATTAAAACTATCTATGATTGCTGCCCCTATAGGTACTTGACTCATAACTTCTACACCACCAGCTATAACAATATCTTGTGTTTCAGACATAACAGCCTGCGCAGCGAAGTGAATTGCTTGCTGGGAAGAACCACATTGCCTATCAACTGTTGTGCCTGGAACAGATTCAGGTAAAGAAGAGGCTAGTACAGCTGTTCTTGCTATATTTCCTGATTGCGCTCCTGACTGACTGACACATCCAAAAATTACATCATCAATCATTTCGGGTTTTACTCCGGTTCTTTCTACTATTTCGTCAAGAACAAGTGCTCCTAGATCAGCAGGATGCCACTGACTTAGCTTTCCATTTTTCCTACCACCTGGTGTTCTTACTGCACCGACTATATATGCATTCCCCATAATATCTCCTTATTGTTCATAAAAGTGGCGACTTAATTAGTCGCCACGTTTGAATCCTATAACAAAAAAGGTGATTTGAGAAAGGGAAATTAATCCTCTTTATTGATGGAATCCATGACTCGCTTTTCTATCGTCTTAAGTAATTTAGGATTTTGCTCAAGAAACTCGATAGAGTTAGCCTTACCTTGTCCTATCTTTTCACCTTCGTAACTATACCAGGCTCCTGCCTTTTCTATGATATCGAGATCAGCTCCTTTATCAATTAACTCTCCCAATCTATTTATCCCTTTATTGTAAAGTATCTGAAATTCAGCCTGTTTAAAAGGTGGTGATACTTTATTTTTGACGACCTTCACTCGAGTTTCGTTGCCTACCGCCTCATCACCGTCTTTGACAGTACCGATTCTTCTTATGTCCATTCTTACGGAAGAATAAAATTTGAGGGCATTCCCTCCTGCAGTCGTTTCTGGACTTCCAAACATGACTCCTATTTTATGTCTTATTTGATTGATAAATATAACCAGAGTATCTGATTTTTTCACATTTCCTGTAATCTTTCTTAGTGCCTGCGACATTAATCTTGCTTGTAGACCAACATGGTGGTCTCCCATCTCTCCTTCTATTTCGGCCTTCGGAACTAGAGCTGCTACTGAGTCAATAACCAATATATCAATGCCACCAGATGAAACCATAATATCTGCAACTTCTAGAGCCTGCTCACCAGTATCAGGTTGCGAAACTAGCAATTCATCAACATTTACCCCGAGTTTTTCAGCATAGATAGGGTCTAATGCATGCTCAGCGTCTATAAATGCGGCTGTACCACCTAATTTTTGACATTGTGCTATCACTTCGAGAGTAAGTGTTGTTTTACCAGAAGACTCAGGACCATAAATCTCTACAATTCTACCTCTGGGAAGTCCACCTATGCCTAACGCAATATCTAGTCCTAATGATCCAGTTGGAATGGCAGGAATCTTCTCATGCCTCTTCTCTCCCATGCGCATGACTGTGCCTGAGCCGAACTGTCTCTCAATTTGACCTAAAGCGCTATCTAGTTGTTTGGATTTATCTACTTCTTTTATGTCAGTCACCTTTTTATGAGCCATAATATTTCTCCGTTTAGAATATTATTGCATTATACAAAATACTGTATAAATAAACAGTATTATTTAAAATTTTAATTTAATAAGTTTATGGCCCCCTCTAGGGCTTTTAAAACTGTTCTATATCTTACTTCGTTTCTATTTCCTTCAAATAAGAATGTTTCTTTAATTTCTGCACCTTCATTAAGTTTCCAAGCTATACATACCGTTCCTACAGGCCTTTCAGAAGATCCTCCTCCTGGTCCTGCTATACCACTTATTGCAACACCAAGATTAGCCCTACTTTCACTTAGAGCTCCAGTGACCATTTCTCCCACCACTTCTTCACTTACAGCTCCAAATGACTTGAGGGATTCCTTTGTCACACCAAGAATTTTATGCTTTGAACTGTTTGAATACGTAATGAAGCTACAGCCAAACCAAGCTGAACTTCCTGCTACTGAAACTATAGATTGAGATAGTAACCCTCCAGTACAAGATTCTGCGCAAGTAAAATACATCTTATTTTCAAGAAGAAGGGCTCCCAATTGTGAGCTAAGATTTTCTAGATCAGTTAATTCCAATTTACTAAATAGTGTTCTTTATCATTAGAACAGAAATCAAATCTTTGTCTAGATGATGGTTACTCAAATATTGGTTAGCTGATAAAATGATAAGTAATGGCTTTTATTGTTGGAGATGCATGTGTTAAATGCAAGTTAACAGACTGTGTAGAAGTTTGTCCTGTTGACTGTTTCTACGAAGGTCCCAATATGTTAGTTATTAATCCCGATGAGTGCATTGACTGCGCTTTATGTGAACCTGAATGTCCGATAGATGCTATTTATTCGGAAGACGAAGTTCCAGAAGATCAAATAAAATATATAGAGCTAAATGCGGAGCTCTGTATGGAGTGGCCCAATATAGTTGAACAAAAAGATCCGCTTCCTGATTCAGAGCAATGGAAAGAAGTGAAAGATAAATTTGATATGATTGAACGCTAAATTTTCTTAATCTTGTTAAATAAAAAGATTAAGAGAAAACCAAGCGAACCTCCAGTTACAACATATAGAAAACTAAAGTCACTAGTTGTATTACTTGTTTCGTTGACCCAAATAAGTGGTATGCAAAAAATTACTAACCCAAAGAAAATTGAGAGGAGTAGATGTCTTTCCTTTTCATATAGAAACTTGATGAATCTGACTGTGCTTAATAAGCCAATTATTGCTCCTGATAGGAAGATAAAAATTAGATAGAAATTTAAATCCCTAACAGCCATTAGCATAGTGGTATATGTTCCAAGTAAAAGAAGAATGAAACTACCTGATATGCCTGGAATTATTAATGCTGTAATGGCAATGAATCCTGAAAAGAATAAATACAAAAGGTTTATATCCACCAATTCCCTAGAAGGTAAAAGATATAGAAAACTGCAAATACAAATAGAAAGGGTTAATCCTATTAGAAATCGTACTGACATTTTGGGTTTCAGTGGTTCTAAAAAAGCAGAACAGAGCAAAATGCTCGACAAAAAGGATTTGAAAATTAAAGGATATTCTTCCATGAAGAGTAATATGAGGGAAGAAAAGATAAAAATTGAGGTCAACATACCAATAATAAGCAACGTTATAAAAGTTCCATCAACTTGATCCCAAGCTTCAATTATTCTTTTACTCTTGAGCAAACTAATGAGGTCAAGATTAAAAGAACTAATAGCATTTATAAGTCTCTCATATATACCCAAGATAAGAGCTAGAGTGCCTCCAGAAATACCTGGAATAACCTCTGCAACTCCCATGGCAATTCCTTTGCAGAATAGAGAGAATTTACCTTCTTTATTTATGAAACTACTCCTTTAAGCAAAGGAACGAACATAACCTCTTCGAGTTTTTCTTCTAAAAATTCGTCTTCTGAAATCCTTTTTACTAAGGTAAGAACTTGTTGTTCATTATTGCCGACAGGTAAAACTAATTTACCGCCAACAGCAAGACGCACTTTAAGGTTATGTGGAACTTCTAAAGGAGCTGCTGCTGAAAGAATGGCATCGTATTGTTGCTGACCTAAGTTATTACCATCATCAAACTTAAAAGATACATTATTAACCTTAAGACTCTTAAGAATATTCTTAGCTTTTATTTGAAGAGGCTCAATTCTTTCAATAGTTGTAACCTTTTTTGAAAAGATAGATAAAAGATATGTTTGATAACCGCAACCTGTACCAATTTCCAGAGTATTTTCAAGAGGAATTTCTGATAAACGCTCATCTGAAATCAGACATTCAGTCATCCTAGCTACTATGTAGGGTTGTGAGATTGTCTGCTGATAACCAATTGGTAAGGATAAATCTTCATATGCCCTTGTTGCGAGAGCTTCATCTAGAAATAAATGTCGAGGACTATCTCTCATAGCCTCGAGTACCCTTACATCTGATATACCTTTCTCAGTCAGTCTTTCAATTAGTCTTTGCCTAGTCCTTAAGGAGGTCATACCCTGACCTAGTAAATTTTCTTTATCTAGGCTCATTTCATTCTTAAACTAAAGCTTCCATTCGATACTTCATCAATAGTGAAACTCGGATTAATTGGGGATATAGATACTTTACCACCCTGTAATATTGCTATGTCAGAATTCTCTTTATTCTGTGGAAATTCACCTCTATGGGTCGTCCAGTATGTCTTATTGCCTTTTATATCTTCTTCTACGCCAGGAGGAGTTCTTTCACCCCATGTCCCAACTGAAGTAATTACGTATCTAAGATCATTTGAAAATTCAATATTAGGTGTATTTATATTAAGAACAAGAGATGAATCTATCTCACCTAATTCATAATTTTGGAGAAGATCTAGAACAACATCAGCAGAGGTTTGATAATTAGGTTCCATAAAATTTTCGGAACCTGGTTGATGAAATGCAGCAGCAGATATAGCTATAGAAGGATAATCTAAGCCTCTCGCTTCTAATGCGGCACCGACTGTTCCAGAATAAAGCAGGTCCTCTCCCATATTTGCCCCAAGGTTTATTCCACTAATCACAATATCTGGTTTCCAGGGAGCTAACTCATTTATTCCAAGATATACGCAGTCTGCCGGTCTTCCACTAACAGAAAAAAAACCATTTTTTTGTTTGGTAACATGCATAGGTTTATTAGTCGTTATGGAACATCCTGCTCCGCTATTATTTTCTTCTGGAGCGACAACACAAAGTTCTGCAAAATCCTTCAACGTATCAAAAAGTACTTCGAGTCCGGGTGCATCATATCCATCATCATTTGAAAGTAGAATTTTCATTTTTTATTTTTATTACCGGTCTATTAACACAACACAGTGGCAAGATATTCCTTCTAGTTTTCCTTCAAATCCTAAATGATCAGTTGTTGTAGCTTTACAACTTATTTTGTCGATGTCTATGTTAATGAAGGAAGATAAATTTTGTCTAATTTCTATACTGTAAGATATTAATTTAGGGACTTGCCCCACATAAGTAAGGTCAATATTTGAAATCTTGTAACCATCCATATTAAGTTTTTCTAAAACTGTAGATAGCATAGATAGGCTAGAAATATTCTTAAGTGACTGATCTTCAGAAGGAAAATAAGTTCCAAGATCACCGTATGCTGCTGCTCCCATTAAAGCATCAATTAAAGTATGAACTATAATATCTCCATCAGAATGAGCTTCAATTGAATAATCGGATTTAATTTCAATGCCCCCTAGAGTCATTCCATTACCTGGAACTAATTTATGAGCATCATATCCATGTCCAATACGCATCTATCTAGTCCTTAGAACTCCTAATTAATTGTTCTGCCAATTGTAAATCGCCTGGGCTGGTTATTTTCATATTATTGGAAGGGCTTTCGAATAAAATTATATTCTCTTTTTTGTTGTCGAAAAGAGATGATTCGTCTGTAACCTTACTTAAATCTCCTCTATAAGATCTGTAAGCTTGAGATAATCTCTGAGATTTAAAGATTTGTGGAGTTTGTGCCTCCCAAAATAAAGATCTATCAACCGTATTATCTATGACTTTACCATCCTTTGAAGACTTTAATGTGTCTGTGCTAGGTTTTGCAAAAATCATCCCATCTGCTTTTGTAGATGAAAAAGTTTTCAAAAAGTTTTGGACATCAATTAACCGAAGACAAGGCCTAGCAGCATCATGAATCAATATATGCTCTTTATGCCCTAGCGATATCAATTTATTAAAACCTTCCCTTACAGAATCTGCTCTAGAATCTCCACCTTCGATCATTTTTATTCTTTCATCATTCTTAAATTTTTTTTCAAATATACGGGTGTTGGACAAAGCGATAATTATGCTTTTGCATTCTTTAAAGCTTAAAAAAAGATCTATGGAATAATCAATGACTAACTTTCCTTCTAATGTATGAAATTGTTTTGGGGTATCTGAGTTAAAACGCAATCCTGATCCTGCGCCGGGTAATATCACTACGAATGGTTCTATCAATTTAATTTTCTTTTAATGAGTCAACAGAGGACTCTTCTTTAAAAACATAAAACTTTTCACCTTGTTTTATCATTCCAAGCTCTATTCTAGCTGCTCCCTCTAAGGCTTCCTTTCCAGAACTTAATTTTTGTTTTTCTTTAAGCAAATCTTGGTTTTGTTCCTTGATCAAATTAGTCTCTGATTCGACTAAAGCCATATCTTCTTTAAGAGTTTGTAGGTCGTTCCTACTAAAATCTCCAAACCAAATTTGATATTGAGTTAATCCAATTATAAAACTTAATATGATAAAAGAAGCAAAGAAAATGGGTTGCGCCTTTATGATTAGAATTACTTTTTTTATCATCGAATATATATTTCAGAATCCGACTCTATCATCAATAGTCTATTATATTTAGCTACCCTATCTGATCTTGAGGGTGCTCCTGTCTTTATCTGACCTGAAGCCACTGCTACAGCTAAATCTGCAATAAATGTATCTTCAGTTTCGCCAGATCTATGAGAAATAACAGTAGTAAAATTATTATCTATAGAAGTTTTTACGGATTCAAAAGTCTCAAGAAGTGTTCCAATCTGATTTACCTTAACTAAAACTGAATTGGCAGAATTGTTTTTTATGCCTTTCTTAATTCTTTCTGGATTAGTAACAAACAAGTCATCGCCGACTAGTTGAATTTGGGAACCTAATAATTCCGTAAGTTTTGTCCATCCGTCCCAATCATCTTCATCAAGCCCATCTTCAACTGAGCTAATAGGATATTTTTTACACAAGTCTTGAATGTAGCCTACCATGTCAGCAGAGCTAAAATCTTTATTCATACCTGCTAGGCTATAAACTGAATCCGAATAAAATTCAGTTGCAGCTATATCCAGACACAGCCCAACTTGCTCACCTGGGGAATATCCTGCCTTTTCTATTGCTATCATAATTAGGTCAAGAGCCTCTTCAGGTGATTTTATGTTTGGAGCAAAACCTCCTTCATCACCTACTGATGTATTTAGACCTTTTGAAGAGAGAATATTTTTTAGGGTATGAAAAATCTCGACTCCAGCTCTTAACGTTTCAGAAAAAGAATTGAACCCTCTTGGTTGAATCATAAATTCTTGAAAATCGATTGGATTATCTGCATGGGCTCCACCGTTAAGAATATTCATCATGGGAATTGGAAGAGAAGGTAAAATATCTGTCTCACAGAATTCTGAATATTTATTATTTAAAAATGTATAAAGAGGAATTTTATTTGCTATCGAGGCGGCTTTTGCAGATGCCATTGAAACAGCCAATATTGCATTTGCTCCAAGATTACTTTTATTGGAAGTTCCGTCTGCATCTATCATTAGTTTGTCATTAGCTAACAAGTCAAATATATCCTTACCTTTTAGTAAAGAGGATATCTCTGTATTGATTGCATTAACTGCACCTAAGACACCCTTGCCTAGATATCTGTTAGCATCTTTATCACGTTTCTCATTTGCTTCATGCTGACCAGTAGAAGCTCCAGAGGGTACCATCGCTAAAGCGGATATAGAGCCTTCAAGGTTAACTCTCGCTGCTACTGTTGGATTGCCTCTTGAGTCTATAACTTCAAAGCCTTCTATATTTTGTATTTTCATGAAGAACCTTATTAAAATTCCTTAATTAATTCGTCTAAGTTCTTGACTTTATTTAGGAATTGATCGAGTTTTTGTAAAGGCAAGGCACATGGCCCATCACATAAAGCTTTCGTTGGATCCGGATGCACTTCAAGAAATAATCCAGCCAGACCGAGGGACATACCTGCTCTTGCTAAGTCTAAAACGCTAGATCCTCTTCCATCCGCTTTATCGCCCAAACCTCCTGGTTTTTGTAAAGAATGAGTAACATCAAAAATTACAGGAGAGTTTTTCTTAAGTTCAACCATTCCTAACATATCAACAACTAAATTATTGTATCCAAAAGAGGTTCCGCGTTCGCAAATCATTATATTTTCGTTTTGAAAATGACTACATTTTTTTAATATATTATTCATGTCTGATGGAGCAAGAAATTGACCCTTTTTTATATTTATGGGCAGTGAGGTAGCGCATGCAGCTTCAATCAAATCTGTTTGTCTACTTAAAAATGCTGGTATCTGGATTATGTCTAAAACATTTGAAGCTAATTCAGCCTCTTCTGGATTATGTATATCTGAAATAAGAGGGACTTTATAATCTTTTTTCAACTCGAGTAATTTTTTTAAACCTTTTTCAACACCCGGGCCTCGATAAGAATCTATTGAAGATCGATTGGCCTTATCATACGAAGCCTTAAAGATATAAGGTA